>NZ_JBFFQD010000036.1:0-21779 GCF_041573655.1 Methyloceanibacter sp.
GCGGAATGTTCGCCGGCGGGAAGGGTTCTTTCCTAGTTCACGGGTCGAAAGGAAAAGGGGCCATGACTCTTGGCGAGCACGTGTTCCAATATTGCGAGCGCGGCACTGACACGGCGCTTTGGGCTGAACCGCTTAACGCCGTCTCCAACGCCGGCTTCTTCCTCGCCGCGCTGATCTTTTGGCAGTGCCTGCTCTGGCGGCCGCGCGAGCAGCGCAGCGCGGACCACTATCTCCTCATCGCGCTCGTCTTTCTTATTGGGCTCGGCAGCCTCGCGTTCCATCTCTTTGCGACCGCAGGCACGGAGCTGGCCGACGTGATCCCCATCACCGTGTTCATGCTGGTCTATCTCGGTGTTGCGTTGAACCGCTTCTTGAGCGTGCCGCCCGGCTGGACGGTGCTGCTCGTGGCGGGCTTCGCCGGGCTCATGGCGGCGGCCGCGCAAGTGCATTGCTGGGACGGCGGCATTGGCCTTGCGGGTACGGTGGAAGGCTCCAAGACCTGCCTCAACGGGAGCATGTCCTATTTGCCGGCGCTCGCCGCGATGATCATCGTCGGCATGCTGGCGGCCGAGCGTCGCCACAGGGCCGCGCCTTATGTTCTCGGCGCCGCGGTGGTCTTTATCGTCTCGGTCCTCCTGCGCTCGCTCGACTTTGTCTTCTGCGATGAGGTGACGATCGATGGGCGCGACGTCGGTACGCACTTCATGTGGCATTTGCTCAACGCGGTGGTGATCTTCCTTCTGTTGCGCGCGACCCTGGAGACGGGGTTCAAGGAGGTTCCGCTTGAGGAAAGCGGACCTGCGCCAGTTCCGGCTCTCGTGAAGGCGGCAGAACCTGAGTTTGAGCCCGAACCGGAACCGGAACCCGCGGACGAGCCGGAACCCGAGCCGGAGCGAGAGCCCGAAGAGCTAGAAGACTCATTATCCGAGTCGCCTGAGGGTGAGGAACATGCGGAGGAGCCTGAGGACGAGGGCGCGGGTGAGTCAGAGGACGAGGCGCCACCCAAGACCTGAACGTTTCTTTCAGCTCCGGCCGGGCCTTATCCGTCCAGGCCCTTCGCGGGAGAAGCTGTCCTTTCCGGTCTAAGGGCTTTTCCCTCGCGCAAAGACTCCGTCTATACAGATGGCTCAGGCGCTATCGTCAGACGTGGTTTGGCGTCAGCGGACGTGGTGGAACTGGTAGACACACAGGACTTAAAATCCTGAGGGGGGCAACCCCCGTGCGGGTTCGACTCCCGCCGTCCGCACCACCTGTTCCCTCGCTTACTTCGGCGCGCGGAACACACCATCCCAATCCGGCGGTGGGGGTGAGGCGCGGTACGCCTCGCAACGCTCGAGCATGATGCGCGTTGCGGTGTCTTCGGGGTTCAGCTTCGCGGCAGCCTTGAATGCCTTATGGGCCGCGTCCCACTTGCGGTCCAGATACGCATCGAGCGCCTCGCCATAGACTTCCGCGAAACGCCGATCCGCATCCGAGACGGTCCTTGCTTCGCCGATCAACTCATAGATCAAGATGCCTTCTTTGCGTCCTTTGACGGCGACCATGTCGATCGGGCGCGTGAACATAACCTCATCGACCGCTTTACGCGTGATTTCGCTGATCAAAATCTCCGTGCCGAAAATCCGGTTGAGACCTTCGATCCGGCTGGCGACGTTGACCGTGTCTCCCATGGCTGTGTAGTCGAGGCGGTTGGGGCTGCCGAAATTGCCGACGATGGCCGGCCCGGTGTGGATGCCGGTACGCGCGTGGAGCGCGGGCAGGCCGGCCTCGGCCCACTCTTGGCGGAGTTCCGCCAGCTTCGTACGATTGGCAAGTGCCGCACGGCACGCCGCCAGCGCGTCCCATTTGTGAGGGCGGGGTGCGCCCCAAAGGGCCATGATTGCATCACCGACAAACTTGTCGACTGTCCCGCCGTTGCGAAGGATTTCGCCCGTCATCTCGTCGAGATAGCGCGCAAGCAAGTCGACAAGCTCTTCGGGGGAAAGGCTTTCGGAGATTGAGGTGAATCCGACGATGTCGGAGAAGTAGATCGTGATCTCCTTCCGGGCGCCGCCGAGCTTGGCTTCCTCCCCGGACGCAAGCAGTAGGCGCACCAGGTCTGCGGGCACGTATTTCTGGAAGGATCGCAGGCCCGTCTTCATTTCCTCGACCGAGCCGGCCAGCGTGGCGATTTCTCGGATGCGGCTTTGGATCGGGGGTTTCGGCTCCAGTTGGAATTGTCCGATCTCGCGGGTCTCCGCGGCGATTGCGCTCAAACTTCCGGCAATGCGTTTTGAGAGCAGCACGGAGAGCACGGCAGCCATGAGTACACCGCCGAGCCCGAGATACAGCATGAGCCGCGCCATGCGCTGAACGTCGCCGAAGACTTCGCCCTCGGGCAGCAACATGGCGATGATCCAGTTCGGGCCTCCCTCGCGGCCGAGATGCCGGAAGCCGCCGATATATGAACGGCCATCGGTTTCAAATCGTACGTTCTGGAGATCCGCCGGCACCGCGGAGAGATCGTCACCAAGCACATCGAGGAACTTGACCACGCGCGGCTCTTTGATCTCGTTGGCGCGCACGGTAACGCGGCCTTCGCCGTCCGGAGACGGTTCGGTCAGGTCGAGCCGCTTGTCGGGATCGGGGTCCGCTGCCGCCGGGTGGGCGATAACCCGTGGGGTGCCGTCCGATGTAACCTCCACCAGGAAGGAGAACCCTTCATCCCCCAAAGTGACATTGCGAAGGAAGCGGCTTAACGCGTGGAGATCGAAATCGGCGGTCAGCACGCCGGCGAGGCTGTCGTTATCCGCTTGCTTCACTGGCACGGCACGGCTCACCCCTGGAACGTCCAACGACTCTCCGGATCCGAGGAACACATACGACTCAGTCCAGATCGCCTCGTCTGCATCGCGCGCCGCGCGGTAGTAGGGCCGGTCATAGGGCGGGGTGCGCTTGGACTGTGGAATGTCGCGAACCACTTCCGGCGCGCCGTCAGGCTGAACATTGAATTCGTAGAGGCGGCGGCTTCCATCGTCCTCGGGCGTTAGCTGCAAGACGCTGAGCCCGCCATCGCGGTCGCGGAGGGCGTGATAGTACTTTCCGCTCGGCATGCCGAACGACAGGTAGGACAGGCTCGGCCGTGCCTCAAGCGCGGCAAGGAAGTAGGTGCTGGCGTGCTCTTCGTTTTCGGGATCGAGCCAGCGTTCTTGTATCAGCGTGGTGACCGTGTCCGCCTCTTCCTCGGCAACGTCCAACGCATGCTGCACATGTTGTTCGACGCGCGCGGACGCTTGCGTGATCACTTGTGCGCCGAGGTCCTGCACAGCGAATCGCGCATACAGATAGGCGGCCGTCCCCATCAGTGCCACCGCAGTGAGCAGCACGGCCAGCATGAGGGTGAGGAGAGTGGCCCGGAAGCTAATGTTGCGCACGATGTGGGAACCTTCCGAGGAGCCTGTTCCGGCCCAAGCCGCAATTTATGAGGATACTCCACACCATGGGCTTAGAAGTAGAGCCCAACATTGATGTTGAAGCGCGTGTGCCAGTCGCTTTCCAGGCCGCCGCTGGCAAGGGCGGTGGTCCAATCTCCGCCAAGCCAGGGGTGGTACTTGCCCATGGCGAGGTCGATGTAAATATAGAACGGTTCGGCGTCTACGGCGCAGCCGAGCACGTTCTGCATGCTGTCGTGAAAGTCGCTTTCCTGCTTATCCATCAAGCTGAAGTCATTATAGAAGGTGAGCGACTTGATGCGTTGCCAATCGACCGGAAGGGTATACGCAAGTCCTGCGGTGTAGACGCTCGCGACCGAGGCCACATAATACTCCGCATCGTATGCGCCTAGGACGACGAAGCTTCCGTTTGGACTCGCGTCGCGGTTTGGGTCGTTGTTCAGGTCAAAGTTGTAGTGGATCGCCTGGAGCATGAGATTCCAACGGTCGTAATTCCCGACGAGATGCGCGGCCATCGCATACCGGCTTCCATCGCCTCCTAGCGGGTTGTCGTTCGATATGTCTCCGACCATCAGCGAAACGCCGATCTCCGTGCTGTACCCCTCCCGAGGTTCCATCGTGTAGGCCAAGCGACCATTGAACTGGTCACGTTCGGCATTGCCGTTCGTGCCCTCGCGCACGAGATCGTAGGCGTAGCGCGCGCTGTCGTCGCTGTCGCCGAAGTAGTTCCCCTCATCGCGTGCAAAGTATGCCGCTTGAATGTTCCAGGGCGCGTAGTCGCCAATGAACTTCACGCCGAGATCGTAGTCGTCTTCGAACCCGAGATAGTACGGCAACTGAAAGAACCAGTTGTGCGATGCGTAAGGCAGGATGCCGAAGGGGACCTTCGTTATGCCGGCCTGTACTTCGCGCCGCTCGCCGAACTTCCGCCCGATCCAGGCGTGATGGATCATCGAATAGTCGTGACCGTCCGCGAACTTGTCCCGGTAGTACCGGTATTCGAAGGAGCCGGACATCGGACTTGCATCGTCGTCCAGGTCGAGATTGATCCGCGCGGTGTCGAAGGCCAGTTCGCCGAGTCCTTGAAAGTCCTCGTCCCAGTCTTTGTAGATGTAGTTGAAGCGGAAGGCGCCGCCGACCCGCACAGGTCCAATCTTGAGAGGCTCCCAGCCCTCGTCGACAATGTCGTAGGGATCGTCAACGTTTGGATCGATCGCATCTGGATTGTCGCTCTGAGACGGCGGGATCCATTCGACAGGTTCGGACTGTCCGACGAATTCGAGCCAAGATTCGTTGGCGGCAAGGGGCGACGATGCCAACCCCACGGCGACGATCGGGAGACAATATCCCACCCCGCTAAGCAACCGGACTGCCGTAGCCAACTTCATTACCAACCTTCGGCAAGCCCCCTCAACGTCGGCTAATGGCCAAACGAGTAGCCAAGGAGTCGCTCCCAACCAGACAGAGCGATTGATGTCAGACTAGGCGCCGCCCTGTCCGCGTTTGAAGATCCAAAGAAGCAGCAGAAAGATCAGTGAGCCGATAAAGGCTGCAACGATGCTCCTAAGTGAGATGGAAATCGCATCGAGGCCTGGCCAGATCCCGAATAGGTGAAAAATGAGGCCGCCAATCAATGCGCCGACCAGACCGACACCAACGCTGGTCCAACGGCCTAGACCGGCGCCTGCTGTCGCAACGGTTCCTGCCAGCGAGCCAGCGATCACGCCTATGATCAACCAAACGATGAGTTGAGCGAGCGAAAATGGCATCTCTTGTAGCCTCCCCAAGGGCAAATGCGTCGAATGACCGGTTTCATTTGAACGGTCGTGCGAAAGCTTAGCTTATAGGAGAGCCGCACCGAATTCGACTCCCGCCGCCTGCACCCGCTAGTTTGCGCCGGATGTCGTCTTCCAAGAGCGGAACATTCTTTCTCATTGGGCCCGGGCTGCTGCTTGCGGCGACCGGTGTCGGTGCCGGCGATCTCGCCACGGGCAGTCTCGTTGGCGGGATTTTGGGACTGGCCGTCCTTTGGGCCGTGGTCGTCGGTGCGTTCTTCAAGTTCGTGGTGACAGAAGGTCTGGCGCGGTGGCAACTGGCGACCGGCGAAACGCTGCTGGAAGGCGCTGTCAGCCGTCTGGGCCGCGGCGTGATTTGGTGCTTTCTGCCTTATCTCCTGCTGTGGTCCTTCTTCGTGGGCTCGGCCTTGATGAGCGCGAGTGGCGTGACGCTTTACGCGATGCTGCCGGTCTTCGAGGACGCCGCACGCGGCAAGGTCGTGTTCGGCATCGCCGCGAGCCTGATCGGTCTCGCCATCGTTTGGTTCGGCGGCTATCGCGTGTTTGAGACCGTCATGCGTTTCTGCATTCTAATCATGTTCGTCACCGTCGTGCTGACGGCCGCGCTGCTCTGGCCGGGAACGGTCCCCGTTCTGGAGGGGCTATTCATCCCGCGCATTCCGGATGCGGGCGGGGAGGGGGTCAAGTGGACGCTCGCTCTGATCGGCGGCGTCGGCGGGACGCTCACCGTGCTTTGTTACGGCTATTGGTTGCGCGAAAAAGGGCTGACCGACAGGCAAGACTTGCGCGCATGCCGCATCGATCTCGTCACGGGCTATGTGGCGACGGCAATCTTTGGCCTAGCAATGGTCATCGTCGGTTCGACCATCAGTATCGACGGCAGCGGCGCGACGTTGCTCGTGACGCTGTCGGAGCAGCTCGAGGCACTGCTCGGGCCGTTCGGCAAGTGGCTGTTTCTCATCGGCACGCTGGGCGCGGTGTTCTCAAGTCTTCTCGGCGTGTGGCAGTCCATCCCATATCTCTTCGCCGATTGCTGGCGCTTGCTGGAGCGCCAGCCAAGCAGCGAGGTTGCCCGCGTCGACACGCGCGCAGCGCCGTATCGGGCTTACCTTCTGCTCATCGCTATCGTGCCCATAGCGGGACTTTATTGGCGCTTTCGCGATATCCAACTGGCCTACGCTGTTACCGGCGCGCTGCTGTTTCCAGTCCTGGCGCTCGCTCTCCTGATCTTCAACGGCAGGTGGGTTGGTCCGCAGTTTCGCAACCGCCCGCTTACCATCGCGGCCCTTGTCATTGTCCTGCTGGTCTTCAGCTGGATGGGCTTTCGCGCTTAAGGGCTGCGCTTTCCTGCGGAAAATTAGGACGTTGGGCGCCCATCGCCAATCCGTGCCGGTGCTGAATCGACAAAGGTCTCCGACCTTCGTACTCTGATGCAGATCAGTGGCCATCAAGAGCCGCTAGACGGGATGAGGGAGGAGCCAGCATGAATGAACAGCCCAAGCGCGACAGGTTTTTCGGAGGGTGTCCCCACGACTGTCCCGACACTTGTGCCATGATCTACGAGGTTGCTGACGGCAAGCTCGTCGACGTCCGGGGCAATAAGGAACACCCGATGACAAGGGGTGGGCTGTGCGTGAAGCTCAAGGACTATCACGATCACCACTACAATCCCGACCGCGTGCTCCATCCCTTGCGGCGCGTTGGCCCGAAGGGGAACCGCCAGTTCGAGCGCATCTCTTGGGACAAGGCGATCGCCGAGATTACATCGCGCTGGAAGGACATCATCGCCAAACACGGCAGCCAATCAATCATGCCGTACAGCTATCTCGGCAATGAAGGGCTGGTGCAGGGGCTCACCTGCGGCGATGCGTTCTTCAACCGGCTTGGCTCCACAGTGAACGAGAAGACGTTCTGCGCTTCGGGATCTTCGACCGCGTGGCTGTTGACGGTCGGGCCCACGGGCGGCGTCGACCCCGAAAGTTTCGTGCATTCCAAGTACATTGTCATTTGGGCCTGCAACTCGATCTCCACCAACTTGCATCACTGGCCGTTTGTGCTCGAAGCCCAGAAGAAGGGCGCCAAGGTCGTGGTGATCGATAGCTATCGGTCACGCACGGCGAAGGCGGCTGACTGGCACATCGCGCCGAAGCCCGGCACGGACGGTGCACTTGCCATGGGCATCATCGCGGCGCTGATCCGCGGTGGGTATGTTGATGACGAGTGGGTCAACAAACACACGGTCGGGTTCTCGGAACTCGCCCAACGCGCGCTCGATTTTACGCCGGACTATGTGGAGAAGGTCACCGGCGTTGCGGCTGAGGACATCTCGAAGTTCGCCCGCGAGTTCGCCACGGTGCAGCCATCGGTGATCCGCATGGGTGTCGCGCTCGAGCGGCACGCGGGCGGTGGGCAGACCATACGCGCGGTGTGCGCGATCCCGGCGCTTGCCGGGTCATGGCGCCATGTGGGCGGCGGCCTCCTGCAAATGCCACTCTGGGAATTCCCGGTGGATTGGGGACGTGTCTCGCGTCCCGACTACATTCGGCCTGGCACCCGCGTGGTGAACAATTTGCAGCTCGGCAAGGCGCTTATGGGCGACATGAATCTCGACCCGCCGATCATGGGGCTTTTTGTCTACAACACGAACCCCGTGAGCCAGGCGCCGGAAACCAATCGTATTGTTCAGGGGCTCTCCCGCGAAGATTTGTTCTTCGTCACCGCCGAGCACTTCGTGACGGACACGGCGGCCTATGCGGACATCATTCTGCCCGCGACGATGGCCGGCGAGCACGACGACATGATGTTCTCCTGGGGGCATTTCTATTTGACGCTCAACGAGAAGGCGATCGAGCCGTGCGGCGAGGCGAAGTCCAATGCGGAGATCTTCCGCTTACTTGGCAAGGCGTTCGGCTTCGACGACGATCCGCGCTTCACCATGAGCGACATGGAACTCGCTGAGCACTACGTTCAATGGGACGCGCCGCAGATGGGCGGCATCGACATGGAACACTTCCGGCAGCACGGCTATTTCCATCTCGCCGTCGGCACGCCGGACGACCGCCTGCCTCATGCTGAAGGCAATTTCCCGACGCCGTCTGGCAAGGTGGAATTCATGGTCGAAGGCGCGAAGAACTTCGTCGCGCCGCCGTTCCGCATGATGTACGAGGAAAACCAGTCGGGCGAGGACGTTGACCCGCTGCCGGGATATTTGCCGCCGCGCGAGAGCGTGGAGACCAATCCCAATCTCGCCGATCAATACCCGCTCAATATCATATCGCCGAAGAGCCACGGCTTCCTCAACTCGTGCTACGCCAACGAAGAGCACAAGATCAAAGGCCAGGGCGAGCAGTTCGTGCTGATCAGCAAAGAGGATGCGAAGGCTCGTTCGATCCGCGATGGCGATCCCGTGCGCGTATACAACGGCCGAGGCGACTTTGAGGGACTTGCGCGCGTCACGGACGATGTGAACCAGGGCGTGGTCGTGGCGACGCTCGGTTATTGGCGCAGCCTCAACCGCTCGGACGGGTCAGTGAACTCGATCAGTTCGGACAACTTTGCCAGTTTGGGGCACGCGCCGACATTCTCCGACAACCTCGTCCAGGTGCGGCGGGTGAACTGATGCTGGCAGGAATGGTGAGGCCCATGCGATTCTGTAAAGCGGCGTTTGCGTCGGCGTTGGTTATCTTGGCGCTTGCCGGTCTGTCCGGGGATGCCGAGGCAGCATCATGCTCTATGTTCGGCAAGGTGAAGTCGAAAAACTCCAACACGCCGGTCACAGTTACATTCGTCAACAAGAGTGGCGAATATCGCCACGTCGACTGGGTGGACTTCAACGGAACCCTGGTGAACTACGCCAGCCTCCAGCCCGGGGAGCGCTATCGGATCGACACCTATGTCACGCACCCTTGGGTGTTCACCGATGGTCCGGGCAATTGCGTCGAGATGTTCATGCCGCAAAAGGGCGTGCCGAGATTCAATCTCACGCGCAAGGCCACCGGTTTTGGCGGCGACTAGGCGAGCGCCTATTCGGCAGCGGCGCCTTTTGCATACACCTCCTGGAGTGGCGTAAAGCCCTCGAACTCGGGATGGCCGAGATAGAGCGGCTTGCCTTCGCCAGCGCGGGCATGCGCCTTGCGGAAGGCTTCCGAGCGCGTCCAGGCCTCGAAGTCGGCTTGCGAGCGCCATTGGCTGTGCGAGGCGTAGAGCACGTAATCGTCGCGCTCGGGCCCTTTGAGAAGATGAAACTCGATAAAGCCCGGCACGTCTTCAAGATGCGTTTCGCGGGTGAGCCAGACCTGCTCGAAGTCGGCTTCCGATCCCTTCTTCACCTTGAAGCGGTTCATGGCGATGAACATGGCGTACTCCGTTAGTCTTCCGTTTCGGGGCCGTCGATCACGGCCCAGCCGATGTCGCGGCCCGTGGGTGGCAGTTTCTTGCGGCTCTTTTTGTCGCGCAGGATGTGCGTCTTCGCCACCATGAGCGCGGTGACCGGCGCGGTCAGGAACAGGAAGGTCGTGATCAGGAGCTCCTGAATCGCGACCATGTCATGCTTCAGCATGAAATAGAGCATCGAGGCGATCAGCATCGAGCCGATGCCGAGCGTCGTCGCCTTGGTGGGGCCGTGCAGCCGGCGCATCAGGTCCGGCAGCTTGGCAAGGCCGAACGAGCCGACAAACAGAAAAAAAGCGCCGAGGCAAATCAGGGCCGCAATTGCAAAGTCGCCAAATTCGGTCATCTCTTTACTCCATCACGTTGCCGCGCAGCATGTACTTGCAGTAGGCAACGGTGGTGAGAAAGCCCACCATCGCGAACAGCAATGCGACCTCGAAATAGATCTCATTGCCGAAATAGATGCCCACCAGCACAACGAGCGCGATGGCGTTGATCGTCAGCGTGTCGAGGGCGAGCACGCGGGTCGCCATGTCAGGGCCGACGAGCAAGCGGTAAAGGCTCAACAGCATCGCCACGCCGATGGCGCCGAACCCGATCATGGACGCAATTTCGATCATCTCTCGAAGATCCTCTTCAGTCTGGTTTCGTAGCGTGACTTGATAGTCGCCACGGTCGCTTCCGGGTCGTCCGTCTCGAGGCAATGGACGAGGAGTGCGCGCCCATCGCCGCTGAGATCGGCGCTGACCGTTCCGGGCGTCATGGTGATGGTTCCGGCGAGCGCCGTAATCGCTTCGGGCGTTCTGAGGTCGAGCGGCACGGTCACGAACTGCGAGCGGAGCGAGTCTCCGCGGCGGAACAAGATCAGATAGGCGACCTGGAAATTCGCCACCACAATGTCCCACAGCACGATGAGGGCGTAGGTGACGATCGTGAGCGGGCTGCTGATAAGCGGCCTGCTGGGCCAATAGGCACTGGTGAGGCGTGGGATCGCGACGCCGAGGGTCAGACCGAGGATGGCCGCGCCCCACGACACGCTGTTGAGCATCATCCAGACGAGGAGGATGAGCAGTGTGAGAAGCGGATGGGGCACCAGTGATTTGAACATGCTCACTGTCCTGTCGGTTGCGCGTTGGCTTGGCTGGTCAGCACGGCGTCGATGTAGCCTGCCGGATCGAGCGCCTGTACCGCCGTTGCGTGGAATACTTCGACTGCGGGACCGGCAAAGACACTCAACGCTGCGCTTGCCGTCACCAGAACCGCTACGGCGGCCATTGGCGCGATCGCGGCCGTTGCCCAGGTGGCGCCGGTGGTCCTACCGTCTGTCTTCCAGAATACAACACTGCCGGCGCGCGCGAATGAAATCGTCATCATCAGAGAAGCGACGAGGACCAGCGCCCAGATCAGCCAGACATGCGGCGTCTCATAGGTCGCATCCAACACCATGAGTTTGCCGATGAAGCCGGACAGCGGCGGCAGGCCGACAACGCCGAGCGCGATGAGGAAGAACAAGGTGCCCAGGATCGGGGCCTGGCTGATGGGGTTCGCCGGGACCAGCCAATCGAGCGTTTCCCCGCGCCGTTCAGAGATGAGGTCGACGATCAAGAATAGCGCGGCGCCTGTGAGCGTGCTGTGCACGAGATAGTAGAGCGCGGTCGTCAGGCCATCGACGTCGAACAGGCTGATGGCGATCAACAGCGTGCCCATGGAGGCGACGATGCTGAACGCGGCGAGGTCGAGCAGTCTGCGGCTGGCGAGAAGCCCGATCGTGCCGACAGCCAGCGTGAGGAGTGCCGCGGGGAGAATCCAGGGAATCACCATGTTTGCTAGCGCGCCCGCGCCGTCGCCGAAGATCGTGCCGAAGATGCGGATGATTGCGTAGGCGCCGACTTTTGTCATGATGGCGAACAAGGCGGCCACCGGCGCCGAGGCCGCGGCATAAGTTGCCGGCAGCCACCAATGCAGCGGCACGAAGGCGGCCTTGATCGCAAAGACCAGGAACAGAAGGATCGCCCCGGTCTTGAGCAGTGCTTCGTTGCCGGCCGTGACCTGCGGCACCTTTTGGGCCAAGTCCGCCATGTTGAGCGTGCCGGTGATGCCGTAGATCAGGCCGACGGCAATCAGGAACAGCGTCGAAGCAACGAGGTTGATGGCCACGTATTGAAAGCCGGCGCGCAAGCGGCGTGCGCCCGCGCCATGCAACATGAGCCCATAGGAGGCGATCAGCATCACCTCGAAGAACACGAACAGGTTGAAGATGTCGCCGGTGAGGAAGGCGCCGTTCAAACCAAGAAGCTGGAAATGAAACAAAGCGTGGAAGTGGCGTCCTCGCTTGTCCCATCCCGCCAGCGCATAGATGAGGACCGCGAGTGCGAGCCCCGCCGCAAGCAGCAGCATCAGGGCCGAAAGGCGGTCGAGCACGAGCACGATGCCGAAGGGGGCAGGCCAGGCGCCCACGCGATAGGCCCGAACCGTGCCGTCGCTCGCAAGGTCGAACAGGAACAGCGCGATGCCGAGCAGCGCCACGGCGGAAATGACGGACACGATCCGCTGCATTTGGATGTCGCGGCGCCAGGCCACGATCAACAGCGCCGCCGTCATCGCTGGCAGAATGGCGGGGGCAATCACCCAATCTGTCGTGAAACCCGCCGTCATCGTTTGTCCGCCTTGAGATCGTCTGGCGGAATGTCCGCGCTGTCCGTTTCGGTCTCCAGGAAGCCGCGCAACGCAAGCACGACGATCAGGGCCGTCATGCCGAACGAAATGACGATGGCCGTCAGCACGAGGGCTTGAGGCAACGGATCGGCATAGGCGTCGGCGCCGGTGAGGATCGGCGGCTGGTTGACCGCAAGCCGGCCTGCGGCAAACAGGAAGATGTTCACCGCATACGACAACAGGGTCAGCCCGACGACGATGGGGAAGGTCCGTTGCTGGAGGATCAGATAGACCCCGACGGCGGTGATCAAACCAATTGCGCTGGCGACGAGAAGCTCCATGTCAGCTCTCCTGCCCGTTCGAGCTGACGATGCGGCCTTTTTTCAGCGGCACATCCATGGGGCCTTCGGGGACGGGCTCATGTTCGGCGCGCTCCTCGACGCGCGAGATTTGGGCGAGAGACAGCATCACGACGCCGACGACCGCAAGGAAAACGCCGAGATCGAAAGCGATGGCGGACGCGAGCTCGATCTCGCCGATAAGCGGCAGCTCGACATATGTGTAAGTGCTCGTCAGAAACGGCCAGCCGAAGAATAAGGAGCCAAGGCCCGCAAGGCCGGCGATGGCGACGCCCGCGCCAATCACGGTTTGGGTGTCGACGCTGGTCCGCTCCGCCGCCCAGGCATAACCGCTCGCCAGATACTGCATGATGAGGGCGACGGCGACGATAAGCCCGGCGATAAAGCCGCCGCCGGGTTGGTTGTGCCCGCGCAGGAAGATGAAGACCGCTACGGTAAGCGCCAGCGGCAACAGCACGCGTGTCGCGACAACCAGCATTAGCGGATGCGCGTCCTTGCTCTGCTCGGGCGAGCGGATCGACTCTAAGGTCTTTGCGGCGGCGCCCCTCAGCGCCGTGTCCAGCAGCGCGAAGATCGTGATCGCGGCGATGCCGAGGACGATGATCTCGCCGAACGTATCAAAACCACGGAAGTCGACGAGGATGACGTTGACGACATTGGTGCCGCCGCCCCCAGGTTTGGCTTCCGCAAGGTGGTAGTCGGAGATCGACTGGAAGTCGCGCGTCATGATCGCGTAGGCGAGGGCACCGACCCCGAGGCCAACCGCCGCCGACAGCGTGCCGCGTCCCAAGCGTCCGGCAAGCGGGGTTTCGCCGCGTGAGGTCTTCGGCAAGAGATTGAGGGCGAGGAGCAGCAGAATAGTCGTCACGATGTCGACGGAGATTTGCGTCAATGCCAGGTCCGGCGCGGAGAACTCCAGGAAGGCGAGCGAGGTGATCAGCCCGACGCCACTGGTCAGCACGAGGGCAAGCAGCCTTTCGCGATGCCAGAAGAGCAGCGCGACGCAGATCGCCGCCAGGACCACCCAAGCGGCGAGTGCGGGAAATTCGACCGGAATAACCTCACGGGTGCCTGCCGCGTATGGCGCGCTCAAGAACGCGGTTGCGCCGACGGCGACGATCGCCGTGAGGATGATGCCCGCATAGCGGGGCAGGGACCCGTTGTGGGTTGCGTCCGTGAAGGCGCGGGCGCCGGAGACTAGCGCGGCGATCGCCGCATCGTAGAGCCGCTTTGCCTCCGGTCCGGCAAAGACGCGATGCAGGGCCTCGGCCTGGCGGTAGGCGGTGAACAGTAAGGCGCCGCCGGCAAGCGCGATCACGCTCATCCAAAGGGCGGGTGTGACGCCATGCCAGAGCGCAAGCTTGTACTCGGGCAATTGTCCGCCGACGACGGCGAGCGCCGTGCGTTCGACGATGGCGCCGGCCGTCAAGGCCGGAAGAATGCCGATGGCGATCACGGGCACGATGAGGATGGCGACGGGAAGCCACATGCCGACCGGCGGGTCGTGGGGCTTCTTCGGATAGTCGTCGCGAGGCTTGCCCAGAAACGTGCTGATGGCGAAGCGGTAGGAGTAGGCGGCCGAAACAAGCGCGGCGAGTGTCGCCAGGACCGGGAAGATCCACGGATACCCCGCATAGACCGTATGCGAGGCCTCTTCGAGCATCATCTCCTTTGAGAGAAAGCCGTTGAACAATGGGATGCCGGCCATGGAGGCAGAGGCGATGAAGGCGAGCGTCGCCGTGATGGGCATGAGCGTCAGCAGGCCGCCGAGTTTGCGGATGTCGCGCGTGCCGGCCTCGTGGTCGACGATGCCTGCGCTCATGAACAGTGCGGCCTTAAAGGTCGCGTGATTGAGAATGTGGAACACGGCGGCGATCGCCGCGAGCGGCGTCGCCATGCCGAGAAGCATGGTCGTGAGGCCCAAATGACTGACCGTCGAATAGGCGAGAAGCGCCTTGAGGTCGTCTCTGAACAGCGCAATCCAGGCGCCGATCAGCATGGTGATGAGACCGACCGGCGCCACGATAAGAAACCAGGCGTCGGTGCTGGCAAATACCGGCCAGAACCGCGCTAGCAAAAACAGCCCCGCCTTCACCATGGTGGCCGAATGCAGGTAGGCCGACACCGGCGTTGGCGCGGCCATGGCATGCGGCAGCCAGAAGTGGAACGGGAACTGCGCCGACTTGGTGAAGGCACCGCCTAAGATGAGCAGCAGCGTCGGCAAGAGCAGCGGTGAGGAGCGGATGACATCGCCGCGTTGCAGGATCTCTGAAATTTCGTAGGAGCCGGCGATGTGGCCGAGCAGCAGCATCCCGCCGATGAGCGCGAGCCCGCCTGCGCCGGTTACCACGAGCGCCATGCGCGCGCCCTGACGCGATGCGGCCTGATCGCTCCAATAACCGATGAGCAGGAACGAGGTGAGGCTCGTCAGCTCCCAGAAGACGATCAGCAGCAGAATGTTGTCCGAGAGCACGATGCCGACCATCGCGCCCTGGAACAGCAGCAAATAGAAATAGAAGAGCCCCATCGGATCGTCGGACCCGAGATAGTAGCGCGCGTAGAGAATGATCAGCAGGCCCATGCCGAGAATGAGCGCGGCGAAGAACAGTCCCAGTCCGTCGAGGAAGAACGAAAAGGACATGCCGATCATCGGCAGCCAGGGCACGCCCCAGGTGATGACCTCGCCGTCATAGACGGCCGGTGCTTGCGACATCAGCAGCACCAGCGCCGTCAGGGTCACCGCGCCCGCGGCGAGCGCGCAGGTATTGCGCCCAAATCGGATCGCCAGCAAAGGGAGGATCGCGCCGAGAAAGGGCGTGAGTGTAACGAAGGCAAGCAGCATCGATGAGACGACCAAGTGTGTAGAAATTTCAACCGCTTATGGTGGCGGCCTTGAGTGCAGTGGCGAGAATCTCAGTGTCAGGCAAGCATAGTCGGCGCGCCGTCGAAAGTCGCTGGAAACCGGTAGGCGGTTTGGTGGATTTTTGCCGCACGTCGAGCGTTATTCTCCGCCGTACAGCCAATCGAATTGGCGCAAAGCCGCCTCCTGGCTGCGCACGCGAAGCGATGCGTTCCGGGCCAAACGCGCAGGTCCGCGCATGTGATAGGCCCAGCCGAAGCGGCGCGCAGTGTTTTGCAAGCGCAGCGCGCGGCGCCGGCGCGCTGCGTCGTAGGTGCGGAATGCCTTTGCAGGATCGTCGGGCGTGCCGGCCAAGCATTTGGCGAGTGTCGCCGCGTCCTCAATCGCAAGCCCTGCGCCTTGCGCCAGATATGGCAGCACCGGGTGCGCCGCATCGCCCAGAAGTGTCACTGCGCCCCGGCTCCAATGCCGAAGGGGGGCAAGCGAAAAGAGCGACCAGGCGCGCCAGTCCTCCGCCCGATCAAGCAATGATTTCGACTCCTTGCACCAACGCGTGAAGCCGGCGTGCAAGGCGCTTGCGTCCGTCGTCCGGTTCCAACCTTGGGCCTCTTGGCCGCCGTCCATCACGGCCACGACGTTCAGCGCCTCGCCGGCGCGAACGGGATAGTGGACGAGATGCGCGCGCGGCCCGAGCCACAGCCCCACGACCGGCGCGTCGAAAGGCGCCTGAAGCTGCGCGCGTGGCACCAGCGCGCGGAAGGCCGTCGCGCCGGAGAAGGCAAGCTTGGCGTCGGGGGCCATCCATTTGCGCACCGTAGACCATAGCCCGTCGGCGCCGATCAGACTGGAACCCTGTAATCCGGTTCCGTCGAGATCGGTGACGCCGAGTTCGCCATTGGCGTCGATGCCAGAGACGTCGAAACCGGATGTCAGCGAGACGGGCGCGGCGGCATCGGCCGCTGCCCGTAAGCCCGCATGCAGATCCGCCCGGTGCAGCGTGATGTAGGGTGCGCCATAACGGCGTTCTGCGGTATCGCCCAAGGGGACTTCGGCGAGCCGGCGTCCGCTCAATCCATCGAAGAGCCAAATTGCCTCCGGCCGACACGCGGAGGGAAGAAGCAGGTCGAGCACGCCGAGCGCCCGCAAGATTCGCGTCGCGTTCGGTCCGAGCTGGATACCGGCGCCGCTCTCCTCGGTGAAGGTGGAGCGTTCCAGGACCGTGGCCTCGATGTCCTCGCGCGCCAGGGCGATGGCGGTAGAGAGCCCGCCAATGCCGCCGCCGGCGATGAGGACGGGCTTAGGCGTTGTCATGGGTTAAGTCGCGTCAGGCGGCCGGCGCGCCAGGTGGCGCGGTGGCGACGTGGACGCAGCCGTCCGGCTTGCTCTCCGTCTCCTTGAGAGCGCCGTCATAGACGTAGAGCGTCGAACAATAGGGACAGATGACTTGGCTTTCGCCGCCCATGTCCAGGTAGATGTGCGGGTGATCCTGCGGCGGTGCGGCACCCATGCACTGGAATTCCTTGACGCCGATGCTGATCCGGTCGACGCCTATGTCGTTCACGAAATGGGGCACGAGCGTTTGGGCCATGATGTCCTGTTCGTCTAGCGCTTGAAGCCGATGAGCGGGAAGCATAGTGACCCTTGGAGCAAAGCGGTAGGGCAAGAATGCAGAGCTTCGATTCAGACGGTGTACGGATCGCCTATCTCGACGAAGGGGAGGACGACCCTGTCCTGCTCATCCACGGCTTTGCCTCGAATGTGGCCGCCAATTGGGTCGACCCGCGCTGGGTGCGGACGCTGACGGCGAGTGGGCGGCGCGTCATCGCAATCGACAATCGCGGGCATGGGCAGAGCGAGAAGCTCTACGATCCGGAGGCCTACGGCGCCCCGCAGATGGCGGAGGACGCAAGGCGGCTGTTGGATCATCTCGGCGTCGAACGCGCCGACGTGCTCGGCTATTCCATGGGTGCGCGCATCGCGGCCTTTCTCACCTTCGCCCATCCGGAGCGCGTGCGCAGCGTGGTCTTCGGCGGCCTCGGCAGTCACATGGTCCGCGGCATGGTGGGCTCCGGGCCGCTCGCCAAGGCGCTCGAGGCGCCGCGGCTGGAGGACGTCACCAACGAGACGGCACGCAGCTTCCGGCTCTTTGCCGAGCAGACCAAGAGCGACCTGAAGGCGCTTGCCGCCTGCATGCGCGGGCCCCGCGAGAAGGTGCTCCCAGAAGAGCTCGCCAATATCACGGTGCCGGCTCTGGTGGCCGTGGGCAGCAAAGATGTGATCGGCGGCTCGGGCGCGGCCCTTGCGGAGCTCATTCCCGGTGCCCAATTTCTAGAGATTACGGGACGGGACCACATGAGGGCCGTGGGCGATTCACGGTTCAAGATGGGCGTGCTCGACTTTTTAACGTCTCGTCCCTAGGGCTTAACGATCTGATCTCTCGTGGTAGACGCAAGGGTGCGATCCTGCTACGGGGGCTCAAGTGAGGTTTATGCCATGAGCAAGCCAGCAATCGCGGCAGAGCCGCAGATCAAGAGTTACGATCCCGTCTGGAGCCAGGTGCGGCGCGAGGCCGAAGAGATCAGCGCGCAGGAGCCCGCGCTCGGCGGCTTTCTTTATGCGTCGGTGTTGAGCCACGCGCGCCTCGAAGACGCGGTGTGCCACCGCTTGGCGCGGCGCCTTCAGCACGCGGTGCTGGACCCGGGGCTCATACATAAGACCTTCCATGAGGTGTTGGATGCGGATCCGACGCTTGGCGAAGAGTTCCGCGCCGACCTGATGGCCTGGGCGCAGCGCGATCCCGCTTGCGACCGGCTGATCGAGCCGCTGCTGTACTTCAAGGGGTTTCATGCCCTTCAGACCTATCGCGTCGGTCACAGGCTGTGGAACGCCGGCCGCAAGGACTTGGCGCTCTATCTACAGAGTTTGGTGTCGCGCTTCCTACAGCTGGACATCCACCCGGCGTCGAAGATCGGCCGTGGCATCATGGTCGACCATGCCACGGGCATCGTCATTGGCGAGACGGCTGTTGTGGGCAACAATTGCTCGCTGCTCCACGGTGTGACGTTGGGCGGCTCGGGCAACGAGCACGGAAACCGGCACCCGAAGATCGGGTGCGGCGTCATGATCGGTGCCCGCGCGACGATCTTGGGCAATATTTCGGTCGGCGATTGCGCCCGCATCGCGGCCGGCAGCGTCGTCCTTAAGGACGTGCCGCCACGGCGCACCATGGCCGGTGTGCCGGCGCGCGACATCGGTCCCAATTCATGCGCCGAGCCGGCGCTGTCGATGGATCAGTTTTTCTCAGGCGACGAGAACGGTCGCCGGTAGAGCTGACAGCAGCTCAAGGGGAGCGCAAGCGTGACACGAGACGAGATTGTGAAGCTCGAGACCTATCTGCAGAAGCTGTTTCAGCTGCCTTCGATCGAGGTCCGCCAGCGGCCGCAGAAGGACGATTCCGCCGAGGTCTATATCGGGGATGAGTTCATCGGCGTGCTGTTCCGCGACGAGGATGAGGGCGAGAAGGACTATCAGTTCCAGATGGCCATTCTCGGCTTCGATCTCCAATAGGGCCCCACGTGCCGGTGCGGCACGAGCGTTAACCAGTCCTTAAGAATTCGCTGCGGGTGACCCGCGGCCCCTCGCTACAGTGCCCCTGGTACTCAGGCGTGGGGCGCTATGGAATCCGTGATCATCCATACGTATATGACCGCCGTCGGCTTCGTCATGGCCGGCGTCTTGTCGAGCTTCGTCCAGCTGGTCTCCGGCGAGCCGATGCGTTTCGGGCTGCAGACCAGCTCGATGCTCTCATCGCTGGGTGGCGTGCTGTTGCGGGTTTTTGCCGGTCCGGCAATCCTGATGCGGAATGCCTGGCGGGGAATGTGGATCGAGTCGCGGCCGAAGGTCTGGTTCGGGCTTGCCGCGCTCGTTGCCGCCTGGTGGAGCCTTTTCATCGGCGCGTTTTTGATCGATCTGGCTCTCCAGCTCTAGGCGCCAGCCCCCCAAAAAAAGAGCCGATCTCTTGCGAGACCGGCTCAAGTAAAGGCCCGGTTGGGTCGGGGATGGGTGGGGGATGGTCACCGGGCCTAGAAAGAACTCTCCTTAGTTGCTCGAAGCAGACACCGCAGGCTGCGGTGCCAGGTTGGGCGGCAGGAGCGAGATCCACACCAGCGGATTGTGCGCCGACTGCTGCTTGACGAAGGTGTAGGGCGTGTCGGCCCAGGCCACGACCTCGGACTGCTTGTTGTCGAGGACGAAGTCGCCGCGGTCGGTACGCACCGTCAGCACGGCATGGCCGTCATTGTTCTCGTCGCGGACGACGGTGATCAGAAGCGTGCTCTCAGGCCAGCCTTGCTCGATCAGGATGCGGCGCTTGAGCAGGACGTAATCCTCGCAATCGCCTTCCTTGACCGGGTAGGTCCACACCTCGACCTTGCCGTAAAGATCGATATCGGTGATCGGGGCCACCGCGTCGTTGACGCGCCGGTTGACGTCTTTGAGGTCGTTGAATTTCGCGGAACTCAGCTGCACGCGGTCTGCAAAGCGATCAGAGGGCCGGCACTCGGCCTCACGCTCGCGGCAGAAGTTCACGTAGCCGATCGGCGGCAAGGTGTCGCCAAAGGACTGAAGGAACGCCACCTTCTGCGGCCCAGCTTGAGCAGCTTGAGACTTGAGCGTGATCGCATGGTTGTTCGTGGCATCTGCTGGCAGCGACGAGATAAACATCAAGAACGCTGTTCCCAGGATAAACTGTTTCATTGCACCCCCCGAATGTTGAGGAGCACTTGTGCGCTCCTCTTGTTGTTGAGGAGCACTATCTCAGAGATGTTTTGAGATCCCGATAAAAGATACCCGCGTTTTGCGGTAGTCTTGGTAGCAGATTTTTAGCGAGACTTACTCAAACCTGAATGTTCTCGGATTAGCTAAAATTTTAGCTAGTTTAGAACAAACCGTGCCTAATGGCGTATTTCTGCGGTTCTCGGCGCGCCTCGCAGCGGGCGAGGGCGCCGAGCTCGAAAGAATTCGGAAAGGTTAGTCTAGTGTTAGTCTAGCCGAACGTCCGGGCGAGGCTGTCGGGATCCTGAACCTCGGCGAACTGAATACCAACGCCGCGACTGTGGTGACGGACCACGCGGCCCCGGAGTCGGCCGAGGACGACGACGGAGTCCATCGGTGGCTTCGTCCTCATGGCGATCGAAGCGCCGCTCAAGGAGACATCGAGCACCCGGCAAGCATGGACGTCGCCATTGGGCATGATCATCTTCTGCTCGGCAGCGTGCGCGCCACGGCGCCTTCTAGACGTCCAAGGTGGTCCAGATAGGCGACAATGCGTTCGCCAACCTTGCAGCCCACGGATGTATGCAAAGCCATGCCGCCGGCCGACATGTTGAAGACCTCGCAGGGAAACTCCTGCTCGTCCTCGGTCATCAAGCGGCCGTTGAGTTGGACCGGTACGCGGCGGTATTTGCGCCGGTCCGGCACAATCTTCGGACGCTTGTGCTCGGCACGGATTCTGCCTGTAAAGGCAAGCGCAGTTTCAGCCATGTTTTGACGCCTGTAATTTGATTGGGCTTGCGTGGGGGTTTAGGGGGGATTACCGCAAGCCAGGTACACGCGTAACGTGAGGCGTCTTAAAGAACAGCTAAATCGCCCCAAACCGGCAGCGATTCGCGTTTTCAAAATTTAAGATTGGTTACGAAAACCTTAGGAGAGCCCGCCCTCGACGACGCGAAAGCGTCTGCGGTTGAGGTGGACGATGTCGGCCCCGCCACTCTTCATGAAGTCAGGGGCGCCGTCCGGGCTCAGGAGCTTGGCGTCAACGATCTCGAATGTGGTCAGAGGTTCGGTGCCGAGCCAAAACGGCCGGTCGATCGCGGTGATTGAGCCGAGCAGTCTGTTGATCGACGTGCCCGTGTGGATCAAGGGCATCAAGGTAAACTCAAAGGACGTTTCGCGCCCGGCATCGGTGCGGGCCAGGAATGTGCCATGGCCGACCGAACCGTCATGCAGGACAGTGCGGACCAGCGAGGCGACGGCGTCTTTGTCCCCGAACGACCACAAGCTCAGAAAATCGAGCCCGCGGAGCTCACGGCCGAATTCCTGGCAGATCTGCGTGCCGGCCAGCCGGAAACGGAACCCCATCAACCCGGCGCATTCGGCGATGAAAGTTTCGCGCAGGATATTGGCAATCTTCGCCGGCTCGATCTCGAAGCGGCGCGGCGCAATGCGCCCATTGCGTATGTGGTCCCAATACGCGAAAAGCTGTTTGCTTGTTGGCTGTTGCATAGCCCGC
>NZ_JBFFQD010000037.1:0-21766 GCF_041573655.1 Methyloceanibacter sp.
GCGGCCGCCCCCGCTCTCGGCGTCGTTCTCCTGGACCGGCATGGGACCCCCGCCCCAAACACCCGCTTACCCGCACCTAAGCCCTATGCTACACCACGCCCAACCTTGTCCCCACCAGCTTTGAGACCTTCCAGATCGATCTATGAGCGAGACAGTCATCACGCGCTTTGCGCCGTCCCCCACCGGGTACCTGCATATTGGCGGCGCCCGCACGGCCCTGTTCAACTGGCTCTATGCCAAGGCGAAAGGCGGCAAGATGCTGCTTCGGATCGAGGACACCGACCGGGCGCGCTCCACGGAAGGCGCGATCCTCGCGATTCTGGACGGCTTGCGCTGGCTGGAGCTCGATTGGGACGGGGAGCCGGTCTACCAGTTCTCCCGAGCCGAGCGTCATCGTGAGATCGCCGAGCGCTTGCTGGCCGAAGACAAGGCCTATCGTTGCTATGCCAGCCCTGAGGAACTTCAAGCGATGCGCGAGGCGGCGCGCGAAGAAGGCCGTGCGCCCGGCTATAACGGCTTGTGGCGTCACCGCGATCCGAAGGACGCGCCTGAAGGGATCTTGCCCGCGATCCGTTTCAAAGCACCGAGCGAAGGCACGACACTCATAAAGGACCAGGTCCAAGGCGAGGTCAGTTTCGCCAACAAGGATCTCGATGATCTCGTACTGGTGCGGAGTGACGGCTCGCCCACCTATATGCTGTCTGTGATCGTCGACGACCATGATATGGGCGTGACCCATGCTATCCGGGGCGACGATCACCTGACCAATGCCGCGCGTCAGGCGCAGATCTTCGGTGCGCTTGGTTGGGAGACGCCGGTTTACGCACATGTGCCGCTGATCCACGGACCGGACGGCGCGAAACTATCAAAGCGGCACGGCGCGCTTGGGATCGAAGCGTATCGGGAGATGGGCTACGTGCCGGAGGCCTTGCGCAACTATCTTGTGCGCCTCGGATGGAGTCACGGCGACGATGAGATCATCTCGACGGACGAGATGATCGAATGGTTCGACCTCGATGCGATCGGCCGGTCGGCTGCGCGCTTCGATTTCGCCAAGCTCGAAAATCTCAACGGTCATTATCTGCGCACGATGGCGGACAGCGAGATCGTTGCGCAGCTCAAAGCGTTGGTGCCTGTGCTGCCCGACGGTGATGCGATTGCGGCCCGCATCGGTGAAAGCGGTTGGGCGAAGCTGGAACAAGCCATGCCGGGCTTGAAGGAACGCGCCAAAACGCTGGTCGAGCTTCTCGACAGTGCCGACTACCTCTTTGTCACCCGTCCTCTGACGCTGGATGACAAGGCAAAGAAGCAGCTCGACGATACGGGGCGGGAAACGCTTGCCGCGCTGTTGCAAGAGCTGGAGAAGGTCGAGCCGTGGACCGTTGAGGCGCTGGAAGGTTGCGTGCGTGACTTTGCAGAGGCGACGGACCGGAAGCTTGGAAAGGTGGCTCAACCTTTGCGCGCCGCGCTGACCGGCCGTGCAACCTCCCCTGGAATCTTCGATGTTATGGCGGTTTTGGGCCGGGACGAAGCGCTTGCGCGCCTTTCTGACCAGTCAGCCAACGGCCATAGTGCTTAACATTTGGGCAGGCGCCTGTGTTGCACTGCGGTAGAATCCCCGCGATTATTCGCAGCGCAAAAAATCTGTTTCCAAGGACCCAAGAACCGTGCCTGAAGTGATATGTCGTACGCACGTTTGGTCCGATTGCCCCCAAAGGGGCCAGGAGGTTTTGAGATGAGTGTCGCAGAGGACTTCCCGCCCGCCAAAACGGACGAGGCTTCCCTCAAACTGGGCGATGCGCAGCATGACCTGCCGGTGCGGAAGGGTACGCTCGGGCCCGACGTGATCGATATCGCGTCGCTTTACCAGGACACCGGCTGCTTCACCTACGACCCGGGCTTTACGTCGACGGCAAGCTGCGAGTCGAAGATCACCTATATCGATGGTGACCAGGGCATATTGCTGTATCGGGGTTACCCCATCGATCAGCTGGCCGAGCACTGCACCTTCCTGGAAACAGCCTATCTGCTGCTCTACGGCGAATTGCCGAAGAAAGAACAGTACGCGGTGTTCAAGCAGCGGATCACTCGGCACACCATGGTGCACGAGCAGATGAACCGGTTCTACACCGGGTTCCGGCGTGACGCGCATCCCATGGCAATCATGGTCGGCGTGATTGGGGCACTCTCGGCGTTCTATCACGACTCCATCGACATTCGGGACGCGCGCCAACGGGACATGGCGAGCGTTCGCATGATCGCCAAGATGCCGACCATCGCCGCGATGGCCTACAAATACTCCGTCGGCCAGCCCTTCGTGTATCCGAAGAACGACCTTGATTACTCGACCAACTTCTTGCGGATGTGCTTTGCCGTTCCGTGTGAGGAGTACCAGGTCGATCCTGTACTGACTCGCGCCATGCGGCGGATCTTCATTCTGCACGCCGATCACGAGCAGAACGCCTCGACGTCGACCGTGCGGTTGGCAGGGTCATCAGGCGCGAACCCGTTCGCCTGTATTTCCGCAGGCATTGCGTGTCTGTGGGGCCCGGCCCATGGCGGCGCCAACGAGGCGGCCCTGACCATGCTTCAGGAGATCGGTTCGGTGGACCGCATTCCGGAATTCATCGCGCGCGCGAAGGACAAGGCCGATCCCTTCCGCCTCATGGGCTTCGGACACCGGGTCTATAAGAACTACGATCCGCGGGCGAAGATCATGCAGAAGACCTGCCACGAGGTTCTCGAGGCGGTTGGCCACAAGGACGACCCGATCCTCAAAGTGGCGCTTGAGCTGGAAAAGATCGCGCTTGAAGACGACTACTTCATCCAGAAGAAGCTCTATCCGAATATCGACTTCTATTCCGGCATTACGCTGAAGGCGCTCGGCTTCCCGACCGACATGTTTACGGTGCTGTTCGCCATTGCCCGGACCGTGGGCTGGATTGCGCAGTGGATGGAGATGATCGAAGATCCCCTGCAGCGGATTGGCCGGCCGCGGCAGCTTTATACCGGCGCGACGGAGCGGGCTTACGTGCCGATGGCGGACCGCTAGAGGCGCGAGCCAGGCTTAGTCGTCCGCGTCGTCCCAGTGTTCACCGACAAGAAAGAGTTTGTCCGCGTTTGCTGCGGCAATCGCATCGTCCCGTTCGGCCATTAGGACGCGCCCGGCTGCAACGGCAACGCCGGCAAGCCCTGCGGCGGCCGCGCGGCGTATGGTTTCGGCGCCGATGGTCGGCATGTCGATGCGCTCCTCCTGCCCGGGTTTCGGCGCCTTGACGAGCACGCCCTGTCGTGTTCCGTGGGTGCGGCCTAGCCTGCGAATTTCAGCGCAGCGCCGGAGCATGGCGTCGGTGCCCTCCGCCGCCTCAACGGCTAAGACGTGCCCGCGTGACACGACAGCGGCCTGGCCAATGTCAAGTCGTCCCAATGCTCGAACCACTTTCAGCGCGGCGGCAATGTCCGCCTGGTCGCCGGCCGACGGGGCCTTTGCCGTCAGCGTTCCGACAGGCGCGAGAAGATCAGGGAGAACCTCGCCGGCGCCATGGACGCGATAGCCTTTGTCTTCGAAGAAGCGAACGATGCGCGACAGCACATGGTCGTCGCCGCCCTTGGCGAGGCTCAGCAGGAAAGGAAGTGTTTTGACTGCGCCAAAGTCGATCCGCAGTTTGTCGAAGTCAGGCCGGTTGACGCCGCCGATAATGACGATGTCGGTACATCCGTGGTCCTTTAGTGCGCCGAAGAGTTTGCCGACCTGGCCCCAACTGATCCAGGTGTGGGGGAAACGCTCGATGGCTTCGGAAGCCTCTCCACGGAGACCAATAATGTGCAGCGGGATATCGTGCGCGGTCATCGCCTCGGCGATGACGGCAGGGAACCGCCCTCGTCCTGCAACAATGCCGAGCGGGCCGGTAATCTTGGCGGCTCGCGGAGCGAACGGCGCTGTACTTTTAGCGGCTCTGCGTTGCGACATTGTTGGGTACGCAAAAAGACCGGTCGGTATCGCTTTTCATAAACGTGATGATTTGGGCGACAAGCGGGTTCTTGGAGAACAGCGCGTCCACGTCATCGAGTCGTTCCCTCAGCGTGCCTTCTGCCGAGAACAGCATCCGGTAGGCCTGGCGCAGCTCATGGATCTGCTCGCGCGGAAAGCGTTTGCGCTTCAGTCCGACGATATTCAACCCGTTGAGATTGGCGCGATTGCCGACTGCCATGCCATAGGGAATGAGGTCGGCGGCAATACCCGACATACCGCCAACGAAGGCATAGGAGCCGATGCGGACGAATTGGTGTACCGCCGATAGCCCGCCAATGATCGCGTTGTCGCCTATCGAAACGTGACCGCCCAAGGTGACGCCGTTTACTAGCGTGACGTTGTCGCCGATGTTGCAGTCATGGGCGATGTGTGCGCCGATCATGAGGAAGCAATTGGCGCCGATCTGGGTCGCCATGTGGCCGGTCGGCGTTCCGCGATGGATCGTGACATGTTCGCGAACGAGCGTGTTGGGCCCTATGGTTACGGTGCTCGGCTCATCGTCGTATTTAATGTCTTGGGGCGCCTGTCCGATCGAGGCGAAGGGAAAGATTTTGCAGCTCGAACCGATAGTCGTCTTGCCGTCAATGGCGACGTGAGAGTGAACGATCACGCCGTCGCCAAGTTCAACGTCGGGTCCAATTGAGCAGAACGGCCCAATCTTAACATCGGCGCCAAGTTTGGCGCTCGGCTCGACCTGCGCGGTCGCGTGGATATTGGTCATGTATTTTTCCGGCTAGGTCTCGGCATCGATCGAATCGATGATCACAGCGCTGACCTCAGCCTCGGCAACGGTGTTGCCGTCGACGACAGCCCGGGCGCGGAAGCGCCAAACGCGGCCACGATTACGCATCTTCTGAACGAGATAATGAACGGTGTCTCCAGGAACGACAGGGCGGCGGAAGCGCGCTTTGTCGATGGCCATGAAGTAAACGAGTGGCGGTTCTTCGAACTCGTCGAGGAAGCGCATGCATAGCGCGCCTGCAGTTTGCGCCATGCCTTCAATAAGGAGCACGCCGGGCATGACCGGATTGCCAGGGAAATGGCCCTGGAAATAGGGTTCATTCGCCGTGACGTTCTTGATGCCGGTCGCCGACCGGTCGCCATCCATGTCGATGATGCGATCGACCAATAAGAATGGATAGCGATGCGGCAGCAGCTTCATGATGTCGGCTGTTTCCAGCCGATCCTGCTCCGGTGTTACCCCGCTCTCGTTCATTCGGGCCGGCTCCTTTGATGGGGACTCATGACGTTCCGCCCTCCCCGCCTTCGCCTTCGTTGACCTTCACGTCCTTGTTCTCAGCGAGCTGCCGCAGGACGGTCAGCTCCCGGAACCAGAGCCTCACTGGCTTGGCGGGCGTGCCGCCCCAACGTGCACCGGCGGGCACATCGCCCCGAACATTGCTGGTTGCGGCGATTTGGGCGCCAGCACCGATTTTGACGTGGCCGATGACGCCAACTTGGCCGCCAAGAGCAACGAGATCGCCGAGTTCGGAACTGCCCGAGATACCTGTTTGGGCCACGATAATACAGTGTCTTCCAATGACGACGTTGTGCCCGATTTGCACGAGATTATCAATTTTCGTGCCTTCGCCGATTATGGTGTCCCGCAGCGCGCCGCGATCGACGGTTGAATTTGCGCCAATTTCGACGTCGTCCTGGATCACCACCCGGCCGATCTGAGGCACTTTGGCGTGCCCCTGCTTTCCCATGGCAAATCCGAAACCGTCCTGGCCGACGGCAACGCCTGCGTGGAGGCCGACCCGATTGCCGATGAGCGCGTGGGTCACGGACGCGTTGGGCCCAACATAGCAGTCCCGGCCAATATGGACCCGATAACCAATGACGGCACTGGCCGCGATCGTGGTGCCGCGGCCGATATGCGCTTCCGGCCCGACAATGGCGCCTGGTTCGATGACGACGTCCGGCTCGAGCACCGCACTCGGATGGATGTGGCACAGGCGATCCGTGGTGGCTGTGTCTTTGAGCCAGGCGCTTGCCGTCTTCGACCTCAGTGAGTCCGGATAGAACAGCGTCAGTGCTTTGGCGAAGCCCCGATAAGGGTCGGCCATGACGAGGCTGGCGGTTTCCTTCGGGACCCTGCGAACGTATTTCGGGGCTACGATGCACGCACTTGCCGCGGTCTCGGCCAGCAGAGGCAGATATTTCGGATTGTCCGTGAAGGACAGGTCGCCCTCGCCTGCATCATCCAGGGGCAGGACGTTCTTGAGCTTGAGATTGGGATCGGCGGATCCGCCGATCTCGGAGCCGGTGGCGTCGGCGACGGCGCGCAAGGAGAACGGACCGGCCCGCTCGAAAAAACCCGGGTGTTTCATCAAATCTCCCGCGAGTGGCTAAGCGCGTTGAACCATGGCGCGTAGCCATAAACCGAACTGGCGTCTTTTAGAAGTTCGTTGAGGCGCCGAAGCGGAAAAGTTCAGTTTCGTCGAAATCGGCCTTGAGAAGCGCCTCGGCGATGTCGGCGCGGAGCGGCCCAAGGGGGGACTGCCAAATAACGCTGAAGCCGGTCGAAAGACGGACATCGGCCGTGTCGAGGACGAAGCTGCCCTCGTCCGTCACCGCATCCACGGCGCGCGGGCTGGTGTTCCAGAGCGAACCTGCATCGACGAAGATGGCACCCTGCATTCCAAGGCTGTCCGGGATCAGCGGGAACGGGAAACGGAGTTCGGCCGTGGTGGACCAGAAGTACTGGCCGCCTAGAGCGTCGCGGCTACAATTCGGCACGCGCGCGCCTGTTGTTGGGCTCTCGCACGCATCACGCGGGCCGTAACCGGCTCTGTCGAAACCGCGGATTGTTTCGCCGCCCTTGAAGAAGAGGTCCGTCAGGCGGAGCTCATTCTCGCCCCAGCCATTGATTGCGCCGCCCTGCGCGCGGCCAACCAAAGTAATCTTGTTGGTGACGGGATAATACCCACGGACATCGCCGACGAACCGGTTGTAGTTCACGTCGCCACCAAGTCCGGCAAAATCCTGAGAGAGCGATGCGAACATGCCGCTTGTTGGCTGCTGTGGCAGGTTCCGTGTGTCAAAGGCAACGGTATAGCCAAGGCTGGAGACCCAGACAGGACCGTCGCTCGCTGCATCCTTGACCGCGAGCGAGGCGTCGGAGGTCGCGTCGAAAATCTCCTCGCGCTGCAGCCGGTAACGCAGACCAAGCTGGGTGTCATCGGCAATCGGAAAGCCGACGCGAAGATTGGCGCCAGTGTCGCGCTGCCGGAATGAAGCCACGTCGCGCAGGTCGACCTCTTTGTGGAAGAGGTCGAAACCAGCCGCCATATTGCGATCGAGGAAGTGCGGCTCGGTAAAGCTGAAGTCGACCTGGGCGCGCTCAAAGCTGCCCGAGAATCCGAGCCGGACATATTGGCCTTTACCCATAAGGTTGCGCTCGGTGACGCTGATGTCGCCGATGACGCCCTCGGTCGTCGAATAGCCGGCGCCGAAGGAGAACTCGCCCGTCGGCTGTTCCACCACCACAACCTGAAGGATGACGCGGTCGGCGGCGCTGCCTGGCTCCGTTTCAATCTCGATGGTCTTAAAAAAGCCCATTGATCGCAGACGTTTACGCGCTGCCTCGACGAGCAAGCGGTTATAGGCGTCGCCTTCGGCGAGACGGAACTGCCGCCGGATGACCCTATCTTCCGTGCGGTAATTGCCCACGATGTTGATGCGTTCAATGTAGACCCGTGGCCCCTCGTCGATGACGTAAACGATGTTCATCATGTGGGTGGCCTGATCGCGCTCGAAGCGCGGGCGGACCTGTCCAAATGCATAGCCCTGCTCGGAGACCTTGATGGTCAAGGCTTCAACCGTCTTCTCAACCTTCTGGGCGTTGTAGCGGCGTCCCGGTCTGGTGAGGATTGCACCGTGCAAGCCATCGACATTCAGCGACGGCAAAGCGCTTTCGATATCGATGTAGCCGAATTGGTAGCGCTCGCCCTCCTCGATGGTGAAGGTGAGGAAGAAGCCCCGTCCGTCGCGATCGAGGTCGGCCGTCGCGGAGGTGATGCGCGCGTCGGCATAACCGTTCTTGAGGTAGAATTGGCGAAGCAATTCGCGGTCGAGGCTGAGCCTGTCGGGATCGTAGATATTGTCGCTCTTCAGAAAGCTCAGCAAAGTGGTGCGCTTTGTCGAGATGACATGGCGCAACTGCGATTCGCTGAAGGCGTGGTTGCCGATGAAGTTGATGGCGCGGACCTTGGTCGTCTGGCCCTCATTGATCTCGAATACAACGTCGATGCGGTTACTGTCGAGATGGATGATTTTGGGTTCGACCTGTGCCGAGTAATGGCCCTTGCGCCGATAAACAATCAGGATGCGCTGCACATCCGCCTGGACTCGGGCTCGCGTATAGACGGCGCGTGGTTTGAGCTGGACTTCAGGAGTGAGCGTCTCGTCGTCAATGTCCTCGTTCCCTTCGAACGCAACACGGCTGACGATCGGGTTTTCAACGACGATGACAATTATGGTCGAGCCGCTGCGACGAATGCGGACGTCCTGGAACAGGCCGGTAGCGAACAGCGTCTTGAGGGATTGATTGACCTCGCCGGGATCGTACGCGTCGCCCGATGAGAACGTCAGGTAGGACCGGACCGTCTCCGGCTCTACGCGCCGGTTGCCTTCAACAACGATGGATCGGATGACGGCGCCTTGGGCGGACGCATAGAGGTCGCCAAAACAGGCGCTGACGCCCAGCGAAAGCGGGACGCTACTCAGCACGAGGAGGGCCGCGAGCAGCCCTCGTTCCAACGTCCACCGCACCATTACTGGTGTCTTCCCCTCAAGCCGACCCCGTTGGCAAAAAGCCTTGGCGGCAAATGCCTTGAGACCGCAACTGGCCATTTGTTTGTGGCCGATTTTTGGTGTCGCCCGTTAACCATACGGGGACCTCGGGGTCCCCGCTAAGCGTGCGCCTCTACAACCTGAGATCACAAAAACTTCAAGTGAATCAAGTCGTTCCAGGTCGCGAAGATCATTAGCATGAGAACGAATGCTAGGCCAATACGGAAACCGATCTCTTGTGTGGACTCACTGAGCGGTTTTCCTCTGAGAGCCTCGATGCCGTAAAACAGAAGATGTCCACCATCGAGCATTGGTATTGGGAACAGGTTTATTAGACCAATACTGACGGAAATGATGGCCGCGAGGTTCAGGAGCGCAACAAATCCCGCCGTGGCCACCTGCCCCGATATTTGGGCGATCCGTATGGGTCCGCCGAGCTGGTCGGCGTCTTCCCGTCCCATGATGACGTCGTAGAGGTAGCCCAGGGACCGGGAAATGACGAAGTAGCACTCCTGAACCGCCATGACCAAGGCCGTGGCCGGATCGTGCCGCTCCCAGGACCAATCGTCCGGCGATGCGCTGCGCTGGATGCCGAGCAGCCCGATCTTCAGCGTGTTGCCGAATCGGTCGGTGATCTCTTTGCGCTCCGGCGTCGCCGTGAGCTCGACCTTGGCGCCGCCCCGGTCGACCACGAAGCGAAGATCCTGATCGGGGCTCATGGAGACAAGGCGCTGCATTGTGGCGAAGTTGTCGATCTCATCGCCGTCGATGCTGACGACCTCGTCACCGGGTTTGAAGCCTGCCCGCTCCGCCGCGCTGTTCGGTGAGACGGCGTCCACTTTCGGCGCGGTGATGCGCTCGCCATAGACGCTGAACATGAACGTGAAGATCACAATCGCCAGGATGAAATTGGCGATTGGTCCGGCGGCGACGATGGCGGCGCGCTGGACGAGCGGTTTGCCTTGAAAGCTCTTCGCGCGATCTTCCGGCGACAGTTCGTCCAACGACGTCTGGCCTGCGCTTGCGGCGTTCTCGTCGTCGACGAACTTCACGTAGCCGCCGAGGGGTATCCATGCCACCCGCCAACGTGTGCCGTGCCGGTCGTAGAACCCGAAGATCTCCGGCCCGAAGCCGATGGAGAACGCCTTGACGCCGACACCGCACCAACGGGCCACAAGAAAGTGGCCGAGCTCGTGGATGAAGACCACCAGGGTCAGGATGAAGAGAAATGGAATGAGGTAGCTGAGGAAGGAGCTGCCAAAGCCGGAAAGCAGATTTATCGTGTCCATAAGTGCCAGTTACCTCAATAATTTGTCCGTTCTTAGCCCGCAGGTCAGGCTTATGCAATCCGTGGGAGGGAGACCCGTGCGCGCCGGCGGGCCTCCTCGTCGATCTCAAGAATTTCGCCAACGGTCTGCGGGCTAAGGGCGATTAGGTCCGGACTGCCGGCGAGCGTGGTTTCCACCAACCCGGCGATGGCCAGGAAGCCGAGGCGATTGTCGAGAAAGGCCTCAACGGCCACTTCATTGGCTGCGTTGAGCACCGTTCCGGCGCTGCCGCCCGCGGCGAGAACTTCCTTTGCGAGACGCAAGGCCGGGAATTTCTCCGGATCGGGGCTCTCAAAGGTCAGCGTGCCGACCTTCGCGAGGTCGAGGCGCATGTCCGGAACGTTCATGCGGTTCGGCCACGCCAGGCTGTAGGCGATTGGCGTGCGCATATCCGGGCAACTCATCTGCGCCAGGACCGCGCCGTCGCGCATATAGACGAGGCAGTGGACAATGGACTGCGGGTGGACCAGCACGTCGAGCTTTTTGGGTGCGAGCGCGAAAAGGTGATGGGCCTCCAAGAGCTCCAGCCCCTTGTTCATGAGCGTCGCGGAATCGATGGTGACCTTGGCGCCCATGGACCAATTGGGATGCTTCAAGGCTTGCGCGGGTTCCGCGTCGGCCATCTGTTGCAAGTCCCACGTGCGGAACGGTCCGCCCGAGGCGGTGAGACAGACGCGGTCAATGCTCTCCGGCGGCGTGCCCGTCATCGCTTGCAGCGCCGCTGAGTGTTCGGAATCGACTGGAAGCAGCGTCGTGTCGTGGCGCGCCACCTCGTCCATAAACAAGGCCCCGGCCGAGACGAGGCATTCCTTGTTGGCAAGTGCCGTGGCCGTGCCTTGCTTTACCGCGCGCAATGTCGGTTTCAGTCCCGCCGCGCCGACGATCGCGGCCATGATCCAGTCAGCCGGACGGCTTGCCGCTTCGAGCAACGCCTTCTCGCCGCTCGCCGCGGCGATCCCTGAGCCCACCAGCGCCTCCTGCAAGTCCGCGTAGCAATCGGGGTCGGCGACGACGGCGAGCTTAGCGCGATGCTTGATGGCGAGCTCGGCAAGGCGGGTCGCGTTCTTGCAGCCCGTTAGCGCGATCACCTCATAGGCGTCCGGATCGCGGCCGACGAGGTCGAGCGTGCTTTCGCCGATCGAGCCGGTGGCGCCGAGCACGGTGATCCGCTTTGGCCGTGCGGCGTTTTGCGTGGGCTCGGGGCTTGAGGATGTCTGTGCCGGTAACAGGGCGCGTCCTTACCAGATGAGAAGGCCGGCACCGGGCGCGGCCGGATTGCGCAAGGCGATGAGGCCCGCCACGACCGCCGCCAGGAGGAGGCTGTCGATCCGGTCGAAGAGTCCGCCATGACCCGGAATGAGTTGGCTCATGTCCTTCACACCGAAATGCCGCTTCACGGCACTTTCTAGCAGGTCTCCCAGCTGGCAGGCGAGCGCGAGACCGGCGCCCACCAGCGCCAAAATCCATGGAGACGTGCCGCCGAGATACAGCGCAATAGCATAGCCGACGGCCGCCGCTGTCAGAACGCCGGTGAAGAAGCCGGCCCATGTTTTCTTCGGCGAGATGCGGGGCGCCAATTTCGGGCCGCCGATGCTGCGGCCGCCAAAATAGGAGGCCGTGTCCGTGGTCCAGGCTATGGCCAGGAGAAAGAGGATGGCGACAAGGCCGTAATTGGGGTCGCTGCGCAGCCAGATCAGGCTCCAAACCGGGAGTGCCACATAGAGCAGCCCGGCCAAAGCCCAGGCACCGCTTCGCCGGTCAGGGGCGGCAAAGAATAGCGCAACGCTCGCCAGGCCAAGAATAAGGATCGCCAGATCCGGGCGACTGAAGGCAACGAGAACCGCGATCGCGATGGCCGCGATGGCGTGCACCAGGGCGGTACCGTCGAAGCCGCTGCCGCGGGTAAGGCTGCCCCACTCCCAGGCCAGGAGTCCGCCGGCAACGATCACGAGAACAAGAAAGCTCCACGGGCTGGCGATGACGGCTGCAAGCGCAATGGCCCCCAGCACCAAGGCCGAGATGATCCGGCGCAAGAGCTCAGGCATGGGTTGCGGTGCGGGGTCTTTCGGGTGCTTGTCGGAAGGCGTTTGGGTTGGCGTCACGCGGTCGATCTCGCCGAGGTTCCACCGAAGCGGCGGCTGCGACGCTGGTACTCGGCAACGGCCTCTTCGAACACTTCCTTGGTGAAGTCGGGCCAGAAGACGTCGACGAAGACGAATTCGGCGTAGGCCAATTGCCACAATAGGAAGTTGGACAAGCGCAACTCGCCGCTGGTGCGGATCAGAAGGTCGGGATCTGGCAGGCCGGCCGTATCGAGATAGTCGGCCAAGCGCTCCTCGGTCACGTCCTCCGGTGCGACGCGGCCTTCCTTAGCGTCCTCGGCAATGCGTTGCGCGGCGCGGGCGATCTCATCGCGCGACCCGTAGTTGAAGGCGATGGTCAGGTTGAGCGCGGTGTTGTCCTTGGTGAGTTCGACGGCATCGTTGAGCATGCGCAGGATGTCGTCGTCGAGGTTGGTGCGCGCGCCGATGACACGGATGTTGACGCCGTTCTTATGCAGTTCGGCGAGGTCGCGGCGGACAAAGCGCCGAAGAAGCCCGAACAGGTCGTTGATCTCTTGCTTGGGGCGCGACCAGTTCTCCGAGGAGAAGCTGAACAGGGTCAGGTGGGTGATGCCCTGCTCCATGGCCGCCTCGACGGTACGCCGGACGCTCTCGACGCCTTGGCGGTGACCCTCGACACGCGGCAGACCGCGCTCGGCGGCCCACCGGCCATTGCCGTCCATGATGATGGCGACATGGCGCGCAACCGGCCGATCGGCGTCACCCCATTTGTTGTCCATCGCAAGTGTCACGGTCGGCGTATCCAAAGCGTCTCTTGAAAGGGAATCGCGCGCATGGCCTCAGACCTGCGTGATTTCGGCTTCCTTGGTGGCCAGGGCCCCGTCGATCTCTTTGACCACCTTATCGGTCAAATCCTGAACCTTCGTTCCTAGTGTATGGTGTTCGTCTTTGCCCATGTCACCATCTTTCTCGGCCTTTTTGAGGTGTTCCATGCCGTCGCGCCGGACATTGCGCACGGCGACGCGTGCCTGTTCGGCATATTTATGGGCAACTTTGACGAGTTCCTGACGGCGCTCCTGGTTGAGCTCGGGGATCGGCAGGCGCAGGAGCTGCCCCTCGACGACGGGGTTGAGACCGAGGTCCGACTCCCGGATCGCCTTGTCGACCGCATTGATCTGGCTCTTGTCCCAGACCTGCACCGTGATCATGCGCGGCTCCGGCACATTGACCGTCGCCACTTGGTTCAACGGCATGGGGTTGCCGTAGGCCGACACCATGATGGGGTCGAGCAGGCTTGCGCTGGCGCGGCCTGTACGCAGACCGCCAAATTCCTGTTTGAGAACGTTGAGCGCACCACGCATGCGTCGTTCGATCTCGTCCAAGTCGAAGCTAGACATTCGTTGCCTTCCTGCCCCGCCTCTTACGCCGGTTCCGGTTGGGCGCGGCGTGGGGGCTTGAGCCCTGTTGGCGTTTTCCGAGCGTCCATTAGGCGCCCCTTCCATCGTCTATGGTGGTCGAGGCGCCCTGCCCTTGCAACTCAAGAGCCAAGCTGCCTTGGCTCTTGATTGAAAACACGATTACGGGAATCCGGTTGTCCCGGGCAAGGGCGATCGCGGCGCCATCCATGATCTTCAGATCCTGGTTTAGCACATCGTCGTAACTTAAGCGGACATAGCGTTTTGCATCCGGGACCTTGACCGGGTCGGCGCTGTAGACCCCATCCACCTTGGTGGCCTTATAGAGGGCCCGGCATTCCATTTCGGCGGCCCGCAGAGCCGCGGCGGTGTCCGTGGTGAAGAAGGGATTTCCCGTGCCGCCGGCAAAGATTACCACCCGGCCCTTCTCCAGATGGTCGAGGGCCTTGTCGCGAATGTATGGCTCGCACACCGTAGGCATTGGGATCGCCGAGAGCACCCGTGCTGTTGGGCCTACCCGTTCGATAGCGGTCTGAAGGGCGAGAGCGTTCATCACCGTCGCCAGCATGCCCATATAGTCGGCGCGGGCGCGGTCCATGCCGCTCTCGGCAGCCATCAATCCGCGATAGATATTGCCGCCGCCCACGACGAGGCAGATCTCGGCGCCCATGTCGGCCGCTTCGGCGATGTCCCTGGCAATCGGCTCGACCACGTCAAGATCGATGCCATAACCCTTGTCGCCCGCGAGCGCTTCGCCCGACAGCTTCAAGAGAACGCGTCCGTAACGGAGTTTGGACGGCGAAGGCGATTTGTCCATCAGCGCGAACTCCCGTGGCGATGCGGTGACCTCAGATCAAGTCTCAGACCCGAATCCATCCCGAGATTGTCACCGACCCTAGGAGCCCGATGCAGCCGCGGCAACCTCTGCGGCGAAATCGCTCTCGCCCTTGTCGATCCCCTCGCCGAGCGCGAACCGGTAGAACCCGGTGATTTTGATGGGGGCCCCGGCCTCCTTGCCCGCAGCCTCGAGGGCCTTGGCGACGGTGTTATCCGGATCGTGGACGAATGCCTGCTGAAGCAGGACGACGTCTTGGTAGAACTTGCGCAAACGGCCCTCGACCATCTTGTCCACGACCTCGGGCGGCTTGCCCGATTCCTTGGCCTGCTCGGTCAGCACGGCGCGCTCCCGTTCGACGACCTCCGGATCGAGACTGTCGGTGTCCACGGCCTGCGGGCTGGCGGCTGCAATATGCATGGCCACCTGCTTGCCGATTGCCTTGAGCGCATCGGCGTCACCGGTAGATTCGAGCGCCACGATGACGCCGATCTTGCCGAGGCCCGGTGCGGCCTGGTTGTGCATATAGTTCGCGACCACGCCGTCCTTGGCCGAGAGGTACGCCGTCCGGCGGAGCGTCATGTTCTCACCGATGGAGCCCACCATCTCCTTCAGGGTTTCTGCGACGTTCATCTTGGTCTTGCCGTAAGACGCGGCGCCGAGTGCCGCCAAGTCGCCTTTGGCCTTGGGACCGGCGGCGGCGATGGTCTGCACCAATTCCTGGAACGACGGATTGCGCGCCACGAAGTCGGTCTCTGAATTGACCTCCACGACGGCTGCTTCCTTGTCGTCGCCGGCGAGCCCAATAAGCCCTTCGGCGGCAACTCGGCCGGCCTTTTTGGCCGCCTTGGCAAGGCCCTTCGCCCGCAGCCAATCGATCGCGGCTTCCATGTCGCCGTCATTCTCGTTCAATGCGGCCTTACAATCCATCATGCCCGCGCCGGTCTTGTCGCGGAGCTCCTTGACCAGGGCTGCAGTTATCGTCGCCATACGTTCCTCATTGTTGCGCCAGGGTGTTGCACCGGCGTCTTCACGTTACGCTTCTTCCTCGGCTCCAGAGGCTTTGGCTCCAGAGCCCTTGGCCTCGGAGTCCGGCGTCTCGGCGTCGGACGTCTCAGCCTTCTTCTTTGCGGCAGGCTTGCGCTTCGCAGGCGCCTTGGCTTTGGCGGGTTTCTTTTCCGCCTTTTTCGGCTCCGGCTTGGCGTCGGCCTTGGGTGCGTCTTCGCCTTCGAGACCAGGTTCGGCCAGGGGCTCTTCGGCGGCGCCCACATCCATTCCGGCGGAGCCTTGGGCCCGCTCGATGCCATCAATGGCGGCGCGCGAAATCAGATCGCAATAGAGCGTGATGGCGCGTCCGGCATCGTCGTTGCCCGGAATGGGAAACGTGATGCCGTCGGGATCGCAGTTGGAATCGACGATGGCCACCACAGGCATTTTGAGCTTGCGGGCCTCGGCGATGGCGATTGACTCCTTGTTGGTGTCGATCACGAACATCAGGTCGGGCGGTGCACCCATGTCCTTGATGCCACCAAGGGACCGCTCGAGCTTGTCCTTCTCACGGGTGAGCTGAAGCAGCTCCTTCTTCGTCAGGCCGTGGTGTTCGCCTTCAAAAAGCTCCTCCAGCGACTTGAGCCGCTTGATGGAATTGGAAATGGTCCGCCAGTTGGTCAGCGTGCCACCTAGCCAACGGTGATTGATGAAGTACTGCGCGGACGAGCGGGCCGCGTCAGCGATCGGTTCGGAGGCTTGGCGCTTGGTGCCGACGAAGAGCACGCGGCCACCCTTGGCCACGACATCGGACACCGTGAGCAGTGCCTGATGCAGAAGCGGCACCGTCTGGGTCAGATCGATGATGTGGATGTTGTTGCGGGAGCCGTAAATGAACGGCGCCATCTTTGGGTTCCAGCGATGGGTCTGGTGACCAAAGTGAACGCCAGCCTCCAGGAGCTGGCGCATAGTAATATTAGGCAGTGCCATGGGACTGCTGAACTCCTTTTTCCGGTTATGCCGCCGCGGGGCGAAGAGACCGGCCGGACACCGGTCACCGGAACGAGCGTGAAGGCTATGGGGCCTTCGTGACGCTAATCCCCGCGTGTGAGATGGTGCGCGTTATAGGGGTGAGACTGGCGCTTGGCAAGGCCCGAGGCGCGAGTCGAGACCGAGGCCGTGATATGGTCGGAAATGGTTGAAAAGCCAAGCGCCGCAACGGCTACAGGGCGCTGATCGAGACCACGCCCTCCACCATTTTGAGCTCGCTGCGCTGACGCGGCGTGGTGTCGACACCCCGGGGCAGTTCGAACTCCACCTCCTTGGCGAGTTCGTCGAGGCGCAGCACGAGGCGGAACGCGCCCCCGCCACCTTGCGCCCCAACCTGTTTGGCCAGGGGCGCAAGCGCCTTCGGACTCTCCACATAGACCCTCATGCCGGAAGCCTTGGTCTGCGCGGCGTTATCGAGAGACTCTAGGCCTTGAATGCGGACGCGAACGGTGTCGTCGTCGGCTTCCGCCTCCACATCCAGGAGGACGGCTGTGCCGGTCTCAAGCAGATGCCGGCCAGCGACAAGGGCCTCGGAAAAGATGACCGCCTCGAACTGGCCCGTGGGATCTGAGAACACGACAAAGGCATAAGGGTTGCCGCTCTTGCCCGTGCGCTCCCGCGCCGAAAGGACGGTGCCCGACAGCTTGCCGACCACGCGGCGGGCTCGCGCCTTGCCTTCGAATTCGGTCCAAGGTTCGACGCCAATGTTTTGTAAAACCTCGCTATAATCGTCTAGCGGATGTCCGCTGAGAAAGAACCCGACGGCGTCGAACTCCATGGAGAGGCGGTCCGTCGAGCCCCACGGATTGGCGCGGCGAAGCGTGATTTCCGGCGCGGCGCCCCCGCCGGAAAACAGGTCATTCTGCCCTTCGGCCCGGGCCTCTTGGGCGCTATTGCCGGTGGCAATGATCAAGTCGGCATTGGCATGGGCCGTGGCCCGGTCGATATCAAGATCATCGAACGCGCCTGCCGCCGACAGCGTTTCCAAGGCGCGCTTATTGACAAGACGCGGGTTAAGCCGCTGCGCGAAATCCGGCACACTCTTAAACGGGCCATTCTCGTCGCGCTCGGCGCAAATGGACTCCACGGCTTGGCGGCCGACATTCTTGAGCGCGGCGAGTGAATAGCGGATGGCACCGCCGCTGGGGATGAAGCCAACTTCCGAATGATTGAGGGACGGCGGCTCGATCCCAATGCCCAATCGCTCCGCTTCCTGCGCGAAGCCGGCCAGCTTATCGGCATTGCCCATGTCGAGGGTCATGGATGCGGCGATGAACTCTGTTGGATAGTTCGCTTTCAGATAGGCCGTCTGGTAGGCGATCAGCGCATAGCCGGAGGCATGAGACTTGTTGAAGCCATAGCCGGCGAACTTCGCGACCAGCTCGAAAATGTATTCCGCGCGGCCCTTGTCGACGCCGTTCTCCACGGCCCCGTCGACGAAGCGCTTCCGCTGGGCGTCCATCTCCTTCTTGATCTTCTTGCCCATGGCGCGGCGCAGGAGATCGGCCTCGCCCAGGGAGTAGCCGGATAGGACTTGCGCGATCTGCATCACCTGCTCCTGGTAGATGATGACGCCGTAGGTCTCCTCCAGGATCGGCTCGATCATGGGATGCAGGCTTTCGATCTCCTCGCGCCCGTGCTTGCGGTTCACGAAGGTCTCGATGTTGTCCATCGGGCCCGGTCGATAGAGCGCGACCATGGCGATGATGTCCTCGAAGCGGTCGGGCTTCAGCTTGCGCAAGGCATCGCGCATGCCCTGTCCTTCAAGCTGGAACACGCCGATCGTGTCGCCACGCTGCATGAGTTCGAAGGACGCTTCATCGTCCAAGGGAATCTTCGCCGGATCGATGTCGGGCCCATCGCGGGCAATCAACAGCCGCGCGGTGTCGATGACCGTGAGCGTCTTCAGGCCGAGGAAGTCGAACTTCACCAGCCCTGCGGCCTCGGCCCACTTCATGTTGAACTGCGTTGCCGGAAGCTGGGCGCGCGAATCCCGATAGAGCGGGACCAGGTCGATTAAGGGCCGGTCGGCGATCACCACGCCCGCGGCGTGGGTGGAGGCGTGCCGATAAAGGCCCTCCAGCCGCTGGCCGATGTCGAGCAGCTTGGCGACTATCGGCTCCTTGTCGCGTTCCTCTTGCAAGCGCGGCTCGCCGGCGATGGCTTGCGGCAGCGTCACCGGGTTCGCCGGGTTCATCGGCACCAGCTTGCACAGCCGGTCGACTTGGCCATACGGCATTTGCAGGACACGGCCGACGTCGCGCAGCACGGCGCGCGCTTGAAGCTTACCGAAGGTGATAATGTGGGCGACGCGGTCGGCGCCATAGCGTTCGCGCACATAGGCGATCACCTCGTCGCGGCGGTCCTGGCAGAAATCGATATCAAAGTCCGGCATGGACACGCGTTCGGGATTCAAGAAGCGCTCGAACAGGAGACCGAAGCGGATCGGATCGAGGTCGGTGATGGTGAGCGCGTAAGCCACAAGCGAGCCGGCGCCCGAGCCACGGCCGGGGCCGACGGGAATGCCCTGCCCCTTGGTCCACTTGATGAAGTCCGAAACGATCAGGAAGTAGCCCTGATAGTTCATGCCGGTGATGACATCGAGCTCGAAGGCGAGACGGTCCTTGTAGGCCGCTTCATCATGGCCCGGTGCGGTGCCGGTTTGTGCGAGGCGCTCTGCCAATCCGGTTTCGGCTTGCCGGCGCAGTTCCTCCGCCTCCGTTTCGGCGAGCGCGCTGGTGGCTTGTTCGCCGGAGAGAAAGGCTGGCAGGATCGGGTCGCGCAGCATCGGCCTGTAGGCGCAGCGCCGGGCGATCTCCACCGTGTTCTCAAGCGCCTCCGGGATATCGGCGAACAACGCGCGCATCTGCTCGGCGGTCTTGAAGTGGTGCTCGGGGCTCAAACGCCTGCGTTCGTCGACGGCGACATAGCTTCCTTGCGCGATACAAATCAGCGCATCGTGCGCCTCGAAATCATCGTGTTGCGCGAAGAACGGCTCGTTGGTGGCAACGAGCGGCAGTTCCATGTCGTAGGCAAGGCCGATGAGATGGGGCTCGGTTCCCTTTTCCTGTGGCAGTCCATGACGCTGCAGCTCCACGTAGAGCCGATCTGCGAAGAGCGCGTGCAAAGCCTCCAGACGGCTTTTGGCAAACTCCGGGTTTCCATCTGCGAGGGCGAGGTCGATCACCCCTTCCGGACCGCCGGTCAACGCGATCAGCCCACTCGCGTGCTCTGACAGCTGCTCGACGGTGACGAGCGCCTCGCCGGTTTCAGCCGCGGCGAAATAGGCTTGGGTCGAAAGCCGCATTAGATTGGCGTAGCCGGTCTCGTCTTTGGCGAGGAGCGCGATGCGGCCGTCCGCTTTGGGTGCGCCTGGGCCGGTTCCTGGTGCCGGCTCCGGCTCTTGCTCGAAGGTCAGTGTCAGCGTGCAGCCAATGATGGGCTGGATGCCCGCGTTCGCCATGGCTTCGGAGAATTCCAGCGCGCCAAATAGGTTGTTGGCGTCGGTGAGCGCGAGCGCCGGCGCGTGGTCGGCCTTCGCCAGCTCGACAAGTTTGGGGATCTTCAACGCCCCCTCCAGAAGGGAGTAGGCGGAGTGCACGCGAAGATGCACGAAGGGTTGGGGGCGCGTCGTCATTGGTCCTCTTGCCGCGATCTCGTCCCAGCTTTTCGGATTCGGGGTCTCAGATCGATTGGCGTATCCGAAAGTCCCCAGGATTCACGGTTTCGCGGCAGGGACCCCGAGAATCTACCGTTAGATGTTCTTATTCTGTTCTGGCGCCAGGGAGTTGGCAAGGGGAGGATTAGCTGGCGGTCTCCACCACGACCACGTCCTCCTCGATGAGGTGACCGTCGGTTAGGCGTAGCGTGCGGTCCATGCGGGCCGCGAGCTCCAGATTGTGGGTCGCCACCACGGCGGCGACGCCCTCTTCTGTGACAAGCTTCATCAGCTCCGCGAAGACCCGCTCGGCGGTGTGGGGATCGAGATTGCCCGTCGGCTCGTCCGCCAAGAGGACCTTGGGCTGGTTGGCGACGGCGCGGGCAATGGCCACGCGTTGCTGCTCGCCGCCGGACAGTTCCGCCGGGCGATGCTCCCAGCGCTGTTCCAGGCCCAGCGTCTTCAGCAGGTTCTTGGCGCGGGCCTCGGCGTCGGGCTTGTCCTGGCCGAGAATGAGCTGCGGCAGCATGACGTTCTCCAGGGCCGAGAACTCGGGCAGCAGATGATGGAACTGATAGACGAAGCCCACGTCCAGGCGCCGGATGCGCGTCCGCTCATTGTCGGACAGCGAGCCGCAGTCGATGCCATTGATGATTACTGCGCCCTCGTCCGGGCGCTCCAGGAGACCGGCGATGTGCAGCAGCGTTGACTTGCCCGCGCCTGACGGGCCCAGCAGCGCCACGGTCTCGCCGGGATAGAAGGTGGCGCACGCCTTCTGGAGCACGTCGATGCGGCGATCACCTTGGGTGAAGCCGCGGTCGAGGTTCTCAAGCCGCAGAGCCGGGGTTCGTTCGGGATTGTCCAAGAAAGCCCCCTACTCGTAGCGCAGTGCTTCGACCGGATCGAGACGCGATGCCCGCCAGGACGGATAGACCGTGGCGAGCACCGATAACACAAGCGCCATGACGACAACGGTTGCCGTCTCGCCCGTGTCCATATCGGCCGGAAGTTGAGACAGATAATAGAGCTCCGCCGGAAAGAGTTCGGTGTCGGTCAACCAGCCGATGAGACCTCGGATGCGGTCGATGTTGAGACACACGAGAACGCCGAGGATCAGTCCGGCGATCGTCCCGACGATGCCGATTGAAGCGCCAGCGATGAAGAAAATGCGCATGATCGCGCCGCGTGTCGTGCCCATGGTTCGTAAGATCGCAATGTCGCGGCCCTTGTCTTTCACCAGCATGATGAGGCCGGAAATGATGTTGAGCGCCGCCACCAGCACGATAAGCGTCAGAATAAGGAACATGACGTTGCGCTCCACTTGAAGCGCAGTGAAGAACGTCGCGTTCCGTTGCCGCCAGTCGCTGACATAGATGGTTGGGCCGCCGGCGGTGATGATCTTCGGCGCTAGGTCTGCAACCTCGTCTGGAGAGTCGAGCACGACTTCGAGCACCGTCACTTTTTTGGGCTGGCTAAAATAACGCTGCGCCTCGGTGAGCGGCATAAACATGATGCTCGCGTCGTATTCGGACATGCCGATCTCGAAGATGGCGACGACCGGATAGCGCTTGGTGCGCGGGGCGATGCCGAGCGCCGTGGA
>NZ_JBFFQD010000038.1:0-20574 GCF_041573655.1 Methyloceanibacter sp.
GAGACCTTCGGCGAGATCGACTCGCTCGGCTGCGGGCATATGCGCTTTCGCATCCAGCCCGACGTGACCATCGCCTTCGGCACTCGCGTCAAGGTTCCGGGCGAACGCATGATCGGCGAGGACGTCGAGCTGATCCTGACGCGGCAACCGGGCGTGGACAAACCGCCTTATCAGCGCCTCTTGGGCGACGCCATGGAAGGCATCAGCGACCTGTTCACGCGGGAGGACATCGTCGATGCGGAATGGCGCATCGTGAACGATGTGCTCGGCGACGTGACCCCGGTCTACCACTACGAGCCCGGTACTTGGGGGCCCAGCGAGGCCAAGCAGCTGATTGGCCGCGACGGTCCTTGGCTCGACCCCAAACCTGTGTAGACGGGGCCCGATGTCCGAGACGCGCGACCTTGTCTTTTTGTTCGACGTGGACAACACGTTGCTCGACAACGACCGCATGAAGCACGATCTCGGCGACTATGTGAGCCAGACCTTCGGCCCCGAAGCGCGGGACGAACTCTGGAAGCTATACGAAGAAGAGCGCATCAAGCACGGCTATGCGGATTTCCTCGGCACGCTGGAACGCTTCCGCTTGGCGCATCTGCACGATCCGCACATTTTGCAGCTGGCAAATTGGGTCTTGGACTATCCGTTTATCGAGCGCCTTTATCCGGACGCGCTCGCCGTGGTGCGCCACGTCCGCCAATGGGGCTTGCCGGTAATCCTTACCGACGGCGACGGCGTATTCCAGCCGCACAAGCTGGAGCGGGCCGGCCTTTTGGGGGCGTTCAGCGGCCATGTGCTCAACTATGTCCACAAGGAGCAGGAGCTGGACTCCGTTACCCGCGCCTATCCGGCCAAGCATTACGTGCTGATCGACGACAAGCTCAGCCTTTTGGATGCGGTGAAGAAAGCGTGGGGGACGCGCGTCACTACGGTCTTTCCGCGCCAGGGACACTATGCCAACGATGCGAAGGTCTTGGCGCGGTCACAACCAGCGGATATCGAGATCGAACGCATCGCCGATTTGATGGAACACGATTTTTCGGCGCTTCAGCCGGCCTGAGGAGGAGACGAACCCGTGAAACCCACGCAAGCCTTGCACGACCTGGGCCAGAGCCTATGGGTCGACAACATCACCCGCGACATGCTCGACAGCGGAACGCTGAAGAAATACATCGACGAGTTCTCCGCAACCGGGCTGACCTCCAACCCAACGATCTTCGACAACGCCATCTCCAAGAGCGATAGCTACGATCCGGAGATCGAACGCCTGAAGAAGGCTGGCTATTCCGGCGAAGCGCTGTTCTTCGAGCTGGCGTTGCAGGATCTGTCGGGAGCGGCGGATTTGTTCCTGCCGATCCATTGGACGACCGCCACTGTCGACGGGATGGTCTCGCTCGAAGTCTCCCCTCTCCTCGCCTATGACACCGAGGCCACCATCGCCGAGGCGAAGCGTCTCTTCGAACGGGCGCATAAGCCGAACCTGTTCATCAAGATCCCCGGCACCAAGGAAGGGCTGCCCGCCATCGAAGAGGCGATCTTCTCGGGGGTGAACGTCAACGTCACGCTGCTGTTCTCCTCCGAGCACTGCAAGGCGGCGGCGGACGCTTATATGCGGGGCCTGGAGCGCCGCGTGCGCGCAGGCCTCGACCCGGACGTGCGCTCCGTGGCCTCGATCTTCATCAGCCGCTGGGACAAGGCGGTCATGGATAAGGTCTCCGACGATTTGCGCGACAAGCTCGGCATCGCCGTCGCGCACGAGGCATACAGAGACTACCGCGCCGGCCTCCACACCGATCGCTGGCAGCGGCTGGAGTCGTTCGGGGCGCGACCGCAGCGCCTGCTGTTCGCGTCCACCAGCACCAAGGATCCGCGCGCGTCCGACACGCTCTATATCGGTGGGCTGGCCGCACCGAATACGGTCAACACCATGCCCGACAAGACGATGGAGGCCTTCGCCGATCACGGCAAACTGAACGGCGCGCTGTCGCCGGACGGCGGCAATTGCAAAGAGGTGTTCGCGGCCTATGAGAAGGTGGGCATTTCGGTGTCGGGACTGGCGGCGCAACTTCAAAAAGACGGCGCCGACTCCTTCGTGAAATCGTGGCAGAACCTGCTCCAATCCATCGAAACAAAATCCAAGGCGCTAGGCTAGGGAGGCTTGCCAATGTCCACGCAATTGACCGACACGCCAGCGTGGCAGGCGCTGTCCGCCCATCACGCCAAGATCAAGGATGCGCATCTGCGCGATCTGTTTGCCGGCGATGCGAAACGCGCAGGTAGGTTCACAGCCGAAGGCGCCGGGCTGACCCTCGATTACTCGAAGAACCGCATTACCGAAGAGACGATCAGTCTTCTGGCGAGCCTCGCCAAGGAGCGGAAGGTCGCCGAGCGGCGCGATGCCATGTTCCGTGGCGAGAAGATCAATGTCTCGGAGAACCGCGCCGTGCTGCACGTTGCTTTGCGCGCGCCCCGCGGCGAGGTAATCAAGGTGGACGGGCACGACGTGGTGCCGGACGTGCACACCGTGCTCGACCGCATGGCGGCGTTCGCCGATAAGATCCGTAGCGGCGAATGGAAAGGTCACACGGGAAAACGCATCAAGAACGTCATCAATATCGGTATTGGCGGCTCCTATCTCGGACCGGAGATGGCGTATCTGGCGCTCCGCCCCTATTCGGACCGCGACATGACCTTCCGCTTCGTCTCCAACGTAGACGGCGCCTGTTTCGACGAAGCAACGCGCGACCTCAATGCCGAAGAGACGCTGTTCATCGTTTCGTCGAAGACCTTCACCACGCTGGAGACCATGACCAACGCCGCCACGGCGCGGGCCTGGGCGGTGGAGAAGCTCGGCTCGGAGGACGTCGTCGCCAAGCACTTCGTCGCCAACTCCACCAATACGGAAGGCGTCGAGAAATTCGGCATCGACACCGCCAACATGTTCGAGTTCTGGGACTGGGTCGGCGGCCGCTATTCCATGGACTCCGCCATTGGCCTGTCGACCATGATTGCCATCGGGCCGGAGAACTTCCGCGACATGCTCGCGGGCTTCCACGAGATGGACGAGCACTTCAGGACGGCGCCGATCGAGAAGAACCTGCCCATGCTGATGGGCCTGCTCACTGTCTGGTACAACAATTTCTTCGGCGCGCAGACCCTCGGCGTCATGCCGTACTCCGAGCACATGGCGCGCTTCCCCGCCTATCTCCAGCAGCTGCAAATGGAGAGCAACGGCAAGCATGTCGATCTTGCCGCGGCGCATGTGAATTACCAGACCGGGCCGATCATCTGGGGCGAGCCTGGCACGGACGGCCAGCACTCGTTCTATCAGCTCATCCACCAGGGCACGAAGCTTATCCCGTGCGACTTCATTGGCTTTCTTGACCCGTTGAGCTCGCTTGCCCACCACCACGATCTGCTGATGGCGAATTTGTTCGCGCAGGCTGAAGCTTTGGCGTTCGGCAAGACGGCAGCGGAACTGACGGCGGAAGGATCGCCCGCGAAGCAGACGCCGTTCCGCGTCACCGAAGGCAACCGGCCGACCAACATGATCCTCGCCGAAAAGCTCGATCCCAAAACTTTGGGGCGATTGGTTGCGCTTTACGAGCACAGCGTGTTCACCCAAGGCGCCGTGTGGGACATCGACTCGTTCGATCAGTGGGGCGTGGAGCTCGGCAAGGTGCTCGCTGTACGCATCATCCCGGAGCTGGAAGCGAAGGCCGCGCCGAAGCTGTCACATGACAGTTCGACCAATGCCCTGATCGAGCGTTACCGCAAACACAAGTTCTCGTAGGCTAGACGCCGCGGCCACGCATGGCGGCCTCTCGAAGCGCCTTAATGTTCTCAACGTAAGACCCGCCGTCGAACACGCCAGAGCCGGAGACAAGTGCATTGGCGCCGGCCTCGACGACGAGAGGCGCGGTTTCCAGATGCACGCCGCCATCGACTTCGAGATGGATGGGACGTCCGCCGATCATCTTTCTGATGGCGCGGATTTTGTTGAGCTGCGCCGGGATGAAGGTCTGGCCGCCGAAGCCGGGGTTCACCGTCATCACCAGGACATGGTCCACCTTGTCGAGCACATATTCGATGGTGTTCTCAGGCGTCGAGGGCGTGAGGCTGACGCCGGCCCGCATACCGAAGCTACGGATGAGCTGTAACGAGCGGTCCAGGTGCGGCCCCGCTCCCACATGCACCGTGACCATGTCCGCACCGGCCTCGGCAAAATTCTCGATATACGGATCGCACGGCGCAATCATCAGATGTACGTCGAAGGGCTTTTTCGTGTGCGGCCGGATCGCCTTTACCACGTCCGCGCCGATGGTGATGTTGGGCACGAAGTGGCCGTCCATGACGTCGATATGGATCCAGTCGGCGCCTGCCTTGTCCACGGCACGCACTTCCTCGCCGAGCTTGGCGAAGTCGGCGGAGAGGATCGACGGCGCGATGATGATCTCGTGTGTCATGGCGCTCTCATACATGGCGCTCTCATATATGACCGCAGCCTAGCCCGACTCAGGGGCACCATCAGCACTTTACATTTCTCACCTTGCGGCACGCTTAACTTTCTGCCCCTATCGTGCCGGCGCAATTTGGTGAGGCGAGCGAGGCACCACGTATGACACCGGCTTTTGGGACGCTTCGAATCTGCGAGAACGCGGGCGATCTGGCGCAAAAAGGCGCCACCGATCTGTGCGACCGCGCAGCGGCCAATCCGGGGCGCACGATCATCGCGCTTTCCGGCGGCAATACGCCGAAGCCGCTCTACGCGCTTCTGGCCCAAGAGCCAATCCTCTCGCAGATGCCCTGGGACCGCGTCCATTTCATTCTGGGGGATGAGCGCTTCGTGCCGCCATCCGACCCCGCCAGCAATTACGGCATGGTGCGGGCGGCGTTTCTCGACCATGTGCCCATTCCGGCGGCGAACGTGCACCCGGTCGAGACCGATGGCGTCACGCTCGACGAAGCGGCGGCGCGCTATGAGGCCATGCTGAAAGGGCTTTACGGCGCCGACACGCTGGAACCAGGCCGGCCTCTGCTCGATCTGACCTTGCTCGGCCTTGGGCCGGACGGCCACACGGCCTCGCTGCTGCCGGGCGAGCCAGTCTTGAAGGTGCGCGACCGCTGGGTGGCCCCGGTGCCCAAGGGCCGCTCGGAGGAGCGCGTCACCCTCACCTATCCGGCGCTCGATTCCAGCAAGGTCGTTGCGTTTCTGGTTTCCGGCGAAGAAAAACGCGAGACCCTCGACAAGATCCTGTCGGGCGACACGGACTTCCCGGCCGCGCATATCCGCGCCGAAGGTGAGGTTATCTGGTTCGCCGACCGCGCGGCGGCGGGCCGCTGGGCGTAGGGACGTGACGCCGACCACCGAGAAGCGGCACCAAGATTGGGCGCCGCGCCGCGCGGACGTCGAGGCCATCGTCGGCGGCACCCATTGTGATCCGTTCTCGGTCCTTGGGCTACACGGCGGGCGCAATGACACCTCGTTGTGTGTGTTTCTTCCCGGCGCGACATCCGTCTTGGCCCTCGACCCGGACACCGGCGACGAGATCGCGCTTGAGAAACTGCATAAGGCGGGGTTCTTCGGGGCGTCTGTGCCCGCAGGCTTCTCGGAACGCTACCGCTTGCGCGTGACCCGTGACGGTCAGCCGCACGAGATCGAGGATCCATATCGCTTCGGCCCCGTTCTCGGCGAGGTTGACCTCCATCTTTTCGGCGAAGGTAGCCATTTGCGCCTCTACGAAAAGATGGGCGCGCACCTCATCGAACATGACGGCGTGGCGGGCGTCAGTTTTGCGGTGTGGGCGCCGAACGCGAAACGCGTCAGCGTGGTCGGATCCTTCAACGATTGGGACGGCCGCCATCACCCGATGCGGCGGCACGATGCCGGCGTCTGGGAACTCTTCATTCCGGCCTTGCAAGCCGGCACGCTCTATAAATATGAGCTGCTTGATGCCGAAAATATTGTTTTGCCGCTGAAGGCCGATCCTTACGGCTTCCAGCACGAGCACCCCCCTGCGACCGCCTCCATCGTGCATGGCCTGCCTGCGCGACCCGAAGGCGTCGAGCCGTGGCAAAGTGAGCGCGCCGCGCGGCACAACATCCATGCGCCGATCTCCATCTACGAAGTGCATCTTGGCTCGTGGATGCGGGGACACGGTGGAAGGTACTTGAGCTACGCCGAACTTGCCGACCGGCTCATTCCTTATATGCAGGACCTCGGCTTTACGCATGTGGAGCTGATGCCCGTCAGCGAGTTTCCCTTCGACGGCTCGTGGGGATATCAGCCCATCGGACTGTTCGCACCCACTTCGCGCTTTGGATCACCAGAAGACTTTGCAGGTTTCGTTGCCCGCTTTCATGCGGCGGGGATCGGCGTGCTGGTCGATTGGGTCTCAGCGCACTTCCCCACCGACGAACATGGACTTGGCCGTTTCGATGGCACCGCGCTTTACGAGCACGAGGACCCGCGGCTCGGCTTCCACAAAGACTGGAACACGCTCATCTACAATTACGGCCGGCGCGAGGTGCTGAACTTTCTCCTGGCCAACGCGCTGTTCTGGCTGGAGCGGTTCGGCATTGACGGCCTTCGTGTCGATGCCGTCGCGTCCATGCTCTATCTCGATTACAGCCGCGAGCCGGGCGAGTGGGTGCCGAACAAGTTCGGCGGCAATGAGAACCTGGAGGCGATCGCCTTCCTGAAGCGGCTGAACGAGCTGACATTCTCCGAATGTCCCGGCACCACGACGCTTGCCGAAGAGTCGACCGCGTGGCCCGGCGTCTCGGCACCGACCGATACTGGGGGGCTCGGGTTCGGCTTCAAATGGAACATGGGCTGGATGCACGACACGCTCGGCTACATGGAGAAGGAGCCGGTCCACCGCCAGCATCACCTCGATCAGCTCACCTTCGGCCTCACTTACGCCTTCACCGAGAACTTCGTGCTGCCTCTCTCGCATGACGAAATGGTGCACGGCAAAGGCTCGCTCATCGGCAAGATGCCCGGCGACCGCGTGCACAAGTTCGCGAACTTGCGCGCCTATTTCGGGTTCATGTGGGGCCATCCCGGCAAGAACTTGCTGTTCATGGGCGGCGAGTTCGCGCAAGAGGCGGAGTGGAACCACGACCGGAGCCTCGATTGGCACCTGCTCGAAGACGACATGCATCGCGGCGTGCAGGCGCTGGTGCGCGATCTCAACCGGCTTTACCGCGACACGCCCGCGCTGCATGTGCTCGACACCGACCCGAAAGGCTTCGAGTGGGTCGATGCCAGCGACAAGGAGGCATGCGTGATCTCCTTCCTGCGCTGGGGCCGCGATGGCGATGCGCCCGCGCTCATCGTCTGCAACTTCTCACCCGTACCGCGCGAGAATTATCGCATCGGCGTGCCGCAAGGCGGGCGTTGGATCGAGCGCCTCAATACCGAGTCAAGCAACTATGGCGGCTCCGGTGAGGGTAATGGCGGCGCCGTGGACGCAGAAGAGGTTTCCTGGCATGGGCGAGACCGCTCGCTCGCTCTGACCTTGCCGCCGCTTTCGACGCTAATCTTCGTGGCAGACGTTTAGGCGGCGACAGGCGGATAAAGCTCATCCAGCGGGATTGAGCGCCCGGAGTTCTGCACGATGCGGCAATGATAGCGCTTGAGCGCGCGCGGATGGGGCACACCGCATGAATGGGCAATCACACCAACATCGTAGCGAATACGCTCGACGAAATTCCTGACCCGCTCGGCTTTGTCTTCGGGATCTAGACCACGTTGAAGGCGCGGATCATGCGTCGTGATTCCGGTGGGGCACGTGTTCTTGTTGCACTTCAGCGCCTGGATGCAGCCGAGCGCGAACATGAAACCGCGCGCGGAAACCGCCACGTCGGCGCCCGCGCAATAGGCCCAGGCGACTTCCGCGGGCGTCACCAGCTTGCCCGACGCAATCAACTTCACGCGGTCCCTCAGCCCGTTGCGGGTGAGAATGTCGGCGACCATGGGCAACGCCTCCTTCACCGGCAGGCCGACATTGTCCATCAGCGGCATGGGAGCAGCGCCCGTGCCGCCGTCGCCTGAGTCGACCGTGATGAAGTCCGGCGCGGTCTCGATGCCGCGCGCCTGGATTTCCTTGCACAGATTGTCCAGCCAGCCATAGGCCCCGACCACAGCCTTGAAGCCGACCGGCTTGTTGGTCACCTTCCGGATGCGCTCGATCATGTCGAGAAGTTGCGCGACGTTGCGAATCTCGGGATGTCCGTTCGGCGAGATGGACGCCGTTTGAACGGGGATGCCGCGGATCTCGGCGATCTCCGGCGTGACCTTGACCGCCGGGAGGATGCCGCCCTTTCCGGGCTTCGCGCCCTGGCTCATCTTGAGCTCGAACATCTTCACTTCCGGCCGCTCCGCGATCGCACGCAGCTTCGCCTCGTCAAGCCCGCCGTCCGAGGTCCGCACGCCATACTTGGCCGTGCCGATCTGGTAGACGATGTCGCAACCGCCATCGAGATGATAGGGCGACAGCCCGCCCTCGCCGGTGTTGTACCAACAGCCCGCCAGATTGGCGCCGTTCGAGAGCGCGCGCACGGCAGGCTGCGAAATGGCGCCAAAGCTCATGCCCGAAATGTTGATGATGGACTCTGTTTCATAGGGGTTGTCGCAATACGGCCCGATAGTGATGGGCGGTGTCGGCACCGAGTCCTCGGTGAGCGTCGGGAACGGGCAGTTGATGAAGATGACCGTGCCGACGGGGGTCAGGTTCTTGGTGGAGCCGAAGGCGACCGTGTTGTCGCCGCCTTGGGCCGAGGTGTAGACCCACTCCCGCTCGGCGCGGTTGAACGGCATCTCCTCCCGGTCCATGGCGAAGAAATACTGGCGGAAAAACTCGCCCAGCTTTGAGAACACGTAGCGGAAGCGGCCTATGACCGGGTAGTTCCGCCGCACGGCATCCTTGGTCTGGGTGACGTCGACGATGAACACGATGGCGATAGCCAGCATCGCGAGCCCGATGACGAACACGAAGAGCGTGGAGAGGAAGCCCAGGCCTTCCATCGTCACGTGGGAGAGTGTGTCCAAGTCGGTCATGATCGAGCCCTCCTTCGAAACCGTGAAGCCGCTTTGGGCCACTGTGGCCGTTCTCGCGCGCGGGTCACCACAAAAGACATCACGTTCGCTTGACGAACAGGCGCCTCGACGCTTGCCAGGGCGCGGGCGAACGCGTAGCAGCGAGCTATGCAGGCGATCTTCGATCACGGGCCGCTAGCGCCCTGTCCGGCCCCGTTCAATCTAGCAGCCTATGTGCTGGCCCGCGCGGGCACGCTTGGGCTATCGCCCGCGCTCGCGGTGATCTCGCCCGACGGCGCCGAGACATGGAGCTATGCACGGCTTGAAGCGGCCGTGCTTGGGGCTGCGCGCGGGCTTCAAGCTGAGGGCTTGCAGGCGGGAGATCGCTTGCTGATGCGGCTTGGCAACAGTGTGGACTTTCCCATCTGCTATCTCGCCGCGCTGGCCGCCGACCTTGTGCCCGTCCCGACCTCCTCACTCCTGACCGCGCCCGAGGTCACGCAGATCGCCGAGGACGTTGCCCCCAGCCTGATCGTGGCCGAGGATGGGCTCGCGCTTCCCGCTGGCGCGCCCTGCCCGGTGCTGTCCGTGGAACGCCTACGCGCCATGTATGCGCTTGCCCCTGCGACCTATGTCATGGGCGACCCCGACCGTCCCGGCTACATCATCTATACGTCGGGGACTTCGGGACAGCCCCGCGCGGTGACCCATGCTCATAGGGCGATTTGGGCCCGCCAGATGATGTGGGACTACTGGTACGGGCTGACCGAGGCCGACCGCCTGCTGCATGCCGGCGCCTTCAACTGGACCTATACGCTCGGCACAGGGCTCTTGGATCCGTGGACGCGCGGCGCAACGGCGCTGATCCCCGCGGCGGGCGTCACGCCCGATGAACTTCCGCACCTCTTACAGCAACACAAGGCGACGATCTTTGCCGCCGCTCCGGGCGTCTACCGCCAGCTCTTGCGGACCCCGCCGCCTCCCCTTCCGGACTTGCGCCATGGGCTTTCGGCGGGCGAGAAGCTGCCGGACGCGACCCGTGCTGCCTGGGAAGCCGCGACGGCTACGCCGGTCTTCGAGGCCTTCGGCATGTCGGAATGCTCCACGTTCGTCTCCGGCTCACCGGCGCATCCCGCACCATTCGGCACGCTGGGCTATCCGCAAGAGGGTCGGCGCGTGGCCGTGCTGAACGAAGATGGTCCCGTTGGAATCGGAGAACCCGGCGTGCTCAGCATCGCATCGCGCGATCCGGGATTGATGCTCGGCTATTGGAACGCGCCGCAAGAGACCGCGCAGCGCTTCCAAGGCGAGTGGTTCCTCACCGGCGATCTGGTGAGCATGGGGACCGACGGCGCCCTCACCTATCTCGGCCGGGCCGACGACATGATGAATGCGGGCGGCATCCGCGTCTCGCCCCTCGAGGTCGAAGACGCGCTCAACGCGCATCCGGCGATCCTCGAAAGTGCAGCGACGGAAGTCACGGTCAAGGCCGACACCACGGTCATCGCCGCCTTCTACGTGGCGAACGACACTGTAACGCCAGACGAACTGGATGGCTTCGTCTCTGGCCGCCTTGCCCGCTACAAAGTCCCGCGCATTTATGGGCAGGTTGACGCGCTGCCGAAGGGCCCAAATGGTAAGCTGCTGCGGCGGCGCCTGCGCCAGCAACACGAAGACACTTTGCCGGGATCGCCGCACCAGAAATGACGGACCCCACACCAGAACCGCTTACCCTTCGCGATCTTGCCGCGGGCCCCGCGCGCAACGCCTCTGTCAGCTTCAAGCCTTTTTGGTGGGAGGCGGCCCCACGGCGGCAGACGCCTGGCCGCACGATCCCGGCCAGAACGGACGTCGCCATTGTCGGGTCCGGCTACACGGGACTGTCGGCCGCGCTGACGCTCCTCGCCAAAGGCCGCGATGTGGTCGTGCTCGACCGTGGCGTGCCGGGGCACGGCGCCAGCACGCGCAATGGCGGGCAGATCGGCAGCGGCAATCAGAAGTTCCCGGTCAAGCGCCTTGTCGCGTTGCACGGCGAGAAGAAGGCGGCAGAGCTCTTGCGCGAAGGCACGGCGATGCTCGACTACATCGCCCATCTTATCCAGGCCGAAAACATCGACTGCCACTTTCAGCGTTGCGGCCGGTTCCGGGGCGCCATGCGGCCCGAGCACTACGAGGCCATGGCGCGCGACATGGAGGATCTCAAACGCGTTGCCGGCGTGGAGAGCTTCATGGTGCCGCGCACGGAACAGCACAACGAAATCGGCACCGATGTTTTCTTCGGCGGCTCCGTCCTACCGAAGGATGCATCGCTGCACCCGGCACTGTTCCATTCGGGCCTAATGCAATGCGTGGAGGACCTTGGCGGTGTGATTGTCGGCAATGCAGGCGTCCACCACATCGCGCGCGCGAGAAGCGGCTTTCGCGTGGACACCGACGCAGGTCCGCTGCAAGCCCGCGACGTCTTGGTTGCGACCAACGGTTACACGGATCGGCTCTCACGAACGGTTCATCGCCGCATCGTCACTATCCGGTCCGGCTTGATCGCCACAGCACCCATTTCGCCCGAGACGATGGCGCGCCTGATGCCCAAGTCCCGCGTCTACGGCAACACCAACCGCGTCTTCTATTATTTTCGTGCCGCGCCCGACGAGAGCCGGCTTGTCTGGGGCGGGCGCGCAGGGAAAGCCGCAGGGCTATACGCGTACCGTCATCTCGCCAAAAATCTCTTGAGCGTATTCCCCCATCTTGGCGCGACGGACGTCACCCATGCCTGGGATGGGCAGATCGGCTATACCTACGACGAACTTCCGCATCTCGGTCGCATGGCGGACGGGGTTCACTACGCGGTCGGCTATTGCGGAACGGGCGTGTCGCGCGCCACCTATTTCGGGCACAAGATCGCGTTGCAGATGGTGGGCGACCCAGAAGGGCGAACGGCGTTTGACTCACTGACGTTTCCGGCTTTTCCCTTCCGCGCGATTGCGCAGGCCGCCGTGCCGATTGTCGAGGCCTGGTACCGCTTTCGCGATTCCACGAATCTCTAGCGGTGGCGACGAGAGAACATCCCGAAGCCGCGGGGTCCGTGGACCTTCCGCCTTGCCCGAAGAGAGCGCGCGGGGACGAGCGTCTGCTCGACGACCCGTTTTTTCCTGGGCTTGGCAACAACCTTCTCCGGCTTTGAGTTCGACTCCGGGGAATCGTTCGTCCGGACAATGAAGTCGTCGCCCTCGGGCAGCACCGACGAATGCTTGGCGACATTGGCAACGATGAACGTGGCGCCTGAGGTCAAGCTCCTGGAGATTTCCCCGCGCATGGAGTCCGGGATCGTGATTCGGTCGAGAACCTTGCTCGATTCGTCTCCTTCGAGACTGATGCCGACCCATTGCGGCTCCGATCCGTCGCTGGGACGCATATAGGTGAACAGATGCGTTCCCAGGTTCCGGCGTGGATCGCGAATGGTGACGGGGACACTGCCGATGCGGCTAAAGCCCTTGCGAAGAAACAGATAGGCGTCGGGGAGCGGCCCAAGCCCCGCGGCTTCGTAGATCTTCGCCGCGATGGCCTCGTTGAAGCGTCCCCTCTGGCGAAGGCCATGTTCCTTCTCGAAGGCCTTGATTGCCTTCTTGGTGCCGTCGCCCAAATAACCGACGAACTTGTCCTGGGGCGCGAGATAGCCCATCGAGGCGAGAATCTTCTGAACGCCAATGGCGATGTCCCTCTCCTCACGGCGCGTGACGAGAATATGCAAGGGAGCGTTCGCATCGGACGACGCCTTTGCAGTGTCGGCAGGAATTCCGGCGCCGGCGCGCGCGGCTTCCTTGGCACCGGCCGCAACGCTGCCCGCCGGCGGCGAAGCGACGGACGCGGAATTCGCCTCGAAGAGCGTCGGATGCTCAATCGGCGCGGGCGCAACCATCTTGCCCGTCATCATCGCGACTTTCCCGCCGATTTCGGTCATGCGGAAGAGCTTAGGCGCGAAGGCAGAAGGCATGCGCACGCAGCCATGGGACGCGGGGTAATTGGGCACGTGACCTGCGTGCAGCGCGGTCCCGGACCGGGTGAGCCGCTGCATGAAGGGCATCGGCGCGCCGGCATAGAGGTTCGAGTAATGCTCCTGCTTCTTCTGCAGGATGCCGAAGACGCCGGTCAGGGTGTCATACCCTCGCATTCCGCTTGAGACCCGCGTCGTCTCAACGCGCTCCGCACCGCGGTAGACGTCGAGCTTCTGATCCTTCAGCGAAATGATGAGGGTAAGCGGATCGGAGAGGATCGTTCCCTGGACCGCCTCGGCCTCGACCGTCTTCTCCGAAATGCGATCCTTCGGCAGACTCGCCACGAGGTTTTCGGCGTCCAGAACATCCGAAACCGTCGCTGCCTCTAGAGGAGGCACGATCCGCTCTGGCGCAAGCGAGGCTTCGACCACCGGCGGCGGACCTGCCAATGGCTGCGCAGGCAGCATTTGACGGGACGACCGCAGGAAGACCGTGCGGGACGGGCGCGCGACGGCACCAAGCTGCGGAATAACCTTGGACGTGTTCTGCTCAAGCCGGGCCAGACGCAGCGAAGGAGAAAGTTCATCCGAACGGTATGCGGGGGCCAGCTCTGTCACCGACATCGCCGAAAGGGACTCCGGCTTCCGTTCTATCGTCTCAGATGCGGCCTGCGATGATGGAAAAACCGGGGTAATCAGAAAAGCCACCCAAAGAACGCGTATTTTCATCATGCTTCCCCAACGAACCAGTTCCGAGACACGCCATAATTCGGCAAGACCCGTTACGACAAGGTGACGATCTGGTGGCTTTTCGTCCTCACTACTTCGCAAACTCAACATCTACCCGGCTGGAGAGATCCAGCTGGCGTAAGCAATCCTTCTTCGGCTTCGGCCTGCCCTTGCACTCAAGAACGCCGTTGACCAGGAAGCTCCCGATCTCATCGCATGAGGTCTCGTTCAATTCGAAGAGTTTCACCGTGCGCTTTTCGGCTTCGAGGGGCGCGATGTCCATGGCGAACCGGCGTTCGACCACCCCGTCGGGCCCGAACACCACCAGGTCGACCTTCAATTCCTCGTAGTCGGTGCGGCTCTTGTTGTCGAAAACGAAGTAGGCTTGGCAGGTGCTTCCTTCAGCCTCAAGCTTGTTGAGCTCAATCTCGACGGCACCTTTGCTGGGATTGGCAGACGCATCGAGCCCGTGGAGCGAAATCATCGCGACTGCCAAGCTCAAACACGTCGCTAAGCGCCCGCCGCGTGGTCGTCCAAACACTCGCATATATGCCCCCCTGCAAACCGCCAGCATCGACATGCCAAGCATCGGTAGTAGTACTATCCTAGGTGGCTTTCGGTTCCTTGTCATGAGGTGTCGTGTCATTGCAAAGTGCCAGCGCGTGGCGCTTGCTGTGCCGCCTCAAGGCGATCATACGTGGTGGACCGAAGCTGCCTTCGCGCATACAATCAAATGACTCATTTCGCGCTTGCAATCGAATGACTCATAACGACTCTAAATTGAGAGGCGATCCCCAGCCGAAAGCGTGACGTCTTGACGTTACCGGGGACAAAGGGAGTAGACGCGACATGGAAGGCGAAACCGTAACTTGGTGGGGCATTCTCGGCGCCGTCGTCATAGGGATCGTGATCGCGCTCCTCATCGCCAAGGCGCTGAACGCCCGGAACAAGCGCTAACGGGCGCGCAGAGGGCCCTGTTCAAGCAGGCCAATAAGCGATACAGGTCCAGCCGCAGCCCCCGCGATAGCAGGACGATTCTCTAAAGGACGGCGTTGATGACGGCTGGTTTTGGACTGGAGAAACTAGGGCTCATTTCACTGCGTCACCCGTGGATCTGCCTTCTCCTGGTTGCCCTCATAACCCCGATCATGGCTTACGGGGCAAGCCAGCTCCGCTACTCCAGCGACGTCCGCGAGATCTTCAGGTCGGACGATCCCGCCTTCCAGCAGCTGGACCTGCTCGACGAACGATTTCCCTATAGCCAGCCCGATTTGCAGATCATCGTGGACTCGGACACTCCCTTCGACCTGGACGATTTAACCGCCCTGCGGACACTTGTCGAGAAAGTTGAGAAGACCAACGGCGTCACAGGCGTGCTCTCGTTCTTTTCCGCCGTTAGGGCACCGGAGGGAGACGAGGAACCCACACCAATCATTCCGGAGGACCTTTCACAGTTCGCGGACTCGCAGGCGCTGCGCGACGAGGTAATGCATCACCCGATCGTAGAGGAAAAGTTTTTGTCCAAAGACTGGCGGTTCGCGCTTCTGGGTGTCTCGCTTCACAGTGAGGGACAAGAGGCGGAACGCCAGTTGGTCGACACGATCAGAACAACCGTGAACAGCACCTTGGCGGATACCGGCCTTACGGGACGTCTGACGGGCGTTGCGGTCATCCGGGATCGGATTGTCTCTGCCCTGGCTCGGGACCAACGCACATTCGGCTTGGTGGCGCTCGTCGTGGGCTTGGGGCTGTGCTGGCTTTTCCTTCGCAGAGTCTCTTTCATGATCGTTGCAGCGATCCCCGCCGCCATCGCCATTACCTGGCTTCGTGGCGGCATGTGGCTGTTCGGCCAGGACATCAATCTTCTGACGGGTATCGCGCCCACCATCATCCTCGTCATCGTCCTGTCTGACTGTCTCCATCTTCTCTTCGCCATTCGCCGTGCCGTGATCGAAGGCGAAACACTGGAGGCGGCGATCGAAAGGGCCGTGAATCGGGTCGGACCGGCCTGCGTGCTGACATCGCTCACCACCGCTTTGGCGATGGCGTCCCTGATTTGGATGCCGCATTCGTTCATTGCCCATTTCGGGATCACGACGGCGGCTGCGACGGCATTGGCTCTTGTCGTGACGCTTATGCTGGTTCCCGCACTCTCCGCGATTCTGTTGCGCGGCTTCGCCAAGGAGCAGCACGAAAAGCAGGAGACCGACCCCGTCCGCAAGGGTATCAACTCACTTTGCAGCGTGGCGGCGAGCGCCGTTGCCGCCGCGCCCCGCGCGATTGCACTGATCGGGCTGGTTCTTGTTGCGGCGGGGTTCTGGGTCCACACAAGGAACGAACCGCAATACAGCTATATGAGCAATTTGCCTCCGGACAGCGAAGCACTCGCGGCGATCCAACGCGTCCACGACAAGCTTGCCGGCGCGAACATTCTCGAGGTGCTGCTGAACTGGCCGCCGAAGCACGCTCTGAATTCGTTTAGAACGCTGGAAGTCATCCGCGAAGTGCACGATATCTTGGAGAGCGAGCCCGAGTTCGGGGCGATCACCTCGCCGCACACAGTCGAGGAGTGGCTGGGCGGAGGAGACGAGGGCGAGGACCGGCTAGCCGCCATTTTGGATTCGGAGACAGGCAATTCTTTCGCCTCGAGCTTCGTCGCGATAGACGAGAAGTCGATTCGAATTTCGGCTCGGTTTCAGGATCTGAAATCGGCGGAGCTTGAGCCCATTCTCGATAGGCTGAAGAACCGCTTTGCAGACATCGAACGTGCCAATCCGGGTTTGGAGATTGCCGTAACCGGCATCGTTCCCGTTTCGTCGCGCGCGAGCCACACGATGATCAAACAGCTAAACCGAAGTTTGATCATCGCCATCGGCACAATCCTCATCCTTATCGGCATTGGTATGCGATCGGTACGTGCCGGGCTCGCCAGCGTCCTGCCCAATCTGTTTCCGATTGCGATGGGCGGCGCCTATCTGTACTTCGTCGAGGGAGGACTGGAGTTCACCAGTCTCGTCGCCTTCTCAGTCGGATTTGGAATCGCCGTCGACAGCACGATCCACTTCTTGAACCGCTATCGCTTGGAGCGATCGGACGGTCGGCCCGTGAACGATGCGTTGCAACGATCGATCATGATGGTCGGACCGGTGGTCATCATGAGCACCGTCTTGATTGCCAGTGGAATCGGTACGACCCTGTTGAGCTCCCTGCCCATGGTGCAGCTCTACGGCACGATCGTCGTGATCGTGCTCCTCTCCGCCATCATCGGGACGTTGCTTTTCCTGCCTGCCGTCATGTCCACGATGGAGCGCTATTGGCCCGCCCGGTGGAAGCAGAAGTCCGAAACGCAATCTGCTTAATTCAGCGGGTCCATATAACTGCCGCGTCGCTCCGATCACGGCTCGTTCGGGAGCATCGGCTTGATGACGCTCCACTCGCAGTCGCTCGATTCGTATCGCATGATTCGAAGCTCCCTTTTGGAGCTTGAATCACGACTGAGACGTGATCAGCAACATTTGCTTGGATTTCCGCTTTCGGGGCCAAAGCAGACATAGACTGTTGCTTGAAGAGAGTCCGCTTCTGATCCAAAGCGGACTTGCAAGTGGTCGTTGGCTTCAAACGCTGGCTTTCCACGATCGCAGGGATATATAATGTTTCAGCAGTTTGCCCTGCGTAATCCAGACGCCAAACTTGAGCGGGTGTCATGTGCCGAAGGTCGATGCGATTTTCGAGTTTGACGCGGCTGCGGCCATCGAAGCCGCGGCGGAGAGTATATTGATAACCACCGCCGAGCTCGACGCGCCCGGTCCTTCAATCGTTTACGTAAATCCCGCATTCGAGAGGATCACAGGGTGGTCCAGAGCGGAGGTCGTCGGTCAATCGCCCAGAATATTGCAGGGCCCCAAGACCGACCATCGAATCTTCGCTGACTTTGAAGAAACGCTTCACTCAGGAAAAATTTGGGAGGGGAAAACCATAAATTACAGGAAGGATGGTTCGGAGTTCTGGATGGAGTGGTCGATCGTGCCTCTGAGGACAGAGGAAGGCCTGATCTATCAATATGTCGCAATTCAACGAGATGTTTCAGCCCGGGTAGCAGCCCAACTTCGCCTTGAAGAAGCTGAGGCCGCTCAGCGCGTTGCTGATCGAGCTCGCGCGAATCTCGCCCGTTATTTTTCACCAACGCTGGTCGAGACATTGGCCGCGAAGGATCAACCGTTTGGCCCCGTCAGGCGTCAAAATCTCGCAGTGCTTTTTGCGGATATTGTCGGGTTTACAAAGCTTTCAGAATCCATTGAGCCGGAGCAAGTGATTGAAGTCTTGCGCGAGCTTCACAGTTGGATGGCGAAGGTCATCTTCGAGTGGGGTGGCTCGATCGAAGGCTATATCGGCGATTCGGTCCTGGCGATCTTTGGGTTCCCCGAATCTGGAAGCCAGGATGGGACCAACGCGCTGTCCTGCGCTTATGATTTGCTTGCAGCTACTCAAGATTGGAACCGGGAGCGGAGTGAGAAAGGTTTGTCGCCCATCGGCGTTGGGCTAGGTCTGCACTATGGTCCGGTTGTTCTCGGCGACGTAGGAACCGGGGACTATCTTGAATTCACAGTAATAGGCGACACCGTAAACACGGCTAGTCGCCTGGAACAGGCAACTCGAAACCTCGATTGCGACCTAGTCGTCGGCCAAGCGCTCGTCGATGCGGTCAAGGTTGAAAATGACGGCGAATTAGCGGCCAATTTATTGAATCGCCTGCAGCACCACGGCGATTTCGCAATCCGCGGGCGCTCCAAAGCGGTTGATATTTGGACCTTGACCATGAGGACTACGGCACTCTGAGCCTGACGCGCATTGCAACTTTTGCCTCCCATGGCTCTAGAAAGTTTCGGGGCGTCCCGGCACTGGTACGCATGTATCCGCATTCCGCGCGCCAAATACGGCAGTTTCCTGGGAAGAAGCAGCAATTGGTTTGGGCACCGCTGGCAAGTGCCTGAATGGCATCATGATTGCCGAAACATCATCGCGATATCACAGGCGCGGCACGAAAACGCGTACGCGCCTGGCCTGCTATGTGAGCCCAGTCACTTGGGCATGCCCCGGATACAAGAGAGGGAGATATATAAGTGCCGGGACCGGTGGCTGGGGCGCCAGTCCCAGGCGAAACGGTCTCTGCTTTTCGTTTCCCTATTTTGTGGGAAAATACAGGGAATTTCTGCGCTTCTTGCACCGCCCTGCCCAAGTGAAGCGCCACAAAGTGATCCGGCGCCCGCTGTTGACCGTAATTCACCATATGGTTTGTCAGGCAGCGGGGTCCCGATGCTGAAATCTATTTTTTTGGGCCTTCTTCCAGTCGTCTGCGCAGTGACGCCGGTCGCCGCGCAGTCGCTCGAGCGGGCGGAAGCCGCCTATTTCCGCGGAGATTATGCCGACGCAATGGAGATGATGCTGCCGCTCGCCGAAGAGGGCGACCGGCACGCGCAATACCTCATCGGGTTTATGCATGAACGCGGACAAGGCGTGCCGAAAGACCCCGCAAAGGGCGCCGAGTGGTACGGCCGCGCCGCCGAGCGCGGCAACCCCTTTGCGCAGAACAATCTCGGCGTTCTCTACAAGCACGGGCGCGGTGTCTCACAGGACTACGTAATGGCCTATAAATGGTTCGACTTAGCCGCATCGGGCTACCTGCCAGCCGAGTTGGGGCATCGCGAACGCGCCGTTCTCAATCAGCAGGACATTGTCGCGAAGATGACGCCGGAGCAAGTCAGCGAGGCGCAGAAGCTCGCCGAAGAGTTTCGCGAGGCGAATGCAGGCTTCGCGGATCGCCCTCCCCGCGTGCGCTGAACAAGCACGATCCTGTTCGGCTTCAATTCCGGGCAGCTCAATGTCTCGTCAGAAGGGCCGTGTTCGTCGTTGTCACTTGCCACTAAACGCGTGCTAACCGAACTAAGGGTGGTTTCGGTGTTGCAAGACAATGCCTCAAATACCCGAAAACTCCACCTATGAACGCAAGTGTGTTTCTTGTCTCCCTTTGGATCAGCCTCGCTCGAGCGTGAACCAGGAAGCCAAGGCATCAGATAATCGGTTCTCGCCGAAGCAGTATCGTTTCGCAAAAGCCGACTAGACACAGGCCCCTGCTGATGCAATTCGCATATCTGGCGTGGGGGATCTCAAGATGTCCGCTCTATTGCATTAACGGGCATCACGTTCGCCGCGACCTCGTTTGTCGAGGTGTCGATACCTGATGTTGCATCCTTCAGCTCCTGGCACTCCTCCCCACTGACGTATGGCCTGCTAAGTGCCAGGAACAGCCATTGATGCCCGAGTTAAATCAAGCCTTCGACGGACCTAAACTGAACACGGATATTTTTCCTTTGCCTTTGACCTCGAGTTCGCCAAGCGGCTCGCCGTAGAACTCGGAGCTGACCTGGTTCCAAATCTCCTCCGCCACGACAACGCTTCCCGGCGCGACCAAGCCCATCATGCGCGCCGCCATGTTGACGGTGTCGCCCCAGATGTCGAACTGATAGCGCTCCTGTCCCACGACGCCGGCGACCACCGGCCCCGCATGAACACCGACGCGCACTTCCCACCCGAGATGTGCGTCAATCAATGTCGATGCCATTTCCAACCCGCACCGCACCGCTGCTCCCACGGGATCGTCCACTTTGTGCAAGAGACCTGCAGCCGCCATGAACCCATCGCCGATCGTCTTGATCTTCTCAAGACCGTGCTTCGCTGCGACCCGCTCGAAGATGACGAACAACGCATCGAGCCGCGAGATCACCTCTTCGGGCTCATGCTTGTCGCAATAGGC
>NZ_JBFFQD010000039.1:0-19893 GCF_041573655.1 Methyloceanibacter sp.
CGACATGGACGCTGAGATGATTGGCGCAGCCAGAATTGTCTATCTCGAAGGCTATCTGTTCGACAAAGAAGCCGCCAAGGCGGCGTTCCGCGAGGCGGCGAAGCTTGCCAAAGCCGCCGGCGCCAAAGTGGCGCTGACCCTCTCGGATCCCTTCTGCGTCGAACGTCACCGCGACGACTTCCGCAAACTCGTCAGTGAAGACGCCGATATCGTCTTCGCCAACGAGAAGGAGATCACGACGTTGTACGAGGTGAACACGTTTGAAGAGGCCGCCGACCGCGCGCTGCAAGACTGCGAGCTGGCAGTCTTGACCCGGTCAGAGGCAGGCTCGGTGATTGTGGGCCGGGGCGAAACGACGGAGGTCCCCGCCGATCCGGTGTCCGAAGTGTTGGACGCCACGGGCGCCGGCGACCTCTATGCGGCGGGCTTCCTCTATGGGCTGACCCAAGGACTGCCCCTGGCGGCTTGCGGGCGCCTCGGCAGCCTGGCCGCGGCGGAGGTCATCTCCCATATCGGGGCACGGCCTGAAGCTTCCCTGGCCGACTTGGCCAAAAAGCGTAACCTACTGGATTAGAAAAGAAACTTGGCAACGATCCATTGTTGCTAAAGTGCCACGCAGAGCCAAAATCGACGCCTAAGACGTGATTGTGGCGCTCATCGGGAGCGATTCGCCTGCTATCTTGTTCACAACGGTTCGAATGATGTGCTTCGGGGGCCGGCGAATGCCGAGACCGCTTCATATATTTGCCGCAACGCTTTTTGGCGCCGCGCTGTTTGCACAGCCGGTGCTGGCGCAGGACTACATCACGGGCACATCTGGCGGCACCAGGATTTGGGCCGGCGGCGGCGTCCAGTTCCTCTCGCTTCCCGAGATCAAGTTCACAGGGGTCCGTGGCACCACGAGCGTGACCCGGCAGGGTAATACCGAGAAAGATTTTTGGGACGCCGGTGGCTCAGCAGCCGGCGGCATCGAGACATCGCTCGGCAATTGGGGCGGCTGGATGGTGACGGGCGCCTTCAAGGGTTTCTGGGCGAATGTCGAAACGGATCGCTTGGTCGGATGTAACGGCAGTCCCACCACCTGCGTCGTCACTGATCCGACAGGTGGCTTCACCTTCAACAGTGCGACGCTCAGCACCAAGGCAGATCGCGACGCGGATTATTGGGGCGCGCAAGCCGAGCTCAAATTCGGAACGGGCGCACCCCAAGAGGTAAAGCCTGAGATGTACCGCCACGACTACTTCATCGTCGGCTTCGACGTGCGCGGCATCGACCAGGACAATCGGATCCGCAGCGCGACTGGGACGGCCTTCACCTTACGGGAAACCCTGGATACGACCTATACCGGCGGCTATATCGGCATTGGCGGCGAGTACAGCTTTGGTTTCGTTCCGGTGGTCGGCAAGTGGCTCAAAGGCCAAGGCGGCGTCTTGGATCGTTTAGGGTTCCGCACCTATCTGAACGCGACCGCCGGCTTCTACAATGCCTCGACGGATTACAACGGCAACTTCACCGGACCCGTTACAACGCGGACGTCCACGTCCGATGACGATTTCGCCTTTATTGGCACGTTGTCCCTTGAGACGCGCAAGCAGCTCAGCGGACGCACCAGCGTGTCTCTGTGGACCGACTACGAGTACATCTCCTCGGCGCCATCGATGCACTACGCCAATGGACCGGCGGATACGACGCGCATCACCAACACCGACGCGTTCGCAACGCGCACGATGCTGCGTCTGAATATCGGGCTTGGCTCCGACCAGCTCTACGCAAACGGGTACTAGGCCCCGCCCCCTTACAACTTGCGAAGCTCGACGCTCTCCACGGCGTGATCGGCGCCTTTGCGTAAGATGAGATCGGCGCGCTGGCGCGTGGGAAGGATGTTTTCCGTCAGATTGAGCAGATTGATCGAGCGCCAGATCGACAGCGCCGTGTCGCGCGCTTCGTTCTCCGACAACGTCGCGTAGCGGTGGAAATAGGACGCGGGATCGCGGAACGCCGTCTGCCGCAAACGCAAGAAGCGCTCCACGTACCAGGTCTCCACGAGCCCCTCGGCCGCGTCGATATAGATCGAGAAATCGAAGAAGTCCGAGACGAACGGAATGGCGCGGCCGTCTTTTGGTAGCGTGGCCGGCTGCAGTACGTTCAGTCCTTCGACAATGACGATGTCGGGCCGGTCGACCACGAGCCTCTGGTCTTTCAGCACGTCGTAAACGAGGTGCGAGTAGACGGGCGCCTCCACGGCCGACCTCCCCGACTTTACGTCTCCCAAAAAGCGGAGCAGCCGCTTCAGGTCGTAGCTCTCGGGAAACCCTTTGCGGCCCATAAGATCGCGGTCCTCGAGCACCGTATTGGGAAACAGGAAACCGTCCGTCGGTACCAGCGCCACGTCGGGATGGCTTGGCCAGCGCGCCAATAGCGCCTGAAGCACACGCGCGGTCGTGCTCTTGCCTGCGGCCACGCTGCCGGCGAGCCCGATGATGAAGGGCATCTTGCCGGCGCCTTTGCCCAAAAAGTTTTCCGTATCGCCGTGCAAGCCTTGGCTGGCTTCGACATGAAGATTGAGGAGCCGGCTCAAAGGCAGGTAGATCTCCACCACTTCGTCGGTCGAGATTCGCTCCGTCAGGCCCGAAAGATTTTCGAGATCCGCCTCGTTGAGCGTCAGGGGCGTGTCGTCGCGAAGCCGCGCCCACTCCTCGCGCGAATAGGTCGAGTAGGGAGAGAAGACGACGGAAGGCCGGAGGTTCATGACGGAGTGCGACGCACCGGTCTACTCGACCGAAGCGGCCTTTCGCTTCTTCTCCTCGGCCTCTGCGCTGCGCCGCTCGAGTTCGGCGTAAATGTCCTCAAGGCTCACATCCCGGGACTCCAGCACCACCAGCAGATGGTAAAGCAGGTCGGCGGTCTCCGAGATCAGTGCGGCCTTGTCCTCAGACACAGCGGCAAGCGCCACCTCGACCCCCTCCTCGCCCAGCTTCTTGGCGGGCTTCAACGGGTGGGACAGGAGGCGCTTGGTATAGGACGCGTCATCGGGCGCATCGCGACGGGCCTTGATGGTGGCCGCAAGCCGCTCCAATGCATTCTTGCTCATAGGGATCCTCGCTCAAGCTCAAGGCTCATACACCGTGGCGGGGACGGTGGGAATAGTCGACCATGGGCCAATCGCGGCCTTTAGGGATCGAGCCGCATGGGCAGCCCGGCATCGGCCATGTAGCGCTTGGCCTCGCCGATCGTGTGTTCGCCATAGTGGAAGATCGAGGCGGCCAGGACCGCCGAGGCATGCCCCCCCTGCACCCCGTCCACCAGATGCTGCAGCGTGCCGACACCACCAGACGCGATTACCGGAACCGAAACCGCATCGGCGATGGCGCTGGTCAGCTCAATGTCGAAGCCCTCGCGCGTGCCGTCGCGGTCCATGGAGGTCAGCAGGATTTCTCCGGCGCCGAGCGACACGACCTCCTCTGCGTAGGAGATCGCCTCGATGCCCGTCGGCTCGCGGCCGCCATGGGTGAAGATCTCGAAGCGCGGCACATCGCCGTTCGCGCTGACACGCTTGGCGTCGATGGCAACGACGATACATTGCGCGCCGAACTTCTCCGCTGCCCGGCGCACCAATTGCCGGTCGTTCACCGCTGCGGTGTTGATCGAAACTTTGTCGGCGCCCGCTTCGAGCAGCGCCCGCACGTCTTCGGTCGCCCGCACGCCACCGCCAACCGTGAGCGGCATGAAGCAGCGCTCCGCCGTGCGGCACACGATGTCCAAGATCGTGCCGCGCTTTTCGTGGCTCGCGGTGATGTCGAGAAAGCACAGCTCGTCCGCGCCGGCTTGGTCGTAGGCCGTCGCCGCCTCCACCGGATCGCCCGCGTCGCGCAGGTCGACGAAGTTCACGCCCTTGACGACGCGCCCGTCTTTCACATCGAGACAGGGGATTACTCGTACCTTCAACATGGGATCAGTACTGCCCCGTCACGCCGTGATGGCCGTAGCGCGCGACGATCAGCGCCAGCGCTTCTTTCGCATCGAGACGTCCGTCATAGAGCGCCCGGCCGGTAATGGCGCCGTCGAGTTTTTCGTAAGCCGGTTCGAGTAGCCGCTTGATGTCGTCGATCGAGGCAAGCCCGCCGCTGGCAATCACTGGAATGGCGACAGCGTCGGCGATTTCTTTCGTGGCGTCGAGATTGAGTCCTTCGAGCACGCCGTCGCGCGCAATGTCGGTGTGGATGATCGCCGCGACACCAGCGTCTTCGAAACGGCGCGCAAGATCGAGCGCGGTCGTCTGGCTCGTTTCCGCCCAGCCTTCGATGGCCACCTTGCCGTCGCGCGCATCGATGCCGACGGCGATGCAGCCCGGAAAGTCATGCGCCGCTTCGCGCACGAGATCGGGATCGCGCACCGCCGCAGTGCCCAAAATCACGCGGTCGATCCCCTTGTCGAGCCACATGGCGATGGTGTCGAGGTCACGAATACCGCCGCCGAGCTGGATGGGCAGATGCGTCGCCGCGAAGATCGCCTCCACCGCCGCGCCATTCACAGGCTTGCCTTCAAATGCGCCGTTGAGATCGACCACGTGCAGCCACTCGAAGCCTTGCGCCTCGAAGTCCTTTGCTTGTGCGGCCGGATCGACGTTGAACACCGTCGCCTGGTCCATCTCGCCCTGGACGAGCCGCACGCATTGTCCGTCTTTCAAATCGATGGCTGGATAAAGGATCATGGCTGCCACTTTAGAAAGTTGCCGATCAGCGCCAGGCCGAGCTTCTGACTCTTCTCCGGGTGGAACTGGCTTCCCGCCATATTATCGCGCGCAACGAACGCGGTCACCGCCCCACCGTAATCGGTGGTCGCGATCAGGTCCGCTCCGTTTTCCGGCACGAAGTGATAGGAGTGCACAAAATAGGCGTGCAGCCCCTCGTCGCCCGTCGGAATGCCGTCGAGCAACGCATGGCGTTCCCTAAGCTGCAACGTGTTCCAGCCCATATGCGGAATCTTGAGCGAAACGTCGTCGGGTGCAATCGCGCGCACGTCGCCGGAGATCCAATCGAGCCCTCGCGTCACGCCATGCTCCAGGCCCTTGCTGGCCATGAGCTGGAGCCCGACGCAGATGCCGAGAAACGGTTTCCCACGATTCAGTACGGTCTCTTCCAGCGCTTCGATCATGCCGGGAACGGCCGAGAGCCCCGCCTTGCAATCGGCGAACGCGCCGACCCCCGGCAGAACGACGCGGTCAGCCGCGAACACCTCCTCCGGTTTCGCGGTGACCTTGATGTCGAGCGGCGAGCCCTGCTCGCCGGCGGCACGCTCGAAGGCCTTGGCGGCGGAGTGGAGATTGCCGGAGCCGTAATCGATGATGGCGACGTGCATCGGTTTCAGCTCCGCGGAAACGACCCGATGACCTCTTCGGTGTCACTGGACTGCGGCGCCAAAGGTGCCTGTACGAGGGTTGCGGATTTTTCGCCAGCTTGTTTCGGGCTGCGGGGGCGGCCCGGCTGCTCCTTGAGCCACGCGGTGAAGAAGGAGCGCTCCGCCTCGGCGCGGTCGCGGCCCGACGCCGTTCCTGCGAACCGGTAGCCGCGCCGCTGCAATGCCCAGCCGCGCAAATTGTTTGCCTCGAACGCAAACAGCACGGTGAGCGCGAGCGTCACGAGGCCCGCCACCTGCCGGCCGGCCTCGCCAGGCCCGAACACCCATTGCATTCCGGCGATGATCACCAGCACCGCGATGAATTCGATCCACATGCGCTGAAACAGCAGCCAGAACACCGGCACGATGAGCGCAACCCAGTTGAACCCATCTTTGACGAAGGTCACTTTGTCGGCGCGCGCCAGCGTATCGGCGTCGTCGCCTTCCGGGGGCTCGTACACGTTATAGACGGTCACGTCAGATCACTCTTGGCCGGCGAACATTGCGGCCGGCGCCTTGTTTAGAGCTGGCCCTTGGTGGAGGGCACCCGTCCACTTTGCCGCGGATCGATGGCGATTGCTTGGCGCAGTGCGCGGGCGAGCGCCTTATAGCAGGTCTCGGCGATGTGGTGGTTATTCTCGCCGTAGAGATTTTCCACATGCAGCGTGATGCCTGCGTTCTGCGCGAAGGCCTGGAACCACTCGCGGAACAGCTCGGTGTCCATGTCGCCGATCTTGGCGCGCGTGAACTCTACGTCCCAGATGAGGAACGGCCGCCCCGATACGTCGAGCGCAACGCGGGTCAGCGTCTCGTCCATCGGCAGGTAGGCCGCGCCATAGCGCGTGATCCCGGCTTTATCGCCGAGCGCCTCGGCCAAGGCCTGGCCCAGCGCGATACCGCAATCCTCCGTCGTGTGGTGCTGGTCGATATGAAGATCGCCATCACACGTCAGGGCGATGTCGATCAACGAGTGCCGGGCAAGCTGCTCGATCATGTGGTCGAGGAAGCCCACGCCCGTGGAGACGTCGTAAGCGCCCGTCCCGTCGAGGTCGACGGTGGCGCTGATCTTGGTCTCCTTGGTGCGGCGATCGACGCTCGCCGTCCGGGATTCCGGTGATTTTGTTCGCTTCTGCATGTTTGTCAGCTTAGCTCCAAGGCCTTAAGCAAAAGAGACCTGAGGCCCACGCCCCGGCTTATACGCCCCGTCATCCATCAGTGCTATGGCGGACGCTCACAAGGTAAGGAATCCCCATGCGCCGACTGTTCTTGCTCCTGCTCATCCTCGCCGTCGCCTATGTGGGCTACCCCTTCCTCACGCTCTACTGGATCGACAAGGCCCTCATGAACAACGACAAGGCCTCCCTGGAGCAGCTGGTGGATTTCCCCAAATTGCGGTCGGATATCCAGGCGGACGCGAAGGGCCAGGTCATGGCCAAGGCCGGCCAAATAGCCGAAAAACGGCCGATTTTAGGGGCTTTTGGCGAGGTGCTGAGCCAGCTGTTCGCCCCCGACCTGGTGGACTCGACGGTCGAAAGCCTGGTCACGCCGGAGGGGCTCTTGGAGGCCCCCGTCGTGGTGGAGCACCGGCGACAAGGCGAGGGCTTCGCCGATTTCGTCAAATGGGCCTTCTTCTCATCGCCCACCACCTTCACCGTGGACCTGAAGGACCCGGATAAACCCGATTCGCCCACCGTGGGGACCGTAATGGCATTGGAGGGCCTGCGCTGGCGGGTCGTCGGGGCCAACCTCCCGCCGCTTCAGGACCTGGTGCGCTAGGCGGTCGTGGTGGCCTGGAGCCGCCCTGAAATCGCTCAAGCCCAACGCCCCGTTAGGCACAAGGCCCAGGCACGGCTTGACGAATGGGCCGCGTGAGCCGATATCGCATTGCAGCAATGAGTTCATCCCACAATTCCCCCAACACGTGGCACGGCACCACGATTCTGACGGTCCGCAAGGCCGGCAAGGTGGTGATCGCCGGAGACGGCCAGGTCTCCCTCGGCCAGACCATCATCAAGGGCTCGGCCCGGAAGGTCCGCCGGGTGGGCTCCGGCCAGGTCATCGCCGGTTTCGCCGGCTCCACCGCCGACGCCTTCACCCTCTTTGAGCGGCTGGAGACGAAGCTGGAGCGCTTCCCTGACCAGCTCAAGCGCGCCTGCGTGGAGCTCGCCAAGGACTGGCGCACGGACCGCTATTTGCGCCGGCTCGAAGCCATGATGATCGTCGCCGACCCGGACGAGACTCTCGTCCTTACCGGCACGGGCGACGTGCTGGAGCCGGACGACGCGGTGATGGGCATCGGCTCGGGCGGCGCTTACGCGCTCGCCGCCGCGCGCGCCCTGCTCGACACCGATCTCGATGCGGAAGGCATCGCGCGCAAGGCCATGGCCATTGCCGCCAAGATTTGCGTTTACACCAATGACGACGTGACCGTCGAAACGCTCGATGCGTCCAAGTAGCGAGTAACGGAGTTCATGACCGCCTTTTCCCCCCGCGAGATCGTTTCGGAGCTCGACCGCCACATCGTCGGCCAGCGTGACGCCAAGCGCGCCGTCGCTATTGCCCTTCGCAACCGCTGGCGCCGCCAGCGCCTCGAAGGCGACATGCGCGAGGAGGTGCTGCCGAAGAACATTCTGATGATCGGCCCGACCGGCGTCGGCAAGACAGAGATCTCTCGCCGTCTGGCAAAACTTGCCGGTGCGCCCTTTATCAAGATCGAGGCCACCAAGTTCACCGAGGTCGGCTATGTGGGCCGCGATGTGGAGCAGATTGTCCGTGATCTCGTCGAGACGGGCATCGGGCTGGTGCGCGACACCAAGCGCAAGGAGGTCGAGGCCAAGGCGCAACTCAACGCCGAGGAACGCGTCATCGATGCGCTGGTCGGCGCGGGCGCGAGCGAGTCGACCCGGGAATCCTTCCGCCGGAGATTGCGCAGCGAAGAGCTCAACGACAAGGAAATCGAGATCGAGGTCGCAGAGGCGCCGTCCATGCCGTCCTTCGATATTCCCGGCATGCCCGGCAGCCAGGTCGGCATGATCAATCTCTCCGATATGCTCGGCAAAGCGCTTGGCCAGCGCACCAAGTCGCGCACCGTCACCGTTGAGGACAGCTTCGACATTCTGATGGCCGAGGAGTCCGACAAGCTGATCGACGACGACATGATCGTGCAGGAGGCCATTCGCAACGTCGAGAATAACGGCATCGTGTTTCTCGACGAGATCGACAAAATCTGCGCACGCTCCGAGCGCGTCGGTGCCGACGTGTCACGCGAAGGCGTGCAGCGCGATCTCTTGCCTCTCATCGAAGGCACCACGGTCGGCACCAAGCACGGCCCCGTCAAGACCGACCACATTCTCTTTATTGCCTCGGGCGCGTTTCATATCGCCAAGCCCTCGGACCTGCTGCCCGAACTGCAAGGCCGCTTGCCGATCCGCGTGGAGCTGCGTGCGCTCACCGGCAAGGACTTCCGCCGCATTCTCACCGAGCCGAAAGCCTGCCTCATCAACCAGTATGTGGCGCTGATGGAGACCGAGGGCGTGACGCTCGACTTTACCGAGGACGCTATCGACGCCATCGCCGATATTGCCGTCGAGGTGAACACATCTGTTGAGAATATCGGCGCGCGGCGTCTGATGACCGTGATGGAGCGCGTTCTCGACGAGATTTCTTTCGAGGCCGCCGACAAGCACGGCGAGACGATCACCATCGACGCAACTTACGTGCGCGATCACATCGGCGACCTCGCCAAGAACGCTGACCTCTCGAAGTTTATTCTTTAGCGTCCAGCCCGCCTCAGCCGCACATAGAGTGCGCCTTCGCCGCCGAGCCGGCGCGGGGCTTCCGAGACGCTGACGACCAGCGGCGCCAGATCGCCGTGGGTGAGCCAGTGCGGCACGGCCTGGCGCAGCACACCGCGGGCTTCTTCTTCGTAGAAGCTTTCAGGCGTCGCGCGGGGCGTTCCCTTTCCCGTAATGACGAGGACGTGGCGGTAGTCTTTCACTTGCGCCCATTTGATGAACTTGCGCAGCGCGGCGTGCGCGTGCCGCTGGCGCATGCCATGAAGGTCGAGCTTGGCCTCCACCGCGATCCGTCCCTTGTCGAGCTTGCGCGCCGTCTGCCGGTCGAGACCGGATTTGCTTGGTGTGTGGCTTGGCCGTGGCACGGCCGCGGGCTCGGCCCGCGCCGCCACCTTGGCGGCTGTCTTGGTCTTCGGCGGGACGGCAGGCTTCGGCGCCGCGCCGACCCGGGTGACGCGGTTCTTGTTCTTGAGCGGCGTCGCCGTCTGGGCGATCCGCACCCACAAGTCAGCGTCGTCCTCGATGTCTGATTTTTCGCCGTCGCGCTTGCCCATCGGGGCGGACCATAGCGCGAATTCCGTTAAGGGTTCGGCAGCAGGAAGATGAAAACCGCCAGATGCCGCGTGGTGCCGGCGATCGCCCCGGCGGCCTCGCCCGAGCCCCAGAAGATATCGCCACGCTCAGGTCCGCGAATTGCCGAGCCCACGTCCTGCGCAATCATCAGCCGGGCGAACTCCGGGCCTCTTTCGGACGGCAGATTGGCGGCAAGCAGATAGACCGGACAGCCTAGCGGCGTGTAGACCGGATCGACGGCGAGACTCCGCCCCGCGGTGAGCGGCACGCCTTCCGCACCCAAGGGACCGTCGCGTCCCTCGTCACGCTCAAGTTCGCGGAAGAAGATGTAGGACTGGTTCTCCTGCATCAGCGCGCGACCCCGCTCCGGGTCGGCGCGCAGCCAGGCCTTGACCTTCTCCATGTCGATGTCCTTCGGCAACACTTCGCGCCGGTCGACCAGCTGCCGCGCGATGGACGTATAGGGATGACCGTTCTTGCCGTCGTAAGCGAGGCGCACTTCAGTGCCGTCATCGAGCTGCACCAGCCCTGAGCCTTGCACGTGCATGAAGAACGTCTCGATCCAATCGTCGAGATAGAGCGCCTCCAACCCGCGATCCTTCAGAGCGCCGTCTTCGATCTGCGCGCGCGTGAAGTAATCCTCGAGCGCGTCACCGCAGTCCCGCCGCGCGCTGACCCTGTCATTGGCCGCCGCGCGGTAGAGATCATCGGAAAGCATGACGAGATCGTCGGGCCGGCCATAGACGGGAACGCAATATTGCGCGCTCCGTTCGCGTGCGCCGCGCACCATCGGTTCGTAATAGCCGGTGACGAAGCCGTCATCGAGCCGGCTGTCATACCGGCACCGGGGCGTGAAATGCGTCTCGAAGAACTCGCGCGCGGCGTCTTTGCCGATATCGGGGCCGAGCGCCAGGGCCTCCTCGCGGGGAAAACTGGCCTTCTCGAGATCGCTCAAAGCATCGTGCTCGCACGATTTCAGAAAGGCACGGAAGGCGGCGAGATGATCGTCGTCCTCCCAACCTTCCAGCATGTCGAATGAGAGCGGCGGAAAGTCGCGATCGAACGGGTCTGCCGCCGGGCCGCGCGACGTCACGGTCCGGCTAGTTCGCCGCTTCGGTGGCGACGAGCTTCCAGTTGGGATTGCGCGAGTCAATGCCACGGGCGAACGTCCAGATGTCGGTCACCTCGCGAACTTTCGTGGGATCGCCGTCAACGACATCGCCTTCGCCGTCCCGCGTGACAGAGATCAGCTCGCTCACGAATTTCACCGTGACGAAAGCCTGCTTGTCCTTGATCTCGGCTTCCAGAATGTCGGCCTTGTCGATGCCGACCAGCGTCGTCTGCGGCTGTTCGCCGCGCCCTTCGCGCTCGTCGATCGCCCGCATGAAGCCGTCGAGCACGTCGTCGCCGAGCAATTGCTTCAGCGTCTTCTCATCGCCGTCGGCGAACGCGCCCACGATGACCTCGTAGGCAACCTTGGCGCCATCCAAGAACTGTCCCGGGTCGAAGCTGGGGTCGACCTTGATCAGTGCCGTCAGCGACTTGCCGAGCGGGCTGTCCTTAGTGGCATAGCGTTCGAGCCGTTCGTCGATGTCTTCTTGCGTCGGTCCGGCGTTCTCGCCGGCCGGTTTGCCCGTGCGGCCGCGCGGCAGCGCCACCACGGTGCCTTCGGGCGTCCCCGCCTGCTTGGCATCGGGGCGCGTGTAAGGATCGTAAGGCGGGCGTTCATTGCCCGTGCGCCGTCCTAGTACGCCGCGCAGCCGGATGAAGATCACGACCGCCAGCACCAGGAACAGCAATGTATAGATGTCGAAAACTTCACTCATGCCTTGCCGCCACGCGCGTCGCTCGCTGAAACCCGCAAGTCATATGCGAAATGCGTCAGGACCAATATCGTTGCGCGCCTATCGATTTTCTAGCGGGAGCCTCCGCCGCAGCCAAGTTGGCCCGGCAGCAGCATTCTTAGCTCAACTTACGGCATTCCCCGACGCGAAGCCAACCCTAAAGGCCGGGGCACTTAATTTGGGCGCTAGCAGCGCCAGCGTACGAATTGCGGGCCCAAACGTGCCGTGCTAGCCAACAGACGCATTAGCCGCGTGAGGGAGAGCCCCATGGCCAGGAAGCCGAAAGACGACAACGCGAAGAGGACCAATGGCGATGGACCGACGCCAAAGGAAGCCCCGGCAACAGCCGGCGGCAGCGGACCGTCGACAGCCGGCGAGGGCGCGAATGCGCGGCCGCAGCTCAACGTCGTCGCCCAATACGTCAAGGACCTGTCGTTCGAAAGCCCGGGCGCGCCGCAAACCCTTCAAGGCCCGGGCGAGAACCCGCAGCTGAAAGTTGGCGTCAACGTCAATGCGGGTGCGCGCGGCGAGGACATCTACGAAGTGGCCGTCAATATCGAGGCCCACGCCAAAAGCGATGTAGGCGTGATCTACAATGCCGAGCTGGTCTATGCCGGCGTGTTCCGGATCGTCAACGTTCCGCAAGACATGTTGCAGCCGATCATGTTCGTCGACTGCCCGACCATCCTATTCCCCTTCGTGCGGCGTGTTCTGTCCGATGTCGTCCGCGATGGCGGCTTCCCGCCGCTGATGCTCGACCCGATCGACTTCGCCAGGCTGTATGCGCAGAACATGGCAGGGGATCAGAAAGCCGCGCAGGCCCAGCCGAACTAACCTCTCAGAAGAAGACGATCAGGCGTAGCGCAGCCACAGCGCATCCTCGCCGAGCGTTGCGACGAACGCGCTATGCGCTTCGTGCTCCGCCTCGCTAACCCGAGGAGCGAGTGGCGCCGGCCGCGTACGGACCGCCGATTCCCGCGCCTGAAGGATCGCGGCTTGTGCGCCGTTGGTGGCAAATTCGAGCCGCGCCTGGTGCCCGCCCACCAGCTCCACATAGACAGAGGCCAGCAGGCGGCAATCGAGAAGTGCGCCGTGCAAATCGCGTTCGCTGAGATCGATGCCATACCGGCGGCACAGTGCATCGAGGCTTGCGGGCGCGCCGGGATGCCGCCGCCGGGCCAAGGCCAGCGTGTCGATCACCCGATCCCAATTCAAAAGAGGGCGTGACGCACGTTCCAGTTCCGCATTGAGAAACCCGAAGTCGAAGGAAGCGTTGTGGATGACGAGCATCGACCCCTCGACGAATTCTAAAAACGCGTCGGCCCGCTCTTCGAACAACGGCTTGTCGCTGAGGAAATCGGTCGAGAGACCGTGCACCTTGAAGGCTTGCTCCGGCACGTCGCGCTCGGGGTTCAGGTAGCAATGCCAGGTGCGGCCCGTGGCGATGCTGTTGACGAGTTCCACGCAGCCGATTTCGACGATGCGATCGCCGTCGAAAGCATCAAGCCCTGTGGTCTCGGTATCGAGAATGATCTCGCGCAACGCTTAGAACCTCCGGCTAGGACTTTTGTGAACGCAACTGCTCCATGACCGTACCGTCCCGAGTTTGCAGCGATTCGAGCAATCGATCGAGTTGGGTGTGCAAGTTCTCCAGTGTCGATCCGCTATCCACGACGAGATCGGCCCTCGCCCGGCGCTCCGCGTCCGTGAGTTGGCGGGCAATAAGCGCTTCGAACTTCTCTTTCGTCATGCCGGGCCGCGTCAGGACGCGCGTCCGCTGCACGGCGGCCGGCGTGCTGAGCGCTATGGTGACATCAACGCGGCTCTCCGCGCCCGTCTCGAACAGAAGCGGGATGTCGAGCACGGCGAGCGTCGTTGCCTTCTTCTCTTCCGCACAGAGAAAATCGATCTCGGCCTGCACCACAAGCGGATGCACGATGGCTTCCAGCTCGGCGAGGCGCTGCGGCGCGCCTGCGATCTCTCTGGCGAGCCTCGCGCGGTCGACCCGGCCGTCGCGGACCGTGCCGGGAAACGCCGCCTCGATGGCCGGCACCGCCGCCCCTTCGTAGAGCGCGTGCACATAGGCGTCCGCGTCGAAAACGGGGACGCCGCGTTCGCGGAAATGCGCGGCGGCCGAGCTCTTGCCCATGCCGATACCGCCGGTGAGACCAACCACCAGCATTAGTCCTCTCCCAACGTGGCCACGACATGCGCGGTCAGTTCTGGTGTGACTTCCGGCCGGACGCCGAACCAGCGCTCGAAGCCGGGCACGGCCTGGTGCAGCAACATGCCAAGCCCATCGACGGTTGCCAGACCGCGCGTGCGGGCGTCCCTCAGGAGCGGCGTTTCCAGCGGCACATAAACAATGTCGGACACAACGGCATCGTTCGGCAGCGCGGCGATGTTGATGATGAGCGGTTTGTGGCCCGTCATGCCAAGGCTGGTCGCATTGACCAGGAGACCGCAGCCGGCAAGCGCCTCGTTTCGTGCCGCCCAGTCGATGACCTCGACTTTCGGGCCAAAAGCTTCGCGCAGCGTCTCGGCCCGCTCCCGCGTGCGGTTGGTGAGAAGGACGCGGGGCACACCCGCCTTCAGGAGGCCATAGAGAATGCCCCGCGCGGCGCCGCCCGCGCCGAGCACTATGACGTCGCCCTTGGCCGCTCTCCATTGCGGCGCCTTCGCGTCGAGATTGGTCATGAAACCATAAGCGTCGGTGTTGCTGGCGTGGAGAGCGCCATCGGGGTCCAGCCACAGCGTGTTCGCCGCGCCGATCGCTATCGCCGCCTCATCGGCAGAGCGAGCCGCACGCAACGCCGCCTCCTTGTGGGGCAGCGTGACATTGGCGCCCACATAGCCATTGGTCCAAAGCTGCTGGACGAAGCGCTCCAAGTCTTCAGGGCGAACCGCCTCTTTTTCGTAAGCGCCGTCGATCCCGTATTGGTCGAGCCAATAGCGGTGGATTACCGGGGAGCCGGAGTGCTCGACGGGCCAGCCGATGACGCAAGCGCGGGGGCTCATGCTCAACCCTCGATCGCGCCCTGGCGCCGAAGGGCGTCGAGGAGCGGCAGCAGCGGCAGGCCGAGAATGGAGAAGAAGTCGCCGTCGATCCTTTCGAACAGCTGAATGCCGATCGATTCGATCTGATAAGCGCCGACAGACGACAAGACTGCATCGCCGGCGGCGGCGAGATAGCGGCCGATGAATTCCGGCGAAAGCTTGCGCATGGTCAACGTCGTCACGTCCGTATAGGCCCACACCGTCTCACCGTTTGTGGCGAGCGCGACGGCGGTGTGCAATTGGTGCGTCTTGCCGTTGAGGTCAAGGAGCTGCGCGCGGGCTGCCTCCATACTGTCCGGCTTGGAGATGATCCGGTCCTTAAAGCAAAGAACCTGATCGCCGCCGATGACATAGGCGCCTTGCGCAACATCGCTTACCGCCTCGGCCTTGGCGCGCGCCAGCACCTCCGCCACATCATGGGGACCGAGCGCGTCCTCACCACTGATCGCCTGGCGCATGGTGCTTTCGTCGACCCCCGGCGCCTCGCACAGAAAGGCAAGGCCGGCGGACTCCAAAAGCCGCGCGCGCGTCTTGCTGGTCGACGCCAGGATCAGCGGCGGACAGCCGGTTTGCGCAAATCCCGTCATGCTTCCAACGCCGGCGCTTCGCGGTCGTGATAAAGGCGGATGATCGCCGCCGCCGACTCCTCGATGGAGCGGCGCGTCACGTCGATGATCGGCCAGCCATGGCGCGCGCAAAGCTGCCGCGTCTGGGCGATCTCCGCGGCGATGGCATCGCGGTCGACGTAGTCCGCCAAATGACCGTGGGCATGTTCAATGACCCGGTTGTGCCGCACTTGCGCGATTCGTTCCGGGCTCGCCACCAGCGCCACGACAAACGCCTTCGTTTCCTCTTCGATCTGCGGCGGCGGTGTCATGCCGGGAACGAGGGGCACATTGGCGGTCTTGAAGCCACGATTGGCGAGATAGATGCTCGTGGGCGTCTTAGACGTGCGGCTGATGCCGAGCAAGATGATGTCGGCATCGTCCAGATTCTCCGGCAGGTGCCCGTCGTCGTGCAGCATGGTGAAGTTCAAAGCTTCGATGCGGCGGAAATAATCGGCGTCGAGCTGGTGTTGTCCGCCCACGGTCGGCGTCGAGGCCATGCCGAGATACGAATCGAACACTTGAAGCACATGTTTCAATGGCGCGATGCAAGGAATATTGAGATCCTTGCACGATTGCTCCAATGCATCGGCCATCTCGCGGTTGAACAGCGTGTAGAGCACGATGCCCGGCTGCGCTTCCACCTCCTTCAATATGCGGTCCAACTCGCGCCGGCTGCGCACCAGAGGATGCAGATGCTCCGTCGCGCGCACCATCGCGTACTGAACGCTGACCGCCTTGGCGATTGTTGCCAGCGTTTCGCCGGTCGCGTCGGAGACCAAATGCAGATGAAACGTTCGTTGGATATCCATGTATGGCCTTTGGATAACCGTCAGGCTTTCGGGCGTAACTTCGCGGGCCCTGAGGCTGTCCCCACTTACCAGAAGTTATGAGTCCTACTTCCTCACAGATTCGCTTGTGTCGAAAACATGACCTCTGTTCCGCAGAGGCCCACAATACCCTTTTTGATCCCCAGCTCTAAACGGTAGATGCCCACAAGCCATCCCAATGTAATCCAGACCTGCGGGCTATCTAGAAGCCATAGCGAACCAGACTGTTAAGTCGCTTTTCAAGGCAAGCCGGCCACAGCCCGACCTTTCAATCTTCAAACTTTCAAACTGGCGCTTACCTAACCTGTCGACAGACTGGTGATGATCGTGAATGTCCGCTATCCACGCCCTAACAGAAATAAAAGAAACTCTCTTAAGGAATCTCTTTATTAGTTTTAGTGAGAGACACATGTCTGAGGCCTTATCGCCATCGAGCCCGTTTCTGGCGGCTCTCCAGGGCGAGACGAACGCACCCCCGCCCTTGTGGCTGATGCGTCAGGCGGGCCGCTATCTGCCCGAGTACCGAGAGGTACGGCGGACCGTTCCCTCCTTTCTCGATCTCTGTCTGACGCCGGCATTGGCCGCCGAAGTGACCTTGCAGCCGCTTCGCCGTTTTGCCTTCGATGCGTCCATCGTGTTCTCCGATATCTTGGTCGTGCCCTTTGCACTGGGTCAGCAGGTCACGTTCGTGGAGGGCGAAGGGCCCAAGCTCGATCCGGTGCGCGATGGGGCGGCGATCGCCAGGCTGGAATTTGCAGGCGCCTCAGAGCGGCTGGCACCGGTCTATGAGACCGTGGAGCGCGTGGTGGCGGGACTGCCAGACGGGGTCCCGTTGATCGGCTTCTGCGGGGCGCCCTGGACGGTGGCGACCTACATGGTCGAAGGCGCCGGCAGCAAGGACCAGGCGGCGGCGCGGCGCTTGGCTTATGGCGACCCTGAAGCTTTCCAGGCCCTTATCGACACGCTGATAGAGGCCTCCAGCGCCTATTTGATCGGCCAGGTGGAGGCAGGTTGCAGCGCGATCCAGATCTTCGACAGCTGGGCGGGAAGCCTGCCCGAGGACGAGTTCGCGCGCTGGTGCATCGCCCCTACCAAGGCCATCGTTACCCGCGTGAAGGCCGCCCACCCTGATATCCCCGTGATCGGCTTCCCCAAAGGCGCAGGGCCCTCAAGTGAGGTCTATGCGGCCGAGACCGGGATCGACGCCATTGGCTGCGATACCAGCCTTCCCTTGGGGTTCATCCGGAACCGGCTGCAAGCGCACCTGTTGCCTGTGCAGGGCAATCTCGACCCGGTCCTGCTGCTGGCGGGCGGTGAGGCCCTGGAGACCCGCGTCAGAACCATCCTGGAGACGCTTGGTGAGGGGCCCTTCGTGTTCAATCTGGGTCATGGCATCTTGCCGGAGACCCCAATCGAGAATGTCGAGAGACTGGTCGCCCTGGTGAAGGGCGCTTAAGGCCGCCATGACCGTTGCAATGCCCGCTGAAATTCTCTCCTATATCAAGGCCTTCCACATCATCGCGGTCATCGCCTGGATGGCGGGCGTGCTCTATCTGCCGCGGCTTTTCGTCTATCACGCGGCCTCCAAGCCGGGCTCCGAGCAGTCCGAGACCTTCAAAATCATGGAGCGGCGGCTCCTTCGCGCCATCGTCACCCCGGCCATGATCCTGGCCTGGATTTTTGGCCTGATTCTCGCCTTTTCGCCCCTGATCGACTGGTCGCGGGATTTCTGGCTCCACGCCAAACTGGTCCTCGTCGTCATCCTGTCGGGCTTCACGGGACTCTTGGCCCGGTGGACGCGCGATTTCGCTGCGGATCGAAACACGCACTCCCAGCGTTTCTACCGCATCGCCAACGAGGTCCCGACGCTCCTGATGATCGCTATCGTCATCCTGGTGGTGGTGCGGCCTTTCTGACAAAGAGCGTGACAAGGAGGCTTGAAGCCTATTCCGTATGCAGGTGGGCTCTGCTATAAAGCGACTCGCATCCATTCCGGGACGCCTCTCGCGGTCCGGCCTTCCTCAAAAAAGATCGGACGACCGGGACTGGAGCAGGCGCCGCTTATCGCCGTCCCGCCGAGGCATATCCCACCCCTTCCCTGATACCCGCGCGAACGAAGCGCGATATCGAAACATCAACAATCAACGCTTTTCCATTTTGGAGTGGCAGCGCATGCAAGAAATGAAGCTGCAAGATTTAAAGACCAAATCGCCGACGGAGCTCCTGAGCTTCGCCGAGGAGGTCGAAGTCGAGAACGCGAGCGCCATGCGCAAGCAAGAGCTCATGTTCGCGATCCTGAAACAACTCGCCGCCCGCGAGGTCGACATCACCGGCACGGGCGTTGTCGAGGTGCTGCAAGACGGCTTCGGCTTCTTGCGGTCGCCCGACTCGAACTATCTCGCCGGGCCTGACGACATCTACGTCTCGCCCTCGCAGATCCGCCGCTTTGGTCTTCGCACTGGCGACACCGCCGAAGGCCAGATCCGCAGTCCGAAAGACGGCGAACGCTACTTCGCGCTTCTCAAAGTCAACACGATCAACTTCGAGGAGCCCGAGAAGCAGCGCCACAAGATTCACTTCGACAATCTGACGCCCCTCTATCCCGACGAATGGCTCGAGATGGAGACGGACGATCCGACCAAGAAGGACCAGACCGGCCGCGTCATCGACATCGTGGCGCCCATCGGCAAAGGCCAGCGTGGCCTCATCGTGGCGCAGCCGCGCACCGGTAAGACGGTGATCCTTCAGAACATCGCCCATGCCATCACCGCCAATCATCCGGAGTGCTATCTGATCGTGCTCCTGATCGACGAGCGGCCGGAAGAAGTGACCGACATGCAGCGCTCGGTGAAGGGCGAGGTCGTGTCCTCGACGTTCGACGAGCCGGCGTCGCGTCACGTGCAGGTGGCCGAGATGGTCATCGAGAAGGCGAAGCGCTTGGTTGAGCATGGCCGCGACGTGGCCATCCTGCTCGATTCGATCACGCGTCTCGGCCGCGCCTACAACACCGTGGTGCCGTCCTCGGGCAAGGTGTTGACCGGTGGCGTCGACGCCAACGCCTTGCAGCGGCCGAAGCGTTTCTTTGGCGCTGCCCGCAACATCGAAGAAGGCGGTTCGCTCACCATCATCGCGACGGCCTTGATCGACACTGGCAGCCGCATGGACGAGGTCATCTTCGAAGAGTTCAAGGGCACCGGTAACTCCGAGCTCGTGCTCGACCGCAAAGTCGCCGACAAGCGCGTCTTCCCGGCCATCGACATCGCCCGGTCCGGCACCCGCAAGGAAGAACTTTTGGTTCCTGGCGATCAGCTCAAGAAGATGTACGTGCTCCGCCGCATCCTCAACCCGATGGGCACCATGGACGCGATCGAGTTCCTCAACGACAAGCTGAAGCAGACCAAGAACAACGCCGAGTTCTTCGACTCGATGAACACTTAGGGCAGCACGGCGGCAACGTCGTCATTGCCCGGCTTGACCCGGCAATCCGGCAAGTACTGACCTTGGTTGATTGCAAATGCGTTGCGGCTGGCTTACTCGGCCGCGTCGACGATGCGGCGCGCCTCGTGGGCCGGTGTCTCGGCCTTGTTGAGGTCCGGTTCGCCGGCGCCAGGCTTATAGATGAACGGGAAGATCAACTGTTCGATATACGACTTGGGGAAGTTCGGCACCTCGTCGATACCCATGTCGTGCGCTTCGATCGATCTGGATGGCTCCGCTTGGAAGGTGCCGAACACGCGATCCCATAGCGTTAGGAACAGGCCGAAATTGCAGTCGCCCTCCTTGCCCCAGTTGA
>NZ_JBFFQD010000040.1:0-19511 GCF_041573655.1 Methyloceanibacter sp.
GAACACATACATCATGGGAGGCGTCCACGACGCCAATGGCGATGCAAACAGCTTTGGCCAGCTCGATCGCGGCGAATTTTTCACGGCGATAGAATTGGGCGCCACGCCAAACTACGGCAGACCTGGAGCCGGTCTCTACCACATCACACTGTGGCACAATGACGAGCGCGAGAAGACCAAAGCGCCAAGCGGTCGTGGTGTTGCTGTCACGTTGGAGCAGGAGCTAGGCCCGGATGGAAACATCGTTCCATTCCTGCGGTATTCCTACGGGGACGGTGGGGCGACAGCAATTCGCCAGACATTCGCCGTTGGTCTTGGGCTGGAAGAACCCTTCGGCTACAGCATCGACCTCATCGGACTTGGTTTCTCCTGGGGAGAGCCGACTGACCAAGCACTAAGAGACCAATATGTCTTGGAAGCCTTTTACCGCTTCTACGTTACGCCACTCACTCACATCACGCCGGACCTACAGGTGATCTTGGACCCGGCCAAAAATCCAACCGAAGATATGCTCGTGGTAGGCAGCGTAAGGCTCAGGACACTGTTCTGATGTCCGCTTTGGGTCACTAGCCGACATCCGCAGGTAGACGAATGTCCGCAACTCCCCAGAAGCGGGTGTGGTCGGTGTTCGTTGGGCCGGCTGTAATTGCAAACCAAATTGCAAACGAACCCCGCGGCAGGGTACGGCACCCGACGTTGCAGGCCGGAACAGTGGGGTCAGGATTTCCAAGCCAGGACAGCCACCTAGGTGCTAGGCGGTGCAGGCTGGTATGGGAGCCTTAGAAGTCGAAAACCGTTGAGCGCGCAAGCGTTCCGAGGGTTCGAATCCCACCCCCTCCGCCAGATATCGTAATTAGTGCAACTACAACAATCATTTATATACTCTAGTCTGCTCTACCCATTACTATACCCATGGCCAGGGCTGGCGTTTCGGGGCTAAAATGAAGTCTGCGCGGGGGAAGCCATTAGAGGGAGGCTTCCATGACTGACGATGCTGACGCTAAGGCTCGCGCTCCCTACCCTCGGATCAGTGCATCTACGTGGAACTAAGCCGGGTGCTGACGGATTGGAAGGATGCCGCGTGCAGCGTCATCCCTATCTCCCGCTAAACAAGGAATGGCGCTGGGTCGTCGGTCGGAGAAAGCCTGGCACACCTCACGCCGGGCCTTCTCTCATTATCCCTTCCGACCCAGGTCAGCCTCTGCCGGATGGCACTTTGGCGCGCAGAATGAGCCCTATTCCGCTACCGCTGGCTCCCATGGGAGCCCTGGGGGAAGCACAACCGCGCGTGCCGGGGTCGCGGCAAAAGGCCGGCTTGTCTGCTTAGTGACGAGAAGCGGACATTTCCGATCCGCTCGACGATGTCTGCTAATGATCCATAGCGGACATTGGTAGGATGAGAACCGGCGGCCATGAAGTCGTGCGCAGACGGCCTTATGACCTACGCCGGGCGTTTCGCACCACCTTCGATCGTACTCAGCTGCCAAATAAGACCGCGCGGATCGGCAGCAGCAGTGCTTGTGCGCGAATCATGATCGCGTTGGCAATCCCCATGCCGTCGACAATCCGCATCGCAAGTGCGCTGATGCCAGTGATCTCGCCCGTCTCAACCTCAGTTGCGTGACTCGTATAGGCGACACCAACACAGACACTCCCGCGTGGAATGGCGTAGGCTCCATTGCCTTCGAAGATAGGCTCGAGAAATGTCAGAACCGTACCTGGTTGGGCTCTTTCCTCGAACTCAAGCAGCTGGTCGGTCGGACGTATCTGACCGCTGGCAATGACCTCCTGGACTTCGGTTACAACCATCGGAATGACAGTCAGCGGCTTCGAAGAACAACTAATTTCTGCGACCATGCCCACATGAAGCACCTGGGCGGATATTTGCCCAAAGGTGGCCAGAAATCTTATGTCGCTAAACGATGCTGGTACTAGAATGCCTGCGGGTCGCAGAATCGGGTTAACGATGTCGCCCGGCTTGAGTACGAATTGCTTCACGGTACCGTCGGTTCCCGCAAACACGGTCGCCTTTTCAATTTCCGTTTCGGCTTCGGCTAGGGCGGCTTCGGCACTTGCCCGCTGCGCGGGCAGGCCAGTCGAGATTTGTGCCTCCACCACCTCGCGCTTTGCTAAGGCCGCATCCAGCGCACCTTGGCGGCTCTTCGTTGCTCCGCTCAGACGTGCAAGTTCCTGAGGGGTAACGACCTGTGGGTTCCTTGCGTAAAGCTCCTCGCGGCGCTTCTGCTCGTCCTGCGCCTTGCGTAAGGCGCCTTCCGCGACGACGATGTTTCCCTTGGCGACGTTCAGTTCCGACTGCGCTTGCGCCATTGCCGCGTCAACCTCGGCGATGCGTCGGCGTGCCGTCTCCGCCGCTGCGCGTTGGCGACTAGTATCGAGCCGAAAAATTCGGTCACCCGCCTTTACGGCTTGGTTGTTGCTTACATAGACCTCTTCGACCCGGCCAGGCCGGTCAGAAATAATCGAGACCGTGCGGAAACCGACAAGGACGTTCGAGGCTATTGGATGAAAATAGAAGATGACGGTGACTAACGTAATCGTCAGCACTGCGCACCCGGTTATTCCCCAACGCAGCTCATACCAGAAATTATAGAGCGTGATCTCTTCGCCTAGTCGCTTCCCCTGGCGATAACGGCGGTAGAGATAGTCAGGCAAAACCGTGATGAGGAAGCTGAATATGAGCTCGATCATGGGTCAGTTCTTAGTCGTGGGGCTCTTCGAAAGAGCGCTCGCGATCTCCTTCAGCGGAGTAATGAAATCGGGCAGCCGAACGGAGGCTAAAATCAGCCCGGCAACCCAATAAATATTGTTGAAGGTGAACAGCGAAATGAGACCTAGGATGCCGACGATCTGTAGCTGCACTTTGGTGGCGCCTTTGGCCAAGCGATCAGGCCAGGCTTGAATCCGAAAATACAATATGCCGAGGCCGAGCACGACCAAAACCAAGGACAGCGCTACCGCAATGAGTAGTCCGTCAGTTTGCCCGGGGGCGGTGATGAAGAACGGTAGCTCGTCGACCGACACATTCTGGTTCACGACATTCGCCATTGGCGACCCGGTCTCTTTCCCCCCACCAAGCAGTAGGAGAGTAAGCGTCAGCACTGCGCAGGCAATTATCCCCCAACGCAGTTCGTACCAGAAGTTATACAGCGTGATCTCTTTGCCAAGTCGCTTTCCTTGGGCATAACGCCGGTAGAGGTAGTCGGGCAACATCGTGACGAGCGCGCTGATGAAAAACTGAAACATGCGTCAATTCCCCGTTGGATGGGTTGGAACCGCATCGGAATTGGACCTGCCATCGCCGTCGGCACCACTGGCGACGTGAAGGGCTACGAGCCTGGCAATAATTACGGCAATATAGAGTGTCCCCACCGCACCTTCCAACGCTACCACTGGGCGCACAAGACTTGAGGCGGGCACGATATCGCCATAGCCCACGGTCGTCAGGGTCACCAAGCTGAAATAGAGTAATGCATCACCTAAAGGATCCAAGTCAGAACCACCGGTAACTCCCGAAAACGACCCTGGTTGGCTGAGCTCGAAAAGTTCGTACAAGTTCCCAAACACCACGGCAATCAGAAGATACGCTACGACGGACTTGATAATGGCGCCGCTTGTCGCGCCGCGTGCTCCAAAAAGTTCGCCCAATATGATCATGACGACCGACGCCGTCCAGATCGCCGTGAACGCGGCAGCGATGACCTCCGGCTCAACCTCACCCCACAACAGAGCGCACCACCGTGCTATGAATGTCACCGCTGTCAGTGTCAGGAACGGCCATCGGCGAACGTCGCTCCGGGTGACGGAGTATGCGCCCACGATAAGGACCACGTCGAAAAACACCTCGACCAGCACGGCTGATCCCGTAGCCGTCGCGGTGGGCGCAAAAACTATCAAGAGACAAAGCACCAGGAGCAACAGTGCATACCTGGGAAGTCCACTCACACGCAGTGTCCGCCTGGATTGATCAATCATGTCGTGCGCTCCTTTGACGTGTCACGGCCTGGGCTATCAGTCACTTCCTAGGCTACGAAAGTTTTCCACCATGCGACGACTGCATAATTTCACGGCGCTTCTCGATGTTGGGCAGAGTGGGGACGTTTCTCGCTGTCCTCCGTCACGATGCGCCAAACGCGTCCAGCCATAACCATGCTCATGTCCGCTATTGGCACTTAGCGGACATCGAGGCCCAGGCTGCCAATGTCAGCTTTCGGGTGGAAAGCAGACTTCCCTTATCATCTAGAGAATGTCGGCTAATGACCCAAAGCGGACACTGAGAGATTCTTTTCCGCACGCAGCTCCGCCGCAGCTTGACGAACGATCTGCGCCGATGACCAGAGGAACAGGACCGCCATGATGCCGGCGACGATAAGGTCGGGCCATGCGGTTCCGGTGGCCCACACGCCGCTTGCCGCTAGGATCACGGCCAGGTTACCGATGGCGTCGTTGCGGCTGCAAAGCCAAATCGAACGGACATTTGCATCCCCGTCACGGAACTTCAGCAGGAGCAGGACACTCGTCAGGTTGGCTACGAGGGCAAGGAATCCAATAGCGCCCATGACCTGCGCCTGCGGAATGCCCAGAACCAAGACGTGATAGGCTGTTGTACCAAGGACCCAGAGTCCCATTGCGCCGAGGCTTAGGCCCTTGACGAGGGCAGCGCGTGCCCGCCAGACCAAAGGCATGCCGATCACGAAGAGCGAAATAGAATAGGTCGCCGTGTCGCCCAAGAAATCGAGGGCGTCGGCCTTCAGTGCTTGCGACCCGGCGAGCGTGCCAGCCGCCATTTCGACGACAAACATCGAGCCATTGATAGCGATGACGGCCCAGAGCGCGCGTTTATATGCCGCCGAGAGCCCATCGAACTTCAGATTATTGTCGCAACCACAACTGGCCATCGAGCCAGCCTCCTTGTGGTCAATTCCGACGCTTGCGCATCTAGCATCGTATCAGCGTGCGTCCGCTATCGGCACAATTGGGACGTCTAGGGTGGAGCGGAATATGTCCGCTTCACCCCAATTTTCAGACGTCTACCTTCTCGGCGATTTCAAGGGCGTCATCGACCTCAATTCCAAGGTATCGAACCGTGCTCTCTATCTTGGTATGCCCGAGAAGCAGTTGGACTGCCCGCAGGTTTCCCGTTTTTCGGTAGATCAAGGTCGGCTTGGTCCTTCGAAGTGAGTGCGTCCCAAATATCGACGGATCGAGGCCAATCAGAGCCAGCCAATTATTGAGCAGTCGAGCATACTGCCTTGTGCTGAGGTGCGATCCCACAGCTTTGCCCGGGAACAGGAACCGATCCCCGATGCTCGGCAATGCGGCTAGATGCGCGTCAATGGCCAGTTTGGTCTGCTCGGTGAGCTCGAACTTGACCGGCTGACAGGTTTTGCGCTGGCGGATCGAGGCTCTGTCGACGGCGTAACCGCGAGGTGCAACATCCAGGATCCGAAGTCGAATCAGGTCACACCCGCGCAGCTTGCTATCAATCGCCAAGTTGAAGAGCGCGAGATCTCGCTTCCTACGCAGCATGTGCAGCCGCGTTCGGATCGCCCAGACGTGCTTTGGTAGCAGCGGCGGTTTGCTTCCGCTCAGCTTTCCCTTGTTCCACGGCTCGCCGTGGGGTGGTTGGCAATTTGGAACAAAATGTACCGTGTCCATGATGAACCTCCTGCTGTCGGAGGTCAGAGCATGGGCCAGCGACGTCCGCTATCGGACGAAATCGGCCGTCGTGATCTGGATGCCATGGCAGATAATGACCCAAAGCGGACATCTCACTGTCCGTCAGGCGGCCCCTGCTAGCGTATGAATCCGCCAACCGCTTCGCCGAAAATGAAGGTGTCGCACATGTTTCTGAATGTGCTCTCCACGGCATCACTGATGTGACCATCCTGGCTCCAGACTGTTGTCGTGAAGCTGCCTTCGCGGATAAGTGGTTTCAGCTGATCAATGATCTCCCGGTAACGATCGGATGCTTGATGCTTCATGAAAGCGCTGTCGGACCTGTACATCTCAAAACAGGTGAACTCACATTCGTTCCGTGTTGAGTGCACGAAATAGTAGATGACGATGTCAGAATCGGCTTCTTCGACCACGTCGCCAAGCGCGCGAAGATACTGCTTCATTTTCTGCACATCGCCGGCATCTTTCACCTCAAAAGTGTTTTCTGACAAAATTCGATACATAGAAACGCACTCCGCGCTTATCCGAAAGCCCCTCTAGCTGAATTAAAACACTTCATTGGGAGGAGAAAAAGATGGGTACGACCTACAACTCAACTGTCGTCGACGCGCCAATCGAAAAGGTGTGGGCGACCGTTCGAAATTTTTACGACCTCGCATGGACGCAAATGAATCTTACCGTGAAGGCAGTCAACGACCTGAAGCCCGATCAAATTGGCGCCAGCCGCATCATCAACGACGTCTTTCATGAAACACTTAAAGACCTCAACGATTTTGAGAGGTCATTTGCCTACCACATGACCGACGGTCCAGACGCTGTGGCCAAAGACAAGGTCAAGAGCTTCTATGGCAAACTTCAGCTGTTTGCGATCACAGACGAAGACAAGACCTATGCGCTATGGACGACGACTTACGATGCTCCCGACAACAGTGCCGTCGGTGAGTTTGTCAACCCCATCTATCAAGCCGCACTCAAAGGCTTAAAGAAGACTCTTGCATGACCTGTCGGGTGGCAGGCAGCTTGAGGAAACGTTGCGAGGAGCAGTCATCGCCGACCTAAAGCTTACTTATTTTGACTTTCATGGTGGTCGCGGTGAGCCCGCAAGGCTTGCCCTCTCCAGGCAAATGACCTTAATCACAGCCGCGGGCTACCTAGATGGCTACCTTAAGCCGCTGGCGCGGAACAAAGAGTCCCGTAAGTCGTTGATTTTGATGGTGAGCGCGCAGGGACTCGAACCCTGGACCCTCTGATACGCAATCAGAGCATCTGACATGACGAATCGGGGCGGATGGACGATGCCGCGAAGCGGTCGGGTCTACTGTGGACGTCAAGACAGCGACTTTCACCAATTCGATTGGCGAAGCATCGCTCTCAGCGCAATGGATGGATCCCGCGTTCGATCCGGCCGAGGCAGCTTTTTACTATGTGAGGGTCATTGAGATCCCCAAGCCTCGTTGGACAACGCACGATGCGGCTTTCTTTGACATCCCACTCCCCGAATCTGTGGCTCCTACTGTGCAGGATCGCGCCTACACGTCGCCGATCTGGTACACGCAATGAGATGTAAGGATGTCCGCTATTGGCACTTTGCAGACATCGATGCCGACGCCCAGCATGTCCACTCTTCGCGGTAAAGCAAACATCCGTGACCCGCTCTCCAATGTCTGCTAATGACCCAAGCGGACATTTCGCGATCGGCGGGTCCAACACCTTCGAAAACTTGGCAATCAGCCAGCATCCATCTGGGAGGCGCTTGAGTGGCTGAAGGCAACGACAGCGAAGCCTTGATTGCGAGCGGAGTGATCTGAATGAAAGAGAGTTCGGCAGAAGCGAGACCCGATACACTGGAGGCCGCCGATATCATGCGGCTTCTGCCGCATCGCTATCCCTTCCTTCTCGTAGACCGAGTTATCGACATGGACGGGGATCGTTCGGCTACGGGTATCAAGACTGTGACTGCGAACGAGCCATATTTTCAGGGGCACTTTTCGGGCAATCCTATTATGCCAGGTGTGCTCCTAATAGAGGGCATGGCTCAGACGGCTGGCGCGCTCTGCGTTAGCTTTGCCCAAGACATCAAGGGAGCCCCCCTTGTCTACTTCATGGCAATAGACAAAGCTCGCTTCCGACGCCCGGTGTTCCCGGGCGACATCATTTTCTATCATCTAGAGAAGATGCGCGGCCGCGGCGCTATCTGGCGTTTCAGGGCCCAAGCTGTCGTCAACGGCACCCGTGTCGCCGAGGCTGAAATCAGTGCAGTGGTAGTGGAAGAAGAGCGGCGCTAAGGTGGCTTCTATCAAATTTCGTTGTCCGCTTCTGGCACTTAGCAGACATCAGAATGCGGGCCCGTGATGTCCGGTTTCTGCCCCAAAGCGGACATCCCGCCAAAGCGTCGATGAAATGTTCGGCTGGTCGGGATCACTCATACCCAGCGGCACGCTCATCGCCCTGATCTGGGAAAACGCTGAGGCGACGGCGAGGCCAGGGTCTTTGTATTTCGGTGAGGCCTTCAGGTTGTAGCTCAGGCGTGCAAACCGATCGGCGGCGCTGATCGTGCTCGGCAGGAACTTGTCGCCGCCAATCAGCTGCCTTTTGGGAGCCGACTGAATCAAGCAGTTGACAAAGGGAACGTCTGCTTTGCGTCAGTGACAGGATTTCAGGTAGCCCGAACCCGTCTGATTGACATAGTGCTGAGCCGTCGCCTTGTCGAACGGGCCGGCGGTGGCGATCCAGTAGCCGTTTGTCATGTTCGGGCAGGTACTGGTGTCCATCGCGAACCAGTCCGAGCCAAATCGGTTTGCGCGCCCTTGCGCCTCGCCCCGCGACCCGAACGTGCCGAGAAAGCTGCAGCGGATAAGGCTGCAGCGGATAAAGCCGCCGAGGAGAAGGCCTATAAGGAGAACCTGAAAAAGCTCCGCGAACAGCAGCAGCGAGACCGGCAAAACAAGGAGGCGATCGAGCAGCAGAAGACACAGGAAAAAGCCTAGCAGCTCCGGCAACAGCTTCAGCAGCAGCAGAAGGCCAAGGAAGCTGAGGCCAAGGCCAAAGCTGCCGCCGCCAAAGCCAAGTCAGACGCGGAGGCCAAAGCCAAAGCTGCTGCGGCCGCTGCCGCGAAGGCCAAGGCGGACGCTGAAGCCAAGGCCAGGGCTGCCGCGGCCAAAGCCAAGGCAGACGCTGAGGCCAAAGCCAGGGCAGAAGCTGAGAGACAACAGCAGCTCCAGCAGCAGCAAGAGCAGCAAAGACAGCAGCAGCTCCAGCAGCAGCAACTTCAGCAGGAGAGGCAGAGACAGCAGCAGCTTCAGCTTCAGCAACAGCAGCAGCAACAGCAACAACAGAAGCAGTCGGATGCGCGCCTGAAGACGGACGTGACGTTGGTTGCGACCCTGGAGAACGGGATCAGGCTCTACAGCTTCCGCTATCTCTGGTCGGACGCGCGCTATATCGGCGTGATGGCGCAGGATCTGCTGAACGATCCGGCGCTGCGGAACGCCGTAACCCAAGAGCCCAACGGCTTCTACGTGGTCGACTACGCGCGGCTTGGCCTGCGTATGGCGACACTTGCGCAGTGGCAGGCGCAAGGGCTAGCGTCCGTAGAGCTTCGCGCCGTGCCGGCCAACACTGGCCAATTTCCGGTGAACCCCACGAAAAGCGCCTTCCGGCCCGCTCGCTGAGGCTCAAGGCCGTGAACGGCTGGCGGCGCGCTTGTGCCCGGAGGGGCCGGCCCCTACCGCCAACCCAGTGGCCTGGATTGCGTTCGCGCTGGAGTCGCCATGTGGTCTCGCCTACTTGCTCTCGCCTTGGTCGTGCTGGGCCTCCCGGTCCTGTCCGGCCACGCGCATGCGGGCGCGGCGAAGACCGTCGCGTCGCTTGCTCCATCGGGGCTGGTGCTGGTGATGGATGCGGACGGCAACGAGCTCGTGGCCCAGAACGCGGACAAGCCCTTCGTCCCGGCCTCCGTCGCCAAGATCGTGACGGCCTGGCTGGCCATGGAGGTTCTGGGCGGCGACTACCGCTTTAGGACCCGCTTCTACCTGGACGACAACCGCGTGCTGTATGTGCGCGGGGGCGGCGATCCTTTTCTGATCTCCGAGGAGTTGGCTCTGCTAGCGCCCCAGCTGATCGCTGCAAGTGGCAAGGAGCCGATCACCGGCATCGTGCTCGATTCCAGCTACTATCCCGACGATCTCACCATCCCCGGTATCGAAGACACCAACGAGGCTTACGACGCGCTGAACTCGGCGCTCGCCGTGAACTTCAACACGATCCACGCGGTGCGCCGTGGCAAGACGGTGCGTTCCGCCGAGAAGCAGACCCCGATTACGCCACTTGCCGTCAGCCAGTTCCGCGCGCGGGCCCGTAGCGGGCGCAGCCGCATCAGCCTCACGCAAGATCCTGAGGTGAGCCTTCGATACGCCGGCGAACTGCTCGCCGCGTTTATCGAGCGGGCCGGCGGAAGCGTCAAAGGCGAGATCACCGTCGGGACCGTGCCGGACGGCCTGGAACCGGTCTATGTACACGAACAGTCGCGCCCGCTCTCCGAGATCCTCAGCCAACTTCTCATCGGCTCGAACAATTACATCGCCAACCAAGTATTCTTGGAGATTGGCAGCACCCTGGGCGGCCCCGTGAGCCTAGAGAAATCCCTTAAGGTGGCGAACGCATTTCTTGCCACGAACGGCTTGGCCGAGGACATCCATCTCGAGGAGGGCTCCGGCATCAGCCGCGGCAACCACTTCACCGCCCGCGGCCTCGCTCAAGTGCTCCACCTGTTCGCGCCCCATGCCCATCTGCTCAAGGGCAGCCGTGGCTCCAAATATAAGACCGGCACATTGAGCGGCGTCCGCACGCTGGCGGGCTATGCCGAAACCGCCAAGCACGGGCGGGTGCGCTTCGTGATCTCGCTGCGGGGCAACACCGGCAGGATGCGCTATCGGCTCCTCCGGGCCATCGAGCGCGGGCTATAGCCGCAACTTGGCCAACCTCGTGGAAACGCCACCGGCAAAGTCTTGAGCTTGCTCAAGGTGGTGGCGGCGCGAGCCGCTGTATCCTGCCGACTCCATGGGGCCTCGCTGGTGCGGCACCCCCTGGTCTTCGCGATTTCTAAAACGAGGTACGCGGTGATTACCAATGTTCACGGTGACATTCTCTTGAGCAACGCGCGGGCCATCGCCCACGGTGTGGCTCCGCATGACCATTTCAATCAAGGCCTTGCCCTGGCGCTGCGAGAGCATCATCCGGCGATGGCGAAGGACTTCCGGCACTACTGCCGCCAGGAAAATCCGAAACCGGGTCGTGCTTGGCTTTGGGCCGGGCCCGAACGGGTCGTCATCAATCTGATGACCCAGGCGCCCGCGGCCAGCGAGAAGGCCCATCCCGGAAAGGCCACGACGCATAATGTCAGTCACGCCCTGAAGGAACTCCGCAAGATCCTCGAGGCGGAAGTGATTTCGTCAATCGCCTTGCCCAGACTCGCAACCGGCGTTGGTGGGCTTGGCTGGGCCGAAGTCCAACCGCTCATCGAAAGCCATCTCGGCGACTTGCCTATACCGGTCATCGTCTACGAGACCTACGAGAAAGGCGTGAAGGCCGCCGAGCCCACCTAGTTCCCGAAATTCGGCATTGCCCGTATCATTGTTTCCGGAGGGAACAATGAGCGCACAAGAGATCAGCAAGGCGGAAGCGAAGGTCTTTGTCATTTCGGCGATCGCACTGTCGGTCACCGTGTGCAACGCCGCCTTTTGGTACGGCGTCTTCGGGAAAATCTTCTTCACCCACATTATCTACGTTTGGGCTGCGGCCACGGCAGCGCTCCTTGCGAGCCTGTTCATCCCAAGGATGGAGACACCGCTGCTGAAGCTTCCGTGGAGGGGGCGCTTCATTTTGGCGCTGCCGACGATCTGGCTCGTGCTGGGCGCGTTCATCGACATGGAGTCCTATCGGCCCAACAGCATCGGCACATGGACCCTTTGGGCAGTCACGCTGGCGAGCGCCTTCCTGACGCTTCCCTACCTGCTCTACGTGATGATCGTCGCTGTCGTTCCGGACATCGACAGGTTAACGCACGTGAAGCTGCGGGTCGCACTCCCGGCTATTGTGCTGCTCATAGGCGTGGCGGGATTCATCCTCGGAACGAGCCACACGCGGCTTCTGACCTGTGAGAACTTCAAGATCGGAGGACACCATGTCCCCGAAAATTGCCGCAAGGCCGGCGAGGCGCCCTACTAGGACCGCGAGGGAGAAATCGTGCTTCAACGTAACAACAGTTGCCGCATGAGATGTTGGCAAGCCACCATCGCGATGGCAGCCGCCCTAGTGATCGGAAGCCAAGCAATGTTGTTCGGAGACCAAGCCTTGGGCCAAAGCGCGAAAGCACCACCGAAGATGACGGCAACCTCCGTCTTCGTGATGAATGCAGATACCGGACAAGTCCTCTACGCCAAGAATCCGGACAAGGTCTTCAGGATCCTCAGCCTGACCAAACTTGTCACAGCCTACATCCTTGTGGACCAGATGGGCGACCGGCTGTCGGAGACCATGACGATCAGCGGAGCGCACTTGGCTGGCGGCTCCACGGCCGGACTCAAGCAGCGCGACGTCTGGAGCTTGCAGGACTTGCTCTACGGCATGGTGCTCGTCTCCGGCAATGACGCCTCACTCGCGATCGCCGACCACGTCGGAGGCAATTTGCTCGCCCAGGAAAACAAGAAGGGTGACGCCAGGAAGCGCTTCGTGGCGGAGATGCGGTCGACAGCCAAGGCGCTCGGCGCCCAGCAGGCCAACTTTGCCGATCCATACGGCCTCGCGCGCACCAATGTCGCCACGGCGCGCGACATGGGCCTGATCGCTGCGCGCGTGTTCACCGACGCGAGGCTGCTGCCGGCCTGGGCCTGCACCGGACGGATATTGCGTATCGAAGGACCCAAGGCGCGCGAAGTCACGCTGAAGACCAGCCTGGAGATCTTAGGCGAAGGCAGTGTCATTGGGGCCAAGACCGGATCGCATTTTTCCAACAAGATCTTCAACCTGATTGCGGCATGGCGCGCCCCCAACGGGCAGACCATCGTGGGCGTGGTCATGGGCGCCAAGAGCAATCCGGCCCGCTATGGCGAGATGCGGGCGCTCATGGCGTCCCTCCCCAAGGATTTCCCGGAATTGGCCGAACCGGGAGCCGGCGGTCCTGCGCCCACAAGCCGGAAAATCTGCCGCTAGCCGAAAGACCTGCCGCTAGCCGCAAGGTCCCAACTTGGGACAGAATTCAATGAGATCATGGACCTAAGAGCCATTGCGCCGGACGCAGCGATGTCACATGTTGCCTAGCGGCCGGCCGATGGGGCACCATGGTGGGCGCGCCATTATAGAAGCCTGGGAGTAGGGTTCATGGCCGAGCATAAGCTTCTCGGGATTATCGTTGCCGTCGGTCTCGTCATCGTCGGCGGCATCTTCATGGTGATCGAGTGGAACTCGGCCACCCCGGACGGCCCCGAAGGCGCGACGGTCTCCGTTGTGACCCCCGATGAGGCCGAAGCCCCTGCCCAGCAACAGGCGCCCGAGCCCACGCTTTCGCCGACACCGCTCTCCGGCAAGATCGTCGTGTCCAAGAGGCCCGTCGAAGTGCTGGCGTCTCCGTCGGCATCCGCGTCGGCCATGTTTGGCTTTCCCGCGGGCCGCCCGTTCCGCGTCCTGGGTGGCGACGGAAATTACGTCAAGATCCAAGACCTAAAGAGCGGCGCCAGCGGCTGGATCGAGGAGGCCGCACTCAAGCCTGCGCCACCCCCTGTTCCGGCAGCTTCGACGCGGCGAGGGGGCACAAGCCCCAAGCCCACGGGCTCGCCGACCAGGAGGAGAGCGGCAAGCCCCGATACCTCAACAGCGGCGGCCGAGCCTAAGCCAAAACGCCAACGGGCTAAGCCCTTCGGCGGGTTGTTCGGCGGCTTGTTCGGAGGACGCTAGCCCAGCGGGGCGGCGTCTAGAGCGGACGGCGGGGAGACGGCCGGTAAGCGGCCGGAAACTCGATTTTCAGTTCGACGCTTGCCGATTGCACGCCCGCAGGTTCCGGTGTGGCCCAGGGATCGCGCTGATTGTCGACGTGGGCGCCCAGCCAGACCAGCGCAATGACGCTCGAGAACGCGAACAGCTCCACAAGCTGGTAGCGGCGCACCGTCGGCCAAATCCGCACCTTCCGGCGGGGGCGGAAGAAGCGCTTGCGCTGATAATGCGGTGTAATTAGGCTGATCATGGCTTTGCGTGACGCGCGCGGGCGTTGCTGGGGGTCCCGCGCCAGCCCAACGGTCTACAGCACCTCTCCAAAAATTCCGTTCATCGCGGCCTCTGATTGCTTGCCCCGGAGGGCTAAACGGCTTCATGGTGAGCAAATCGTTGACGCCGGATAGGGGCGGAGCCGGAACGGGGAACGTTACGACGCCATGCGCCTGCTGCTCGTTTCCGACTTGCACTATTCGCTCCCCCTCTTCGATTGGGTCCTGGAGGTCGCGGGCGGCTTCGACGTTGTGGTGATGGCGGGAGACCATCTCGATCTCGCCTCGCTCGTCGATCGCCGCGCCCAGGCCGTCGTCGTGAAGAAGTACTTTGCGCGCATTCAGGCGAAGACACGGCTTCTGATCTGTTCAGGCAATCACGATCTCGACTCTGAGAACGAGGCAGGCGAGCAGACGGCCAAATGGCTTCTCGGCGCGCACAACAAAGGCGTGCTGTCCGATGGCGACTCTGTTCTCATCGAGGACACGCTGTTCACGATGTGCGCTTGGTGGGACGGACCGGTGTCGCGAGAAGCAATTGGAGCGCAGCTTGCCGAGGCCGCTAAGAAGCGTCCGAAACACTGGATCTGGATCTATCACGCACCGCCGGCGAACTCGCCCGTCGCTTGGGGCGGCCAACGCTATTTTGGCGATGACGCACTCAAGAAATGGATTGAGGAGTACCGGCCCGACATCGTGATGTCCGGACATGTGCACGAAGCGCCGTATGTCGACAAAGGCTCTTGGGTCGACCGTATCGGCCAGACCTGGATATTCAACACCGGGCACTACCTCGGCGCGCCGCCAGCACATATCATGATGGATACGAAAGCAGGCGAAGTGTTGTGGTTCTCAGCCGCCGGGAATCAGTCCGTCGAACTCGACAGCCAACTGACGCGGCCACCAGCGAAGCTCACCGCGCTGCCCGAGTGGCTCACAGCCGGGGATCCGCCCCATCCTCAGAGCCAGGGCTGAAGTCTTCGTCCTGCTGATGGATCAGGACATCGAGCACCTCGCCAACCATGCCGAGATGGTTGCCTTGGTCTTCGAACTGGCGCTTGAGGTCGGCCAGATAACTGGTCGCCGCGTTCAAACGCCCGGCGAGCAAGCGGCCAATAAACAACGCAATCTCCGGGTTGGACCTGAGAAAACTCTCCGCATCGTCGAAAACGTAGAGAGAGGCGGGCGCGAGCGTCCGTACCGTGGCCGTATGCGACCGCTTGAGCAAAACCGACATCTCGCCGAAGACGGCTCCGGGATCCTCGATCACGGCGACTTGCGTTTCGCCGCGCAACACCTCGATCTCACCGGACTTGAGCACGTAGAGATGGCCTGTCGTCTCGCCCTCTGACAGCAGAACCGTGCCGCCCGGCAGCTCCTGAAGCGGTGCGTCTTGGCACAGGTGGAGGATCGAACGCATGACGTGAGCGTATCCTCACCTCTAGCGTTGTCAACGAGACCTGGTGCCGCGTGGGTCGGCGCTATCGCCCGCCGAGAAAATCGTTCAGCAACTGCCTGGCGGCATCCTTGGCGATGTCTTCGGCATCGACGTTCTTCTTCTGCTTCGGCTGAGCAGGCGGCTTTGGCTGAGCCGCTGCCGGCGCGGCGCCCTGGGGTACGGCTTGCGCCGGCGGTGGGGGCGGCGCAGGCGCGGTTTGTGTGCCGCCGAGCAGACCGCCAATGCCCTGGATCAACGCGTCCTGATCGACCTTCCCGTCCTTGATCACATTCTGCAGCACGCCGCTCTGATCGATGTTCTCCAGGCCCGGCAGTTTCTTCACACCGTCGCCGAAGTCCTTGAACCGCGCAATAGCGCCGGCCGGGTCCTGCAGGATGCCCTTGATGTCGGGATAAATCTTCGGCTTGGACCAAGGCCCGACAATCATGACCGGCACGCCGAGACCGGCGATGTCCCCCTGCCGCCCCTGACCTTCGAGCGATGCCACGAGCTGCGGCTCGACCCTGAATTTTAGGCTTTGCGCGGGCAGATTGACCGTTCCGGCGCCGGTCATCTTTACCAGTGGACCGACCAGGTGCATGTCGCTGGTGGTGGCCTGCCCCTTGGCGATCTGGAAGCTGGCACCAAGCGAGGCAAAGTCAGTCTTCTCGGTCTTGCCGCCCTGCCATCCATCGACGACGCCTATGCCGACTTTGCGGATCATCTTGGCAATGTTGACGCCGCGAACAGCACCATCGACGAACTCCAAGTTGGCCGTGCCGTTGAGGCTCGAGACAATGGCGCGCTGGCTGGCGCCAACGCCGCTCAGTTTGAGGTTGACCGTGCCCTTGCCCTCGATGCGCTCAAAGTCCGCGGCGTCCTTGAGCAAAGGATAGGCATTGAACTTGGTGACGGCGAGATTGACCTGTTGCGTCGGCGTCTTGCGGCTCGCATCGACGGCAATCGCGGCATTGCCTGCGCCGCCATAGAGATTGAACTTCGACAGCGAAGCGTTGAGCTTTCCGCCGTTGAGTGTCGCTTGCACCGACACCGGGCTGAGCTTGACATGATCGTAGATGAGCTGCTCGGCGGTGAGGCTGAACTTGCCATTGACGAGCTTGAGCGGCGAGAAGTCGATTCGCGCACTGCTCCAGCCCGACTTGCCCGCATTGGCTTTCGTTTTTGAACCGCCGCCGCTACCGCCACCGCCTCCGCCGGAGGACGGCTTTGCCTTAGCCGTCGGCGTCGGCGTCGGCTTCGGCTTCGATTTCGGCTTCGATTTCGGCGCGCCCGTGAGCGCGTTGACGTCCAGCGTCTTCGCCGCAAACGCCGCTACGACGTAAGGAACCTTGTTGGCAAGATTCACCGTCAGCGAGCCGGCCAGAACGGCGCCGCGCACATTGGCGCGCAAAGATCTAACGGTGACGACGTTGTCCTTGTAGACGGCATGACCGGCGAAGGTATCCCGTCCCACCGTCCCGGTGAGTTGGCTCAACGTTGCGACGCCATCTTTATAGACCGCGGATCCTGCGAGCGTCTTGTCGCCGGACTTGGCGCTAAACTGGCTGAACGTGAGCGTGTCGTTCTTGTATGTCGCCGTACCGCCCAGACTGGCGGGCGCATCGAGCGCCCCCGGCGCCTCGACCTTGAGCCGCACAGGCGCGGGCGCGCCTTCCAGAAAGCCACCGAAATTGCCGATCGCCCCTTCGCTCTTGTACGCCTTGCCATCGACAACGGCACTCACTGCAAAAGACAACGGTTTGTCGTAGTCCGGCAGCGACGCGTTGAGATTGAGCTTCTCGATCCGCTTGCCCGGCGCGCCGTCCGAAGGCGGCAGGATCACCGTTCCGTCCTTGATCACGAGCTTGTCGAGCGTGACGGTCTTCAACTGTTCGGCCACGCGTGCGAGCCCGCTGCTACCGCCGCCGGGAGCTGGGCTTGCCTGGCTATCCCCGGGCGCTGGCATTGGCGCTAGCGCCGGAGCGGCTGGAGCGGCCGGGGCAGCAGTTTTCTGCGGGATGGCAATCACCGGATCAACGAGTGTGATCGTCTTCACCCGCACCTTGCCGTCGAACAAGCTGCGCAGCATCAAGCTGAACCGAAGGGTCTTGGCGGTGGCGAACTCGGCATCGCCGCGATCCGCGGGCTGAGCGACCCCGACATCTTCGGCCACCAGATCGATTGACGGAAACAGGGTGATGTCCACCGGGCCGCTGACCCGGAGCCGGTATCCCGTCATCGACTCAACCCGCGCGAAAAGCTGGTTACGCAGCTCCTCGGTGGAGATGAACATCGGGCCGACAAAAACGAGCGCCGCGATAATGACCACGATGGCGGTCAGGATCGAGAAGATGAGCCGCACGAGCCCCTCCGAAAGCGATTGCTGGTGGAATTTACCGAGATACGGACAAATTCCAAACTAAGGGATAATCCCCTGAAAAGGCTACGCCTGACTTGGGCCTAATGCATTGGAATAGACCCGGATTGAGGGCAAATGACGGCCAATAACCAGCCGGCGCGCGCGCCTGGAGGCTTGCCCCGGAAGGCTCGGACCCATACACCTGTTGCCGTCACCTACAACGGAGACTTCGTATGCCGCGACTTATTCTCCTGCGACACGGTCAAAGCGTCTGGAACCGCGATGCGGTCTTCACCGGCTGGACCGATGTGGACCTCTGCGACAACGGCATCACCGAGGCGAAGCATGCCGCGGCATTGCTGAAGGAGCACAACATCGAGTTCGATCAGTGCTACGCCTCCTATCTGCAGCGCTCGGTTCATACGCTCTGGATGGTGCTGAATGCGCTGGAGCTCACCTGGCTTCCCGTGCGGCGCAGCTGGCGGCTCAATGAGCGCCACTACGGCGCGCTGCAGGGACGCAAGCGCGACGAGGTCATGGAGGAAGTCGGGCCGGAGCAGTTGCACATTTGGCGCCGCAGTTACACTGTCCGGCCGCCGGCACTCACCGAGGCCGATCCGCGCTTTCCCGGTAATCAGTCGAAATATGACCGGGTGCCGCGCCGCCACCTGCCGCTGACCGAAAGCCTAAAGGACTGCGTAGCCCGGGTGCTGCCCTTCTGGCAGGAGCGCGTCGAACCCCTTCTCATGGATGGACGCACGCCGCTGATCTCGGCGCACGGAAATAGTCTCAGAGGTCTCGTCAAATATCTCGACGGGATTTCCGACGAGGATATCCCGCACCTGGAAATCCCAACGGGAAAGCCGCTGGTTTACGAACTTGACGAAGGCCTGCGTACCGTCCGCAGTTTCTATCTTGAGGACGGGAAGGAAGCCCACGCCCTGCCCAAAGCGGCCGAGGCAGCCAAGACCGCTTAGAAGCAGATTGGTTGATGTTCGCCGCAGCCTACCGGTACCGCCTGGACGAGTAAGCGCCACACGCGCCCTTGAGCCGGTTGTCGTTGCCGAGGGCCTGACAAATGTAGACCTTCTTCAACGGGTCGTTGCGGACCTGCGCCACGGTCACCTTCCAGCCATAGCTCCGCGCCACACGCGCGATCTCTTGATCCTGACAGTAAGGCGTCGAGAGAAGACCGTGTTTCATGACTTGAAAGATGCCCTGGCATTTGATCTTGGCCGCGAGCGCAGGCGCCGTCACGCTTATGAGCGTCGCGCCAAGAAGGCACGCCGCCAAACCGATTGCATGATGTTCGCGCATGTCTGCCTCCCATCGAAAGCCGCAAAAGGAATTGCGCGCCATGTGGCGCCGCAACTCACCACTCCGCGGATTGTAGAACAGGAATGAGCCCTTCGTCTCCATTGGCGTAGGCCTCACCGTTGGGCCAAACAGCGGCAGGGCGTCCGTCGCTCACCAATTGCCCCTCCTCCAGCGCAAGCCGCGGCAACGGCAGGCAAACGAACCGTTCATCGACAATCCAAAACGAGCCGAGCCCTGCCAACAGGGCGTCCACGAAGGGCATATAGACGTCGTTCAAGTCCTGGAGGCTCTTGTTCTCGACGCTGTTTCCGGCGATCGCGTCGCGCATCGCGGTCGATGCAAGACATGCCACGCTGTTGCTCGCCTCACCGGCATCGCCAGACACGAGGTTGATCAGTGTGAGACGGAACGCCTCCAGATGGAGCGCATCGGCGAGCCGCGTCTC
>NZ_JBFFQD010000041.1:0-18193 GCF_041573655.1 Methyloceanibacter sp.
CAGTTTGAAACCCCACGCCGTCAGATGACGGTGGAGCACCGTGATGGCCAACTTCGAGGTGTCCCGCACCGTACAGAACTGTGACTCACCAAAATACACCTTGCCGATCGCAAGCCCGTAGGCTCCGGCGACCAGGGTCCCATCGTCGTCCCAGACTTCCACGGAGTGGGCGTAGCCCGCTTTGTAAGCCTGCCAATAAGCCCGCATGATCTGCGGCGTGATCCAAGTGAGCGGCGCCTTTCCGCCGTGCGGCCGCGCGCACGCTTCCATCACGCTGGCGAACGCCTTGTCCATCGTCACGGTGTATGTCCCCTGCCACAAGAGCCGGCGCACATGCCGGCTCATATGCGTATCGGCCGGGTCCATAGCGGCGCGCTCCTCCGGACACCACCATTTCATCGGGCCGATGTGGCAGACGGGGAAGAAGCCGCGCGCATAGTTGTCGATGAGCGCGGGCACAGAGAGGTCGTTGCTGATGCCGACTAGCCCGCGGTTGGAGTAGAACCGCGGAAGGGCCGGCAGCGTGTCGCGCCGCGCCTTCGGTGTGAGGTAATAGGCGATCGTCATCAGCCACAGACGCGGCAGAAGGGCGATGCGCTTGCGCCGCACGGCATAGCCCACGCCGAGCATCATGCGGCGCAGAAACTGTTCCCATGTCTCGTGGAACCGCGGCGCGGCGCCTGACGGGCGCACGGCCATGCGGTCTGGATCGTGTGCCACCCCGCTACCGGCAGCGTCGTCGCATGCGTTGGTCATCGCGCCCATGCAGATCCCCTTCGGTCCCGTTCGCCACCCTGGCAGTGCGCCGTTTTGCAGCCACGGCCAATTCGGGTATGGCCTTTTGTCTTACGCCCGAACTCCTTAACAACTGGGTTAGGGGTGGGTGACCGCACCGGACGGAAGGCGGCGGGGTAAGATTTTGGTAACCTTGACTGGGCGTTAAGACGGGGAGAGGTGATGGAGTATCGTGAGCTTGGCCGGACCGGCGTGAAGGTGGGCGCGCTCTGCCTTGGCACCATGACCTATGGCGAGCAGAACACCGAGGCTGAGGGCCACGAACAGATGGACTATGCCCTCGCGCAGGGCATCAACATCTTCGACGCTGCGGAGATCTACCCGATTCCGCCCAAAGCCGAGACGCAAGGCCGCACCGAGGCGGTCATCGGGACCTGGCTGGCGAGCCGCAAGAACCGGGACAAGGTGCTGATCGCCACCAAGGTCGCCGGCCGCAGCACCGTGATCGACTGGCTGCGGGACGAGACCGTTCTATCCCGGCAAAGCGCGGCGCAGATCAACGAGGCGGTCGACAAGAGCCTGTCGCGGCTCAAGACGGACTATATCGACGTCTATCAACTTCACTGGCCCGACCGTCCCATGCGCATCTTCGAGGGGCTCGAATACGCGCGCCTGCCTGGCGAGGGTCACGCGATCCACGAGATCCTCGAAACCCTCGGCGCGCTCGTGCGCGACGGCAAAGTCCGCTTCATTGGCCTTTCCAACGAGACGCCCTGGGGGCTGATGACGTTCCTGAAACTCGCCGAGCAACACGGCCTGCCGCGGCCGGTCTCCATTCAGAACGCGTTCAACCTGGTAAACAGGTCCTATGAGGTAGGCCTCTCCGAGATCACTTACGAGGAGCAGGTGAGCCTTCTTGCCTATTCGCCCCTCGGCCAGGGCTACCTCACCGGCAAGTATGAGAACGGCGCGCTGCCGCCGGGCTCACGAAAGACGCTGTTCAACCGCCTGGGCCGCTACGAGAAGGCAAACGGCCCGCGCGCCATCTCCGCCTATGTAGCGCTGGCCAAGAAGCATGGTCTGGACCCGGCGCAAATGGCGATCGCCTATGCGGTCTCCCGGCCCTTCGTCACCTCGGTCATCATCGGCGCCACCACTATGGAGCAGCTCAAGACGGATATCGACGCCGCGGCCCTTGAGCTCGATGAGGCGGTTCTTGAGGAGATCGATCAGATCCACCTTGACTATCCCAACCCCTGCCCTTGAGACTCTGATTTGAGAGAATCGAGTATCAGGCCATGCCCCGGCTCTTTTCAGCCATCGAGATTCCTTGGAGCACCGCCGAGCGTTTGGCCATGCTCCGCTCCGGCCTCTCCGGCGCGCGCTGGATCGATCCCGAGAACTATCATCTGACCTTACGCTTCGTCGGCGATGTCGACGGCGCGACCGCGCGCGACTTCACCAACGCGCTCGGCGAAATCGAGCTGCCCCCCTTTGAGCTGCGGCTCGACGGCCTTGGCAGCTTTGGCGGCAACAAGCCGCGCGCCGTCTTTGCCGATGTCGCGCCATCGCCGGCGCTGAACGCATTGCGGCGTGCCAACGAACGGGCCGCGCGCGTGGCAGGTCTGCCGCCGGAGAGCCGGAACTACAAAGCGCACGTGACCCTGGCGCGCCTGCGCGGTGCCCGCCCCGATCAAGTCGCCACCTATATGGAACGGCAAGGGAGCGCCGTGACTGAGTCCTTCACGGTGAACCGCTTCGTGCTCTACTCGTCGCGGAACTCGGTGGGCGGCGGGCCCTACGTGGTCGAGGCCGCTTATGATCTTGGAGATCGCGCGGCCGGCGAGGAGCCCGAGCCCGGCTACGACGAGGAACTCGCCATCGCGTTCGGGGTCGAGGATTAGGCGTCCTTTTTTGTTTTGTCCTGCATCAGCTCGGCGAGGAGTCCCTCCGCCGCCGCCTCGATGAGATCGAGCGCCTGGTCGAAGCCTTGCCTTCCGCCATAGTAGGGATCCGGCACCTCGTCATGGTCGAGATGCGGCGCGTAGTCCAAGAAGCGGCGGATCTTGCCGCGCGCCGCCTGCGGAACGATGTCCTCAAGGTCCGCGATGTTCGCCCCGTCCATCGCCACGATGAGATCGAAGTCGTCGAAATCCTCCAACTCGATCTTACGCGCCGCCTGACCGGAGATATCGACGCCGCGGGTCTGTGCCGCGGCTTGCGCACGATGGTCGGGGGACTCGCCCGCATGCCAATCTCCCATGCCGGCGGAGTCGATCTCGAACTGACGCGCCAAGCCGGCCTCGTCGACGACGCGCCGGAACACGCCCTCCGCCATGGGCGAGCGGCAGATATTCCCCAGACAAACGAAGAGGATGCGGTGTTTCGCCATGACGGCTCCCATCGCATATAGGGGCTCCGCCGCGCAAGCCGGATGCGCCAGGTTGCACCGGGACGGCACACTCCCTATATTTATCAAGGGGTTGAGTTCTCTTATCGCAGACCTGCGAGGTTGACTGGAATGATTGCTTCGGAAAACGTCAGCGAGTTGCGCGAAGCCGCGCTCGGCCGGGAGGTGTCGCTGAGCACCTTCGCCAAGCGCGAGCGCAAAGTGCGCGAGGAGTTCTGGACGAAGCTAAAGCGCGTCGCGCGGAACGTTCCCTTCGTCGAGGATCTCGTGGCCGCCTATTACTGCGCCATGGATCCCGCGACGCCGATCCGCGTACGTGGCATGCTCCTGGCGGCGCTTGCGTACTTCATTATGCCCTTCGACTTCATTCCCGATATTGTGGTCGGCCTCGGCTTCGCCGACGACATCGCGCTGTTGACCGCCGTGGTCGGCATGGTGTCGGCCAGTATCACGCCGACGCACCGGGCCGCCGCCGCGCGCGTGCTCGACAAGGAACTGCCCAAGTCCGCGTAACTGAGCGGCGCTTTAGCTTTGCGGATTGACGATCACCTTGCCGGTGACCTTGCGGTCTTCGATCAGCGAGAGTGCTTTTGCCGTCTCTTCCAGCGGAAACGTCGCGTGGATATGGGGCTTGAGCTTTCCGTCTCGGACCCACGCGAAAAGTTGCGCCGTGTTCGCCCGATGCTTGTCCGGTTCGCGCGCGGCGAACGATGTCCAGAACACGCCCACGATCTCACAACCTTTGAGCAGAACGAGATTGAGCGGGATGCGCGGGATCTTGCCCGAGGCAAAGCCGATCACGAGATAGCGCCCCTCCCACGCCGTCGCCCGTAAGCTCGGCTCCGCGGCATCGCCGCCCACGCAATCGTAGACCACATCGACGCCGTTGGGTTTGGTGAGGTCCTTCAAGGTCTGCTTGAGGTCGGCCTCGTTGTAGTCGATGCCCTCGTCCGCGCCGTGGCTCTTGGCGAAGGCAAGCTTCTCCTCAGAAGACGCAACAGCGATGACGCGCGCGCCCATCAACTTGGCAAGTTCCACCGCCGCCACACCGGCGCCACCCGCCGCGCCAAGCACGGCGACGCTCTCGCCGGCTTTAAGATCCGCCCGATCCTTGAACGCGTGAAGTGCCGTGCCGTGCGTGATGATGATCCCGGCCGCCGCCTCGTCGCTCACGCCATCGGGAATGGGCACGGCGTTCGTCGCATCTGTGACGACCAGCTCGCGGCAACCATTGCCGCCGATGAATGCGGCCACGCGCTGGCCCACTTCAAGCCCGGTGACGCCCTCGCCGAGGGCCTCGATGACGCCGGCAATCTCGCCGCCCGGCGAGAACGGCAGCTTCGGCGAGAACTGATACTTGTCGCGCAGCATGAGCGTGTCGAAGAAATTTAGCCCGACGGCCATCACGCGGATGAGGATCTCGCCCGCGCCAGGGCTTGGCGCGGCGGCGTCCTCCAGGCGCAAGGCGCCCATCCCGCCAAACTCATTGAATTGCACGACGCGCATGGACGAAGCTTCCTTGGATACTGGCCCGGGACCGCGGGGCTCTAGATTTGGACTGAAGAGCTTGGCTTTTTGACGCTGTCTTGAGCGTCGCGCAACCTTACGCGCCACCTTTTTCTTCCGCGTGTCCTGTGGCAGGACAGAGGTTGTGAAACCGTCGCCCCCAAACACCCGCGGGTATTTCGGCATTGGCGCCGAGGGAATCTCCAAGGCGGTCAATGTCGGCAACCTCCTCCGCTCGGCCCACGCCTTCGGCGCCAGCTTCGTATTCACCATCGGCGCTGACGAGCGGGCGCTAAAAATGAGCTCCGATACCTCGCGCGCCGAGACGCATATGCCCGCCTATCACTGGCCGGACCTGGACGCGGTCGACCTGCCGAAGGGCTGCAGCCTGGTCGGCGTCGAGATTCTCGGCGATGCGGTCGATTTGCCGAGCTTTCCGCATCCCATGCGGGCGGCTTATGTGCTTGGACCGGAGCGCGGGCAGTTGACGCCGGAGCTTCTTGCCCGTTGCCAGCATTTTGTCCGCATCCCGACGGCATTTTCCCTGAATGTTGCAACGGCCGGTGCAATTATAATGTACGACCGCGTTCGCATGCTCGGCCGCTACGCGCCGCGCCCGGTGACGGAAGGAGCCGAGGCGGCACCATTGGCACCACACGTCCAAGGCGCTCCCAAGCGCCGAAGGCGCTAGGGTTGACCTATCGGCCTGATCGGGCGAAGACTACGGCATTCATGCTTAACGCCTGCTCAAGACACGGGAACCGGGAGATGCGCCGAGCCGTTGGAGTTGCGTGCGTGATCCTGGCACTGAGTGCAGCGCCGGCTATCGCGCAAGAGGTCAAACTTCTTGAGAAGTACAAGAACTGGTCCGTCTACACGGCGGACAACAGCGGCAAGGTGTGCTTTGCCGTGTCGCAGCCGAAGAGTTCGACGCCGAAGAACGTGCGCAGAGGCCCCATCTACTTCTATGTGTCGCACTACCCGTCGGACAAAGTCGCCGGCGAGATCAGCGTGAAGATGGGCTACCCCTTCCCGCCCGGCGGCAAGGCCACCGTGACCATCGGCAACGAGAAGTTCGAGCTCTTCACCAAGGACGAAGGCGCGTTCGTCGAGAAGACCGAGGACGAGGCCAAGCTCGTCAAGGCCATGAAGGGCGGAAACGCGATGACGGTAAAGGGCCGCTCCGCGCGCGGCACCAATACCAGCGACAACTATTCGCTGGGTGGCGCGACGGCCGCTCTGGAACGCATCGTCAAAGAGTGCGGCAGCGAAGGCTGAGCGACCTGAAGGCGCCGCCGCGCGGCTTCGGGGGCTTGGAAATCTCGACGCGCCCCATGATATGAGAGGGCGAGGCCGCGCGACCGCGGTGCCAATCTCGATACCAGATCGTATGCCATGACCGCGACGACGCTCATAGACCGGACGCCGGCGAGCACCGATTCCCCGCCAGGAGAATCGTTGATCGGGCTGGCACGTCCTGCTCTGGCCGAGCGGCTCGCCGAACTCGGCGTCCCCGAGCGCCAGCACCGCATGCGCGTGAGCCAACTTTGGGGCTGGATGTATGTGCGCGGGGCGGCCGGCTTCGAGACCATGACCGATGTCGCCAAGGAGCTTCGCGGCAGGCTTGCCGAGCGCTTTACCTTGGCGAGGCCAGCAATCGTCAGCGAGCAGGTCTCCGTCGACGGCACCCGCAAATGGCTGCTGCGCCTCGACGACGGCAAGGAAGTGGAGACGGTCTACATCCCCGAGGAAGACCGCGGTACGTTGTGCATCTCCAGCCAAGTCGGCTGCACCCTCAACTGCACCTTCTGCCACACGGGCACGCAAGCCCTCGTGCGCAACCTTACCGCCGGCGAGATCATCGGTCAGATCATGCTCGCCCGCGATCGCATCGGCGATTGGCCCGGCGCGAGCCCGGACGACCCGACGGGTCTGCCAAACAGCGAGCGCAAGATCACCAACGTCGTGCTCATGGGCATGGGCGAGCCGCTCTATAATTTCGATTCCCTGCGCGAGGCTTGCGCTGTTGCCGCCGACGGCGATGGGCTGTCGATCTCCAAGCGGCGCATTACGCTGTCCACGTCGGGCATCGTTCCGGAGATTCCGCGCTGGGGCGAAGAAGCCGGCACCATGCTCGCCATTTCGCTGCATGCGGTGCATGATGAGCTGCGCGACGTACTCGTGCCCATCAACAAGAAGTGGCCCATTGCCGAATTGCTCGAGGCGTGCCGCAACTATCCGGGTCTGTCCAATGCCAAGCGCATCACATTCGAGTACGTGATGCTGAAAGACGTCAACGACTCCATCGACGATGCCAAGGCGCTTGTTCGCCTCCTGGCCAAGATCCCGGCCAAGATCAATCTCATCCCGTTCAATCCCTGGCCCGGCGCGCCGTATGAGTGCTCCGACTGGGAACAGATCGAAAAGTTCGCCGAGGTCGTGAATCGCGCCGGCTATGCGAGCCCGGTGCGCTCACCCCGCGGGCGGGACATCATGGCGGCCTGCGGCCAGCTGAAGAGCGCAAGCCACAAACAGCGCGCGAGCGAGCGCCTCACGGCACCGGCTTGAGCCAAACGAAGCCAATGATCGGTCAGTTGATCTGGCGGTGGCTTGTCGTGGTGGTGGCGTTTTTCGTCGCCGTCGCTGTGGCGGTCGCCGTGCTGTTGGCGCTGGGGTCCATATGGGTGGGCGATGAGCTACGCGCCGTCGCACGGCCCAACGATCTGATCTTCGCTCATGAAGGCGCCGCGGTATTCGGCCTTGTGCTGTTCGCGACAACCGTCATGCCGGCGCTGACCGCACTCCCGGGCCTTCTTGCCGTCATTGTCGGAGAGGTGCTGGGGTTACGCAGCTGGCTCTATTATGTGCTCGCAGGCGGCGCGGCGCTCCTCGCCATCCCGCTGCTGGCCGGCGCCTCAGCAGACGGTGCGTTCGAGAGCCTGGACGGTGCGTACATGACAATCTTTGCGACCGCCGGCTTCGCGGGCGGCTTCATCTATTGGCTTCTCGCCGGTGCCCGGGCCTGAACGGCAGTCCATGGCGCCCGCGCTTGAAGCGTCATCGATACCCGTGGAAATTTCATCCCAGTCACTGTGCGGGCAGCAGCTTGCGGCACACCGGTCACACAAGCGTACGGCCTGCCTCTGGGTCAAAGAAAACGCCCGGGTCGCTTCGCGAGCCGGGCGTTTTGGCTTGGCGCCTCGGGGGGCGCTAGTAGCAATAGTCCCAATAGCCGTGGGTGCGCGCTGAGTTTGACCAGTACCAGCACAGGTCCGAGGCCGGCGGACGTGGCGCGGCGCCTGCGACGATAACGGTACCCAGTGCCACGCCGGCCACCACGCGGCCGTAATACGGGCGCCGACGCCACGGACGCACATAAGCGCGTGGGCCCCGGTAGACACCACGCGGGCCCCGATAGACGCGGCCCCGGTAGGCACCTCGCGGGCCCCGGTAGTACCGGCCGCGCGGGCCTCTCCACCGTCGCTGGGCTTTTGTCACGAGGGAAGTCCCCGCTTCGGGAGCTGCGACTGGAGCCTGCGTGGGCACGGCGGCGGCGGGATTGGGCGCGGTCAGCACAAAAACTGCCCCAACGCCCACAGATACGGCCAATGCAAGCCGCGCGACAAAACCGTTTTTCATGTCATCTCCTCCCTGAAGTTCCCCGACTATCGGTGCCTTGAGGGGCCACTATAAGGCAGACTTGGCCTTGGGCTCGTTTTCCGTCTCTCGTCGAGCTCTTGCGCAAAGGTTTTGCGTGCCTATAGTCGCCGCCAAGTCAACTTTGAACAGCCCGTTTCACCCCATGACAGACATAAAGAAAGTCGTGCTTGCCTATTCGGGCGGGCTCGACACCTCGATCATCCTCAAATGGCTCCAGGAGACCTATGCTTGCGAGGTCGTGACCTTCACGGCCGACCTTGGCCAGGGCGAGGAGCTGGAACCGGCGCGGAAGAAGGCCGAGATGCTCGGCATCAAGGAGATCTTCGTCGAGGATCTGCGCGAGGAATTCGTGCGCGACTACGTGTTCCCGATGTTCCGGGCCAACGCGCTCTACGAAGGTGTCTATCTGCTCGGCACGTCGATTGCCCGGCCGCTCATCGCCAAACGCCAGATCGAGATCGCCAAGGAGACGGACGCTGATGCCGTCTGTCACGGTGCCACCGGCAAGGGCAACGACCAGGTGCGGTTCGAGCTCTCCTACTACGCGCTGAACCCGGACATTAAAGTCGTGGCGCCTTGGCGCGAATGGGACTTCGTCTCACGCAGCGACCTGATCGAATTCGCCGAGAAGCACCAGATCCCCGTCGCCAAGGACAAGCGCGGCGAGGCGCCGTTCTCGGTCGACGCGAACCTGTTGCACTCGTCCTCGGAAGGAAAAGTGCTGGAGGACCCGAACGCGGAGCCGCCACCTTATGTCTACCAGCGCACCATCGCGCCGGAGGACGCGCCCGATACCCCGACGGTCGTGACTGTCGGCTTTAGAAACGGAGACCCTGTCTCTATCGACGGCAATGCCATGTCGCCCGCAACACTGCTCACGAAGCTCAACGAACTCGGACACGACAACGGCATCGGCCGTGTCGACCTCGTCGAGAACCGTTTTGTCGGCATGAAGTCGCGCGGGGTCTATGAGACGCCGGGCGGCACCATTCTCCTGGCCGCGCATCGCGCCATGGAGTCGCTGACGCTCGACCGCGAGGCGGCGCACCTGAAAGACTCGCTCATGCCGCGCTACGCCGAGCTGGTCTACTATGGCTTCTGGTTCGCGCCGGAGCGCGAGATGCTGCAGGCGCTCGTGGACAAGAGCCAGGAGAACGTCGAAGGCGAGGTGACGCTTAAGCTCTACAAGGGCAATGTCATCGTCATCGGCCGTAAGAGTGACAAGTCGCTCTATTCCACCGACATCGTCACCTTCGAAGACGACGCCGGCGCTTATGACCAGAAGGACGCCGAAGGTTTCATCAAGCTGAACGCACTCCGCTTGCGCCTAGTCGGCAAACGCCGCCGCTAGGACTGTGACGCGGCTCTACTTTGTGCCGGGCCTTGGCACTTAGCCGACGTCTATGACGAAGCCAGAGATGTCCACACATGACCCAAAGCGGACCTCAGTCCAGCAAGTCTGGACTGCCCAGAGTCCGCTGAGCGTTGAAAAGCATGTCGGGCGCCTTCATGTCTGTGAAAAAGACCGTGGTCGGGTCCGATGTAGCTCTGGATCGGCCCGTGCGCCGTAGCGCGTGCCTTGGCGTCAGCATCGTCAGTCATAGGAAGCCTCGCTTAGTTGGCTTCCCCGACCCCGCAGGCCAAGGATAGAAGCCTCGGCCTGTCAGCAACCATCATACGGTAGCGGCCCTAATACCCGTAACGGAGCCTGTACTTGCGACGCTCTCTAGGAGGCTTTGCCGTGAGATCAGCGATGCAGTTCGTCACAAACTGTTCTCGTCCGCCTCGACCATTAAATGACCTCTTCGACGCCTCATGGAAACAGACTTTCTCTATCCACTCTGGGGCCGCCTCACTAGTTACGCTTGTTATCGACATGGCTGCCGCAAAAACTATAGGTGCGAGATAGCGCATTGCTTTGCTCCATGTGGCTGGGCTTTTCTTCGGTTACTGTAGTGCGCTCGCAAGGTTGTGAGTTGTTCAATCAAAGGTGCCTTTTCGGAAAGGGCATCATTCTGAGCGTTCTGCCAGCGTCGTCAAGCACACTGTGCGATAGAAACCACCTCTATGTTCAGCCAAATGCCTATATGCTAGAGGCCATCTAACCGGAGACACGAGCCTTACAGAATGCGCTGGTCCCTGAATCTGGGGTCGATCGCCGGCACGGCGATTCGCATCCACGTTACTTTCCTGCTGCTCCTCGTTTGGCTTGGCGCGATTTTTTACCGCCAGGGCGGCCCCGAGGCTGCGTGGCACGGTACGATCTTCGTCGTGCTCATCTTCGTGTGCGTGCTCTTGCACGAGCTGGGTCATGTGTTTGCCGCCAGGCGCTATGGCGTGCGGACCCGGGACATAACGCTGTGGCCGTTCGGCGGCATCTCCAGCATGGAGCGCATGCCCGACAAGCCGAGCCAGGAGCTGATCGTGGCCGTGGCCGGCCCGGCGGTGAACGTCGCCATCGCCGCGGTGCTGATTCTCTGGCTCGGCCCGCGTTTCAATCTGGAGGCCCTGACCGAGATCGAGAACCCGGCCGTGTCGCTCGCCGTGAAAATCGCCGGCGCCAACATCATCCTCGTCGTGTTCAACATGATCCCGGCCTTTCCCATGGACGGTGGCCGCGTACTTCGCGCGCTCCTTGCCATGCGCATGGGCAATGCCCGCGCCACACAGGTGGCAGCCACCATCGGCCAGGGCTTTGCCGTCGTCTTCGGCGTCCTCGGCATCTTCTACAATCCGATGCTTATCATCATCGCCGCCTTCATCTTTCTTGCTGCATCCGGCGAGGCGACCCAGGCGCAGCTCCGCGCCGTGGCCCAAGGCACCCTCGTGTCGGACGCCATGGTCACGACATTTGAATCGCTGCCAACCTCGGCCACGGTCGCCGACGCCGCCGATGCGCTGATCCGCACCACACAGACCGAGTTTCCCATCGTCGACGGCACCGGCCACTTGCGCGGCGTGCTCACCCGCGCTGCCATGATCAAGGCCCTGAAGGACCGCGGCCCGGACACGCCGGTTCTGGAGGTGATGGCCGACGTGCCGACTGTTCACGCGAACACAAAGCTGGATGTCGCGCTGCGCGCCTTGATGCAGCGCGGCCAACCGGTGATCGGCGTGACCGATACCAAAGACAAGCTCGTCGGCCTGCTCACGGTGGAGAATCTGGGTGAGATGATGATGATCCATTCCGCGCGGCCCGAAACTGGGTCCGAGCCGGGCCCCTGGAGCAATATGGGGCGCTAGCCGGCAAGCCGCCTGGCCCGCATTGCGGCGCGAGGGAAAATCCCTATATTGCGCTGCAACAACCAGCCGCCACACGGCCGAAAGACCTCATCAGAATGAAACTCCGCAATATCGCGATCATTGCCCATGTCGATCATGGCAAGACGACCCTCGTCGACCGCCTCCTCCAGCAGTCCGGCGCCGTGCGCGACAACCAGCGCGTGGATGAGCGCGCCATGGATTCCAACGACCTGGAGCGCGAGCGCGGCATCACCATCCTCGCCAAGGCGACCTCGGTCATCTGGAACGAAACCCGCATCAACATCGTCGACACGCCCGGCCACGCCGACTTCGGCGGCGAGGTGGAGCGCATCCTCAACATGGTGGACGGCGCGCTGGTGCTGGTGGATGCCGCCGAGGGCCCGCTGCCGCAGACAAAGTTCGTCGTGTCGAAGGCGCTGAAGATGGGCCTGAAGCCCATCGTCCTGATCAACAAGGTCGACCGTGCGGACGCCCGCCCGGACGAAGTGCTCGACGAGGTGTTCGACCTCTTCGCCGCCCTCAACGCCAGCGACGAGCAGCTCGACTTTCCGATCCTCTACGGTTCGGCCAAGGAAGGCTGGATCGCCGACAGCCCGGAGGGGCCCAAAGACCAGGGCATGCTGCCGTTGTTTGAGCTTGTGCTGCGACACGTCGCGCCGCCCTCGATCGAGGACGGTCCCTTCCGGATGCTCGGCACCATTTTGGAAGCCAACCCCTATCTTGGCCGCATCGTCACCGGCCGCATCACCTCCGGCACCATCAAGCCGAATGAGATGGTGAAGGTGCTCGACCATGAGGGCGGCGTTGTCGAACAGGGCCGCGTGTCCAAGGTCCTCGCATTCCGGGGACTGGAGCGCACGCCGCTCGATGAGGCCAGCGCCGGCGACATTGTCTCGATCGCCGGGCTGCCCAACGCCACGGTGGCGCATACGATGTGCGCGCCCACGGTGGATACGCCGCTGCCGGCGCAGCCGATCGATCCGCCGACGCTGTCCATGACCTTCCGGGTCAACGACTCGCCGCTGGCCGGAACCGAGGGCTCGAAAGTGACGGGGCGCATGATCCGTGACCGGCTCTTGCGCGAGGCGGAAGGCAATGTCGCGCTGCGGGTCACCGAATCCGAAGAGCGCGACTCCATGGAGGTCGCCGGACGCGGCGAGTTGCAGCTCGGCATCCTTATCGAGACCATGCGCCGCGAAGGTTTCGAAATTTCGGTATCGCGGCCCAAAGTACTGCTGACGAGCGGCGAAGGTGGCACCCTGATGGAGCCCATCGAAGAGGTGGTCATCGACCTCGACGAGGAGCATTCGGGCGCCGTGGTGCAGAAGCTCGCCGAGCGCAAAGCGGATCTCATCGAGATGAAGCCTTCGGGCGGCGGACGCCAGCGTCTCGTGTTTCATGCACCAACCCGCGGGCTTATCGGCTATCAGGGTGAGCTGCTCACCGATACGCGCGGCACGGCGATCATGAACCGTCTGTTCCACGGCTACGCCCCGCACAAGGGGGTCATTCAAGGACGCCGCAACGGCGTGCTGATCTCCACGGACCAGGGCGAAGCCGTCGCCTATGCGCTGTGGAACCTGGAAGATCGCGGGCCGATGATGATCGACCCCGGCGCACGCGTTTATCGCGGCATGATCGTCGGCGAGCACACCCGCGGCAACGACCTCGAAGTGAACGTGCTCAAGGGCAAGAAGCTCACCAACATCCGCACTACGTCGAAAGACGAAGCGGTGCGCCTGACGACGCCGCTGCGCATGGCGTTGGAACGCGCGCTGGCTTACATCGAGAACGACGAGTTGGTCGAGGTCACGCCGAAGTCGATTCGCCTGCGCAAGCGCCACCTCGATCCGAACGAACGCAAGAAGGCCGAGCGCCAACGCGCCGAAGAAGTGGCTTAGCCACAACTGGCCTGACAGCGAAGAACTCGGATAACGCCGAAGCTGCCTTTGCCCGGCGCAACAGTCCTGCGTTAGGCTCTAGATCATGTCCGTCGATGTCGCTCACATCAGGCCGGCACGCCCAAAGGACGCGACCGCGCTCGTCGCCGCCTACGAGGAGGCTTGGCGCGGCGCCTATCAGGGCATCATCCCGCACCTGTCTCTGGAGCGCATGATCGCGCGGCGTAGCTTGCGCTGGTGGAACAACGCGATCGGCAAGCGTGCGCCGATTCTCGTGCTCGATTTCCAAGGCGAAGCGGCCGGATATACGACCTTCGGCCGCTGCCGGCTCGGAAGCTTGCCGCACCGGGGCGAGATCTTCGAACTCTATCTCCATCCCACCTATCAAGGCCTCGGCCTTGGCCAGAAATTGTTCGCCGGCGCCCGTCACAGGCTCGGCGAACTCCGGCTAAAAGGCCTTCTGGTTTGGGCCCTTGCAGACAACGAGGCCGCTTGCGGCTTCTATTTCAGCTTGGGTGGAAAGCCGGTCGCCGAGGGCTCGGAGAGCTTTGGCGACACGGCGTTGCGCAAAGTCGCCTTCGCCTGGGGCTAGGCGCTTTACCGTTCGTTAACCGCAAGCGTTCGACGCGCCTTAACGACCCTGCCCTATGGTTGCAAACTTCTACTGCGGCATAGGAAGCATCGATAGTGACAGACGTTGGCGCACGCGACCGGTGGATCATGGCCGGCCTGGTGATGTTGGGGCTCTTTACTGTACTTGCCGGTGTCTTATCGGGTCGATCGACAATCAACTACGTGCTGGGCCGCGATGCCCGCGACGCAAGCCTAACCTGGGCCAAAGAGGTCAACGATCGCTTGCGCACAGCTGATCACTCCGACCTCAAGGTCCTCGACACCGCCGCATTTCACAGCATTGTGAACGATGGATCCAGCACCGGCCTTACCCTGCCCACGGGTGCGACGTTCGCAGACGACGGCTTCAAGCTTATCGACGGCTTCAACCGACTGACCCAGGGCTGGCTCCTTGGGACCGTCAACACCGACAGCAGCGAGTTCGTAAGCCAGCGTGAGGGGTTTGCCATTCTTGCGCCAACCGGCAAGGCGCTGGCCGCCGAGGGCGTGGAGACCGAAAGCCAGGCCACTATGCTCAAGGAGTGGGGCTGCGATCAAGTGCAGGGCTACTATTACGGCGGCCCGGAGACGGAGATCCCCGACGACAAGGCGGACGACACACCGCTGGACATGGAGTCCCGGCCCCTCGACCGGCCCCTTGTCGCCTAACGAACACGCACGGCAGTTATCGCGACGCGTTGCGATCCTTTCGCGAGGCTTGTGACCGGCTTTCCGCCGTCCTAGAACCACGCGGGAACAGTCCCGAGCACCCTCCGTGGTCGCCGGGGCAACAATAGCGACAACAAGAAACATGGCCGGGCAGCATGAGTGACATGAGGATCGCCGTTTTGGGCGCCGCCGGGCGCATGGGTCAGGCGTTGACGCGCGCGCTGGCCGAGACACCGGGCTGCACGGTGGCTGGCGGTGTCGAGGTCAAGGGCTCGGCCGCCATCGGTCAGGATATCGGTGCGGTCGCCGGGCTCGAGCCGCTTGGGCACGCGATCACCGACGATCCGCTGCCGCTCTTCGCCCATATCGACGGCGTGCTCGACTTCACGCTGCCCAAGCCCACGATCGAGTATGCCGCGCTGGCGGCACAAGCGCGCATCGTCCACGTCATCGGCACCACTGGATTTTCCGACGGCGACCTCGCCAAGCTCGAGGCCGCCGCGCGCCACGCCACTATCGTCAAGGCCGGCAATATGAGCATGGGGGTGAACCTGATGGCCGCCCTCACGGAGCAGGTCGCCCGTACGCTCGGCCCGGAATTCGATATCGAGATCCTGGAGATGCATCACCGCCACAAGCGCGATGCGCCCTCCGGCACCTCGCTCATGCTGGGCGATGCCGCGGCCAAGGGACGCAATGTGGCCCTCGGTGACAAAAGCGTCCGCACCCGCGACGGCGACACCGGACCGCGCCGCGAGGGCGATATCGGCTTTGCCGCACTACGCGGCGGCGACGTCGTGGGCGAGCACAAGGTGATCTTCGCCGGCCCCGGCGAGCGCATCGAGATCGCACACATCGCGTCGGACCGCGGCATTTTCGCCCGGGGCGCCGTCAAGGCCGCGCTTTGGGGCCGAGGCAAACCGCCTGGCCTCTATTCCATGGCCGACGTGCTCGGATTGTGAGGACTCGTTGATATTTTCGGCGTGACCGTTGGCACACCACAAGCAAGCGCCTAAAAACTCGGTCAGTGCCGGAAAGTGGCCTAAAAGAAAGGCGATGGTGGCGACCGCTTTAACTTTCCTCGCCTATAGTGGCCGCGGCCAGAGGCTCGCACCGAGCTTCGAGGACGCTGAAACGCCGTAACGAGATTGCCTTCCTAGGGATATGCTCCAAAAGGCCTGCGAAGTACCCCGAAAGTCCGAGAACGTTCTCGTGCTGGTCCGTCATGGTCAGAGCGAGTGGAACCGTCTCAACATGTTCACCGGGTGGAAGGACGTCGGCCTCAGCGAGGAGGGCGTCTCCGAAGCCCATCGTGCCGGCCAGCGGCTAAAGGAAGAGGGTCTGCATTTCGACAGCGCCTTCGCCTCAACGTTGCGGCGGGCCCACCATACCCTCGACATTATCCTCGGCGAGCTCGGCCAAGGAAAGCTCCCCACCGTCAAAGCCGCCGCCCTCAACGAGCGCGATTACGGCCAGCTCGTCGGGATCGACAAGGAAGAGGCCCGCAAGCGGTTCGGCGCCGAACAGGTGCAGATCTGGCAGCGCTCCTACGACATCGCGCCGCCGGGTGGAGAATCGCTGAAGGACACCGCCGCCCGCGTCTGTCCGTTTTTCGAACGGTGGATCGTGCCGGAGCTGCAAGACGGCAAGAACGTTATCGTCGTCGCGCACGGAAACTCGCTCCGCTCGCTGATCATGGAGCTTGACCATTTGACACCCGAAGAGGTCAAGGACTGCTCCCTCGCCACGGCGACGCCCGTGATCTACCGCCTCACCGTCGACGGCAGCGTGAAGAAGACGGACCTCGCCGCCTAGGCCATCCCGCTCCGCGTCTCCCGCAACGCCGCGTTCAGCGCCGCGGCGAAATCTTCCCGCTCCGGATCAGTCAAGAAGTTCGCGAAGACCAGCCGCTTGCCGTGGCTGGCCAGCGATAGCTCCGAGTTGCGCCCCACGCGCTCGTCGAGACGAAGCCGCACCCAATAGGGGTTGAAGCGCCAAGACTGTTCCCGCCCCTTGGGATCGACGCGGGTGACAATCAGGGCATCGCCGCCCAATTCCACCGTCTCGTAGACACGCAAAGCCCGAAAGTTCAGCTTGAAGGCGATGTAGACGAGAAGCACGTCGAGCCCGAAGAACCCCAGCACCGGCCATGCGCCCATGAGGAAGAACAGCAGTCCCGTGCCGAACGAGACCACGCACAGCGCCGCCATGAAGATAACGAACCCCTTTGGGCCGAGCGAACGGTGTGGTGTCAGCACGGCGCTAAACTGGGGGTTTTGCGCCTCGGGGGCTTGTGATGGGGTCTTGGCCTCTGCCATAGCAAGGAGGCTAATACACAACCGCGCAGTGACAAAGGGGCGGCGATAACAGCCTGTGGCGACGCAACCGAAAGCGAAGAAGACGGCGACACCAGCGCTGGACGGCAAGCCGAAAGGCTCAAAGCTCACGCGACGACAGATCGAGGACATGTTCGCGCGGCTTGCCGCGCGCGATCCGGAGCCTGAAACTGAGCTCCGCTACACCGATCCCTACACCTTGCTCGTCGCCGTGGTGCTCTCTGCCCAAGCGACAGACGCCTCGGTCAACAAGGCAACGCCCGCCCTGTTCGCCACCGCGGACACCCCTGAGAAAATGGTGGCGCTCGGCGAGAAGGCCGTAACCGAGAAGATCAAAACCATCGGCCTCTACCGCAACAAGGCGAAGAACGTGGTCGCGCTATCGAGGAAGCTCATCGAGGAGCATGGCAGCGCGGTCCCAAAATCACGCGAAGCGCTGGAGACGCTTCCCGGCGTCGGCCGGAAGACCGCGAACGTGGTTCTCAACGTCGCCTTCGGCGAGCCGACCATTGCCATCGACACGCACATCTTCCGTGTGTCGAACCGCACCGGGCTGGCGCCCGGCAAAACGCCGCTCAAAGTGGAAGAGACTTTGGAGCGCGTTGTCCCTGCGCGCTACAAGCACAACTGCCATCACTGGCTGATCCTGCATGGCCGCTATGTCTGCAAAGCGCGTAAGCCCGAGTGCTGGCGCTGCATCATCGCGGACATCTGCGTCTTCAAACCCAAAACGCCCGCGCCCGCGTAAAGGCTCAAACTACGCAGGCTGCTCCGCGATGCGCAGGCCCGACTTGGCCGCGATCCGCCTGAACACGCGCACCATGAAGCTTGTGGCGAAGAGCGGCGTCATGAGATTCAAGATCGGCACCGAGGCAAGCGCGGCGATGATCAGCCCGCAGGTCAGCACGGTGGTCCGGTTTGCTTTTCGCAAACGCTTGGCCTCGCGCCCGCTCATGTGACGCATGGCCGCGAGCTCGAAATACTCCCGGCCGAGCAGATAACCGTTGCCGACATAGAAGGCGATGAGATTGACTCCCGGGATCAGCAGCAGGAATAGCGCGAGCAAGTTCACACCGAGAACCACGAAGAAGAACTTGATG
>NZ_JBFFQD010000042.1:0-17547 GCF_041573655.1 Methyloceanibacter sp.
CGAGGTGGCGCGCGCCACCGAAGCCGCCGGGGAGGAAGCGGATATCGCCTTTCGGCTGTGGATGCTCCTGAAGCCGCGCTTGGCGGCGGAGCAGGTGACGACGGTCTACGAGACGCTGGAGCGGCCGCTGCAGCCGGTGCTCGCCGCCATGGAGCGCGCCGGCATCAAGGTGGAGCGGTCGGCGCTGGCGAACCTGTCCGGCGCTTTCGCGCAGACCATCGCGCGACTGGAGGACGAGATCCGCGACCTTGCGGGCGAAGATTTCAACATCGGCTCGCCCAAGCAACTCGGCGAGATCCTGTTCGAAAAGATGAGCCTTCCGGGCGGGCGCAAGACAAAGACCGGCGCCTGGAGCACGGACGCGGCCGCCCTCGAGGAACTGGCCGCAGAAGGCCACGACCTGCCGCGCAAGGTCTTGGAATGGCGGCTGCTCGCCAAGCTGAGGAGCACCTATACGGACGCCTTGCCCGCCTATATTCACGCCGAGACGGGACGCGTGCATACGCGCTATGTGCTGGCCTCCACCACAACGGGCCGGCTCGCCAGCCATGAGCCGAACCTGCAGAACATTCCCGTGCGCACTAAGGAAGGCCGCTCCATCCGCAAGGCCTTCGTCGCCGAGAAGGGCAAGACGCTGATCTCAGCCGATTACAGCCAGATCGAGCTTCGGGTCCTGGCTCACATGGCGGACACGCCCACCTTGCGCCAAGCCTTTGCCGACGGGCTCGACATCCACGCCATGACGGCGAGCGAGATGTTCGGCGTGCCGATCGAGGGCATGGACCCCGCTGTGCGGCGCCGCGCCAAGGCAATCAATTTCGGCATCATCTACGGCATCTCGGCGGTCGGGCTCGGCGCACAGCTCGGCATCCCGCGCGGCGAAGCGGCCGCCTACATCAACACCTATTTCGAGCGCTTCCCCGGCATCAAGGACTACATGGAAGCGATGAAGGCGGAGGTGAAGCGCTCAGGGTTCGTGACGACGCTGTTCGGGCGCAAAGTGCATTACCCCGAGATCAACACGAAAAACCCAAGCTTACGCGGCAACTACGAGCGCGCGGCGATCAACGCGCCGATCCAAGGCTCAGCTGCCGACATCATCCGCCGCGCTATGATCCGCATGGACGAGGCGCTTCTCGATGCGGGGCTGTCGGCGCGCATGCTCTTACAGGTCCACGATGAGCTGATCTTCGAGGCGCCGGAGGACGAAGCCGAGAAGACTATGGAGGTCGCGCAGGAGATCATGGAACACGCGCCCGAGCCTGCGCTACGCTTGCGGGTGCCGCTGAAAGTGGACGCCCGCGCCGCCGCTAATTGGGAGGCTGCGCATTAGCGCTTAGCCCGCGACAAAGGAGATTTCATGCGTACCGCATTTGCCCTGCTCGTTTCGTGTCTGATCGCGCTGCCTGCGCTCGCGCTACCGGCGCCCATGTCGGAGGCGGAGCTTGAGGAGAAGAGCGGCATCGTCGCGCTGGTGCGTGTGATGTCGGTGACGTGCACCAGCATCATCAAGGACAAGACGACCGGCGAGGACCTGCCCGGCTATATCGCCAAGCTGCGTGTGATCAAGGCGAAGAAGGGCGACGTCAGACCGGGCGGCGAAGTTCTTGTCACGTGGCGAGCCAAGTCGCAAAAACTCATCGGAGGTTGGACCGTCCCCTACTATCCGGGCGAGGAGGTGTGGACGCATCTGACCAAGCGCGCGGGCGGCGCAACCTATGCCTCGACCTGGTGGAACGCCAAGGGCGACGAGGTGAAGCCGCCGGAGACGAAGGAGCTGCCGACGGTCGTCGGCAAGTCGGCGCTTTCCGACGACCAGGACTAAGCCGAGAGGTTATCCAGCCACATGTTGAACAGCGCGCGGCTCGCCTCGTTGGTGGGTGGGGCGTAGCGCGCGGTCTCGGTGCGCATTTGCGCGAGGTCCACGTTGTTCTTGGCCAGCTCCAGCGTATGCCCGATCAGCCAGCGCTCCATGTCGCGCCCCGGTAGCTCCACGTGAAATTGCAGCGCCAGAACTTTCGGACCGTAGGAGAAGGCTTGGTTCGGCGTGAGGTCCGTGGAGGCAAGCCGCGTGGCGCCCGTAGGTATGTCGAATGTGTCGCCGTGCCAATTGAGAATGTGCAGGCCTTCGAGCACGCCAAGGGGCGAGTCCTTGCCTTCGTCGGTCAGGGTCAGCGTGTCCCAGCCGAGCTCGGCCTGCTTGCCCGGATAGACGCGGGCGGCGAGCACAGCGGCAAGCGCCTGGGCGCCGAGGCAGATGCCGACCACGGGCGTGCCCTGCTTGACCAGCTTCTCGACGAGGGCGAGTTCCTCTTTGAGGAAAGGATAGCGTTCGATCTCGTAAATGCCGATGGGTCCGCCAAGCACGAGCACGAGGTCGGCATCGAGTGCCGGGGAAAGATCATCGCGGCCGGCTTGTAAATAGGTGAGCTCGACGCCGCGCTCCTCCAGCACAGGACCGAGCGTGCCCGCATCCTCGAAAGCCACGTGATAGATGGCGACGGCGTTCTTCATGGCGTCCCTCTTTGCTTGGCCCGCATCATCTTCGCGCCCGAAGTTCTCGCTAGTTGCCGTTTCGCGGCGCGCGGTTGACCTTTTGCGACACCTATACCGTTCAGACGGTCTGTGACACGCCTTGGCGGCGCGGATCGCCGGCGCCCTCCACGCCACGGGTTTCATGCCAACGGGCGGCATGCACGCCGCCGAAGAACAGGTTCCGCTCCGGCCAGGCCCGTGCCTTGTCGCCGGCAGCGCGGAAGGCGGCTTCTGTCTCTTCCGGAAAGCCGGGTTCGAAGCTCGTGGTACCGCAGCGCTCCACATGGAGCCGGGGCGCGTTCACCGCATCCTCCAGGCTCATGCCATGAGCCAGCAGATTGATGGCGACCTGCAGGATCGCCGTGCGGATGCGGTTGGAGCCTCCGGTGCCGAGCGCGGTCACGGTACCATCCGGCTCCATGATGATTGTGGGCGCCATCATCGAAGACATGCGCGACCCTTCGCGCCAGGCATCGAGATCGCCGAAAGCTAGATCCTCCTCGCCGAGCATGTTGTTCAGCATGAAGCCGTGATTGCCGACGATGAAGCCGTCCCCCTCGCCGTTCGACAGGCTGACCGCGGCGGCATTGCCGTCCCCATCGATCACGCTGACATGGGTCGTGCCACGATAGCCGTTTGGGTATTGCGCGGCCGCGGCAATCTCGTTCGCAAGTGCGCCGTCCGCCAGACGCGCCGCCAGGTCCTCGCCATGGTTGGCCCGTGCCGCGTTGGTCGCGGTCATTGCCGCTTGCAGGGCCTCCGCGTCGCTTGCGCCGCCCGCTTCTGCATGCGCGCCGAGATAAGCCAAGCCGAACGCTATGAGCGCACCGCCTGCCGAGGGCGGCGGATTGAGCGCGACGGTCGCGCCGCCGTGGCGCCAGAGCAGCGGATCGCGTAAGGCCACGCGATAGCGCTTGAGATCGTCCTCCGTCAGGTGCCCGCCAAGCTCGCGCGACTGCGCAACAATAGCCTGGCCGATATCGCCATCGACAAAGAGCCGCGCACCGTCCTCGGCCAGCCATTCCAGCGTCTCGGCAAGGCCGTCATTGCGGAAGGTTTCGCCCGCCTCCATGAGCTTGCCGTTTGCTGCGAAGATCGCGCGGGCACCTTCGCACTCTCGCAAGATTGGCGCGATGACCGTGAAGAGGTAGGCCTGAAAACTGTTCAGCGGAAAACCTTGGCGCGCGGCGCGGGCGGCGGGCTCCACCAAGCGCTTCATCGGCAGGCGCGCGTAAGCCTCGTGCATGGCGAACAGGCCTTGCGCGATACCGGGCGCGGCCGCGGCCCCAAGGCCGATATGAAACTCCTGGGTGGCGGGGCCGAAATCGGCCTCAATGGGAAAGAACGAAACCTCGTTCGCCGGCCGGCGGCGCAGCGGCGTCTCCACGAAGAAGTCGAACAGCTTGATCGCGTTGCTGCCGGCCTGGCGCGCCATGAGAAACCCGCCGCCGCCGGGCGAAGCGAATACGGCCTCGGCGACGAAGCTCATGCATACGCCCGCGATCGCCGCATCGAAGGCGTTGCCGCCATCGGCCAAAATCTCGGCGGCAGCAGAGGCGGTCAACGCATGACCGGCCGCGACGACACTCTTTGTCTTCGTCATGGGGATGTGCCTAAGGCGAGATGAGGAACCGGGCAAGCCCGTTGCATCACGCTAGAAAAGATCATGGCCGGGCGTAAGCCCGGCCATGACATAAGTCTGAATGAAGCGCGGTTTGGACTAGCCGAGGCGCTTCTCGAGTTCGTCGAGCTCTTCCTTGAGGCCGCCCGGCAGCTTGTCGCCAAAGGTCTCGTAGTGCTCCTTGATCATCGGAAGCTCGTCCTTCCAGCCCTTAGTGTCGACCTTGAGCAGTTCCTCGAGGTCGGCAGCGTCGACGTCCAGGCCGTCGGTGTCGAGCGCATCCTTCGTCGGCACCTTGCCGATCGGCGTGTCGACCGCATCGGTCGTGCCGTTGCAACGCTCGAAGATCCACTTGAGCACGCGGGAATTCTCCGCGAAGCCCGGCCACAGGAACTTGCCTTCGGGGCTCTTCCGGAACCAGTTGACGTAGAAGATCTTCGGCATCTTGTCGCCGCCCTTCTCGCCCATCTTCAGCCAGTGCGCGAAGTAGTCGCCCATGTGGTAACCGCAGAAGGGCAACATGGCCATGGGATCGCGGCGGATGTCGCCCTTGGCATCCGCGGCAGCGGCCGTCTTCTCCGACGCCATGATGGAACCGAGGAACGTCCCCTGCTTCCAGTCCTCCGCCTCGACGGCGAGCGGCACCACGGAGGCGCGGCGGCCGCCGAACAGAATGGCGTCGATCGGCACGCCCTTGGGATCCTCCCATTCCGGCGCGATGACCGGGCACTGGCCGGCCGGTGCGGTGAAGCGCGCGTTGGGATGCGCCGCGGGGCGGCCTGATTCCGGGGTCCAAGAGCGACGCAGCCAGTCGATCGTGTGCGCCGGAGACTCCTTTGTCATGCCTTCCCACCACACGTCGCCGTCATCAGTAAGCGCGACGTTGGAATAGATGCAGTTCTTGTCGAGCGCTTTCATAGCGTTGAGGTTCGATGCCTCGGACGTTCCCGGCGCCACACCGAAGAAGCCGGTCTCCGGGTTGATGGCGTAGAGGCGCCCGTCCTCACCGAACTTCATCCAGCAGATGTCGTCACCGATGCACTCGGCCTTCCAACCTGGGATCGTCGGGTCGAGCATGGCGAGGTTGGTCTTGCCGCAGGCGGAGGGAAAAGCCGCTGCCATGTACTTCACGTCGCCTTCCGGGTTGGTGAGCTTGAGGATGAGCATGTGCTCGGCCATCCAGCCCTCGTCACGCGCCTTCACACTCGCGATGCGCAGCGCGTGACACTTCTTGCCGAGCAGCGCGTTACCGCCATAGCCCGAACCGTAGGACCAAATCTCGCGCGTCTCCGGGAAGTGCGAGATGTACTTGGTCTCATTGCACGGCCACGGCACGTCGGCCTGCTTGTCCGAGGTCAGCGGCGCGCCAACCGTGTGCCTGCCGCACACGAAGTCTGCGGAGTCGCCGAGCGCCTTCCATACCGCATCGCCGACGCGGGTCATGATGTGCATGTTGGCGACGGCGTAGGCGCTGTCGGTGACCATCACGCCGATGCCCGCGATGGGTGAGCCGACGGGGCCCATGGAGTACGGCATGACATACATGGTGCGGCCCTGCATGGCGCCGTCGTAGAGCTTCGCCATCGTCTCCTTCATCTTCGCCGGGTCGAACCAGTTGTTGGTCGGGCCGGCGTCCGCCTCGCTCTCGGAGCAGATGTAGGTCTGGTCCTCGACGCGGGCGACGTCTTTGGGGTCGGAGCGAACGAGAATCGAGTTGGGACGCTTCTCCTCGTTGAGCCACATGGCAGTGCCGCCGTCGACCAGCGCCTTCAGCATCGCCTGATACTCTTCCTGGGAGCCGTCACACCAATAAAGAGAGTCCGGCTTGAAGAGCTCCTTTGCCTCTTCCACGAAAGCCAAGACCTTCTTGTTCGTGGTGGGCGCAATTTTCGACTGAACGTTCATACGGTTTCGTCCCTAAATCTCGAATGGATGGAAAAAATCGCTATGGATCGCCCTCTAGCTACCCTGAACTTTGAGGGCTTTCAAGAAAGGTCCTGTGAGAGAGGCGACTTCCGATGGAACCCGCAAGGCTTCAAGAGGAATTGACCGCGCTTCTGGCTTCTTCGGCCAGGCGGACCAGCTCTTTTCGGGCATCTGCCGGGGTCAGCACGGACTTTTCGAACGAAATCCGGGCCCCATCAACCCCAAGCGCGATATCGCAGCCTTCGGGGTCGATACCGATCATACGCCAGGGGCCAGGATGGCGGCCGGCGAAGGCTCGGGCATAGAGCTCGATGGCGTCGGCGTGGTCATCGTTCATGTGGGCAACGATGTCCGGCTCGGCCGCGAGGAGGGTTTCCGCCCCTTTTTGCGGCAACAGCAGGTCGCCAGGGCTCAGATCCACGATGCGACCAAATCCGCCGATATAGTGCGCACCCTCCAAGTCCAGGCGCCAAAAGGAAAAATCGGGGAAATCGGCATAGAACGCCGCCTCTGGATGCCGGACCAAGAAGCGGCGCCGCACCACCTCGTCGTCGACCCGTCCGGCCTTCCCAGACAGGGTCAGTCGGGCGCCTTGGAGAGGGTCGGCCGCCGCCCCCGAGCCATCGATCAGGATCGCGGCGCGGGGGTCTTCCACCAGGTTCCGCGTATGCCGGGCCAGGGTGGAAATCAGGAAGATCGGCGCGCCGGAGGCGTCCGTGGCCACCGTAATCAGCGATGCGTAGGGGGCACCTGAGGGGCTGTCCAGGCTCGCCAGAGACCCCTTGAAGGCGGCCCGCGTGAGGCTGCGCGCATCCGCCGCGATCTCTACCTTATCGGGCATATCTGGAGAGTTATTTACTTGCGCCATAACGAGTTTTGTTGCATCCCGAAGCCGATGGGTGCGGCGCGAAGCGCCCCGATGCTGCCACTTTTAGAGCGGCCCTAAGACCATAGCACCCTGCAAATCGCGTCAATCGCGCAAAAGGCCCCCCAATGCCCACTATCGCTTTAGTCGACGACGATCGGAACATCCTGACCTCCTTGCGCATGATGCTCGAGGCGGAAGGCTACAAGACCCAGACCTACAATGACGGCGCCAGCGCGCTGGACGGCTTCTCCGAGCATCCGCCCGACCTTGCCATTCTCGATATCAAGATGCCGCGCATGGACGGGATGGAGCTCTTGCGCCGCTTACGCCAGCGCAGCGAGCTTCCCGTCATTTTCCTTACCTCCAAGGACGAGGAAATTGATGAGCTGTTCGGCCTCAAAATGGGCGCCGACGATTACATCCGCAAACCCTTCCCGCAGCGCCTCTTGGTCGAGCGGGTCAAGGCGGTGCTGCGCCGCTCGCAGCCACGCGACACGGCGCAGATCGTCGAGGACAAATCCAAGGTCCTGGAGCGCGGCAAGCTCAAGATGGACCCGGAGCGCCACACCTGCGTGTGGGACGGAGGCCCGGTGACCCTGACGGTGACCGAGTTCCTTATCTTGCAGGCGCTCGCGCAGCGGCCCGGCGTGGTAAAAAGCCGGGACGCACTGATGGATGCAGCCTATGATGACCAGGTCTATGTCGACGACCGCACTATCGACAGCCACATCAAGCGGTTGCGCAAGAAGTTTAAGGCCGTCGACCAAAGCTTCGACGTGATCGAGACGCTTTATGGCGTGGGATATCGATTCAAAGAATAGCGGGCAAGATCGATGACCGCCGAGACCGATAGGTTCTGGCGGGACGATGCCTCGTTCAAGGAACGTGCCCGCCGGACGGCGCGCGGCGTTCTCGACTGGCTGAAACGCGTGCCGGGTTGGCTGGGCGAGCACCGCCCCTTCCGGTACGGCTTCTCCAGCCTGACGCGGCGTATCGTCGTGCTCAACCTGATCGGGCTCGCCATCCTGGTCTCGGGCATTCTGTATCTCAATCAGTTCCGCGCCGGCCTGATCGACGCCAAGGTGCAAAGCCTTCTGACGCAGGGCGAGATCATCGCACGCGCGATCGCCGCCTCCGCCGGCGTCGATACCAACGAAGTCCAGGTCGATCCGGAGACACTCCTGGAAACGGAGCTGGGCCACGCCGGGCATGGCGGCGCCGACCATGCGTTTTCCAACACGCTCGGCTTCACCATCGATCCGGAACGGGCGGCTCCGATCTTGAGGCCGCTGGTCAAGCCGACGGGAAGCCGCGCGCGCATCTACAACCGCGACGGCTCGTTGATCCTCGACTCCGATACGTTCTACTCGCGCGGCCAAGTGCTGCGCTACGACCTGCCGCCGCCGGAGACGAGCGAGCCAGACGCGCTTACCAAATTCTGGAACGCCGTAACCATCCGCATGGAGCCCAACGGCCTTCCGAACTACACCGATATCGGCGGCGCCAACGGCACGGCCTACCCGGAAGTGGCGGCGGCGCTTACCGGCACGTCCGTGCCCGTCGTCAGCCGCAACGACAAGGGCGAGGTGATCGTGTCCGTCGCCGTGCCCGTGCAGCGCATGCGCGCCGTGCTCGGCGTATTGCTGCTGTCCACGCGTGGCGGCGATATCGACAACATCGTTGCTGCGGAACGCTGGAGTATCCTTCGCGTCTCTCTTTTCGCAGGTGTCGTCGTTTTCGTGCTTTCGATGATCCTCGCCAACACGATCGCGGGGCCCATGCAGCGATTGGCGGTGGCCGCGGAACGCGTGCGCCACAGCGTGAAAGCGCGCGCCGAAATTCCCGACTTTACCGACCGCTCCGACGAGATTGGCCATCTGTCCGGCGCGCTGCGCGACATGACGGGCGCGCTCTACAACAGGATCGACGCCATTGAGAGCTTCGCGGCCGACGTCGCGCACGAGCTGAAGAATCCTCTCACCTCCTTACGCAGCGCCACTGAGACCTTGCCGCTTGCCAAGAACGACGAGTCGCGGGAGCGGCTGATGGAGATCATCCAGCACGATGTGCGGCGGCTCGACCGGCTGATCAGCGACATTTCCGATGCCTCGCGCCTCGATGCGGAACTGGCCCGCGAGGATGCGGAGCCGGTCGCGATGGACGAACTCCTGCGCGCCACGGTGTCGTTGTTCAACGACGCCCATCGCGACGATACGCCGGACGTTGCACTCGATATCGCCTATGCGCCGGGCGCTCACCCTTACCGCGTGAACGGTCATGACAGCCGCTTGCATCAGGTCATCGTCAACCTGCTGGAGAACGCTGTCTCGTTCTCGCCGCCTGGCAAGCGCGTCGCGTTGTCGGCGCGGCGTGCCGGCGATGATGTTGAGATCTTTGTCGACGACGACGGCCCCGGCATTCCTCCTGAGAATCTTGAGCGCATCTTCGAGCGCTTCTACACGGACCGGCCGCAGAAGAATTTCGGACAGAACTCGGGGCTTGGCCTCAACATCTCCCGGCAGATCGTGCTCGCCCATGGCGGCGAGCTCTATGCGGAGAACCGGCCCGCGCGCGGCGCCAGCGGGAACAACAGCGATGCCCCGTCTGAGCAAACCGGCGGGGCGCGGTTCGTCATCCGTCTGCCGGCGGCGTAGGGATCATCGGACAGCGAGGAAACTCTTTTGCGCGAACTCGTCCACGGCACTTGCGTGGCGCTCGGACCGCGCGCCGCCCTGCTGCGCGGCGAGTCTGGGTCCGGCAAGTCGGACCTGGCGCTGCGGTTTCTGGCATTGCCCGGAGAGGGCGATTTGCGCCCGCGCCTCGTGGCCGACGATCAGGTGTGTATCGACGTCGAGGACGGCCAGGCATTCGCCTCGGCGCCCGAGACGCTCGCCGGACTGATCGAGGTCCGGGGGCTGGGGATCGCGGAGATGCCGTTCGTGGCGGCCGCGCCTTTGGTGCTTGTCTGCGATCTCGGACCAAGCGACACCGTGCCGCGCATGCCACCCGACCCATGGGACCGAATGCTGCTTGCAGGCGTTGCTATTGCGGCGTTGAGGTTGTCGGCATTCGAGACCTCCGCGCCCCTGAAGCTGCGCATGGCGCTCTTGCAGGCGCCGGAACAATAGGTTTACGAGAGGCGGGTTCGGGCTTGCGCACGGTCTCACTCCCGACAAATATAGCGGCCCTTGAACCGGCGGCATTCATTTATGAGGTAGCATGATCGGCGTCGTCATCGTCACTCACGGCAAGCTTGCAGGCGAATTTCGCTCTGCGCTTGAACACGTGGTCGGTCCGCAAGAGCAGGTCGAGACAATCTCCATCGGTCCAGACGACGACCTGGATGCACGGCGCTCCGATATGCTGGCGGCGCTCGGCAAGGTCGATTCCGGTGACGGTGTGGTGGTGCTGACCGATATGTTCGGAGGCTCTCCATCCAATCTTGCCATATCGGCGATGGAGCACCCGAATGTGGAGGTGATCGCCGGCGTCAATCTTCCCATGCTGGTGAAGCTTGCCTCCGTGCGCGGCGAGTGCGGCCTCGACGAGGCCATCGGTCAGGCGCAAGAGGCGGGGCGCAAATATATCAGCGTCGCAAGCCAAATCCTGGCGGCGCACTAGATACCGGTGACGAAGACACCCCACATCACCGGCGAGCGGGACAAGGGTGTCTTCTTCGCCGAGGTCATGATCCCCAACAAGAAGGGTCTGCATGCGCGCGCCTCGGCGCAGTTCGTGCGGTGCGCCGGTGAGTTCAACGCAAATATCCGCGTCAGCCGCGAAGGCCATACGGTGGGCGGCACCTCGATCATGGGGCTGATGATGCTTGCCGCCGGCCAAGGCCACTCGATCCACATCGAAGTGGATGGCGCGGACGCCAAGCCCGCTATCGATGCGCTGGTGGCGCTGGTCGAGGACGGCTTTGGCGAAGAGGACTAGCGGCGCCTGGCTCAGCGGCGCTTCTTGCCGGTCACCATGGCGCGCGGCAAATTCTCCTTATGCACGTGGCTTGCGAAGAGCACCGCGGCGATATGGATGAGCACGAGGGCCAAGGTGATGTTGGCGAGGACTTCGTGCACTTCCTCGAATTGCTCGGCCGTCACCTCAGAGACCACACCTGCCAGTGGCCCAGCCTGCTCCTCGCCGCCATAGACGATGAGACCGGCAATGCCAGTCGCCGCAAGCATGACCAGCAGAAGGATCACCATGTAGCCGCCCGCTGGCGTATGACCGAGATAGCGCTTGCCGCGCATCCGGACGAGGTCGCGGAGATAGCCGATCACGGTGGAGGGCCGATAGATGAAGTCCGAGAACCGCGCGTGCTTGGAGCCGACAAAGCCCCAGACGACGCGGGCGACGATCAGACCGGCAACGAAATAGCCTGCCCACACATGCACGATGTGCGGCTCCTCGACGAGATAGGCGACGGTGAAGCCCACGACCAAGGCCCAGTGGAAAGCCCGCACGAAGGGATCCCAGACCATGACCTTCGCAGCCGGCGAATGACGAACAGCCTCTCTCATCATGGTTTACTACTCGCGCCATTGCCGCGCGCCTTGAGTAGTATCAAGGTGGGGCATGCCTCATTCACCAATCGTCTTTGAAGTAGCCAACCGTGGCTGACGGACCGCCGGCGCAGGAGTATCCTCAACGCTTGCAAGCCTCGCCGGACCATAGCGACGCCGAGACCGTCTTTACCGCCCGCGGCCTATCGAAGGTCTATGTCGTCGGCGAGGTGGAGGTTCAGGCGCTGAACGATGTCGATCTCGATATCTATGCAAGCGAGTTCGTCGTGCTGCTTGGGCCGTCAGGATCGGGCAAATCGACCTTGCTCAACATCCTCGGCGGCCTGGACTCTCCGACCGCCGGCAAGGCCAATTGGCGCGATCATGATCTGGTGGCCTCAGACGAGGCCCAGCTGACACAGTATCGGCGCGACCATGTTGGGTTCGTCTTTCAGTTCTTCAATCTGATCCCCAGTCTCACGGCGCTGGAGAACGTGACACTCGTCAGCGAGATCGCCGAGGGCCCCCTGGACCCGCGCGAGGCGCTCGACCTTGTTGGCCTGTCGGATCGGCTCGACCATTTCCCCTCGCAGCTGTCAGGCGGTGAGCAGCAGCGTGTCGCCGTGGCACGTGCGATCGTCAAAGCGCCTGACGTCCTCCTTTGCGATGAGCCGACCGGCGCTCTCGACTACGACACTGGGCGGCTCGTGTTGTCGGCCATCGCACGCGCCAACGCCGAGCTCGGCACTACCACGGTGGTTATCACCCATAACAGCGCGATCGCCGGCATGGCGGACCGGGTGCTGCACCTTGCCGGCGGCAGCATCGCGCGCATCGAGCGCAACCCCCACCGCCTCTCGGCCGAGGATATCCACTGGTGAGCCCGCTCGACACCAAGCTCGTCCGCGAGCTTGTCTCCATGCGGTGGCAGGTGTTGACCATCTCCCTGGTGGTTGCCGCGGGCGTGGCGGTGTTCGTTGCGGCGATCTCGACCTTCTACTCCCTGCAAGCCGCGCAAAACCGCTTCTACGACCAATCTCGCTTTCCGGACGTTTTCGTCACGGTGAAGCGCGCGCCGCTTTCCATCGTGCCGCGGCTTGAGGCGATACCCGGCGTGGCGACGATTGAGCCGCGTATCGTCAAAGACGTGATCGTCGACTGGCCCGGCTCGCGGCTCCCGGTTTCTGCGCGCATGATCTCGCTCAGCGACAAGCATGGTGAATTATCGCGACTCCATCTGCGTAAGGGTTCGGCACCGACGCCTGGCTCAACGGACGAAGTCGCCATCGCGGGAGCATTCGCCGAGGCAAACAAGGTCGAGCTCGGCAACAAGCTGCGCGCCATTCTCAACGGACGCCTGGAGGATTTCCGCATCACCGGCATTGGGCTTTCGCCTGAATATGTTCAGACCTTACGGCCAGGGCTCCACATTCCCGACGACAGATTCTTTGCCGTGGCCTGGATCGACCGCGAAGCGGCGGAAGGTGCGTTCGACATGGAGGGTGCCTTCAACGATGCCGTCATCCGGCTCGCGCCCGGTGCCGATGCGTCACGCGTGATCGAGGACCTGGATCGGGTGCTGGAGCCCTACGGCTCGGTTGGCGCCATTGGGCGGCGCGACCAACCTTCGCATCGCTTCGTGGAGGATGAGCTCAACCAGCAAAAGGTCATGTCGATCACGGTGCCGTTCATCTTCTTCGGGGTCGCTGCCTTCCTCGTGAATATTGCGCTCAGCCGGCTCGTATTGGCACAGCGCGAGCAAATCGCGACGCTAAAGGCGCTTGGCTACCCAACGCTGCCGTTGGGTCTTCACTACTTCAAGCTTGTCGTCGTCATCGTCACCATCGGCTCGGTTCTCGGGCTAGCTGGCGGATATTTGTTCGGTCATGCGATGATTTTGAGCTATCGAACCTTCTTTCGCTTTCCGGCGCTCGATTTCGAGATCACTGGCTGGTCTGTGGTGGTTGGCATCGCTATCAGCCTCGCGGCAGCATCGCTCGGCATCTTGACGGCCGTGCGCAGCGTCGTGGCGCTGAAGCCGGCCGTGGCGATGCGGCCGGAAGCGCCGATCAAGTTTCGTCGCGGCCTGCTCGACTTTTTGGCGCCCAACGGGTCGCCGCGCGCCAAGATGATCCTCCGTCATATCGGCGGCCGACCGCTGCAAACCGCCCTCACCACACTCGGCATTGCCTTCGCAGTGCCGATGGTCGTGCTCGGGCTCTTCTGGCGCGACTCCGTCGACTACATGATGGACGTCCAGTTCAACCTGATCGAGCGCGGCAATGCGACCGTAACCTTTCCGCAGCCAGTCGATGCCGACATCATCAACGATCTGAGGCGCGAGCGCGGGATCATGAAGGTGGAGGGGCAGCGCTACGTGCCGGTGCGCTTGCGCGCAGGGCAGCGGACCTACCTCACCTCAATCATCGGACTGCATGAGGGCGGCGAGTTGCGGGTGCCGCGCGATCTCGACCTACGTCCGATCGAGCCGGCACCGGATGGCATCACGCTCTCCAAACGCCTCGCCGAGCGCCTTGGCGTGACATTGGGCCAGGTCATCACCGTTGAGGTAATGGAAGGCGAGCGCCGCAAAGTTGACGTGCCGGTCGCTTCGACCGTCGAAGAGATGCTCGGCATGTCGTCCTATATGGAGATCGGCGCCCTGAACAAACTCACGGGCGAAGGCGATGTGGTCTCGGCAGCCGCGCTCTATATAGAACCGTCCGCCATCGGACCCGTCTCCGAGCGGTTCAAATCGTTGCCTATCATCGAATCGGCCAGCATGAAGGCGTATTCGATCGCCATGTTCTTCGACAAGATCGCGGGCCTCGTGCTGGTGAGCGGCGCCATCCTCACCGGATTTGCCGTCATCATCGCCGTTGGCGTCGTCTACAATAGTGCCCGTATCCGCTATTACGAACGAGCACGGGAGTTGGCCAGCTTGCGCGTTCTAGGATTCACCCGGGCGGAGGTCGCCCGCCTGCTCTTTACCGAGTTCATGATCGTGATCGCCATTGGCATTCCCATTGGATTGGTGTTGTCTCAGTACATCGTCGACTTAATCGCGCATTTCCACTCCAATGAGAGCTTCCAGGTTCCTGCCGTGATCGAGCCGCGCACCTTCGCTGCGGCGACCCTGATCGTACTTCTGACAGGCCTTGTGAGTACGTACATACTGCGGCGACAGGTCTATACCCTCGATCTCGTCGCCGTTTTGAAAACGAGAGAGTGATGGCGAAAGCGTCTCCAAGCCGCATCGTGGTGGCGCTCCTCGCCGTGTGCATCGTCGGGGCCGTGATCTGGTCGTTCTGGCCCAATCCGATCCCAGTCGAGACCGCGAGCGCCACGCGCGGAACCTTCGTCGCGACCGTGGACGAAGACGGCAAGACGAGAGTGCGCGAACGCTTTGTGGTCGCCTCGCCTCTTGCCGGACGAACGACGCGCGTGGAACTCGACGCCGGAGACCATGTGAAGGCCGGCGACGTGATCGCGTCCATTCTGCCCTCGCCCGCACCCTTCCTCGACCCGCGCGCGCGCCGGGAAGCCGAGGAGCGGCTCGGTGCCGCGGAGGCGGCACTGGACCGTGCCAAAGCCACGATGGAGCGCGCCAATGTCGTCTTGAATCAGGCCGGCCGCGATCTAAGCCGCGCCCGCGCGCTTCTGGAGCGTGGCGTTTCCACGGTCAAGGCGGTAGAGCAGGCGGAACTCGCACACCATGTCGCCGATCGTGACGTCAGCGCTGCGAACTTCCAGTATCATGCCGCCCAGCACGCGGTCGAACAGGCCAAGGCGCTCCTTGCGCTCTACGACCGGAGCACCGGCACGCCGCCTGAGTCTTTCGAGGTGGTCGCGCCCGTCGCCGGCGAGATCATTCGCGTCCTGCAGGAAAGCGAGACAATCGTTCAGCCCGGAACGCCGTTGGTGGAGATTGGTGACTGCTGCAATCTGGAGATCGTCGTCGACGTGCTCAGCACCGATGCGGTCGAGATCGAGAAAGGCGATCGCGTCATCATCGAGCATTGGGGCGGTCCGAAGCCGCTCGAGGGCCAGGTGCGCACGGTGGAGCCCGGCGGTTTCACCAAGATCTCCACGCTCGGTGTCGAGGAGCAGCGCGCGAACGTCATCATCGACATTGTCTCGCCGCGCAAGGCGTGGCTGGACCTGGGCGATGCCTACCAGATCGACGCACGCATCGAGGTCCTCGCCATCGACGATGCGCTGATCGTGCCGTCGGGCGCTCTGTTCCGGCAGGGCAAGGAATGGAACACCTACGTGGTCCGTGACGGCCGCGCGGAGCTTCGCCCCGTAGAGGTGTTGCGCCGCTCGGGCGGCGTAGCGGCGCTGAGCGCAGGGTTGGAGCCCGGGGAACAGGTCATCGTCTACCCGAGCGACAGCATCGCGCCGGGCGTTCGGGTCGTGCCCCGCTAGCATTCTGGGCGGGGCAGCCCCGTGAGACAAAGCGCCCGCCCGCCGGCCTTGACTCCACCCGCTCCGGATAAGATATAAGGACTTCTTTATATCTTTATACAGCCAGAAGGCAGAGGACGGCATGAACTACCACGTCAAGGACATAGGGCTCGCCGATTGGGGCCGCAAGGAAATCGCCATCGCCGAGACCGAGATGCCGGGCCTCATGGCGGTGCGCGAGGAGTACGGCAGCACCCAGCCGCTCAAAGGCGCCCGGATCGCCGGTTGCCTGCATATGACGATCCAGACCGCGGTCCTCATCGAGAGCCTCCAGGCGCTCGGCGCCGAGGTCCGCTGGGCCTCGTGCAACATCTTCTCCACCCAGGACCATGCCGCCGCTGCGATCGCGGCAACCGGCACGCCCGTCTTCGCCGTCAAGGGCGAGACGCTCGAGGAATATTGGGACTACGTGGACCGCATTCTCGAATGGCCCGGTGGCGAGACCGCCAATCTCATTCTCGACGACGGCGGCGACGCGACGATGATGGTCATCCTCGGGGCGCAAGCCGAGACGGATCCATCCGTGCTCGACAAGCCCTCCAACGAGGAAGAGGAAGCTTTCTTTGCCACGATCAGGAAGCGCCTGGCGCGCGACCCTGGCTTCTACTCAAAGGTTCGCGGGAACCTGAAGGGCGTCTCGGAAGAGACGACCACCGGCGTGCATCGTCTTTATGAGATGCAAAAGCAGGGCAAGCTCCCCTTCCCCGCCATCAACGTGAACGACAGCGTTACCAAGTCGAAGTTCGACAATCTCTATGGCTGCCGTGAGAGCCTGCCCGACGGCATCAAGCGCGCCACGGATGTGATGCTCGCCGGCAAGTATGCCGTGGTGTGCGGTTACGGCGACGTGGGCAAGGGCTGCGCCGAAAGCCTGAAGAGCCAGGGCGCACGCGTGGCCATCACCGAGATCGATCCCATCTGCGCGCTACAGGCGGCGATGGAAGGCTACGAAGTCACGACCATGGAAGAAGCCGCGCCCAAGGGCGACATCTTCGTCACCACGACCGGCAACAAGGACGTCATAACCGTCGACCATATGCGCCAGATGCATGACCGGGCCATCGTCTGCAATATCGGCCACTTCGATTCGGAGATTCAGGTCGCCGCGCTGAAGAACTTCGTCTGGCACAACGTGAAGCCGCAGGTGGACGAGGTGGAGTTCCCCGACGGCAAGCGCATCATCCTTCTGGCCGAAGGGCGGCTCGTAAATCTCGGCTGCGCCACGGGCCATCCGAGCTTCGTGATGAGCGCCTCCTTTACCAATCAAGTGCTCGCTCAGATCGAGTTGTGGCAGCACGCGGGCAAGTACAAGAACGAGGTCTATGTGCTGCCGAAGCACTTGGACGAAAAGGTCGCGCAGCTTCATCTCGCCAAGCTCGGCGCTCAACTGACAAAGCTCAGCGAGGAACAGGCCTCCTATATCGGCGTGAAGCCCGAAGGCCCGTTCAAGCCGGAGCACTACCGCTACTAGGCGCGTCAGTCGGCGGGGCGCTCCGTTAGCGGCCCCAGTCGCCAACGGCGTCGCTACCCGGGAGATCGAATTCGAGATATTCCTCGACGTCGAACGGCATGGCATCGACCGTGGCTTTTACACGTTCGGCGATCGCCTTCGTCTCGGGCCGCGC
>NZ_JBFFQD010000043.1:0-17016 GCF_041573655.1 Methyloceanibacter sp.
GAGGGTTTCATTCGTCAGATATTGGGCTGGCGGGAATATGTCCGCGGGGTCTATTGGACGATGATGCCAAATTATGCCGATGCCAATGCGTTAGGCGCCAGCCGGCCCCTGCCGGGATTTTACTGGACCGGTGAGACTGATATGCGATGCCTAAGCGAAGCAATCAAAAGCACCCGCGAGACCGCGTACTCTCACCATATTCAGCGGCTGATGATAACGGGAAACTTCGCGTTGCTTGCGGGCATAGCTCCGAGGGAGATCGAACGCTGGTATCTCGCTGTTTACGCCGACGCTGTCGAGTGGGTCGAGATGCCAAATACGCTGGGCATGGCCGTATTCGCCGACGGCGGCAAGATGGCATCCAAACCTTACGCTTCTTCAGGCGCTTACATCAACCGCATGTCAGATTTTTGCGGAGGTTGTGCCTACGATGTAAAGAAGAAGACTGGGCCGAAGGCATGCCCGTTCAATTACCTCTATTGGGCGTTCTTGATTCACAACCAAGCTCATCTTGATAAAAATCCCCGCATGGCGATGCCTTATCGCACACTTGCGAAATGGTCCTCGGAGAAGAAAAGGAATTACTTGAACGAAGCGGGGACCTTTCTCGAATCCCTCACCAACAGTCATTCATCATTAGGTAGAACCCACGAGGAATGAGGTGGTTTAGCAAATGACAACTCTCCTCTGGTTCCGCCGTGACCTCCGCCTCGCCGACAATCCGGCCCTTGATGCCGCCGTCGCGATCGGGCGCCCAGTCATACCAGTCTACATTTGCGATGACGCTGACGCTGACGCTGGCGAATGGTCGCCGGGTGGCGCCTCACGCTGGTGGCTCCATGGCTCCTTGTCCGCTCTCTCCTCAGCGATCGAAGCATGCGGTAACAGGCTCATCCTGAAGACCGGCCCTGCAGAAGCTGTCATTAACGAACTGCTGTCTGAAACCGGCGCTACGAACGTTTTTTGGAATCGGCGTTACGAGCCGTGGGCAACGCGGCGAGATGAAAAAATAAAAACAGCTCTGAAGGGTAAGGGCATAGAGGCGCGCAGCTTCAACGCGGGCCTGCTCCGAGAACCCTGGGCGGTTACCACGCAAAAAGGTGAGCCATACAAGGTCTTCACGCCTTTCTGGAAAGCATTGCGCACTAGCGGAGAGCCCGACCAGCCAAGGCCTGCGCCTCAGCGGATCCCGGCGCCGAACGATTTTGCCGAGAGTGACGGCCTGAACTCGTGGGGGCTGCTCCCGACGAGACCAGACTGGGCGGGTGGCTTGCGGGACACATGGATACCGGGTGAGCAAGCGGCACATTCGCGTTTGCATGACTTCACTGAAGGCGCCGTTTTCGAATACCAGGACAAACGGAACCTGCCTGGGCTTTCCGGCACCTCACGTCTTTCTGCCCACCTACATTTTGGTGAAATCGGGCCACGCCAGATATGGCACGCGGTCGTCGCCAGTGCGCTTGCTCAGACCGGCAGTCCGATGCCTCGGGGTGTCGAGACTTACCTCTCTGAAATCGCCTGGCGGGAGTTCTCTTATCACCTACTCTTTCATTTTCCAGAGCTGCCTTTTAAGCCGCTCCGCGCGGAATTCTCCAATTTTCCATGGGCAAATGATCCTGACGCTCTGTCCGCCTGGCAGCGCGGAGCAACCGGTTATCCGATTGTCGATGCCGGCATGCGTGAATTGTGGACGACCGGCTGGATGCACAACCGCGTCCGCATGATCGTTGCCTCTTTTCTGATCAAGGATCTACTGATCGATTGGCAAACTGGTGAGGAATGGTTTTGGGATACGCTTGTTGATGCCGATCTCGCGAGCAATGCAGCGAGCTGGCAGTGGGTCGCAGGCTGCGGCGCGGATGCGGCACCTTATTTCCGTGTTTTCAATCCCACCATTCAAGGGACGAAGTTCGATCCCGATGGCAGCTATGTCCGGAAGTGGGTGCCGGAAATATCCAAGGTTCCAGACCGATTGATCCACGCGCCTTGGACGGCCAAACCGATTGAACTAGCGGACGCCGGAATTAAGCTCGGCAGAGACTATCCAGCGCCCATCGTCGATCACTCGATGGCACGAAACCGAGCACTCGAGAAATACAAGCTGCTTAAGGCGGGGAACACCGACGAATGATTACGCCGAATTTCCTTCCCTCTTGCTTCCACAGTGCTTCCACGAAGGTAATAGTGCGATTATCACCAGAATCAAAAAGCCCGTAACCTATTTATCTGGACGAAGGGATTGATCGCATCGCGGTCAGCGGGATCGCCATAGAGATCCATATGCACGCGGTGCGGACAACTGACCAGGTCGTAGAGCATCGAGGCTGTGAGTATTTGACAGATCTCAAGGAAGAAACAGGGCAAGTTAGTCTCATTTCTCTTATATTTTTCAAAAAGTAACGGTGCCAACCACCCCTCCAAGACGACGAGCAGATCAGTTTGACGCTTACGACTCCCGCGGCTGACAAACCACTACAGTAACGTTCGGCAAACTTTGGCGAGTGTCGCGCCGCGCCTATCGACCAAAGAGCCAGAAAATCAGACTCAGTACGACGCTAATCAGCAGGGACGTGCCGAGAGGCAAATAGAACCGGAAGTTCTCTCGCTCGATGACAATATCTCCAGGCAGTCGGCCAAGCCCCAGCTTGGCGATAAACGGCCAGAGAAGCCCTGTGGCAATCAATACCAAACCAAAGATGATGAGCGTTCGTGACATGATCCGGGTGTCTCAACAGGCCGGGGACGCTTCGCGCCCCCCACCCCCTGTTAATATCTATATGTGTCATTACCAGCAGACCTTTAGGATCAGAGGCGGCGCGCCTAAAATTCTGCGCGGCCCCGGAGACCCAACACCGCGATCGTGTCCTCCTCAAGGTTGAAGGCGGGATCGACGATAAACTGTAGGCTTGGCGTGACCTGGAACTCCTGGGTTAGCTGTACTCGATAGAACAATTCGATGGAGTATTGCTCCACTGTGCCGAAGTCGACCTGCAGGGTGTCGGTGAACTCTCCCAAGCCATCGCCAACGTCAACTATGATGGGAACGCTGAGCGGGAAGAATGTGCTGCCGACGTCCTTGCGGCTCCAGCTCGCTCCGATGCCGATCACGTCGTTGTCCTGGCCGAACACGTCCTCAAGTGCGACGCCACCGGCCACCATGTGGTCGAGCAGGGCCGGATTGCCCGCGCTTGTGCCTTCAGAATAGCCATATCGGAAGAAGGGCAGTACGTTGCCAACGCGGTGTTCCAGAAAGATTGTGAAACCCCAGCCCTCGGGCGTCATAGCCTTTTCGACGCTGTCCTTGTGCCAAAGCGTGACGTGGTAATCACTGACCTCAATCGGTCCGACGCGCACCTTACGGGTCGGGTCTAAATAGCCAGGATCCCAGCCGATGTCGGCAATTGTGAAGTGCTCGCCGTCACTGAAGAAGCTGTCCAAGCCGGCCCGGTTTTCCTTGCCCTTGGCATCATAAATACCTCCGTGGATATAGATGTCTGGCGTCGGCCGAACGAGCCCAACAGCCCCGAGCCCGAAGCCAACCCAGGAGATCGAGCTATTGAACGTCAGGTTTGAGTCCTGGAAGCCAGATACTGGACTCTTGTATTTGAAGTAGTCGTGGATCACGAACGGTACAGTCTTGCCAAACCGAAAGGCGAGCCGATCTTTCACAATATGCTGGTCCCAGTAGAGTTCGACCAGGGACATCTCGAACTCGTTAAAGAGGCTTCCCGTGAGCCACAATGAGCCGACGTCTGGGCCCAGACTTTGCGGAGGGATCGCACCCATGCGGTGGCGGTCCTGTAATCTGAAGCCCAAGCTGCCCGGATGCTGGGTGCTGCGTCCAAAGAGCTCCCAAGTGCCAGCAATACCTAAAATACCGCCCGATGCTTCGTCCGGACCGGACTTGCCTTCGGCATCAACCAGACCGGCATCAGCCCTCTGGTAGAGCGCGGTGTAGAAAATACCGAAGCCGAGCCCGTGGTCATCGAAGAGCTGATCCTTAAACTCGGTCCAGGGGAGCATCATCCGATCTAAGTTCGGCGCGCGCAGCAGCGTGTCCTTGCGCTTCGCCTCCTTCTCCAACCGGTTCGTGATGTCATCGGGGTTCCGTGTGATGTCCGTTGGATCCACAAACCAAGGTTCAGCATACGAGCCACCCTGCTCTACCGGTTCACCGGGCTGTTGGGCGAGCGCTGGGGTCGCCAACTTGATTGTCATGACTAAGGCCAGGAACAGCCGCACGATGGCCCTCACATCACCGGCCTCGAGACTTAAAGCTAGAGCTCCACAGCAAATCCGGCGGATCTTAGCACTTACGCCGCATAGCAAGCTGTTCAAAGCCCTCATGAAAGTGCATCTTCCGGACACGAACCTAAATCACACAAACCGACTACAGAGCTGATTGAGGGGTTGGATGATACTTTCGAAGGCGGGCGATACGAGCCTGTTACCTCAATACAGAGAGTCTGAGGACGTGTTCGCACGCTTTCTCGTAGCCGCACATGGAGATGCGGATACAGAAGTTACTCGAACCGGATATAACCAACTGATTTAATTGGTAGCGGAGGAGGGACTCGAACCCCCGACACGCGGATTATGATTCCGCTGCTCTAACCAGCTGAGCTACTCCGCCCCAAGGCCAAACGCCCTGTCATCTATATAGGTCAGGGGCTGCCGCGCCGCTATTCGGTCAATTGGCTTTGAAGTCGGCGATATAGAGACCGCCAGTAATTGGTGTCAAGCAAACGCCGCGCAAAGACGCCGCCGCGCGCCGTCATACGCATGGCGCGGACCCGGATGGGCTCAGGCGCCCTCGCCGGCGCTTCCCGCCGGCCCTTGGCCAGCATGTACCGCGCGGCTTGCGGCGCCACCCCGAACCCCGGCTCTTTCACGAAGCGGAGCATGGTGAAAAGGCCGATGGGCCACAGCGACCGGCGCTCCACGAGGCGAAGATCATTGCAGATCAACACGCGGTCGACCTCAAACACCGCATGCCAACCGATGAGATCGGCAAAAGGCGCCAGCTTCTTCTCCAGGAATCCGCGGACGCCCTCTTCCTGGCTGAAATGATTCACCAAAATCACCTCGCCGCCCGGCGCGCAGACCCGCTCCAGCTCCCGCATCACCTTGTCGGGATCAGGCACCACGGTCATGACGTACATCGCCACCACGGTGTCGAAGCTCTCATCGGCAAAGGCGAGCGCGCTCGCGTCCATCTCGTGCAAGCCGTCGACATTGCCGAGCTTCTTCTTGGTGACTTTCTCCTGCGCCTTCTCCAGCATCTCCGGCGAAAGGTCGATGCCCGTGACCGTCAGTTGCTCGCCATAGCCCGGCAGCGACAGGCCGGTGCCGACACCTACTTCGAGCACGCGCCCTTTCCGCTTGTTGATGATCCGGACCGCATGCTTCCGGCCGGCGTCCGCCACCTGACCGAACGTATAGTCGTAGATGGGCGCCCAGCGGCGATAAGCATGGCGCACGGTGTCCGTGTCCACTACGGAACGTTGTGACTCCACTGTGGGATCCTCCCCGACTACAGGCCGCCTATTCGCCGCGGCCTAACGCGACCCGGCCAAGAAAGCCTCTGCCGGCAATGGCGATGCCTGTGCCGCAAAACCGTCCTTGGCCAACCAGGCTCCGTCTTCGGCAGACTTGATCCATCCGCCGCCGAGAAGCCGCTCCCCGCCGCCCATCGCGGCATAAAATACACAGGCCTGTCCCGGGGACACGCCCTCCTCGCCGTCGGCGAGGCTGATCTTGACACTATCATCGTCCAGGCGAACCGTCGCGCGCTGCAGCGGACCCGTGGAGCGGATCCGCGCCAGCACTTCGATGCCCTCCGCCGCCGCCGCGTCGAACGGCTCGTCACCAAGCCAGTTCACGTCGCGCAAGAGAAGCGTCTGGGCACGCAAGGCATCGCGCGGACCGACGACAACCTCGCGGCGGTTTGCGTCGAGCTTCACGACGTAGAGCGGCTCGCTCGCCGCCACGCCAATGCCCTTCCGCTGGCCAATCGTATAATTGATGATGCCGGTGTGGCGGCCAAGCACGCGCCCGTCCACATGAACGATGTCGCCGGGCTCCGCAGCACCGGGACGCAGACGCTCGATCACTTGCGTGTAACGCCCCGTGGGCACGAAGCAGATATCCTGGCTGTCCGACTTCTCGGCGACCGCGAGCCCATAGTCGCGTGCCAGCTTGCGCGTCTCTTCCTTCGGCAGGTCCCCAAGCGGAAACCGCAAAAAGGCAAGCTGCTCCGGGGTCGTATTGAATAGAAAGTAGCTCTGGTCGCGATCCTTGTCCTCGGCCCGGTGGAGCTCCCACCCGGACGCGCCCGGCATGCTCTTCACGTAGTGCCCGGTTGCCAGCGCCGCGGCGCCGAGGCCCTCGGCAGTCTGAAGCAAATCGTGGAACTTGATCTTCTGGTTGCACGCCACGCACGGCACCGGCGTCTCGCCGTTGAGATAGCTGTCGGCGAACTCGCCCATGACGGCCTGCGCGAAGCGCGCCTCGTAATCGAGGACGTAGTGCGGAATCTGAAGCGTCTCCGCGACCCGCCGCGCATCCTGAATGTCCTGGCCCGCGCAACACGTGCCTTTGCGCCCAACGGCCTGGCCGTGGTCGTAAAGCTGCAGCGTGATCCCGACCACGTCGTAGCCTTGGGCCTTCAGCAGGGCCGCAACCACGGAGGAATCGACCCCGCCCGACATGGCGACAACCACGCGGTGATCGGCCGGGCGGCCAGGAAGGTGCAAACTGTTAAGCATTCTCGGCTTCAATAATAATGGCGATCCAGGAGTTCTCGAAGGATCCTGACGGCAAATGATCTTGCCCGTCCCACAGTATAAGGGGCCATATCGGACCCGTGTGGCCTTCGAGGCAACCCCTACCCGGAGCAGAACATAGGGAGCGACCCCTTGGGAAGCAAGGCTATTGGCGCCTCCGGTGCCTGCCAGGGCGACTTCGAGGGGAGCGGAAGTTTCAGTGAATTCAGCAAGTTTTGGCTATTTCCTTGCCGCTTCTTTTACCCCACAGCTTAGGCAATTCTTAAATGGGGCTCTGCTAGCGTCCGCCTAGATTTAAGATCATCGATTTTGTGAGTGTTGCGTACGATGACTGAACATTACAGGCCGCGTGTCAGATATGTGATTGGACCGGACGGCAGCCCGCTGACCGTCGCCGACCTGCCACCCAAGAATACCAAGCGGTGGGTCATCCGCCGGAAGGCCGAGGTTGTGGCCGCCGTGCGTGGTGGTCTGCTGAGCCTCGAGGAGGCCTGTGAGCGCTATACGCTCACCGTGGACGAGTTCCTGAGCTGGCAGCGCTCCATCGATAAGCACGGCCTGCCTGGCCTGCGCGCGACCCGCATTCAGGACTATCGCAGCGGCTAACGGCCCGCCGATACATCTTCTGAGATTTCCTTGATGGCCGGGTCCCAAGCCCGGCCATTTGCACGTCCGGGCTCGCTAGCGCGCCGCAGGCTAGCCTGCGACCTTCGGCCATTTCTTGCTGCAATCCTTCTGTCCGCTCTTCCAGCGGTTGACGTCGAACTGCATCTTTGCCGCCTGCTGCGGCGTCATGGTGAGGTTCCGCGAGGTCACCGCCGTTTGGCTGCCTTGCTGGGCAAAATCGATCGAATAGGCGAGCTTACCGGCCCGACCAAGATTGCGCTTGTCGTGGATGGTGATCTTCACCTTCTGGCCGTCGGGGCTCACATCGGCACGGTAGACATGCTCGGGGAAAAGCGGGGCGCTGGGGTTGAACCAGCAGCTCTTGATCCGCCCGCCGAGCAGTACATAGGCATCGACAGGCTTGGCCGTCGCGATCGACATGCGGGTCGTGTTGTAGGCGGGCACGGTACCGACGGCCTCGGTCGCGGCAACGTTCGCGGTGGACTCAGCCACGCTGGCACTGCCCGTGGACCGACCGCCACAGGCGGTCACCCAAAGGGCCGCGAGCCCAAGCGCCAGCATCGTCGCGCCCAACCTGAACACGCTATGTCCCTTCAAGAGAATCACCAGCGGTCAGTCTCTGAAGTTCACATATTGGAGCGGCAGCTCAAGCGGAAGCCCTTTAATGTGCTCGATCACGGCCTGTAGATCGTCCCGCTTCTTGCCCGTGACCCGCAATTCGCTGCCTTGGATGGCGACCTGGACCTTGAATTTGGCGTCCTTGACGCTCTTGACGATGCGCTTGGCCAGCTCCTTGTCGATGCCTTGGCGGATGATCGCCTTTTGGCGCATGGACTGGCCTGCGGCCTTCTCCGCTGTCTGATAATCGATAGCCCCTGCCTCGATCTTGCGGCGCGCCAGATGGCCCTGGAGGAGCTCGTGCATCTGCTTGAGCTTCAGGTCATCGTCGGCGTTGATGGTGATCTCCGCCTCCTTGCGCTCGATTTTGCACTGCGACCCCTTGAAGTCATAGCGCTGGCTCATCTCACGCACCATGTTGGCGAGAGCGTTATCGACCTCTTCGAGGTCGGTCTTGGATACGATATCGAATGACGGCATGGACCCTTCCCGCGCTCACAGACTGACCTGGATACTAGCCACCTGAGACGCCGGACGCGAGCGGTCCCCGTGGGCAGCAAGCCACGGGCCACTCGACAGGCCTCAGGACCGCTGAAAGTCGGCTAGCTGGCTGCGCGGCGAGCGCCCACCGCCACGAGATCCGCAGGCGCGGGGGTCTCAACACGGACCCGATCGCTGTCGCGCGCCTGAAGGAGCTCGATCTTCTTTAGCTCCTCAACGGCCTCGTCCAGCTCCGCGCGCGCGGCCGCAAGCTTGGCATCCAGGCCGGCCACGGAATTCGACAGGTTATCCCGCCGCTGGATCGCCGCCTTGGCGAAGGTTGGATAGGCATAATGATTGACGTCGGAGACGCCGGCCCGCTCTTGCTCAATGGCAATCTGCCGATCGAGGTCGGAAACCATGGTGTTGAACTCGCCGATCATGGATTCGATTTCGGCGACTTTTCGGCACTTCTCCTCGACTTCGAAGCGCTTCAACCGGATGACTGCGTCGCGTGACTTCATAACTCAATACCCTCAGCCTGCTCGGGCCCCGCTCACGGAGATACAATTACCATGCCAGCGGCGCGCTCCGGCTGAGCCATTGCCCAAAGAACAATGCGACCCCCAAAGCGAACCTAGGCCTTCTTTCGAGGACTGGTCCCCCTGCCCCACTCTCCAGATCATGGCCGACAGGCCTTAAGGGCCGGTAAACCATATGGGTTGCATTTAAAGGATGGGCCACCCCGCCTGAGGTAGGGATGGTTAGCGAGTGTGGTTAGCAGGCTTAGCTTTTGTTAACTATTGGCCACTAATTTATTGATTCGAATTAACCAATCTGCGTCCGACGTACTGGGTCAGGGGATAACCAGGACATTGAGAATACGGGGGAATTAAAAAATGCGGGTTCTTCTGATCGAGGACGATAGCGCCACGGCTCAGAGCATCGAACTAATGCTCCAGTCGGAAGGCTTTAACGTCTACAAGACCGATCTAGGCGAAGAAGGCGTCGATCTTGGTAAGATCTACGACTACGACATCATTCTGCTCGACATAAACCTTCCGGATATGAGCGGTTACGAGGTCTTGAAAACCTTGCGGGTCAGCAAGGTACAGACCCCGATCCTGATCCTCTCCGGACTGGCTGGGATCGAGGACAAGGTCCGGGGCCTGGGCTTCGGGGCCGACGACTACATGACCAAGCCCTTCCATAAGGACGAGCTCGTTGCCCGCATCCACGCGATCGTGCGGCGCTCGAAGGGCCACGCCCAGTCCGTCATCCAGACAGGCGGCCTGAAGGTCAATCTGGACACCAAGACGGTCGACGTGAACGGCCAGCGGGTCCACCTGACCGGCAAGGAATATCAGATGCTTGAGCTGCTCTCTCTGCGTAAGGGCACGACCCTGACCAAAGAGATGTTCCTGAACCACCTCTATGGCGGCATGGACGAGCCCGAGCTCAAGATCATCGACGTCTTCATCTGCAAGCTGCGCAAGAAGCTCGCTGCGGCGACTGGCGGCAAGCACTACATCGAGACGGTCTGGGGCCGCGGCTACGTGCTGCGCAACCCCGAGGAGGAGTCGGACGCCGGCACGGACGAAGCCGCCGCCTAACCTCACTCAGCAAATTTTGAGATACGTCAATGGCCGGGCTAGTCCCGGCCATTGTCATTTTGGGGATCCGATTCAGCGATTGGCAACGCCGAGGGCTAGCAGTGTCCCGGTCTTGATATCGGCCCGCCCCGGCATAGAGGAGTCCGCGGCCGCGTATTCCGCCAAGAGCTGTGCCAGCGTCAGACCGCGGGCCCTCGCCAACGCCTCGAGCAGATCGGCCGTCGCGCGATCCAGCTTGACCTCGCGGAACTTAGCCTCCTCCGAAACCACCTGATCCTCGCTCCTGACGGCGGAACCAGCCGGCCGTGTGTGGCCCCGGCGGGCCGCGACGTCATGCGCCAGATGGTAGATACCGTGGTAGCCCTCTGAGACGGGCGAGAAGTCGTGCGACACGCCCCTGACGGTCTCCGCGGAGCCAAGGACGAGATAGCCATCCGTCGAAAGCTGACGCGCCAGACGCGACAGGACAGTGCGGCGCAGGTCCGGAAGATGGCGTTGAGCATCTCGGCATCGTTGGGCGCCTGTTCGAAGCGCACCAGATTGACGTCGAGCTCGTCGAGCCGCTCAGCCGTCTCGGTCAGGAATTCCGCCAGTAAATCGTCCATGACTCGCCCTTGGCGCGAATCAGGGTGATTCGCGCCTTATAACCCTGCAGACAAGGTCGGAATTGTCGGCGAATTCTGTTTACGCTTCGTTTACCAGCCGGGGCGATTTCGCCGAAATCGGCGAATTCCTGAAGCTCAGGCGGCCTTTAGAGTGACCTCATCGTCCTCAGCCTGAGCGGTCAGGCTGAGCCCTGCCGCGGTGGCCACCCGGCTTGCGTAATAGGGCTGGATCGAGTGGGCGTCGATTTCGACCCCATTGCTCCCGGACAATAGCGCCGTAACCTGCTCGTTGAGGCGCGCTGCCTTGCCCTTGGCCCGAACTGTGAAGGAAACCGCCTCCGGCGGGTTGCCCGCGATCTCGACGCTCACCGTGCCGCCGCGCGGCAGGGCCACGACGCCGAGCGCCACAAGATTGAGCAGCGCCTTGACCTGATTTTTGGGCAAGGTGACCACAGGCCCTTCCCAGATCACCTCATGCTTGCCGGTTCCCGCCACGAATTCGCGGGAGACTTTCTCCGCGTCGCGAAGATCGATCTCCGCCCCCGCGGACCCCGCGGCGCCAAAGGCCAGACGCGCGAATTGCAGCTTCGCGGATGCCTGCGTTGCGCTCTTGCGGATCAGGTCCATGGCCGCTTCCCGCATGTCAGCATCCTGCTCCTCGCCAAGCATCTCCAACCCGTTGGAGATTGCCGCAACGGGATTGATGACGTCGTGACAGATGCGGCTGGAGACGAGCGCCGCAAGCTCAAGATCGGTGAGCCCCGTCGGCTCTGTCATGAAATTCTCCCTTCGCTTCCGCGGCAATCCACTGAGATGACGTGGCGGCCACCCAAATTTTTGGTACAGGAGGGTGCAATCGGCGTAACGACAGTACGCACTCGGCGTAATAACGAATCAGCACCCTTTGGAGCATCTTGCCTTGTCAGCACCAAGACGCACAACCGCCCTCACCTCCCAGGCCGGAACCGATTTTGATCTAGGCCAGGCAGCGGCCGTCCTCACGGATGCAGCCGCCAAGGCGGGTGCGGCGATCATGGCGCACTATGCCGGTCCCGTGGAGGTCGAAACGAAGGACGATGAGTCTCCAGTGACCAAAGCGGATCGCGACGCGGAAGCGGCGATCCTCCCGGTCCTGGCGGCGCTGGCCCCTTCCATATCCGTGGTCTCCGAGGAGACCGCAGCGGACCGGACAGAAGCGCTCGGGCAACGCTTCTTCCTCGTCGACCCGCTTGACGGCACCAAGGAGTTCATCAAGAAGCGCTCGGACTTTACGGTCAATGTGGCGCTGATCGAAGAGGGGCGCCCCCGCTTTGGGCTCGTCTATGCCCCGGCCCGATCGCTGTTGGCCGTCACGACCGCCGACGGCGTGGTGGTCGAGGCCGAAATGGCACCCAGCGCTGCCGGCGCCGATCTCGACGCCCTCCCGCAAAAGCGTCTTCATGCCCGCGCGGGCGACCCCAAGGCCCTGACGGCGCTCGTGAGCCTTTCGCACCTCGACCCCAAGACCGAGGCATTCCTGGAAGGCCTGGATATCGCCGAGCGGTCCAGCGCCGGCTCTTCGGTGAAATTCTTGGAGATCGCGAGAGGGAACGCGGACGTCTACCCGCGCTTCGGCCCGACCATGGAGTGGGACACCGCCGCCGGCCAAGCGGTTCTGGAGGCCTCCGGCGGCCGGGTTGTCGATATGGAGGGCAACCGCTTCGGCTACGGCAAGACGGAAGATGGCCTACGAAATTCAGGCTTCGTCGCCTGGGGGCGCACGATCTTAACGCCCCAGTAACCCACCCACCGTTTGGTAACTGTTTCGGTCAACAATTGGTCGCGGACAGTATTTGTCCCGCCCGCCGGCAGGGGCGCCGGTTTCAGTCTCGAGGGTCACTCGTCATGCGTATCAGCACCCTTACGATTGCCGCTTCGTCGGCAATCCTTCTGACTTGCTTCTCACTCACCGCATCGGCCCAGGATGACCAGATGGTCATTACGCCGGAGTCGTATGCGGACATGATCGACGGTCGAGAACCGAGCCAGCTACCGCCGCCGCGCTCAAGCGGTGCGGAAAGTGCCGGCACTCCCGCCACCTATCCGCAAGGGGGCGTCACTGAGACCTATCAGCCCTCCAACGGGTACGCCTCCGAGACGCTGCCCGGCAGCGATGACGATACCTTCTCCGTGGAGGAAATCTCAGGCGCGGGACACCGCTTCTTCGGCAAGGTCTCCGTGGGCTTCGCCAAAGCGGTCGAATACGCCTTTCAGAAATCCGGGCGCCCAAACGGCTATATCTTGGGTGAAGAGGCCGGCGGGGCCTTCGTCGCTGGGCTGCGCTATGGCGAAGGCATCCTCCACACCAAGGACGCGGGCCAGCACCGCGTCTTCTGGCAAGGGCCTTCCGTTGGCTATGATTTTGGCGCCGCAGGCTCCAAGACCATGGTCCTGGTCTACAATCTCAGCAACCCGGCCCAGATCTACGACAGATTCGCCGGGGTCGACGGCTCCGCCTATTTCATAGGCGGCGTGGGCGTCACCTATCTGGAGGGGGACAAGCTGGTTCTGGCCCCAATTCGCTCCGGCGTCGGCCTTAGGTTGGGCGCAAATATCGGCTACCTCAAATATACCCGCCAGCCCACCTGGAATCCGTTCTAGATTGGCGCTAGGAAAGCTTAGGAAGATGGGCTCGCGGGGGCGTTTGATCTTGGCGGGCCTGCTTGAGCTTGCCTAAAATGCGCCGGTAGAGACGCTTGGGCGCTAGTTTCGGGGAACCCTGGTTTTGATGATCGAGTGGTTCATGTTCGGGGCGTTGGGCTTCTTCTTGGGATGCCTGCTCGCCCTCATGCTTGCTCCTCCCTTGTGGAACCGTGCTGTCAAGCTCACCACGCGTCGGCTTGAGGCGACGATGCCATTGACGCTCGCCGATATTCAGGCCGACAAGGACCAGCTGCGCGCTGAGTTCGCCATTGAGCTGCGCAAGGTCGAAGTCGCCCTCGACAAGTCCAAAGAGAAGGCCGCGCGCGAGCTGATCGAGGCCAATAAGCGCCGGGTCGAAATCCAGGAACTCAATACCGAGATTGCCGGCGTCAAAGGCAAGCTCACCGAAAGCCAGAACGCCAATCGCGTCCTCCAGCAGACGATCAAGCGGCGCCTGCCGGATCTCGACACACGGCTCAAGGCAGCCAAGAAGGCGCTGGCTGATCTTGAAAACGTCAACGCCGAGCTGCGCAACACCGTCGCCTCCCAGTCAGAAGCGCTGAAGATTGCCCGCAGCACGGTTCAAAATCAGCGCGCCGACATTGACCGGTTGCGCTTGTCGCTCGAAAGCGGCAGCGCTGGCAGTATGCGCGGATCGTCGAAGTCCGATGGGCGGGCGGTCGCCGAAAGCCAGCGTCTCGCTGCCGAACTGTCGCGGGCCACGGAAGAACTCGAGCGCGCCAAGACGGGCGCCGAGGAAATCGCCTTCTTGCGCCGCGAGTTGAACCGCCTCGCCTCGCACATCATGACCGCCGCACGAAACCAGGCACAACACGCTCAGCCTGCCGCGGCCGCACAAGAGCACGCGGAATACGCGCAGAGCGATACCACCAGCGAGGTCACGACCGAGGATGCCGCTTGGCACGCCGAGGCTGGAAACGGCGAGGCCGCCGAGCCTATGGCCGAGGAGGCACCCGAAGAGATCGTGGCCGCCGAGGGCGAGCATATGGAATATGCCGAGGCTGAAGCCGAAGTAGAGGTTGAGGCCGAAGTCGAGGTTGAAGCTGAAGCAGAAGCCGAGATCGAGCACGAAGTTAAAGCCGAAGCCGAGGTTGAGTCTGTGGAACAGGCTCGGTTTGAGGACGCGGTTGAGTTTGAAGAGGCCGATCCGGAGACCCATGCCGAGATCGAACCTGACGAGTACGAAGACGTGCCCCATGAAGGGCACGACGAAGAGGTGTACGCCGAAGAAGACGCGGACGAGGACGAGGCCGAGCAGCGGACCAGCCTCGCGCAACGCTTTGCCGCCCGCAGATCCAAGCGCGAAAAAGGCGGCAGCCTGACCAGCCGGCTGCGCGGCGTTGTCGCCAAGGCGCCTGAAACGCGGGCCTAAGAGTCAGGTCTCAAGAAAACTCCGCTCCCCATCCTGCAATCTGAGCGCAGTCAATCGGCCGCTGAATACCGCGCCGGTGTCGATGCCGATGCGATTGGGCCGCATGACGGGTTCAAGCGCGGGCGTGTGCCCATGCACCACGACCTTGCCGAAGCTTTTCGTCGACCCGAGAAACTCATCCCGGATCCAGATCAGGTCTGTCTCGCTCTGTGCCTCGAGCGGAACACCCGGCCGTACGCCTGCATGGACGAAGAGATAGTCGTCTGCGGGGATCAGGAGATCCAAGCCCTGCAAGAAATGGAGATGCGTTGCGGGCAACGCTGACGCAAAGGCCTCGCGCCACGCCTCGGGTGCCGCACGCACTTCCTTTAGCCAGCCGACATCGACCCCATAGGACGCCATGGTCTCCTCGCCGCCGTTATAGCGCCATTGATCGAGCCGACTTGCATCGGCGAGAAAACCGAGCAGAAGCGCTTCGTGGTTGCCTTTGAGAAAATGCGCGGAGAAATCTGATGGCAAGCCGTGGAGCAGGATCTCGACGACGCCGCGGCTATCCGGACCACGGTCCACGTAGTCGCCAAGAAAAATCAGCCGCTTCTTGGCAGCCAAACGCATCGCGGCATCCGCCTCGATCTTGAGAAGAAGCTCTGCCAAGAGGTCGGACCGGCCGTGAATATCGCCCACGGCATAAATCAGCTCGCCCTCTGGCACGGAAGCAAACTCTCCCGATTAGGCAGCGCCCGATGCGACGAGTTCCCGATAGAGCGGTGCCGGAAAGCTGAACACCGTGCTCACGCAATTCGATTTGAGCCCGATGAACAGGACCATCTTCCCGTCGCGAAGCTTATCGTCTTCGGTGATGACGTACAGCTCCTCGACGCGAAGCGGCGGCAAGCCCTTCAACAAGGCCGCCCGCTCCTCGAACGCCTTGAGGCTCTCGCCTTCGAGGTGATCGAACTTCGCGTGCACCCGCGCGATGGCGCTGCGGATCTCGCTCTTCGACTTGCAAGGAACCGCCGGGGCCTGCGGCCCCGCGCCGTTATAGTAAGTCGTGCCGTAGGTCTGCACGATCGGACCAAGCCTCTCGGAGTAGGCCCGAAAGCCCACGAACCCCAACAGCGTGACCGCGATCGCAAGACCAGTTGCAATCTTCGACCAGAGTGGCATGGCCAAATCTCCTCTAAAGAGAGGGCCTCCAATCGAACCAAGGACGCAGCGATAAGGCGTTACGCCCTAAATCTCCGCGTCAACCTCACAGCGTACCGTGTCCCGGTGTCCGCATTCGGGCATCTTCCACGCGATGACGTCGCCCGTCCGCGTATCGACGATCGGCACAGGGCATGCGACACGCCAGAACCGGTACTTTGAACCGCGGTGACTGGCGTCCCACTGGGTACCCAGCATGATACCCGATCTTTGGCACCGCTGCAGGTTAAACGGCTGCCGGGCGGCGCCCAAGGCTTCCGCCCGATCGTAGAGCTGAACCTCCTGCCGCCGGCACACCATCATGGAGTGCTCGGTGGCCCATTCGAGGTTCTCGTAGCCTGTGTACTTGGCGTTGTGATCTTCAGGCCCCGCGCTGACGGTCTTACAGACGATCAGGACGACGGCGGCTGGCATGGGGACAGGCATGGCTCAAGCCCCCCGCGCGAGGTTGGCGCCCTGAAATGGAGCGTTGAGCTTAGGTAGCAGTGCCGTTGGCGGCTGTGCCGTCACGGCCAGGGTAAGAGTAGTCGGCATCTTGGCCCCCTCTCTATAGGGTTGCACTAACGCCACTCCCTGAGATCCTTTACGGACCGTGGTACCTCCCTAACTCCCTAGACCGGTTGGAACTTGCGTTCGCCTCATCAGGCTGATGCTGCACTGCAGCATCCCGCCGGATGTGTTCCACAGTTAAGTATGCACTCAGCCAGTTTCACGCCAGGTAAACGCCCTGCGGCTGAGTGCCACTAAGTCCGTGGATTCGCGCTTCATTTGCGTTCCCTTTTCCGGCCAGAAGGCTGGAGACGCCGCGCTCGAGCGCTGATCAGCCTTCGCAATCCAATGCTGCACCGCAAAAAACTGATTCGCAAGACTGACATAAGCCTACGCCGATCGATCCCCCGCCGATAGAGCAGAGAAGCAACAGAAGTCAGAGAATTGCCAAAGCCTTGGCCAGCTGCCATGGCCCTTTGCGCAAGGATTGGGCAGGTGCAACCCATGAGTTTTCC
>NZ_JBFFQD010000044.1:0-16423 GCF_041573655.1 Methyloceanibacter sp.
ATCGATCCCGACCGCGCACAGCTCGCGCGCTACGGGCTTATGGTTGGCGACGTTCAGAGCGTGATCGCCACCGCGCTCGGTGCCGATCCCGTCACGACCACTGTGGAGGGCAGGGAGCGCTATAACGTGGCCGTCCGCTATCCGCGTGACTACCGCGACAACCCGCAAGCCATCGCCAACGAGGTGCTCATTCCAACGCCGGCCGGCGGCACCGTGCCCTTGAGCGAGGTGGCGACGATCAGCCTGGCGCAAGGGCCGTCCATGATCCGCACGGAAAACGCACAGCTCGCGCTCTATATCTTTGTGGATTTCAGGGATCGCGACATCGGCAACTATGTCGCCGATGCACAAAAGGCCGTCGCGGCACAAGTCGACTTTCCGCCCGGCTATTACGTCACCTGGAGCGGTCAGTTCGAATATCTGGAGCGCGCCAAGAAGAGGCTTCAGATCGTCGTGCCGCTGACAGTGCTCATCATCTTCGTGCTGCTCTATCTAAACTTCCGGCGACTGACGGAGACGCTCATCGTCCTGCTGTCGGTGCCATTCGCGGCGGTCGGGGGGCTGTGGCTCATGTGGTGGCTCGATTTCAACTTCTCTGTCGCCGCCGTCACGGGCTTCATCGCGCTGGCTGGCGTTGCGGCCGAGACCGGCGTCGTCATGCTGATCTACCTCGACAACGCGCTCAAAGAGCGCAGGCGCGAGCGGGAGAGCGAAGGCCACACACTCAGTGCCGGCGACCTGCACGCGGCCATCATGGCCGGTGCGGTCGGGCGCGTGCGGCCCAAGATCATGACGGTGACCGCGATCATGGCGGGGCTCTTGCCCATCATGTGGGCGCATGGCACGGGCGCGGAAGTGATGCAGCGTATCGCCGTGCCGATGATCGGCGGCATGGTGTCGTCGACAGCGCTGACGCTGATCGTAATCCCGGTCATCTATGCGTTGGTCAAAGGCGTTGGCTTGCGCCCTCTAAAGGACGCGCAGCCGAAAGGTCTGTTGCGGCAGAGCTCCTGACTTCTGAGTCAGGGCCTGCCGCAACATTTGCTTGTCTGCCGTCAGCAGTCGCCGAGCGCCTTCTGCCAGCCGAGCGTGAACGTATAATCCGTCTCCATCTGCGGGCCGTTCAGGTCCTGGTGGACGGGGAAGCCGAACTCGGCCGCGAGCCGATGCCCGCAAACAGCGCCGCTCTGGCCGACCAGATTGACGCCGAACAAGAGGTCCAGTCGGTCCCCGCCGTAGAAGTCTGGATTGGCCGTCTGCACCGGCGCGACAATGTTCGTATCGATCCCGCTGATGTCACCTTGGGTTTGGTAGGCGAGACGCACCGAGTTGCTGACCCAAGGGACCCACTCAAACGCTGCCCAGCCTGTTGCCTGATGCAAATCGCCAAGCGCGTAGCCTTCGCTGTTCTCGTCTTCGAGGCGGAAATTGCCCCGATACTGCGCACCGAACGACAGATTGCGGCGCCGCGCCGTGTAGGTGACGCCAGGCAGGAAATCCCACGTGCCCGAGCCGAGCTGCATGGCATAGGGCAGGCGCACCAGAGGCGTGCCGCCCATCGGAGTGAGGACCCGGCCGTCCTCCGTGATCGAGCCCGTCGGCGCGCTCACGTTCAAAATGAGGTTCAAATGCTGCTCGCCTTCCGCCGACTTGGAGTCGTAGAGCCCGACGAGGCCGCCGAACACGAAATCGCCGATGCCTTCGCTGTCGGTGGTGAACGTGCCGAGACGCGTAGTGCCAATCGGGCCTCTATAGGTGATGTGACTCATCTCCTTGTCGATGAGCGGCAGCATCGCCGTCAGCGTGACACGGTCGGTAAGGCCGTACATGGCGCCGAACATGCTCATGTCCATGGTCATTTCCGTCGGCACCACGCGCAAGGTCGGCGGCTGCATGGGCCGGCCGAAGAAGCGGTTGGGTACGGTCGTGACAATGGTGTCCGGCGAAACGCTCTTGTCGCCGATGAGATTGCCTTCCATCTGCATCCGCATGTAGCGGTAGGAAAGCATCAGGTCGCCTTCGTGGTGGCGGTGATCGCCCATGACGCCGATTGGCCCGTGGCCGTCGGCGCGCGGCGCGCGCTTCGCTTCGCCGTCGGCAAACAAGATGTCGAAGCTGCCGGGCGTGGGATTGCCTTCGCTAGCGGCGCCGGTGGCTTGTGTGCTGTCTGCAGCCGCGCCGAAGGCAAATGCCTGGACGATGGCTGCGGTGGCCAAGGCCGGCAGCAACCGCCTTGGTGCGGATGATATGCAAAACATTTGTCGAACTCCCTGCGTGTTGGATCGATCCAACCACGGCACGCCACACGCAAGTCTCAAGCGTGCGGCCCCCGCGGACGGACATCGAAAACATCAGAGTTCGAGAGGTGGTCCCCGGTTATGCGGGCGCCGGGACATGCGCTGCACCGCCTGGTCGTCGGCAACGACGAATTGCAGCGTGGTCCGTTCGTCATCGATCGTGCCGGCGTCGCTCATGCCGGCAAGGGCGGTCATGAAGGGCGCATAGCCCTTACAGAACGGGCATTTCTTCTGAGGAACCGAAGGCTCGCCGGGGGCAGAGCTGCCCACCTCCATGCCTTCGTGGCAGGACATTTCCAGCGCTGTGCCGAACTCGTCGGCAAGCAGGAACGCCGTCGCCTGCGATATCACGTGCCCCGGAACGAGCGCCGTATAAAGCAGAACGCCGAGAAGCGCGAAAGCGCTCGCCAAGCGGCGATACCGATGGAAGTCCCCCAACTCCATGCCTCAATAATAGCCAGGAGCCTAGGGGAGCGAAAGCCGGTTGAACGGTCAGAGTGACGCAAGCGGGCAACACTCGCAGGGGGGCCAAAAATGGGGTACCACCATGTCCATGGTCAATTCGCACCGGGGCTTTGCGGACCATGAGTGAGACAAGCAAAATTCCGTCGCACGCGCTCGTCGGCGACATTGGCGGCACCAATGCGCGGTTCGCCATCGCCGATCTGGCAACGCTCGCCTTGAGCCATGTGGGCGGCTCGCCGACCGCATCGCACCCGACGTTGGCGGACGCAATCCGCGACTATCTCAAGGGCGTGGACCAGAAGATCGAGCATGCAGGCATCGCGGTGGCGGGGCCATTGCTGGACGACACGGTCAAGCTCACCAACGCCGCGTGGACCTTCTGCCAGAGCAGCTTGGCGAAGGACGCAGGGCTGAAGACGGCGCATGTCTTCAACGATTTCGAGGCGCAAGCCTATTGCGTGCCGGTTCTCGCGCCCGAAGAGCGCCATCAGCTCGGCGGCACCGAGCCCGTCGAGCATGCCCCAAAAGTCGTGCTGGGTCCGGGCACAGGGCTCGGCGTCGCCGGTCTCGTCTGGTCGGCCAGCGGCTGGGTCGCGGTGGCGGGCGAAGGAGGTCACGTCACGCTTGCCGCCGAGAACGAGCGCGAGCTCGCCCTGATCGAGCGCATGCGCAAAGGCCTTGTGCGCCTATCCGTGGAGCGCGCGCTGTCCGGGCCTGGGCTCGCCGAGCTTTACCAAGCCATCGCCGCCTCGCGCGGCTTCGGCGATTCGCCCCTATCGCCGGCGGAAATCGAACATTTGGCAATCTCCGGCGAGGACGAGATGGCCGAGGAGGCACTCGATTTCTTCGTCAGCTGGCTTGGCCGGTTCGCGGGCGACATGGCGCTGGTATTTGGCGCGCGCGGGGGTGCCTATCTCGGCGGCGGTATCGCGCCGAAAATGCTGTCTCGTCTCCAGCAAGACGATTTCCGGGAAGCCTTCGAGCGCAAGGGTCGTATGACGCCGTTCGTCGCGCCGATCCCGGTCTATGTGGTGGTGGCCGACAATCCGGGGCTCAGAGGTGCCGCGGCTGGCTTGCGAACGAGGCTGAAGAGCGCCGTAACCTAGAGAAACGATTCAGTTTTTGGCAGGCAGGTCTATTTGAACGCGACCCGCATGATCTCGTAGGACTTGCCGCCGCCGGGCGTCGACACTTCGACCACGTCCTTCTTGCGCTTGCCGAGAAGCGCCCGCGCGATCGGCGAGGTGATGGAGATCCGGCCCTCTTTCACGTCGGCCTCGACCTCCCCGACGATGCGGTACTTGACCTTCTCGTCGGTGTCCTCGTCGACCAGCGTGACAGTCGCGCCGAACATAACCTGATCGCCCTTGAGCTTGGACACGTCGATGATATCGGCGCGCGACAGCTTGTCCTCAAGGTCGGCTATGCGGGCCTCGGTGATGCCCTGCAGCTCCTTGGCGGCGTGGTATTCGGCGTTTTCCGAGAGGTCGCCATGAGAGCGAGCCTCGGCAATCAATTTGATGATACGCGGCCGCTCAACGGTCTTGAGCGTCTTGATCTCGATCTCGAGGGCGGCATAGCCCTCCGCGGTCATCGGCACCTTATCCATATCAGTCAAAGCTCCTAAGGGAGGCCCCTTGAATACTGTCAAGGAATAGACCCGCCCAAGTCAACAATCGGCTGATTTTGACCGTCTGCGCCTAGGCTGTCTCGGCGAGACCCTTTTTGGGGCCTTGGCCGACATAGCTCTGCAGGGGAGCGACGGTCAGGCTGCCTTCCCTGAGTGCCTTAATGGCCTCGGTCACGGCCAGCGCGCCAGCGAGGGTTGTATAGTAGGGAATGTGGTTGAGCAAGGCCGAGCGCCGGATCGACATGGAGTCGGCCAGGGCCTTGGCGCCCTCGGTGGTGTTGAACACGATGTCGATCTGGCCATTGGTGATGGCGTCGACGATATGCGGGCGCCCCTCCAGCACCTTGTTGACCCGCTCGCAAGGGATGCCATGCGCGTCGAGATGCCGCTTCGTGCCGCGCGTGGCGACGATGCGGAAGCCCATCTCCACCATGGTCCGCATGGGGCTAAGGAGCCGGTCCTTGTCGGTGTCCTTGACCGAGACGAACACCGTGCCGGAGAGCGGCAGCTTGGCGCCGCCACCGAGCTGGCTCTTGGCGAAGGCGACCGCGTAATCCCGGTCGATGCCCATGACCTCGCCGGTGGAGCGCATTTCTGGCCCCAGAATCGGATCGACGCCGGGGAAGCGCGCGAACGGAAACACGGCTTCCTTCACCGCGATATGCTCGAACGTCGGGCTCTCCAGCCCGAATGAGGCGATCGGCTTGCCCGCCATGACCTCCGAGGCGAGGCCAGCAATAGGAAGCCCGACCACCTTGGCCACAAACGGTACGGTGCGCGAGGCGCGCGGGTTCACTTCGAGAATGTAGATGTCGTCATGCTGGATGGCGAACTGCACGTTCATCAGGCCGACCACGTTTAGCGCGCGGGCCAGCTCCACCGCCTGACGTTCCAGGTCGGCGACGATCTCCGGCTTCAAGGAGTGCGGCGGCAGCGAGCAGGCGCTGTCGCCGGAATGCACGCCGGCTTCTTCGATATGTTCCATGATCCCGCACACGAACACGTCTTTGCCGTCGGCGAGTGCGTCGACGTCCACTTCGATGGCGTCGCGCAAATAAGAGTCGAGCAGCACCGGGCTGTTACCCGAGACCACCACGGCCTCGGCGATGTAGCGCTGAAGCTGCGCTTCGTCGTGCACGATCTCCATGGCGCGCCCGCCAAGCACGTATGACGGGCGGATCACCACGGGGAAACCGATCTCCTTGGCGATGGCGACGGCTTCTTCCGCCGAGCGTGCGATGCCGTTGTTCGGTTGCCTGAGGCCTAGGTTCTCGATTAGCGCCTTGAAGCGGTCGCGGTCTTCGGCCAGGTCGATCGCGTCGGGCGACGTGCCGAGGATCGGCACTTGCGCCTTCTCAAGCGCCGCGGCGAGCTTCAGCGGCGTCTGGCCGCCGAACTGCACAATGACGCCTTTGAGCGTGCCGTTCTCTTGTTCCTTCCGCACGATCTCCAGCACGTCTTCTTCCGTGAGCGGCTCGAAATAGAGCCGGTCGGACGTGTCGTAGTCCGTGGAGACGGTCTCCGGATTGCAGTTGACCATGATGGTCTCGAACCCCGCATCGGACAGCGCGAATGCGGCGTGGCAGCAGCAATAGTCGAACTCGATGCCTTGGCCGATGCGGTTCGGTCCGCCGCCCAGGATAATGATCTTGTCTTTCGCGGACGGCCGCGCTTCGCATGACTCCCCGCCCGGGAAGCCCGCCTCGTAGGTTGAGTACATATAAGCGGTGGGCGAGGCGAATTCCGCGGCGCACGTGTCGATGCGTTTGTAAACGGGATGCACGTCGAGCGCGCGGCGGCGTTCGGCGACCTCCGCCGTCTCTAGCCCTGCCAGCGTTGCCAGCCGTTCGTCGGAGAAGCCTTGCGCTTTGAGTGCACCGAACTGTGCGGCGCTGTTCGGCAATCCATGTTCGCGTACACGGGCTTCCGCATCGACGATGTCTTGAAGCTGGCGGAGGAACCAGGGATCGACGCGGCAGCTGTCGTAGATCTGCTCCTGGTCGACGCCAAGGCGCAAGGCTTGCGCGACTTTTAGCAGCCGGTCGGGCGTTGGCGAGCCCAGCGCCTCGCGGATGACGTTCTTGTCGTCGCCCTGGCCGAGACCCTCGAAGTGAAACTCATCGAGCCCCGTCAGTCCAGTCTCCATGGAGCGCAGCGCCTTTTGTAGCGACTCCTGGAAGCTGCGGCCGATGGCCATGGCCTCGCCCACCGACTTCATCGAGGTGGTGAGTGTCGGCGTGCTCCCGGAGAACTTCTCGAAAGCGAAGCGCGGGATCTTGGTCACCACATAGTCGATGGTTGGCTCGAAGGAGGCAGGCGTGGCGCCGCCGGTAATGTCGTTGGCGAGTTCGTCCAGCGTGTATCCGACCGCGAGCTTCGCCGCGATCTTGGCGATAGGAAAGCCGGTTGCCTTCGACGCCAAGGCAGAAGAGCGCGACACGCGCGGGTTCATCTCGATGACGACGAGGCGTCCGTCTTCCGGATTGACGGCAAACTGTACGTTCGAGCCGCCGGTCTCGACGCCGATCTCGCGCAGCACCGCGATCGAGGCGTTGCGCATGATCTGGTATTCTTTGTCGGTGAGCGTCAGCGCCGGCGCCACCGTGACCGAGTCGCCCGTGTGCACGCCCATCGGGTCGATGTTCTCGATAGAGCAGATGATGATGCAGTTGTCGTCCTTATCGCGGACGACCTCCATCTCGTACTCCTTCCAGCCGAGCACCGATTCTTCAATCAGCACTTCGCTGGTCGGCGAGGCATCCAGGCCGCGTTCGACGATCTCGATGAACTCCTCGCGGTTATAGGCAATGCCGCCGCCGGTGCCGCCCAGCGTAAAGGAGGGGCGGATGATGGCCGGCAGACCGATCTCCTGAAGCCCTTCGAGGCCCTCGATCAGGCCTTTCTCCACATAGCGCCTGCGCCGCTCGCTTTCGTGCCGTCCCCAATCGGCCTCGAAGTCCAGCTTGGCTTTGGCGCGGGCCTCGCCGTCTGGAAACTCGGTCTCGATGCGGGCAATCTCGGCCTTGTATTTCGCGCGGTCGGCGCTCTTGACCTCGCCCGCGTCGGCCAGCACCGAGCGCGGCGTCTCCAGGCCGATCTTGGTCATCGCCTCACGGAACAGCTCGCGGTCCTCGGCCTTGTCGATTACGGGCGCGCGTGCGCCGATCATCTCAACGCCATAGGCCTTCAGCACGCCTGAGCGGTCGAGGCTGAGCGCGGTGTTCAGCGCCGTCTGCCCGCCCATGGTGGGCAGCAACGCATCGGGCCGTTCCTTCTCGATGATCTTGGTGAGCACGTCCGGCGTGATCGGCTCGATATAGGTGGCGTGGGCCACGTCCGGGTCGGTCATGATCGTCGCCGGGTTCGAATTCACCAGGACGATGCGGTAGCCCTCTTCCTTCAGCGCCTTACAGGCTTGCGTGCCCGAATAGTCGAACTCGCAGGCCTGGCCGATCACGATCGGTCCGGCCCCGACGATCAGGATGGACTTTATGTCTTCGCGTTTGGGCATGCACCAGCAGTGGTTGTCCGGCGCCACTTCGGGCCGGACTGGCAATTCGATTCTAGAGGCTAGAGGGCACCATATAGGCGAAATGGTCCCGCGCGGAAAGCGCTCCGGCCCCTACTGCCCACAAAATATCGTGCCTACAACGATAAAGAGCCCGGCGGGAGAGACCGCCGGGCCCTGGGGCATAGCAGCTTAGTGGGGGCTAAGCCGCTTTGCGGGATTTCGCTTAGCTTGCCGCCCTCTGGGGCTCGGTTTGCGGGAAGGGGTCGCGCCAGGCCGGTAGCGCGATCAGCCCCTCGTGCCAGCGCCGGATCTCCGGGTACGGCTCGAGCGGTAGCTCGGCCTCCTTCGCGTAAGGCAGCACCGAGGCGACGGCGAAGTCCGCCACGGTCAGCCGGTCACAGGCGATCGCATCTTTGCCTTTGAGATGCGTATCGAGCACGCCAGCGAATGTGTGGAAGAAGCCGGTGGCGTCTTCGATTTCGCCTGCGTCCGGTTCGCCCAGCCCGAAGGCCGGCTTCACGCGCCTCTGAAAGAACAGCCGCGCGGCATGCCGCGAGAAATGCGCCGTGTCCCAATTGAGCCAGCGCAGGATGTCGATCTGCTCCATCTCGTCGCTGGGCCACATATCGGAGTCGGCCTTGCGCGCCAGGTAGCACATGATGGCGGTGGACTCCCAAAGATTGAAATCGCCGTCGACAAGCGTCGGCACGCGGCCGTTGGGATTGATGGCGAGGAAATCAGGCTGCTTGTGCTCGGCGCGGCCGAGGTCGAGCCGAACCAACTCCACCGGCGATCGCAGATGCTTGGCGACCGCGCAGGGTTTGCGCGCATTCGGCGTTTCGAAATAGTAAAGCTTCATCCTCGTGTCTCCTCCGTCACGGTTGTCCGGCCATTCTTGGCGGCACTAAAATATGTTCAAGAACATATTTAGGGGCCAAGCTATGCTGCGGTGACGAAGGGTGCCGAAGAGAGGGCGAGGCGATGCCATACACCAAAGAGCATAAGGAAAAGACGCGGGCGAAGATCGTCGTCGCCGCCAGGCGTTTGTTCAACCGTCATGGCTTCGCCGGGGTGTCTATCGATGACATCATGGGCGAGGCGGGGCTGACTCGCGGTGGCTTCTACAATCATTTCGGCACCAAGGAAGAGCTCTATGCCGCCGTCGTGTCGCAAGTGATTGACGGCACGCCCGCATCACGCTGGTCGCGCGGTGAGGGCGATCCGTCCGACATCATCCCCGAGTTCGTCACTGGCTATCTGTCGTCGGCGCATCTGGAAGATCGCGAGGACTGCTGTTCGCTAATGGCGCTGCCATCCGACGTGGCGCGGGGCAGCGAGGAAGTGAAATACGCCTATCGCCAAGTCTTCGAGTTCATGGTCGGAAATCTGGAGAAGGGCATGTCCGGGCCGGACACGCGAAAGCGGGCGTTGGGGCTCGCGGTGCTGAGCATTGGCGGCATGGCCGTTGCCCGTGCCGTGGACGATATGGAACTGGCCAACGAGATCAGGGAGGCGGCGAGGGACGTTGCCTTCTCCCTCGGCGAATGGCAGGCGCCGCGCGTGGAGGCCGCCGAGTAGGCTTAGGTCTTAGCCTTTCCGCTTCTCCATCAGTTCGACGAAGCGCTCGAAGAGATAATGGCTGTCTTGCGGGCCGGGCGAGGCCTCCGGGTGGTACTGCACCGAGAACACCGGCGCATCCTTCACCTTCAGCCCGCAATTCGATTTGTCGAACAGCGACACATGCGTCTCGTCGACGTGCTCAGGCAGGCTTTCGCGGTCCACGGCGAAGCCGTGATTCATCGAGGTGATCTCCACCTTCTGCGTGGTGAAGTCTTTCACCGGGTGGTTCGCGCCGTGATGGCCCTGATGCATCTTCGAGGTCTCGGCGCCTAGCGCCCGGCCCATCATTTGATGGCCCAAGCAGATGCCGAACACGGGCACGCCCGATTCGATGAATTTCTTGATCTCCGGCACCGCGTAGGCGCCCGTCGCGGCCGGGTCGCCCGGACCGTTGGAGATAAAGACGCCGTCCGGCTTGCGCGCCAGAACCTCCTCGGCGCTTGTCGTCGCCGGCACCACCGTGACGCGGCAGCCCACCGTGGCGAGCTCACGCAGGATGTTGCGCTTCAGACCGAAGTCGACGGCGACCACTTCAAAGCGCGGGGCCTCCTGGCGGCCATAGCCCTTGCCCCATTCCCAAGCGGTCTCGTCCCAGGTGTAGCTCTGGCCGCACGTGACCTCGCGGGCGAGGTCGAGGCCGACCATGCCGTGCCAGTTCGCCGCCTCACGCTTTAGGGCATCGCGGTCGAACACGCCATCTTCGGCATGGGCGATGACGGCATTGGGCATGCCCTTCTCGCGGATCAGCGCGGTGAGCGCGCGGGTGTCCACGCCGGCAATGGCGATGATGCCGCGCGCCTTCAGCCAGGCATCGAAGTCTTGGGCGGCGCGCCAGTTGGATGGCTCGGTGATCGGCGCACGCAGCACGCAGCCCCGCACGCCCGACGAGGCGGCGAGGTTCGAGGTTTCGATATCCTCGATATTGGTGCCGACATTGCCGATATGGGGGAAGGTGAAGGTGATGATCTGGCCGGTATAGGAGGGGTCCGTGAGGATCTCCTGATAGCCGGCCATCGAGGTGTTGAAGCAGACTTCGCCGACCGCGGCCCCGAATGCGCCCGCCCCACGCCCTTCGATGACCGTCCCGTCGCCAAGAACGAGCAAGGCCGTTGGCGTCTCATCCGCCCAGGGCGGCGTCCTTCGCGCGCGTGAAGCGGCGGCGGTGTCTGGAGTATCGGGCATGGTCTGGAGCGGTATTTACGTCAGCCATTTGACGCGGTCAATGTCTGGAAGCAAATATTTTCGTGTGAAAACAATGCGTTAAGCGCGTAAATTCGCTTGCACGGGCCCAAGCCCTCGATTAGGTTGGGAGCTTCTTTCCTGAACACCCAAAAAATCCAATCATCCATGCGCGACACCATTACCGCCGCCTTGCAAGCTGCGACCAAGGCGCGCGACGCCCGCCGCGTCTCGACGTTGAGGCTCATGGCTGCGGCCATCAAGGACCGCGACATTGCCGCGCGCACCGCCGGCAAGGAGCAGGCGACCGACGCCGAGCTGCTCGAGCTTCTTTCCAAGATGATCAAGCAGCGCGAGGAATCGCAGAAGATCTATGCCGAGGCGGGCCGCACTGAACTCGCTGAACAAGAGGGCGAGGAAGTCGTGATCATCCGCGAGTTCCTGCCCAAGCAGCTCTCTGACGCGGACACGGCCAAAGCTATCGACGAGGCCATCGCGGAAGTGGGCGCTTCAAGCATTCGCGACATGGGTAAGGTCATGGGCGCACTGAAAGCGCGCTACGCCGGCCAGATGGATTTCGGCAAGGCCAGCGGCGCTGTGAAGGCCAAGCTCGGCTAACGGCCCCAATGAGCCTGCCTGTTCCGCTTGTTGGAACGGTTCTAGCTTTGACATAGATCAGGCTGTATCATCCCAGGAGATAGCTCACATATCTCAGGGAGGGCATCATGGCGGCACTTCTTTACGGGGTCTTCTGCTACGTCCTCTTCTTCCTCACCTTCCTTTATGCGATCGGCTTCGTCGGCAACATCGTCGTGCCGAAAACGATCGACAGCGGCGCCCCTGGGCCAATGGCCACGGCGCTCGTAGTAAATGTGATCCTGCTTGGCCTGTTTGCGATACAGCACAGCGTCATGGCGCGCCCCGCCTTTAAACGCTGGTGGACGAAGCTCGTGCCAAGCTCGGTGGAGCGAAGCACCTATGTGCTCTTGTCGAGCCTCATTCTGATTCTGCTGTACTGGCAGTGGAGGCCGATGCCGGACGTCATTTGGGCGGTGACCAATCCCATTGGCGCCGGGATTCTCACGGCGCTGTTTTGGCTTGGCTGGGGGATCGCGCTGGTGAGCACGTTCCTCATCAACCATTTCGACCTTTTCGGGCTCCAGCAGGTCTTCTCGCACTGGCGCGGCACCAAGCCCGAGCCGGCCGCGTTCAAGGAGCCCTTGTTCTACAAATATGTCCGTCACCCGATCTATTTCGGGTTTCTGCTGGCGTTTTGGGCAACGCCGGTCATGACGGTTGGCCACTTGCTCTTTGCGGTCGCGACGACGGGCTACATTCTGATCGGCATCTTTCTGGAGGAACGGGACCTCGTCTCCGTCCATGGCGATGCGTACACCAACTATCGCAGCCGTGTTTCCATGATCGTGCCGATGCCGCCCAAGAAGCGTTAACGCTCGCAGGCTCGGGGCGCTGACATTGCGCAGTCTGCGCGCCGTCCTGCACATAATCCGTGCACGATCCAAATATCCAAACAAGTCTTCGGGAAAATCATGCGGCACGCGGCCACGCGGCAGTATGTCGTTGCACCGCACCATGGAATTGTTGCAATGCAGCATTACGTTTGAGTCCAACGCACACGGACAGTCTGTGCGCGTCAGTTTGAATGGAGGCCCAACAATGCTGCGAACTTTTCTTTCCATCGCTGCGGCTAGCGCGTTGACCGTGCTGGCGGCGACGCACCTGGCGTCCGCCGGGGAGAGCAACCGCGCCAATCTCGGCCCTGTCGGTCCGAACGAGCCGATCCTGGCAACGGTCGGCACCACCCGCATGGTTGCTTACTATGAGCGCACCAACGGCAACTGCGCCGTGAACGCGGTCGTGTTTGATTCATCGCCCAATGGCGGGGGTGACGCGTCGGCGCGGGTCCGTGTGGCGCTGCACCCTGGCGAGCTGTTTCACCTCGAAGGCGTCAAGGACGCGCATGTCGTCCTGGCTTGCGGTCCGGACGCCAAGCTCCTGACCGTGCTCAATCGGGGTGAGATTCTGACGAAGTCTGCCAGCAAGGCCCTCTACTAAGTCAGAGATACAATTGCTGCGACGAGGAGGTCGGCCGGGCGGTGCGAAAGTGCCGCCCGGCTTTTCTTGTCTGGCTGTCATTTCCCTTGTGGCGCACCGCCACGCAAGGCAGCATGTCGCGCGGCTATTGGGTCCCCAAACACCATAGGAGTGATGTGATGCGATTCTTGAAGTTCACCGTATTGGCGCCGCTTGCGGCTCTTTGCTTTGTCGCGACCGAGGCGCCGGCCGCGCCGAAGATCGCGTGTCAGCTCGCCGAGGTTTATGCGTGCACGCCTGCCGGCTGCAAAAAAGCATCGGCTGCGGCGCACAACCTTCCCGCCGCCGTGGAGCTGAACGTCAAGCAGAAGAATTTGTTCTCCGGCCTGTTCGGCGGAGAGGCGATGTTGCACTCCGGTGATATTTTCCAGAACGAGAAGGTCCTCATCCTTCACGGGCGCAGAGCCCTTCAGACCTGGACCGCCGTCGTGGACAAGACCACGGGCGCGTATTCGGGATCGATCTCTCAGATCGGCAGGAGCTTTACGCAGTTCGGCACCTGTACGGGTATTACGCAGTAGATCCGAACGGGCGCGACACGCGATTGGAGAGCCGGGCCGGTGCTTGACGCGCCCCCCGGCTGTTTCTTTGCCTAATTCGGCGGCCGACGCTTACGGCGCCTCAATAAGAAGTAGAGCGAGAAGGCGCCAATGGCGAGTAACACGAGCCCGCCGGCTAAGGCCCAAGGGCCGCCGTGCCAGTAGATGAGCCCGATCCCGATGATCGGCGTGACCGTGGAGGCCGCCAAATCGGCGATGTCGATGTCGAACATCCACCACGCGACAAGGGCGAGGATCGCAATCAATGCCAGCAGCACGATCAAAAAGACTAAGAGGACCACGCTTTCCGTTCTCCTTCGAGTATGTCGCGTCAATATCTCATAGGATGACTATGCCTGTCGCGGAGAAGTACAATGAGCGATGTCAACGAGGAGGCGAGCATGAGTGTCGATGAGATGAAGGCGCTGGTGCGGCGATCGCTCCAGATGTGGGCCGGCGGCAATACGGACGACCCCGCCGAGGTGTTCGCAGCCAACTATGTCAATCATCAAGAGCCGGCCGCGGTCGGCGGCGTGAAGGCCGTCGGCTTGGGTGACTGGAAGGACATCGTGGCAGGGTGCCACCGGGCATTCCCCGACTTGGAGGTCACGATCCTGATGCAGATTGCCGAAGGCGACCTGGTCGCGACGCGCTGGCAATTCGCAGGCACGCAGGATGGCGAGTATCTCGGTCACGCGCCGTCCGGCAAGCGCGCCATCTGGAGCGGCGTCCAGATCGACCGCGTTGCGAAGGGCAAGATCGTCGAGAGCTGGGTCGACTGGGACAAATACCGGATGTTCGAGGCGCTGGGCTTTTTGGGCTAGCGCCTCGCTGCCATCGCCTATCCTGAGACGATGTAGCCGCGGCCCCGCATGCAGACCCGCCCGGCCCTCAGATATTTGTCGTAGAGCAGGGTGAGGCGTTGAACCTCCGCGCTCGACATAGCGCCGCCGATCCCCGTTGGGCCCGGATAGCGCCGATCGTCGGTCGGGAGCGTATTGCCGGCCCCCGCAATCAAGGACCGCCCCGCCGCATAGGCCGCCGAAGGCCGGAACCCGCTCTGGGCAACCGCCCAATCATGACAGGCCTGGAGGTCCTCGGCCTCTTGCTCCGGGGTCACGCCTTCCTTGTAGGCGAAGAAGCCCTGCGACGTCCCGGTGGACTGAGCATAGAGAGTGGCGGTCGCCGCCAGCGCCAGGATCGCGGCACTGCACAGGGTTTGGATGGTTCGTTTCATGGGGATCATCTCCAGGCTAGAGCCCCAGCGGTCTGAGGGCGGCTGCTGAGCCGATTATTCCATATCCTCAAGCCAGGGCTAGTCTTACATCCGGATTTTACTTAAAGCAGGCTATTCGCGCTTGAGCCAATGGGGACATCGGTCATTTGAGGTTTTTTCCGCCGTATTTTAAGGGTAGTTTTGCCACGCGGCTAAGGGCCGGGACGAGGGGTTCCATGCTGCCTAAACGCCAGTTCAAGGTTCTTTCGGCGATCGCCACGGTGCTGATCGCCGTTGCCTGGGTCGCTCTCCTGCTCCCGCAGAAGCAGGCGAGGGCCGAGAACGCCGCCGCTGCGTGCGACGAGTTCGGGCTTGCGCTCCTGGCGACGCCCATGGCGCCTTGGAAGGGCGCGCCGCTCAGCGTCATCTTCGCCACCGAGAAGCCGCTGGCCGGCGAACTGGCGCTAGTTGGGCCCAAAGGAGACATCGCGGCCCAGTCCGACGCCATCCAGGGCGGGCCTCCCTATTTCTGGTTCGCCGAAATCGACAAACCTCAGGCCGGCACCTGGCACGCTAAGCTAACGCGCGAAGGCGCCGCGCCCGGTTGCCGTGAAGTCACCCGTGAGATCGTGGTCGGAGCCAAGCGGCCGCGAGGCCCGCGCGGCGGCAAGGGCGTCTGGCCCGTGCGCGCGGAATGGAATCGCGGGCATGAGAACCTTTATTCGGCGTGGGTCCAGAAACTGTTCGACGCACCGCTCGACGAGGAGCTGTCGTGGAAGGCGGCGGGTGAGGTTCTGCACGACAAGTCGCGCAATGTCCTGTTCGACCATCTGGGCCTGCGCGAAGACCAGAAGAAAGCCGTCATCCGGCCCGACTGTGCCGACCTTCCGTATTTCCTGCGCGCATATTTCGCATTTAAGATGGGGCTGCCATTCGGGTACGCGAAGTGCACGCGCGGCGGTGGCGGCGCGCCGCCGAGATGCACCAAATGGTGGAACATCGCGAAGGAAGAACCGACGCAATCGAAAATAGGGCGCCGGTCTTCCAGAAACAGCAGACTCTTCGGGGCCGGGTCCAGGCAGGCACGAGCCGTGCGGTACAGCATTCCCAAGAGGCCCAACGGGCTCGTGTCCGGGTTCCAGCATTATCTTAGGCGGACCATCGCGGACGGCGTGCATTCCGGCAACGGGCGAACGGCGAACGACGACGACAACACAGACTTCTATCCCGTGCCGCTGACGCGAGAGGCTTTACGTCCCGGCACAATCTACGCCGATCCGTATGGGCACATCCTTATCCTCGTGAAGCGCGTGCCGCAGACAGACAAGGGCGCTGGCGTGTTCCTTGCGGTTGACGGGCAGCCCGACGGAACGGTCGCGCGCAAGCGGTTTTGGCGCGGCAACTTTTTGTTTTCGCAAGATCCGGCGCTGGGAGGTCCCGGATTCAAACGCATCCGTCCCATCGTGCGGAAGAAGAACGGCACGTTGCATCGGCTGACCAATGCCGAGATCGTCGACAATCCCGACTATGGCGATTTTTCGCTTCAGCAGTCGAAGGTCACGGTCGAGGAGTTTTACGACGGCATGGACGACGTGATGTCGCCGGCGCCGCTCGACCCCGTGCAGGCGATGAAGGAAGCCGTCACCTCGCTCGAGGAGCAGGTGAACGCGCGCGTGAACTCGGTCGAGAATGGACGCCAGTTTCTTGCCGGCGCGCGCAAGAAGGTGGACATGCCCGACGGTGCGTCGATCTTCGAAACGAGCGGCCCGTGGGAAAACTTCGCCACGCCGTCGCGCGATTTGCGCTTGCTGATCGCCATGGACGTGGTGCGCAACTTCCCCGACCGCGTCG
>NZ_JBFFQD010000045.1:0-16039 GCF_041573655.1 Methyloceanibacter sp.
CCGTCAACCATCCAAAGGCCGGCAAGCGCGAAGGTGGCAAGCACGAGGTTGAAAAGACGCAAAATCGGCTCCCGTAGCAAAGCCCCACGAAGAAAGACTAAGGCCGGGAACGAGCGCCGCCAAAGTGAATTTTGAACCCCGTTCATACGCACCATCCTAGGCCGCCCGCTTCACCCCGGGGATAAATACTGCGTTATCGGATGGTTAGGGTCGGTGACCTCAGTCACGAAACAGCAGGAGCGCTCCCCAACATTCAGGCCCCATTCATGTGGCGCCGGGTACAAACGCAAGGATAAGCGCCCGGAAGGCTCGCCCCCCTTGCTTTCCAAAGGCGAAAGAAGGCCGTCGTTGATTGCGTGCTTCAGGCTCCCCACATGAGCTATGCCGCGATTGGCTGTCGGCGCACTCTGAAACCCGGAGGTTGCAATGATAAAGCAGCTCATCGTTCCCATTCTTGGCCTCGCCGCTCTGGCCACCGCCGCGACCCCTGCCGCGGCTGATAGAGGCCGGGCCTATGTGGTGAAGCCAGCTCCGAAATATATCTACGAATACGACGCACGGCCCTCGAAGCGCGCTGTGACGGTTGAACCGCGCCGCTACAAGCGCAAATTCAACCCGAACCTCGACTTCGAGACCGAGGCGGTGTGGCGCAATTTGCGTCCCAATTGGTTCGACGACTAGGAGACTGCACGACGCGCATCCGGGGCCGATGGTCATGCGCTCTTTATCGGCCTCGAATTATGCGTCAGTCTAAGGACAGCCGCCGCTGAAGGCGGATCCGGAGGCGCACATGCTGAAGCGTTTCGCCACAGGCTTGATCGGCCTGACCTTGCTCGTCGCGGCCCTGAGCCCCGCCAGCGCCGAAAAGCGCGTCGCGCTCGTCATCGGCAACTCGGCCTACAAGAACACCACGCCGCTCAAAAACCCGAGCAACGACGCCGTCGATATGGCGGAAGCGCTCCGCGCGCTCGATTTCGAAGTCATCGACGGCACGGACCTGCGCAAGCGCGACATGATGAAACGCATCCGCGCTTTCGCCGAAAAGCTCGACGGCGCCGATGTCGGACTCTTCTTCTATGCCGGTCACGGCCTCCAGGTTGATGGCCGCAACTTCCTCGCGCCGGTCGACGCCGCGCTGAAGTCCGATACCGATCTCGACTTCGAAGCGATCGAGCTGAACCTCGTGCTCAAACAGCTTGAGCGGAATGCCCGCCTGTCGATTGTGTTTCTCGACGCCTGCCGCGACAACCCGCTTGCCCGCAATCTCGTGGTCGCGGGCCGCTCGCTCGCAGTGGGGCGCGGATTAGCCCAAGTCGAAAAAGCCGTCGGCATGATGATCGCGTTTGCGACCCAGCCCGGCAACATCGCGCTCGACGGTGAAGGCCGAAACAGCCCATTCACCAAAGCGCTGCTGCAACACATCGGCGCTGAAGGCGCGAGCATCAACGACGTGATGATCGATGTGCGCCGGGACGTGCTGGAGGAAACCAAGGGCAAGCAGGTCCCGTGGGAGAACTCTTCGCTCACCGGCCAGTTCTATTTTAAACCCACCGCGACGTCCGGCGGAGGCACTGCCGAGATCGCGGCGCTGCGCGATGAGATCGCGCGGCTGAAGGAAGACCGGAGCCCTGCCGAGGCGGGCGAAAATGTAACCGCCGAACAGGCGGACGACACATCGGCTCGCGAGATCGCCGTGGAGCCAGCCGGCGCGGGAGAGGCCAAGACGGCCGAAATCGCGTCCCCTGAAACCAAGACGGCGAACCTTGAGCCGGCGGCGCTTACAGATACGCCGAGCCAGGAGTCAGAGGACAAGTCGGTGCCGGTACAGAACGACCCGGCCGGCGACCAAGCGGCTTTGAACCGCGACATCCAAGAAAAGCTCAAGGCGCTCAACTGCTACACCGGCCGGATCGACGGCGATTGGGGCCGCGGCACGCGCGGCGCCGTGAAGCGCTTCAACATCCACGCCAAGACCGACTTGAAGCCGGGCGAAGCGGAACCGGAGACCTTGGAGGCGCTGGATGCATGGACCGGAGCCCCCTGCCCGGTGACCGTCGTGCGCCCGAAGGCCCCTGCGCCCAAGACGGCGAAGCCGAAGACCCGCGCGAAGCCCAAGACATACGCAAAGCCCAAGACAGCCGCGAAGCCGAGACACACGCAAAAGCCGGCCTACAAGTCGAAGCAGAAGCCCTCGAACGACTTCACGACGGATGCCGTACACAAATCGCTCCGGCCCGCCCGCTGAGAGGCCGGCCGCCGCATCTTCAGGCACGGTAGCGAACCATCCCTTCCTTTCATTGACAGGCCCGTGCCAGCCGATAGGGTCTGCCCGGCGCCCGTTTGGGCCCGGCCAAGAAATCACAGAAAAGCAACGGGATGGGTCCACGGCTTCTCTATTCACTCCTTATCGGGGCGGTCATCGTCGCGTCTTTGGCCTTGCGGGTTTGGGACCCGGCGCCAGTCGCGCGGATGAGGTCGCTCGTCTTCGACGCCTTCCAGAGGGTCGACCCGCTCAAGTTCGACCCCACCTTGCCGGTCCGCATCGTCGATATTGACGAAGAGTCGCTGAAAAGAATTGGCCAGTGGCCGTGGCCGCGCACAATATTCGCGAAGCTTATCGGAACGCTTTCTGAAGACGGCGCCGCGGCCATCGGCTTCGACATGGTGTTCCCCGAGCCGGACCGCCTGTCGCCCAGCAACGCCGTACAGCATTGGCCGCAGACCGCCCTTGTCGCCGAGATCAAGCCAGAGCTGGAGAAGCTCCCGTCCAACGATCAAGTGCTTGCCGAAGCCATCGCCACCGCACCCGTCGTGCTCGGCTTCATCGCCTCCCCGCATACCGACGTCTTGCCGCAAACCAAGGCCGGGCTCGCGCACGGTGGCGACGATCCACGTCTTTTCGCGCCCTACTATCCGGGCTCAGCGGTGACCTTGAAGGAATTGCAGGACCCCGCAGTGGGCGCCGGCGCGCTGAACTGGATTCCGGAGTTCGACCAGATCATCCGCCGCATGCCTATGGTGGTGCGCATCGGCGACACGCTCTATCCGTCTTTCGCCGCGGACCTCCTGCGACAGGCGCAAGGGGCGTCCACTTATGTGATCAAATCGTCCGGCGCCAGCGGCGAACAGGCGTTCGGCGAGAAAACCGGCATCGTCAAAGTGCGCGTCGGAGACTTCGAGGTTCCGACCGAAGCCAGCGGTCAGATGTGGATGCGCTTCACGCCGCAGAATCGCGACCGCTACCTGCCTGCGTGGAAGGTTCTCGACGGCGAGATTCCCGCCGAAGAAATCGCTGGCCGCATCATTCTCATCGGCACGAGCGCAGCAGGTCTGCTCGACCTCAGAGCAACCCCGATCGAAGCCTCGGTGCCCGGGATTGAACTGCACGCGCAAGCGGTCGAGCAAATCTTGAAAGGCGCATTTCTACAGCGGCCCGATTTCGCGACGCCAGCCGAACTTCTCTATATCCTTTTGCTCGGCACCCTGATTGCCGTGCTCATCTATAGAGCGGGCGCGCTCGGCAGCGCCGTCGTCAGCATCATCGCCATCGCTTTCGTCATTGGCTTCTCGTGGTACGCGTTCGACAAATTGGGCTGGCTGGTCGACCCCGTCTATCCGACCATCGCTCTTGCGGCCATCTACCTCACTGGCACGTCATACGTCTTTCTGCGGACCGAACGAGAGCGCAACCGCGTGCGCAACGCCTTCTCGCATTACATGGCGCCCGCGCTTGTCGAACGTCTGGCGGACGAGCCGGACCGCCTCAAGCTCGGGGGCGAAACACGCGACATGACGCTTCTTTTCAGCGACGTGCGCGGCTTCACCACGATCTCCGAAGGCCTGGACGCCGAGGAACTGACGCGATTCTTGAACAACCTGTTCACCCCGCTCAGCAACATCATCCTCGACGAAGACGGCACCATCGACAAGTTCATGGGCGATGCGGTGATGGCGTTTTGGAACGCACCCCTGGACGATCCGGATCATCCAAGCCATGGCTGCAGCGCGGCTTTGCGCATCATGGACGAGATGAAAACACTGAACGAACGCTGGCAGCAGGAGGCCGAAGCAGACGGCCGGGTCTTCAAGGAAGTCCGGCTAGGCATTGGCGTAAATACCGGCATGTGTTGCGTCGGCAATCTCGGATCGGAGACGCGGTTTGACTATTCCGTCATCGGCGACAACGTGAATGTCGCCTCGCGTCTTGAAGGTCAGTCCAAGACTTATGGTTTCATGACGGTTGTCGGCGAGGAGACAGCTTCGCGCACGCCGGACTTCGCATTTCTCGAGCTGGACCTGCTCAAGGTGAAGGGCAAGACCGCCGCCACACGTATATTTGCCCTGCTTGGCGACGCCGCGATGAAGGAAAGCCAGTCGTTCATCGAGCTCACCAAGACACATGAGGACTTTCTTTCCCGCTATCGCGCCGCGGATTGGGACGCAGCCGAAATTCTCAGTCACACATGCGAGGCGATGGACAGCGGCAAACTCGAAACGCTCTATACGCTCTACCGCGAACGGATCGCCGCCTTCCGCATCACCCCGCCCCCAGCAGAGTGGGACGGTTCGGAAGAAGCCTTGTCGAAGTAACCCTTGTCGAAGCAACGCTCATGCCAGACCTCGCCATCATCATTCTTGCGGCCGTGTCCGTCCTGATGCTGAAACACACGGCCGCCGACTTCTTTCTTCAGACGCCGCACCAGTATCTGAACAAGGGAATTTACGGCCATCCCGGCGGCCTACTTCACGCCGGCATCCATGTCGTGCTGACGCCGCTCGTCTATCTCGTGATCGCACCGGCTTCACTTCTGATCGCCTTGTGGATCGCGCTCGGCGAGTTCGCGGTCCATTACCATGTGGATTGGGCGAAGGAGCAGATTACGCGGCGCAACGGTCTCAACCCGCAAGTGTCCGGCTACTGGCATACGCTAGGCATCGACCAGCTCCTGCATGGGCTGACCTACATTACCATCGTCGCCGTTCTGGTCCGGGCGGCTTCTTAAAGCAGCGCTGAAATCTCGCGATTGGCAAAATCGAGCCGGTCGGACAGCAGGCGAATAATCAGCTTATGGAGCGCGGCGGCCGCCACGGGGTCCTTCTCCTGCATCCGGTCGAAAGCCTCGCGGGTCAGCCGGTAAACCACCGTCGGTGCTTCGGCGACCACGTCCGCCGTGCGCGGCATGTCGCGGTAGAAGCCCATCTCACCCATGACGGTATGCCCGATCATGCGCCGCAGCCGGATCGAGCGCCCATACTCGTCGTTGATGGTGATGGCGACACCGCCTGATTCTTGGAACACGACCGAGTCTGCCGCTTCGCCCTGCTTGAACAGCAGCGCGCCGGTTTCGAGCTCCTGTCGCTCCATGAACTGCGCGATGCGGTCGAAGCTGATCAAACCGTCGAACTCGTGGTGCAACCAACTCTCGAAGCTGTGCGTGGAGGCATCGCCGACCTCGTGATAGAGGAGCAGCATATCCTCGCACCATTCGATTGCCTCGTTGCGGGTGCCAAACACCTGATGCGGCCGGTCCGCGCCGAAAAAGCCCGCGCCATTGAAGGCCGCGTCCATCGCATCACTCAAGCCGGAGAACACCAAGGTGACATCCTTCTCCTCGCAATAGTTGCGCAGCTTCACGAGGCTCAGCACGGCGGAAGTGTCGAGCCCCTGCACAGCGCTGAAGTCGAGCACGATGTAGCCCACCGGCTTTTCGTCTTGTCCTTCGATCACGCGCTTGATGCGCTCGAACAGGCCGTTCGAGGAGCCGAAGAAGATGAAGCCCGATAGCCAGAACACATGGACGCGCTTGCCCTCCTCGTGCAGGAGGCGCGTTTGTTCAGGCGAACGCTCCACATTGCTCGACAGTTCGTAACGCGTGAGGTGGCGCCGGATTACACCGATACGGCTGTAGGACAGCGCGAAGAGCAGACAAGCGCCAATCACGCCCAGCACCACACCAAGCAGATAGCCGAAATAGACGATGACGATGGCGATCGCGATGGCCAGAGCAAGATCCGTGATCGAGCGCTGCGCCGGCGAGCGCACCAGCGCCTCGATCAGGATCATCACGCCGAGATAGGCGAGCATGCCGCCCAGAATCGCTTTCGGCACGAAGGCGCCGATATCGGCCCCAGCAAACAGCACCAGCCCGCAAACGATGGCGACGGACACGCCGCTGATCCGGGTCACCGCGCCCGCCTGCTGGAGCAGAAGACTATTGTTCAGCGAAAGATTGCCCGCCACGCCGCCAAGAACGGAGGCCAGCACATTGGCGAGACCGTTTGTCTGAAACTCTTTGTCGAGATTGGCGGACTTTTGGCGCGCCACTTCGAGGCTCGAAACATCGAGAAGCATGGAGATGGCGGTGACGCCGCACACCGCGCCGATTTCCACGCTGCTCATGGCCAGCACACCCCAATCGATGTCGTGCGTGGCGATAGCCTCAAGCGGCCACCATAACTGCAGTGCGCCCACGGCCTTCAGGAACCACTGGCTACGCGTTGCTTCGTCGGTCACGAAGCCGAACAGCACCAGGTTCATCACGACGAGGAAGCCGAAGAAGGCGACAGGCAGTGTCAGGAAATCGTCCATCCACCGCTTCAACAGGACGATGAACAGCGCAAAGGCGAGCCCCACCCCGATCTGCGGTGCGTAACGCGGATCCCAAATCGCCGCCCAGCTCGAAGGCTGGATCGTGAGGTTGGAGCCCGTGATGACCTCAACGCCACCAGTGATGAGAAGCCAGCCCGAAGCCGCCAGGAAGCCGCCGATCACGGGATACGGTACGAAGCGCAGCCATTGGCCGAGCTTGAGAGCACCGACGCCGAAGAGCAGTGCGCCAGTCAGGAACGTGCTCACCGAAATGGCCACGAGCACGTTTATGACCATGGCCTCTTCGCTCGCGCCTTTGGACGCAAGGCCTGCGGCGACGGTCGCCGCCAACACGCTCATGACCGCGACGGCCGGCGTGTCAGGACCGGCATCCGCCGGCACCAGCGTCGTGGTCAGCGCCACAACCACGCCGGTGACCACCGTACCCATGATCAGCGCCGCAAGTCCGAGCGGAAAACCGGCCGCGATCGAGCCCTGGAAGATCAGCGCGCTAAAGGAGATGCAGTAGGCGATGTTGACGATTGCCGAAATCGTCCCCGCCAAAGCATCACGCCCGAGCGTTGAGGCTTCGATATTGCGCGGGCGTTTGGACGCCAAATTCGCAAGCAGCGACAAGGGCTAAATACGTAGAAAGTTGGAGGGTTGCGTTCAGGCCCGATCATGGCCGGGGGCGACCACAATGCAAGCAAAATAAACGCGTTTCTGGAGGTTAACCTCGCGTCATGTCGGCTTGGCTAGGCAGAAGGCGTGAAGGCGTTCCGGGAGCCAGGCGCCGCTTTCCCCGTTCCGGGGACTTTCGGGTTCCAACGCGCCGGGTCGAGGCCGGTTTCCACGGTCCATGGCCCTGGCCGGCTCGGCTCGAGGGTCGCCTTGGAAAGAAGTCCGTTGAACGCAAAACGCGGCACGACCTGGAAGCCAAGCTGGCTCAACTGACCGCTCATGCGCTTGCCGTCGTTCAGCGCAAAGCCCCAATGCTGCAAATGGCAGCTCAGCGTAACGGCACCGACATTGGCGGCATCGCGCTCCCGCGAGAACGTCTTTTCAGTGAAGAAGGCCTGGCCAATGGCGAGACCGAAAAGACCGCCGGTAAGCCGGCCCGAGCGGTCCCAGACTTCCACAGAATGTGCGTAGCCGTCCTCGAACAGGGCCTGAAACGCCTCGGCCAATGCCGGCTCCGGCCCGCACGCCCGCAGGACGCCCGCGAAGTCCGTATCGAAGCTCACACCAAATGTGCGCGTTTGTAAGAGCCGCCAGACGCGCTTCGACACATGCGCGTTCTCCGGGAACGACACCATGCGCTCAGCGGGCGCCCACCACTTACCGTCCTCCGGGTAGAAGCCTTTTGCGTAAGCGGCGACAAGCGTCGGCACGCTTAAGTCGTTGCACTTGCCCGCAAGCCCTTCGGGATGCCGAAGCGCTTTGTCGGGGTCCGGCAGCCCCCCGCCAAATCCAATGAAATGTTTGGCGAGGACTGCAAGCGCGGATGGCTTGCCAGAAAGCCCAGAGTCCACAAGGCGACGCGAAACTTGACCCAACACCGTGGGAGCCTCCATTCAACGCGGCAACACAGCAAACGAGCTTGCCCGAAAAGGGATTCCCAACGGGTTAACGCCAAGGGTCCGATTAGCTCTATTCGCGGCTGCGGACGCGAGAAACGGCCTCCAGCCAGCCGGCATAGCGGGACTCCCGCTCGTCCTCGCCCATGACCGGCTCATAGACCCTGGCCGGTGTCCAGGTCTCGGCAAGTGCCGCATCGTCGCCATAAAAGCCCACCACCTGGCCCGCCAGATAGGCTGCGCCCAACGCCGTGGTTTCGGGAATCGGCGCCACCGCGACCCGCTCGCCCAGAATATCGGCAAGGCGCTGCATGGCCCAGCCATTGGCGGTCATGCCGCCATCGACCCGCAAGGTTCCGGAATCGCCGATACCGCTCGCGCCCATGTCCCGGCGCATGGCGGTCAGGAGATCGCGCGTTTGCAGCGCGACCGCCTCCAGGCCCGCCGCCACGATGTCCGCTTTGCCGGCGGCGCGGCTCATGCCGACAATGGCCGCTTTCGCTTCGGCATCCCAGAAGGGCGCGCCGAGCCCTTGGAAGGCCGGCACAAGATAAACGCCGGAATTGGGATCGGCGTCTCGCGCCAGCGCCTCGGTCTCCTCTGCACTGCCGATCAAGCCGAGATTGTCGCGCAGCCACTGAATGGTGGCACCCGCCATGAAGATCGACCCTTCCAGCGCAAAAGTGCGTGCACCGCTGCGCTGGTTCAAAATTGTCGACAACATGCGCGTTTGCGACGCGACCTTGTCGCCGCCGGTGTTGGCGACCACGAAGCACCCCGTTCCGTAAGTCGCCTTCGTCATCCCCGGCCGATAGCAGACCTGCCCTTGCGCGGCCGCCTGCTGATCGCCGGCGACGCCACGAATGGGGAGTGCCACGCCGAACAGGTCGGGCGCCGTCACGCCAAAGTCTCCTTGGCTGTCGCGCACGTCCGGCAGCATGCCACGCGGAATGCCGAGCCGCTCCAATAACCGTGCGTCCCATGTCCCGGTGCGGATATCGAACAACATGGTGCGCGCCGCGTTCGTGGCGTCGGTAACATGCAGCGCGCCGGCTGTGAGTTTGAACACGAGGTAGCTGTCGACTGTGCCGAAGCAGACCTCACCGCGTGCGGCGCACTTCGCCAGACCGGGCACATTAGAGAGCAGCCAAGAAAGCTTCGTCGCCGAGAAATACGGATCGATGATGAGGCCTGTCGCTTCGGCGACATGCGCGCGCCACCCTTCCTGCTCCAACTCGGCGCAGAGCGGGGCCGTGCGCCGATCCTGCCAAACGATGGCGTTGGCGAGAGGCTCTCCCGTCGCGCGGTCCCACACCACCGTCGTCTCGCGCTGATTGGTGATACCGATGGCGGCGATCTCGTCCGCACCCGCTTCACGCAACACCGCGCGGCAGACCTCAACGACAGCGTCCCAGATCTCGTTCGCGTCGTGCTCCACCTGCCCTGGTGCGGGGTAGATCTGCCTCAGCGGCACACTGGCCGTAGGACCGGGACGCCCGGCCTCGTCGAACAGGATGGCGCGTGCTCGCGGTTCCTTGATCGATGGCGAGCACATAGCCCATCAGACGCCTCCGTCTTTCGTCTCGCTCATGATCCAAGCGCAATAGTCGTCGCTGCCGCCCTCCGTCGGCAGAACGAGGAGCGCCGGCACCTCGTGAGGGTGCTGCTTCTTGGTCTCGGTCATGACCGCATCGGCGAGGCCCGCCCGCGTCTTGATGATCATGGCGACCTCGTTGTCCTCTGCCTGCGCGCCCTTCCACTGATAGATCGAGATCATGCCGGGAAAGACGTTCACGCAAGCCGCGAGCCGCTGGGAAACCAGCGTGCTCCCGACGCGCTTGGCCTCCTCAAGCGTCGGAAAGGTCGCATAAATCAAAACCGGCCGGTCCGCGTTCTCCATGGGGGTCCCCATTCACCGTTCTTCGAGACACTTGCAAGACATAGGCAGCACAGCTTTATAGTGCCCCTGAACACGCCGATCCAAGTGCAGCGACAATGATCATGCCACGCTTTGAGAAAATTGCCTTCGTTGCCGCCGAGACGACGGAGGCGGAAGACGCGCTAAGGGAGCTCAGCGCGCGCTACGGCAATGTGGCGCCCGAAGAGGCGGACGCCATTGTCGCGCTGGGGGGCGATGGTCTGATGCTCCAGACCATGCACAGCCATCTTCATAGCCGTATCCCGATCTACGGCATGAACCGCGGCTCGGTCGGCTTTCTGCTCAACGATTATCGGGAGAACCAGCTACAGGAGCGCCTGGAGGCAGCGGAGATCACGGTCATCCATCCCTTGCGCATGAACGTGCGCGACGTGAACCGCCAGACCCATGAGGCCCTGGCCATCAACGAGGTCTCGCTGTTCCGGCAAACGCACCAAGCGGCCAAGCTGAGAATCGCAGTCGACGGCACGAACCGCCTCGATGAGCTCATCTGCGACGGCGTCCTCGTGTCAACGCCCGCCGGCAGCACCGCCTACAACCTCTCCGCCCATGGGCCAATCCTGCCCATCACCGCACCGCTGCTGGCCTTGACGCCCATCAGCCCGTTCCGTCCGCGGCGCTGGCGTGGCGCGCTTCTGCCAAACCAAGCCAGGGTGCAGATCGAAGTGTTGGAACCCGACAAGCGTCCCGTCAGCGCTGTCGCCGATCACACCGAGTTCCGCGACGTCTTTGCCGTCGAAGTGGAAGAGCAGAGCGACGTCGACATCTTTATGATGTTCGATCCGGGACATACGCTGGCCGAGCGCATCCTAGCGGAGCAGTTCGGGATTGAGTGAGGCGCGGCGCCTTAAGGCCGTGACAACTCGAAGACTTCGTCGATCACCGCATAGTCGCCATATCCCAGCCGCGCAATCGGCTTAAGCTTGGTCACGTCGACCTTGCCGTCCACGATTGCCGCGTCGTCGATATGCACGCCCACCACCTGGCCGAGCACGATGGCATGAGTCCCTGGCCCGCCGTCGGGACCGGGCAATTCGATCGTGCGCCAGTATGTACATTCAAAGGCGACCGGCGACTCCGCCACGCGCGGCGGCGCCACGATCTTCGACGGCGCGGCCGTCAGCCCGGCTAACGCCATCTCGTCCACCTCGGGTCCGACGTGCTGGGATGTCCTGTTCATGGCCTCACGCAACTCGAACGTGGCCAACGAACAGACGAACTCCCCCGTCTCCTCCGCATTGCGCTGGCTGTCCTTGCGGCCGCCTGAGGAGAACATGACAAAGTGCGGATCGGTGGAAACGGCATTGAAGAAGCTATAGGGCGCGAGATTGACGACGCCATTTTGGTCGAGCGTCGAAATCCAGCCGATCGGGCGCGGACTGACCAGCGCCTTGAACGGGTCCCACTGAAGGCCATGCGAATTGGCAACCGCGTCGTAAAACATGGTTCGTGATCCTAGGGCCGCCGCGGTGCGTTTCAAGCCTGCCATGCGGTGACAATGTCGTCGAGTTCTGGCCGCGGCCGCTCGTCGGGCTTCTCCTTCGGCGTACCGATATAGACAAAGCCGGCGACGCGCTCGGCTTCGTCCAGACCCAGCGCCTGCCGTACGGCCTCGCTATAGGCATACCACTCGGTGATCCACTGCGCGCCAAATCCCATTGACGACGACGCCACGACAAGATTCTGGCACGCTGCGCCCGCCGACAGGATCTGCTCCCACTCAGGGACCACATGGGCCTTCGCAATACGGGAGATGACGGCGACGACCACGGGCGCCCGCAAAAAGCGCATGCCCTCCATCTGAAGGCGCATGGCGCTGGCCGCCGGCTCTTCCGCTTGGCAGGCCTCGGCGAGCACGCGGCCGAAGTCCTCTCGCGCGGGGCCCTGGAACAGAACGAAGCGCCAGGGCACGAGCTTCTTGTGGTCCGGGACCCGTGCGGCCGCGGTCAGGATCTGGGCCAGCTGGCTTTCGTCCGGACCTGGCTCGGAAAGCGCATTGGCCGAGACCGAGCGGCGGGTCAGGAGGTGATCGAGGGTCGGATTTGACATGCGTTCATGGTGTTCCGCTAATGCCATGCTGCATATCGCGAAACGGGCGTTCCAACAATGTTCGTCCTTTGCGTCGAATAGGCGCTCCGAGCTTCAAAAATCGGCCTCATTCGCGGCCAACTTTCGAAGCGTTATGCCTGCCCGAAGCCTGTATAACGGTCTTCGCAGCCGACTGAATCGAAAGAGAATCGCCATGCGGGGGATACGCATCGCGGCGCTGAAGCTCTTGGCTTTGCCCGCTTGCATGCTCGGTGCCGGCCTCGCGGCCGCCCAAGAGGCACCCTCGCCTGCCCAAGCGGCGCCCGCGCCCGCCCAGGCGGCACCCGCGTCTGCCGCAGCGCCCAGCGCAGCGGGCAATGCGTTGTTGCCCTCCATCCTCTTCGTGCTTGAGTCGGGGAGGAGTATGGGCGGCAAGTTGGGCGACACGCCTAAGCTCGACATTGCTCGCACCGGAATCGAGCAGGCCCTCACCAATCAGGCCGGCCGGGCCGCCTTCGGGGTGATCACCTTCGGCCATCGCAAAACGTGGAGCTGCAAGGACACCGAGCTGCTCGCCAAGCCCAGCACGCTGACCGGGGAGAGCTACGAGACGCTTCTCGGCGGCCTCAAGCCCAAGGGCCGGCAAGCGGCCATCGCGGCGGCCGTCAGCGACGCGGCAAGCCTTGCAAGCACAGGCGAACCGCTTGACGTCATCCTGGTAGCGGACGGCAAGGACGAATGTAAGGCGGACGTCTGCAAGACCGCCGATGTCCTCAAACAGGCATCGAAGGGTCTGCGGGTGCACGTGGTGGGGCTGAACGAAAAAGCCGAAGCTCTCGATCCCCTCGCCTGTATCGCGGAAAAGACCGGCGGCAAGTTTGTCGCCGCGACGAGCGGCGCTGCATTCCGGGACGGAATGGATGCGGTGCTGGCCTCCATCACTAACCCGCCCGTGCCCCTCGATGCCGTGAAGACCGCCGAGGGTCCTCCGCTCAAACCCGGCGAGACCGCTGTCTTCAAATCCGGCGCGCAGCGCACGCTGTCCGTCTCACCGCCAAAAACCAACGAGCCGCAGCAGCCCGTTCCGGTCAGCTTCAAGGCCCTGGTCACCGAGGGCGGCGCGCAGCTACGGTCGGGTCTTACTTGGCGCGTCTACAGTGCGAAGCGCACCGCCGACGGCAGCTTTGAGCTGATCAGCACGCACCGCGAGCCCGCGCCCACCGCCGCGCTTCTGCCCGGAGAGTATTTGGTCAACGCCGCTTACGGGCTCTCCAACCTCACCAAAAAGCTGAAGGTCGACGGCGGCCAGTCCCTCAACGAGACGTTCGTCCTCAATACCGGCGCGCTGGCGTTAAGGGGGGTGCTGGCTAACGGCCAGGAATGCCCCGATGGCAGCGTCCGCTTCGACATTCTTTCCGACGAGGCGGATCAGTTCGGCAAGCACGAAGCCGTCCTGGCCGACGCTAAACCGCGCTCCATCATCAGGCTCAACGCGGGCGTATACCGCATTCGGAGTCTTTACGGCGATGCGAACGCCGTCGTCGGCGTCGACGTGACGGTCGAGCCCGGCAAGGTCACCCAGGCGACACTCAAGCATTCCGGCGCGAAGATTACGTTTCGTCTGGTCCAAAGTTTGGGCGGCGAGGCTTTGGCCGATACCAAGTGGACGATCCTCACCTCGGCCGGCGATACGGTGAAGTCGAACGCGGGCGCGCTGCCGACCCATATCCTTGCCGCTGGAAACTACGCGGTGGTTGCCGACCACGCCGGCAATAGCTATACGCGCAAGTTCTCTATCGAGCCGGGCGGAGACAGGCAGATTGAAGTGGCGATTGCGGACGGGCCGACCTCGGAGGAGGAGTTGAAGATTCTCCTCAATCCGCCCGACGCCCCGGAGCCCGGCACTGGCATCGCAGCCGGCGAAGGCCCGGGCAACGCAATGGGCTTCGACGGTTTCTCGCGCCGGCCCGCCGATCCCAACGCCCCACTGATCAATCCGGGCACGCTGTTCCGGCCCTCTTCGCCATAAGACTCAAGCGGCGGCGCTTTTCCCTTCGCGCATATCCGGCGGCACGGCCTCAGCCTCAAGCATCTTCAGCACATCGTCGAGGCTCAGCACTTCTTGCTTTTGCGAGCCGAGCCGGCGCACGGACACCGTGCCTTCCTCCGCCTCGCGTTTGCCGACCACCAAAATAAACGGCACCTTGGCGACCGAATGCTCGCGCACCTTGTAGTTGATCTTCTCGTTGCGCAGATCCGTCTCGGCGCGTAGCCCCGCGCCTCTCAGCCGCGCCAAGACCTGTTCCGCATACGCGTCTGCGTCCGACACGATGGTGGCGACCACCGCTTGGGTGGGCGCAAGCCAGAGCGGCAGGTGGCCGGCATGGTGTTCGATGAGAATGCCCGTGAAGCGCTCCAGCGAACCGAACATGGCGCGGTGGATCATCACCGGCACAGCCTTCTCGCCATCCGCGCCGATATAGAACGCGCCGAGCCGCTCCGGCATGCTGAGATCCACCTGGACCGTGCCGCATTGCCAATCGCGGCCAATGGCGTCGCGTAGGACATATTCCAGCTTCGGCCCGTAGAATGCGCCCTCGCCCGGGTTCAGCTCGTAATCGAGCCCGGCCGCTTCCATCGCGCGCATCAATGCAGCTTCCGCCGCATCCCACACCTTGTCGTCGCCGACGCGCTTCTCCGGCCGGTCGGAGAACTTGATGCGCACGTCCTCGAAGCCGAAGTCACGATAGATCGAAAGCATCTGCGCGTTGAGCTTCACGCACTCCTCGGTGATCTGATCTTCCGCGCAGAAGATGTGCGCGTCGTCTTGCGTGAAGTGGCGTACGCGCAAAAGCCCGTGCAGCGCACCGGACGGCTCGTAGCGATGCACCTTGCCGAACTCAGCGATGCGCAAAGGAAGATCGCGATAGCTCTTCAGACCGTTCTTGAAGATTTGCACATGGCCCGGACAGTTCATGGGCTTGCAGCAGAACACGCGGTCGTCGGGCGTCTCGGCGATGTACATGTTCTCGGCGAACTTCTCCCAATGGCCGGACTGCTCCCACAGCGTCCGCTCCATCATGTCCGGCGAGTTCACCTCGAAATAGCCCCAAGCCTGCTGGCAGCGGCGCATATAGCCGATCAGCGCTTGGAACAGCGCCCAGCCTTTGGGATGCCAGAACACCGCGCCCGGCGCCTCTTCCTGGAAGTGGAACAGATCCATCTCGCGGCCCAGACGCCGATGGTCGCGCTTCTCGGCCTCTTCGAGCTGGTGGAGATAGGCCTTGAGGTCGTCCTCGCTCGCCCAGGCCGTGCCGTAGATACGCTGAAGCATTGGGTTGTTGCTGTCGCCGCGCCAATATGCGCCTGCGATCTTGAGCAGCTTGAAGCCCTTGCCGACCTTGCCCGTCGACGTCATGTGCGGCCCGCTGCACAGATCGAACCACTCCCGCTGCGAGTAGATCTTGATGTCGTCGCCTTCAGGGATCGCGTCGATCAGTTCGACCTTGTAGGCCTCGCCCATGTCGCCGAACATCTTCTTGGCCGCGCCGCGCTCCATCACTTCATAAGAGAAGGGCGAGTCGCGCTTGATGATCTCGTGCATCTTCGCTTCGATCTTCGGCAGATCCTCAGGCGTGAAGGGCTCATCGCGCGCAAAGTCGTAATAGAAGCCGTTGTCGATCACCGGGCCGATCGTCACTTGCGTGCCCGGATAGAGTTCCTGCACGGCCTCGGCCATGACATGCGCCGCGTCATGGCGGATCAGCGTCAACGCTTCCGCGTCACCGCGCGTAATGATGCGGATCTCGGCGTCGTTCTCGATGGGCTCGTAGAGGTCGCGCACCTCGCCGTCGAGCGCCATGGCCACGGCCTTCTTGGCCAGCGACTTGGCGATGGATTCGGCCA
>NZ_JBFFQD010000046.1:0-16008 GCF_041573655.1 Methyloceanibacter sp.
ATCACCTCGATCATCGGCACCTATTTCGTACGTCTCGGTTCGAGCAAGTCGATCATGGGTGCGCTGTACAAGGGCGTGATCGCAACCGGCGTCTTGTCTCTCATCCTGCTCTATCCCGTCACAGACTGGCTTGTCGGCATGGACACGGTCATGAGGGTCGGCGACGTGAGCTTTACCGGCCTGTCACTCTACTTCTGTGGCGTCGTTGGGCTCGTAGTGACCGCGCTGGTCGTGGTTATCACCGAGTACTACACGGGCACGAACTACCGCCCGGTGCAGTCGATCGCCAAGGCGTCCGTCACCGGCCACGGGACGAACGTCATTCAGGGCCTCGCGATCTCACTCGAATCGACGGCGCTTCCTGCGTTGATCATCATCGGTGCCATCATCGTCGCCTATGGGCTTGCCGGACTGTTCGGTATCGCCATCGCCGTGACCGTCATGCTGGCGCTGGCCGGTATGATCGTGGCGCTCGATGCGTTCGGTCCGGTCACCGACAATGCCGGCGGCATTGCCGAAATGGCTGGTCTGCCTGAAGACACCCGCAAGACCACAGACGCCCTGGACGCCGTGGGCAACACCACCAAGGCGGTGACCAAGGGCTATGCCATTGGCTCGGCCGGCCTTGGGGCGTTGGTGCTGTTCGCGGCCTATACCGAGGATCTCAAATACTTCGCGGCCAATGCGGACAAGTTCCCGTATTTCACCGGCGTCGATGCGACCTTCAGCCTGTCCAACCCTTACGTGGTTGTTGGTCTCTTCCTCGGCGGTCTGCTGCCGTATCTGTTCGGCGGCATCGCCATGACGGCGGTCGGTCGTGCGGCCTCGGCCATCGTTGAGGAGGTGCGCCGTCAGTTCAAGGACAAGCCCGGCATCATGAAGGGCGAGGATCGCCCCGACTATGGCCGTGCCGTGGATCTGCTGACCAAGGCGGCGATCAAGGAGATGATCGTTCCGTCGCTGCTGCCGGTTCTGTCACCGGTCGTGTTCTTCTTCGTCATTGACTGGATCGCCGGCAAGAGCGCGGCGTTCTCCGCGCTCGGCGCCATGCTGCTCGGCGTCATCGTGACAGGCCTGTTCGTCGCCATCTCCATGACGGCTGGTGGCGGTGCCTGGGACAACGCCAAGAAGTACATCGAGGACGGGAACTACGGCGGCAAGGGCTCAGAGTCGCACAAGGCCGCGGTGACCGGCGACACGGTCGGCGATCCTTACAAGGATACGGCGGGCCCCGCAGTGAACCCAATGATCAAGATCACGAACATCGTGGCGCTGCTGCTGCTCGCCGTATTGGCACACAGCGGCTAAACGCCGTCAGACATTGCGGAAGACAAAAAGGCCTCGCTCCAAACGAAGCGGGGCCTTTCTTTAGGCGCGCTGCTTGCTCTGGGCGTGTTGTCCGCTAGATGCCCGGAATACCCGACGCGCCGCCGCTCTTGCCCTTGCTCTGCTCCCTCGCAATGCCCCGGCTTGCAATATTGCCGAAAATCTGATCGACCAAGTCCACGTCCTTGCCGCGGGCAGGGGTCTCGTCGTCGTGGTAGTCGATGACGATGCCGTCCTTCATGCCGTAGTTGGACACGCGACGGACACGCTCCGTGCCGTCGAAGTAGACGGCGACGACCTGACGATCGATCTCTTTGGGCTTCAGGAAGGCCACCGTCTTAGTGGTCGTCGAAATGTAGTAATATGCGTCACCGGCGATGGCGCTCGTCGTATCGGGCGAGCCGAGGGCCGTCTTGACGTCGTCCTTGGACATGCCCGGCTGGAGTTGGTCGAGATCCACGTCGATAAAGACGTGCCCATGCCGGTCGATTTGACCGCCGCAGCCGGCAATGGGCGCCGCCCCGATGAGCAGCGCCGCGAGCAAGGGCAGGGAAGCCCAAGCAGATGCAGACTTGACCTTTGGCAAGATTCGGACGTCCCCTCGGTCAGACCCGCGCGCGAAGCGGGCCGGAAGTGTGAAATAGCTAGACGAAATGGCCCTGTCTTTGAAGCCTCTCGCCGCCTTGCTGCCGTGGCATCGCAAGGTACCCCAAGCTGACCAACTCTATGGCGCGATTGTGGCGCGGGCACGGCTTCCTATTTTCTATCAGGGGTTTGGGGTCCCCGATAACCTCGAGGGCCGGTACGTGGTGCTGTCGCTGCATCTGTTCACGGTGCTCCACCGGCTGAAACAGGCGGGAACGCCTGAGGCGGCGCGCATGGCCCAGGATGTGGCCGACCGCTTCTCGGCCGACATGGAGACCGTGCTGCGGGAGCTCGGGGTCGGGGACATGGCGGTGCCGAAGAAGATGAGAAAGCTGATGGCCTCCGGCGCCGGCCAGCTCGAAAGCTTCGAGAGCGCCTTGAGCGAGGGCGCGGGCGCTCTGCAAAGCGCCATTGAGGCGACGCTGCCGGGTGAGGGTGAGCCCTCGAAGGCTGCAAGCGCGGCGCTGACGCCCTATGTTCTAAGGGTTGTCCAGCATTTGGACGACAAACCTATTGGCGGCATCTGCGCCGGCAAGGTCAGCTTTCCGAGGATCTGAGGCTGACAGAAGGCGCGAAAACAGCATGACCGACCCCATCGCCGAAGACGAGCAAGCCCCGCCGCCACTGTCGCGCGAAATCCGCGTCATCGACATCGTGGACAATGCCCCGCAAACGATCGAGGGAAGCGCGGCCGAGCGTGAGGCGATCAAGGCCCTGCTCGAATTGGTCGCCTTGGGCGCGCTTCGCTTCGACTACACATTGCGCCGTGGCGGGGGTGGCCGCATCCACCTGTCAGGACGTCTCACAGCCGACTTTACGCAGACCTGTGTGGTCTCGCTGGAGCCGCTTCCGGTGGCGGTGGATATTCCCGTGGAGATGGAGTTCTGGCCGGAAAGTTTGGTGGCCGATTTGGAGCACAAAGCCGAGGATCCTGGGCAAGTGGGCCTCCTAGATTGGCCTGAGAGCATCGTAGACGGGGCCTTCGATCTCGGTCCCGTGGTCTATGAGAGTTTGGCCACCGCTCTGGACCCTTATCCCAAGAAAGAGGGAGCAAGCTTCCAATGGTCGCAAGGCAGCGGAGCCGCGGAAGAGGCGGAAAGCGGGCCTTTCGCGGCCCTTCAGAAGCTCAAGAAAGGCCAGCGGGCGGGGGATTAAGCCCAAAATGAGGTTGTCACCGCCCCGCTTTTAAGTCTATTCGGGTTGCGTTCTCGGGGGTTGCTGCGGCCCGGCCGCCGCGGCCTAGCGTCTTCCAGATCGGTGTGAGGAATGGGTGATCCAGTCACCATAGCGCTCGACGCCATGGGCGGCGACCACGGTCCAAGCGTGGTCATTCCGGCGGCCGCAATTGCGCTCGTCCGTCATCCGCCCATGCGCTTCATCTTGGTCGGCGACGAGGCCAAGATCGTGGCCGAGCTCGCCGCCTATCCGCAGCTGGCCGAGCGGTCGGAGGTCGTCCACACGGACGTCGCCATTGCCATGGACGCCAAGCCGAGCCAGGCTCTTCGCCGCGGCCGCTGGAAGTCCAGCATGTGGCTCGCCATCCAGGCCGTCCGCGACGGTAAGGCCGATGCGGTCGTGTCCGCCGGCAATACTGGCGCGCTCATGGCCATGTCAAAGTTCTGTTTGAAGACCGTCAAAGGCATCGACCGTCCCGCTATCGCGGCGATCTGGCCGACGGTTGCGGCGGAGTGCATCGTGCTCGATGTCGGTGCGAATGTTGGCGCCGATAGCCGCCAGATCGTCGAGTTTGCCCTGATGGGCGCGGCGATGGCCCGAGCCCTGTTCGGCATGGAGAGACCATCTGTCGGTCTCCTCAATATCGGCGTCGAAGAGGTCAAGGGGGTTGAGCAGATCAAGGAAGCGGCCCAGGTGCTGCGAGAGGCGCCACTCCCTATCCGCTATCACGGCTTCGTCGAGGGTGACGATATCGGTCACGACGTCGTGGATGTTGTCGTCACCGACGGCTTCACCGGCAACATCGCCTTGAAGACCGCCGAGGGAACGGCTAAGCAAATCGGCGAGTACCTACGTGCCGCCATGGGGCGGTCGCTCCTGGCTCGCCTCGGCGCGATCCTGGCCCAAGGCGCCTTTCGCGCACTCAAGGAAAAGATGGATCCGCGCCAGCTGAATGGCGGCATCTTCCTTGGGCTCAACGGCATCGCCGTCAAGAGCCACGGTGGAACCGATGCCACGGGTTTCGCCAGTGCCGTGGACCTTGCCTATGAGATGGCGTCGAGTGGCGTAGTGAAGCGCCTCGGGAGCGACGTAGCCCAGTTCCACACCAAGCTCGAGCTTGAAGGTGCGGCGTAGGCTTGGGAGCGTCTGAATTGAGTACCATACGGTCAGTCATCAAGGGAGTTGGCGGGTATTTGCCCGCCCGCGTGGTCACCAACGCGGACCTGGAGGCGCTCGTCGACACGTCCGATCAGTGGATCACCGCCCGGACCGGCATTCGCAAGCGCCACATCGTCGCCGATGGCGAACTCACCTCGTCCATGGGCGCGGCGGCCGCGAAAGCCGCGCTCGCCGATGCCGGGCTGGAACCTGACGACATCGACCTCATCATCCTGGCGACCTCGACGCCCGATCAGACATTTCCGGCGTCCGCGGTGACCATCCAGGCCGAACTCGGAATTACGCATGGCGCAGCATTCGACGTTCAAGCGGTCTGTTCGGGCTTCGTCTTTGCTCTGTCGACAGCGGACAACTACCTGAAGAGCGGCCAGTTCAATCGGGCCTTGGTCATCGGTGCAGAGGCCTTCTCTCGCATTTTGGATTGGGAGGACCGCTCAACATGCGTGCTCTTTGGAGATGGCGCAGGCGCCGTCGTCGTCGAGGCGCAGAAGCTGAATGGCGTCGACACCGAGCGGGGAATCTTGGCGACGTGTCTTCGGTCAGACGGCCGCTACAGGGACAAGCTCTATGTAGACGGCGGTCCGTCTTCGACAGGCACGGTCGGCCATCTTCGCATGGACGGGCCCGAAGTTTTTCGTCACGCCGTCACCAAGATCAGCCAAGTCATCACCGAGACCCTCGGCAAGGCGGGCTATGAGGCGGCCGACATCGACTGGTTCGTGCCCCACCAAGCCAATAAGCGGATTTTGGACGGGGCAGCGCGGAAGCTTGGGCTCGCGCCGGAGCGGGTCGTCATAACAGTCGATAAGCACGCCAATACCTCGGCGGCCTCAATTCCACTGGCTTTAACCGAGGCTTACACCGATGGGCGCATTAAGAGCGGCGATTTGGTGCTCCTAGAGGCCATGGGCGGCGGATTCACCTGGGGTGCCTTGCTCATTCGCTGGTGACTACGTGCTGGGAATGTCACACCTGGCCAGAATATGACGCAAAATCAGGAATTTGATTGCGTCTGAGATTGACCCACAAGCACGCGCTCGGCTAGCATCTTGGTTCATCCCGCGACTTTGGGGGAGCCGTACGACGATGAGCGGGAAGACACTAACACGGGCCGACCTTGCGGAGGCCGTCTTCCAGAAGGTTGGTTTGCCTCGGAATGAGTCCGCCGAGATCGTGGAGCTTGTGCTGCGCGAAATCGTGACGAGCCTCGAGCGCGGCGATCCGGTCAAGTTGTCCTCATTCGGATCTTTTGGCATTCGCGACAAAGGCGAGCGTATTGGACGGAACCCGAAGACGGGTCAGGAAGTTCCAATTACGCCCCGGCGGGTGCTCGTCTTCCGCGCGAGCAACATCATGAAGCAGCGCATCAACGAAGCGCTATCCCGGTCGAAGGCCGCCGAGTAGCCGCGGGACTTGACGTCAGGAGGACGAAGGGTTGGAGAAGGCGCCGGAGGCCTTTCGCACCATTAGCGAAGTCGCTGACGAGCTGGAGGTCCCCAAGCACGTCTTGCGGTTTTGGGAAGCCAAGTTCGCTCAGCTCAAACCCATGAAGCGCGGTGGTGGCCGGCGTTACTACCGGCCCGAAGACGTGGCGCTTCTACGCGGCATCCGTTTCCTGCTCTACAACGACGGCTACACCATCCGGGGTGTCCAGAAGATTCTGCGCGAGCAGGGCCCCCGCTACGTCATGGACTACCGGCGTCTCGCCGAGATGTCCGGGGATGACGAAATCGCGGCGCCCTATATTCCCGACATCGCCGCCGAAGCGGCACAGGGGCCTGGGGTCTATCGTCCTGGCAGCGCGCCCAACGGCGACACGCTCGGCGCGCTCCTCGAGGAGCTCGAGGCTTGCCATCGGTTGTTGGCGGACGCCGATACCAAAGACTAGAGACCCCTTTGGCCACGAGACCTTTTGCTTGTCTCAGGGGCGCAAAGGCGTATATGCAGCACTCTCACCTATCGAGACGTCGGAGCGTAGCGCAGCCCGGTTAGCGCACCGGTCTGGGGGACCGGGGGTCGGGAGTTCAAATCTCCCCGCTCCGACCACTTCTCTAGGTGCTTAGGACCAGTTGTCCCGCACGGCACGCGGCGCCACCAGCGCCATACCCCAAATCATCGCCATGACCAGGTAGAAGTGCCGCCAGTGGTCGGTGTCGATCACCGCGCCTTCGAGCGCCATGCCGATAAACGCGGCGACGAGTACGGCACTGATGCCGGTCCCGCCCCGGTCGCGCAGCACCAGTCTGAGACCGAGCATGATCGTCGCCAGGACGAGGAATAGGTAGAGCGTTCCACCAATCCAGCCCGCATTGAGATACATGGCGAGATAGACCTGGTGCACGTCCTCGACATGGTGGACGCGTCCGAACTCAAGCGCGCCGATCCCCAAGGGATGCGTGGCCACAAGTTCGACAGCCTTGCGTTGGCCGCCGAAGCGGCCTTGCGGGCCAACGTCGTAGGATTGCTCGAAGGATGCACGCTGGCCGACGATCTCCGCGACCTTCGGGATGCTCTGGGCCGCGACGAGTACGCCCACGGCGCACACGGCAGCCATTACCATCGAGAGGATGGTCGTCCGCGTCCAAAGCCGGGCGTTGACGCGACCCTGAGCCGGACGGCTCCGAGCCTCTAGTCATCGCATGACAGCCCTTCTTGATGGGTGAAGGCGGAAGGGTGCGGAAGGCTCCGCTTGACCTATGGTTAAGAGGTCGTTTCCGCTGAGAGCTCGGGCAATTTGTGAATGCCCGCGCCGAGCTCGGAAATATAGAAATCCACCGTGTCCCGGGTCATTGCCTCGACCGTGAACTGCTGAGCGACGTGGCGTTGAAGCTCCTCGGCGCGGCGGAGGAAGGGATTGGGATCGGCGAGGAAGGCTCGCAACTGGCCCGCCAGGGCATCGACGTCCCCTGGAGGGATCAGCGGCATGGGAACGTCGCCAACGATCTCCGGAATGCCGCCGACATTCGATGCGATCATCGGCATCTGCGCCGCGGCCGCTTCGAGCACGATATAGGGAAGGGACTCCGCCCGGCTGGGCACGACGACGCAGCGTGCACGCACGAACGCGGTACTGGCGGGCTGAGGGCCTGAGAACATCACCCTGGAGGTCAACCCGAGCTTACGCGCCATGCGCTTGAAGTGTTTTTCGTCAGGGCCGGAGCCCACGATGATGGCGCGGCCCGGGAAGATCGTCTGATGTGCCGCCAACGCTTCGAGGAAAACGTCGACGCCTTTGAGTTTGCGCAACTCGCCAACGAAGACGAAGTCCGCCGCATCGTCTGCCAGCAGGGATTCGTAGAACTCGTGCCGGTGCAGGCCATTGACGATGACCCGGACCGGGCAAACCGGCGGCCCGACTAATTCTACGTAGCGGTTCCCGGTATACACGCTCTCGAAAATGAGGCCGTCGGTCATCGGCCCCAGCTTGCGCTCAAGGGCGAGATAGAGCCGTCCCGACAGCGCGGAGGGCGAATAGTGAAGCACGCCGCCATGTGGCGTGTAGACGACCTTGGTGCCCTTTTTCTTCCGTAAACCTCGGCCGGCAAGGCGCGCATAGGCGCCCCCCTTGGCCCCGTGGCCATGCAGAACGTCCACGTCGAGCTTGCGTGCGAGCTTGGCGATCTTCCGGTAGACCCGCCAATCGTTGAACCCGGGGGTACGCGCCATGGGAATCCGCGTGACACCAAGCGCACAGTTGTCCTTGAGCCGGCTCAGCGCCACATCGAGATCGCTGCCGCCGCCCGTGCGGGAATCGCAGACGATCCCGACCTCCGCGCCCATCTCCGCTTGGCCAAGGGCCAGATCGTGCACGTGACGGAACAGCCCTCCGACGGGCGCACGTAGACAATGGAGAATGCGGAAGTTGGAACTCACGGGACTTCAGGGCCGGTAGGGGGAAAGGCTTTCCCATGAGCTTTAGAAGAAGCGTTCGCGGACGTAAATAGTGTCGCCGGGCTGAACGGGGTAATCGGTCGGGACCATGACGGTGGACATGACGCCGCCGAAGCGCCTGGTGAGGCGGACGTAGCGCTTCTTGGCGCGCTCGGTATAGCCCTCGGCGATGGCGGCGGCGGCCTCCACGGTCATGGCGCTGACGTAAGGATATTGGCCCGGCCGGTTGACTTCACCCAGGATGAAGAAGAGCCGGTAGGTGGCCACCTCCACGGTGACCTTCGGATCCTTGACGTATTTGCGGGCGAGCTTTTTGGCAATCTACGAGGAGAGCTCGAACGTGGTCAGCCCGCGGGCGCGGACCGGCCCGATCAGCGGCATGGCCACGGCGCCGGAGCCGTCGACGCTATAGACGTTGGAGAGGTTCTGCTGGCCGAAGACGATGATGCGGACGCTGTCGCCCGAATCGAGCGTGTAGGTCTCGTTGGGGATCACAGGCACACCGGGAGGCGCGCGGCCTGCGCCCGCCGGATAGGCCTCGCCCGGGGCCGGCAGTGGCGCAGGGGTGGACAGCGCGAAGTCCGGCGTCGTTAACCCCGGCACGGCGCCGCCCTTGCAGCCTGTAAGCCCCGCAATGAGACTGACAAGCAACAGCAGGCCGAGTCTGGTCGCAAATCTAGCCATGCGGCGCGCTTTCGAACTCCAACATGGTCCGAAGCTACTCTTGCATGGTTAACGAATGCTGAGCAGGCGTGCCGAAGCGATGCGCCGCTTAAGCTTTTGGTTACGGCAATCTGCGCCTAATGAGCCATCTTGCGTTAGGAGTCGCCTCAAGTGAGCACGTCTAAAACTTTGCCGGCAGCCGACATCGACCTTGCCACGCTCGGCCATGCGCTGTGGCGGGCAAAGCGTTGGATTCTGGGGCTAACGCTTCTAGCTGGCGCGATCACCTTTATCGGCCTGTCGATGATGCGGCCGCTCTACACCTCCGAAGCGCGAATCCTGGTGCAGAACGAGGATTCGGCCTTTACGCGGCCGACCGGCGAAGACGGCCGGAACGGCTATCGTACGCCGCTGGACGAGCAGGCGGTGCAGAGCCAAGTGCAGGTGCTCACCTCGCGAGACCTGATTCTACAAGTGGTCAAGGATCTCGACCTCGTCCACAACGCAACATTCCAGCGCGATGCGGGCCAGACATTTCTCAGGCGCCTGTTGGACGCGATCGGCATCGGGTCCAAGCGCCAGTCGGCGCAAGAGCGGGCGGCGAACGCGTTGGCCGACAATCTCGACGTGTTCCAGCTGTCGAAGTCGTCGGTGATCGCAGTGGAGTACAGCTCCGGCGATCCGAAGCTTGCAGCCGAGATCGCCAACAAATTGGCCAACGTCTATATCGGCTGGCAGCGCACGGCGAAGATCGAGCAGACCAAGGACGCGACCGCCTGGCTTGCGGACCAGATCAAGGCCTTACGCAAGGCAACCACCGAATCGGAAGAAGCGGTGGAGAAGTTCAAGGCCTCCAAGGGCCTCTATGCGGGCGCGGGCAACGTTACACTCAATGCCCAACAACTGTCGGAGCTCAACAGCCAGCTGATTTTGTCCGAGGCGCAAGAATCTGAAGCGCGCGCCCGGGCCAAGCTGATCAAACAGATGCTTGCCGATAACGGCGACATCAACGCCACGCCCGAAGTGCTCAAGTCGCAACTCATCATCAATCTGATCGAGCAGCGGGTCGAGGTGCAACGTCAACTGGCGGAGTTGTCAGCGACACTCTTGCCGTCCCATCCGCGTATTCAGCAGCTGAGATCCGAACTTACCGACGTGCGCACCCAGATCCGCAATGAGGCGGGCAAGGTAGTCAAGAGCCTGGAGAATGAGGCGCAGGTGGCCGCGGCAAGAGAGGCGAGCTTGCGTGCGAGCCTCAATGCGGCGAAGTCGAAGTCGGCCGGCCAGTCGGACGCGGAGATTAGACTCAGGGCGCTTGAGCGCGAGGCCAAGGCCAATCGCGACCTTTTGGAATCATATCTAGCGCGCTATCGCGATGCGTCCGCGCGTCACGACATGGGCGCGGTGCCGGCGCAAGCGGCCATCGTGTCCCGCGCGCATGCCTCCGTGCTGCCGTCCTTCCCCAAGAAGGTCCCGCTATCGCTCCTCGTCATGGCCGCAACGGCGCTGCTTGCCGTTGGATATACGCTCGCCAGTGAGCTTATTCAGGGGGCGCCAGCACAAGAATACGTGCCGGCACCTCAAGCCAAACCGTCTCGTCGCGCGAAACGGAAGCGTTCTGCCGCTGCCAAAGCATCCGCCAATGCACCGGAGCCCAGGCAAGCTGCTACCGCCGGCTCGTCCATTCCAGAGGTGCGGCGCCGGAAACCCGCGCGAACAACAACGGCAACGCCAGCCGCCTCCGTTGCGCCCGAGCGGAAGCTCCCCATGGTCATTGCCGCATCGCCGTCTGCGACGCCGAAGACTGACGAGACCGCGAGCACGCCCCCGAGGTGGCAGGCGAAGAAACCCGCCAAGCGGCCGAGCTGGCTCAAGATCAACGAGAAACAGGGCCAGGAACCGACGTCTCAGGCCGCACCTCAGCCGGTGCCGGAGCCCACGCCTCGGCCCGTACAGGCATCCACGCCGCAAGCGGCTATCGAGCCTGAGCCCAAAGCTCAACCGGCGCCTGAACCGAAACCCGAGCCGGCAGTCGAGGCCACGCCGCAAACAGCTCTTGAGCCCGAGCCACAACGACGGCCGGAACCGGTGCCGCGCGACGATGAGGCGCCTGTGACAGGGCTGCTCGACAGCTTGCGGAAGGAGTACGTCCAAAGTGCCGGCGATAAGCCTAAACGCACGCAACCAGCCCGCCGCAAGAGCGCATTGTTCGATCGCCTCCGGCAGGCAAGACCCAAGAAGAAGGAGACGGCGCCTTTGTCCAACCCGCCGTCGCAAGGTAACGACATGGCCTCACTCAGCCCCAACGATCTTCGTCACTATCTGACGCAACGCATCACCACCACCGAACCGGACGATCTCGACGCCATGCCGCGCACGCGCAAAGCGGGCGGGCAGGCTGCTGGTCCAGTTCTCCAATCACTCGACACTGTGTTGGACAAGGTTCTTGAACGGGCGACGGGTGGGCTGCCGCGCGCACTTCTCGTGGCCGGCACGTCGCCGAAGGCCGATGCAACCGATGCGGCCATCCACCTTGCCCGAGCCCTTGTCGACCGCAACGAACAGGTGGTGCTCGTCGATTTGACCAAGGGAGGCTCCGCCGTATCCGGTCCACTCGGCATGCCGCGTGTTCCGGGTTTCACAGATCTCGCCGCGGGCCGGGCACAGTTTGCCGATGTCATCCGGGTCGACGACGACAGCCCCTTGCAGGTCATCACAGCCGGCAATCCCACCACGCGCGGACCGGACCCGGAGCCGGACTCCTTCATGCGTGTGTTTGAGGCGCTGACTCAGGCCTATGGCTGCGTGGTGTTGCACGCAGACCTCATCGCCATTGAGGCCTTGAAGCCCGCCTTGAAGTTCGAGTTGCCGGCGATGGTCGCCGTTTTACCTGCGCGCGGCACCGTGGCTGACGAGGGCGATGCACTGTCGACCTTCCAGTCGCTCGGATGCCCGGTTTTTATCTATGATGGGAAGGGCAAGTCTCGCAGGTCGGGACTGCTCGGCCGGATCGCAGCGGTCTAGCGGCGTCCTTAGGCCCCGTTGCCGCGTAGGCGTTTACGCACAGTTTGCGCCAAAGACCAGAGATATCGGTTTGATTTCACGGTCCGCTTAAGCCGCGCCACGGTAGCGCGGGGCAGCGTCACAAAGAGGCCCTGCGGTTTTAACGCGATGAAGCTGTCGAACAGCGCCTGATCGGTGTTGCACCACTCGTCCTTATGCCGCGCCTTGCCCACGCCAAGGTCAAAATAGGCAAGCCCGGCTTTACAAGTGTCCCTAATCTGGTGACGCAGAAGGAGCGCGCCAGGCGATTGTCTTTGTGTCTCACCCTCGGCCAGTGAGGACAACGCGATCTCCATACGGTCTTGCTTGACGAAAGTCAGTCGGGCCCAAATCAGTCAGGACGTTGCATCCAGCGGATGAGAAGGCCTGCTGGGATCACCCACAACAGCCCTGCCACAAGAAAGTAGGCGGCTTGTAGAAGCGCCGGGGCCTCTACGATGCGGCCGGAGCCGAGGGCGGCCGCGAGCCAAATATACAGCACCAAAAAGACGAGCAGCACCACGGTGCCAATGAGCTTGCGGAGATGCGCGCTCACGGCAACCTCCGCTGCGGCATTGGGGCAGGGGCGGCACGATTGAGTTGGGCGGCGGAGCCCGCTATCACCGCGTTCATGAGCCCCAAGGCCACAGAGACTTCGACGGCACCCATGCCCGCCGGGAACGTCCGGGCGTTGCGCCTCTGGCTTGGCTGCATTGCGTTTCTCATCGTCGCCATGATCCTCGTCGGCGGAGCCACGCGGCTGACCGATTCCGGCCTGTCGATCACGGAATGGCAGCCCATTGTCGGCGCCATACCGCCGTTATCGGACGGCGATTGGCAAGAGGCTTTCGAGGCCTACAAGCAGATCCCGGAATATACGCAAGTCAACAAGGGCATGAGCCTTTCCGCGTTCAAGCGCATCTACTGGTGGGAATGGGCGCATCGTTTCCTCGGCCGGTTCATCGGCCTCGCGTTTTTCGTGCCGTTCGTTTGCTTTTGGGCGGTGGGCTACATTCCGCGCCCCTTGATGCCGAAGCTCATCGGGCTCTTCATGCTCGGCGGTCTTCAAGGCGCACTTGGCTGGTACATGGTCAAGAGCGGGCTGGTAGACCGCGTCGATGTCAGCCAGTACCGGCTCGCCGCGCATTTCGGACTGGCCGTTGCGATTCTAGGCTACACACTTTGGCTGCTGCTGGGCTTGAGCGAACGGCAAGCGGCGCGGGGCGGCGCTCCGGCCATTGTCGCCTGGCTCGTGCTGCTGCTGATCTTTGTGCAGCTCCTCTCCGGCGCGCTGGTTGCCGGCATTGACGGCGGGCTCGGCTTCAACACCTGGCCGCTCCTCAACGGCGCGTTCATTCCGAGCGGCTTAGGCGAGGCTTCGCCCTGGTATCTCAACCTGTTTGAGAACCCGCTGACGGTGCAGTTCGATCACCGCATGCTGGGCTATGCCGTCGTCGTTGCGACTGTTCTGCAAGCGATATGGCTCGCCGTGCGTGGGCATCAAACCCTTGTCGGCAGCGCCGCCACGCTCGCCGTGCTGTCTGTGCTGCAAGCAACGCTCGGCGTATGGACGCTACTGCTCGCGGTGCCTTTGGAACTCGGCCTCGCGCACCAGGCGGGCGCAATTCTGGTCTTCGCTGCCGCGCTCTACCATGCCTGGCTCGCGGGCCACGAACCCGCGGAGGCTCAGACCGCTGCCAGTGCCTGATCGAGATCGGCGATGATGTCGTCCACGCTCTCAAGCCCGATCGATAGACGCACGACATCGGCACCCGCGCCGGCGCTCTCGCGGTTCTCGTCGGACAATTGCCGATGCGTGGTCGAGGCGGGGTGAATGATCAGGCTGCGCGTGTCGCCGATATTGGCGAGGTGGCTGAAGAGTTCGACCTTGCTGACGAGTGCGATGCCAGCGTCATAACCGCCCTTCAAGCCAAAGGTGAACACCGCGCCGGCACCGGCCGGGCAATAGCGCTGCGCGAGCGCATGGAAGGCGTTGTCCGGCAGGCCCGCATAGTTCACCCAAGCCACTTTGTCGTGACCCGACAGCCATGTGGAGACTTTGAGTGCGTTGTCGCAATGGCGCTGCATGCGTAAAGGCAGCGTTTCGATACCGGTCAGAACGAGGAACGCGTTCATCGGTGCGATCGCAGGACCAAGGTCGCGCAAACCCAGGACGCGTGCGGCGATGGCGAAGGCGAAATTGCCGAAGGTCTCGCCGAGTGTCATGCCATGATAGCTGGGGCAGGGAGCCGTAATGGTCGGGTAGCGCCCGCTACCCATCCAATCGAACGTGCCGCAATCAACAATCACCCCGCCGATCGAGTTGCCGTGACCGCCGAGAAACTTGGTCAGCGAATGCACGATGATGTCGGCGCCGTGATCCTTCGCGCGCGTGAGGTAAGGCGACGCCAGCGTGTTGTCGACGATCAGCGGCACACCCGCCTCCTTGGCGACCGCGGAGATTGCCTCCAGGTCGGTGATGACGCCGCCGGGATTGGCGATAGACTCAACGAAGATGGCCCGGGTTTTGGGCGTGACCTGCGCCCGGAAAGACTCCGCGTCCGTGGTGTCGGCCCATTTCACGTGCCAGTCGAATTTCTTGAAGGCCTCGCCGAACTGGTTGATCGACCCGCCATAGAGCTGGCGCGCGGCGATGAACTCATCCCCGGGCTCCATCAGCGTATGAAACACGATCGCTTGCGCTGCATGCCCTGACGCGACCGCAAGGGCCGCCGTACCACCTTCCAGCGCTGCCATGCGCTCTTCGAGCGCGGCCTGGGTCGGGTTCATGATGCGGGTATAGATGTTGCCGAACTGCTCGAGGTTGAACAGTGCGGCGGCGTGGTCGACGTCGTCGAACACGAAAGATGTCGTCTGATAGATCGGTGTGACGCGCGCGCCTGTTGTTGGATCCGGCTGAGCCCCGGCATGAATGGCAAGCGTGTTGAACCCGGGCGTACGCTCTTCTGACATCTTCGGTCTCCCTCTCACCGGTGTTTGACGAACACTATAGCAATCTATATCGCGCTGTCGGCCAGTTACGAAGATGGGCCTTTAGCGCGGCCAATTGGGTGTCCGCTTGTCGAGGAAGGCGCCGATGCCTTCTTGTGACTCCGCACCGAGCATGTTCGCCACCATGACGTCGGCCGTATAACGGTAAGCCTCTTCCAGCGTCATCTCGGCTTGTGTGTAGAATGCCTCCTTGCCGGTCTTCACCGTACGCGCGGGCTTCTCTGCAATCTTCCGGCCGAACGCGATCGCTTCATTCACGACCTGATCCGCCGGCACCACGCGATTGATGAGTCCAAGCGTCTTTGCGTCCTCCGCCTCGACCATGTCGCCAAAAAGCAACATCTCCATGGCGGCTTTGCGCGAGACATTACGGCTGAGTGCCACCATGGGCGTTGAACAAAAGAGCCCGATATTGACGCCGGGCGTGGCGAAGCGCGCATCGTCCGCGGCCACGGCAAGATCGCATGTGGCGACGAGCTGACAGCCTGCCGCCGTGGCAATGCCGTTCACCGCGGCAATGACGGGTTTCGGACAACGCACGATGGCGAGCATCATGTCGGAACAGACGCGCATGGTGTCCGCATAAAAACTGCCGCCCTTGTCCGGGTCGTCGCGATGGGCGGTGAGCTCCTTCAGGTCGTGGCCCGAAGAAAAGGCGGGGCCGTGCCCCGCAATCACCACGGCGCGGACCGCGTCCGCCGCGCCGGCGCCGTCTATGGCGCGGTGCAGCGCCGTCATCAGATCCATGGAGAGGCAATTGCGCGCTCCCGGCCGGTTCAGGGTCAGGACAAGGACCGGGCCTTGGGCTTCCTGGAGCAGGATGTCGTGCTCGACCATTTCACCGTCCAAAAGGCTTTTCGCGCGCTGCCAAACGCCTTACAGGAAACGCCTAAAAAGGCACGCGAAATCAGCAGTGTTGCTAGCGGTAGCGCAATACCACACACTTAGCGCACTGATTATGCACCGAAAACCCAATTCGCTTGACCACATCCCGCCCAGCCGTTAGAAGCGCCGATCTTTCGACCACCCGAAGTGATGCGAGCCATGAAAACCTTTTCCGCCACGCCCAAGGAC
>NZ_JBFFQD010000047.1:0-15857 GCF_041573655.1 Methyloceanibacter sp.
GTCCTTGGCCGGTTTGATTTGCGCCAGGCTGAGGATCTGCCGGCCTGCGGGCCCTGCGGAGAAAATGACATCGGCGCTCTCCGCAAGCTCGGATTTCTGCTCCTCGGTGGTGCCGTCGGCATAGCCGAGATTGGCCTCGAACCGGTCGTTGGCTTCCATGGTCAGCCGGCGCACGCGCTCCGGTCCGTCATAGCCGACTAGGACGGACTTGGCGCCGCCGGTGGAGGCGATAACGGCGGAGGCGAAGGCCACCACGCCCGTACCGCCGAACACGACCACGCGCTTGCCTTCGAGGTCCGTGTCGAACTTCTCCTGCAACGCCTTCTTGGCGCAGGCCACCATGGCCGCTGCGGTGGTGAAGGAGCCGGCCGGGTCGGCGAAGACGGAGATCTCGAAGGGCGGAACCATGGCCTTCTTGGCGCGGTCCATCATGTCCAGCGCCTCGATGGCGCGCTTGCCGCCGATAAACGCGCCTTGCCGTTTGATGCCCTCAGGGCTGCGCGAGAAGATCGCGTCCTGAATGAGGCCGTAGACGTCATCGATGGTCACATTGGTGTAGGTGATGGCGTCGTCGTATCCGGCATCGAGCGCCATGTTCACGTCGAACGGGCTCATATGCTTGAGCGGCGTCATCATGTGCAAAATGCGTGGCGGGGCCATTCGCTTTCGATCTCCTGTCGTCTTGCTGCGGTCCGAATGCCGGGGGCTTCGCTTTAGCACACCGCGCGCGGGGGCAAAGCACCTCTTCGCCGCGCCTTGGCGATTTTCGTGGGCTATTCCACGGTGATGTCGGCGCCGCTATTGCGCCCGCGCGCCAGTGTGAAGCGCAGATCGCCTTGCGGCGCATGGGCCTCCGCATGGGCTTTGGCCGCCGCCAGGAGCCGTTGGCCGGTCTCCTCGTCAGGGGCGAAGGCAAATCCGGTCGGACCCCAACTGCTCTGGCCGAGCCCTATCACCCCGTCCGCTCGCAAACCCCGGAGCACGGCGCCGACACAGGGGCTCGTATAGGCGCCTCCCTGAAGCGGTCCGAAATAGGCGCCCATGCGGTCCTGGAGGTAGCCGACTTGCGCGCAGAAACTCTCGAAATCCTCGTTCTGGAGGGCCGGCAGCGCCGTCTCGGCGATCCGCGCGCGCAAATCCGCCGCTTGCGCGTCCGGGAAGGCCGGCAGCGCCTCGAACGCCGCCACTTCGCTGGCGCCGTCGAGCCCTTTGGTGGCGGGATCGAAGATCAGGAGCGCGCGCCAGGCCTCGGGGAAGGGGACGCGCGCTAGAAGTTGTGGAAGCGCGCCGTCGCGGGGGCCCGCGTCCAGCACCGCGCCGCCCACTTCGAACGTGGCCATGCCGATGCCTGAGCGGGCGCCGCGCCCAAGAATCCCTGCGATCTCCAGTGGTTTCAGGTCGAGCCCTTCTGCTGCGGCGAAGGCGGCGCCGACAGCAAGAGCGAGCTGGGTACCCGAGCCGAGCCCTGCATGCGGTGGAATGGCTTCGGTGACCTCAAGCCGGTAGGTGCGGGCGATCCCGCAAGCCTCCGCGACGGTCATCAGATAGCGGCCGGCGCGAGCCCCTTCCGGGCCGCTCACAGAAGGCGTTTCCGCGGGCTCTAGCGTGAGCCGTGTTAGCGGCTGGTCCAGCGACAGGCCGAAACTGCCGAACGGCTGGTCGCTGCGCCCGCTCGGATCCAGGAAGCCGAAATGCAGCCGCGCCGTCGTGGTGACCGTGACGGAGGAGGGCTTATGGGTGGATGTGTTTTCGGGCAAGTCGGTTCGCGGTGATGAGGTCAGAACATGCCGTTGTCGTTCGCCGAAGTCTCAGGCGCCACCTGCAGCACGTCCCAGTGCTCTACAACCTTTCCGGCATCGTCCAACCGAAAAATGTCGATGCCGACCCAATCATCGTCGCCGGGCCATTCCTGAAAACAGTGAAGCACGACGAAATTGCCGTCGGCGAGGGCGCGCTTGAAATGCACACGTTTTCCCGGATAGCGGCGGGCCATCTCTTCGAAATACGCGATGAAGCCGTCCTTGCCGTCCTTCACGCCCGGATTGTGCTGGATGTACTCGGCGCTTGCATAGAGGTCCATTGCCTCGCGCGGACGCGATTGGTTGAAGGCCATGTCGTAGAAGGCGACGACGGTCTTTTTGTTGCGTTCCAGGTCTGACATGACAGACGCGAAGGGCCTCCATTGATCGGTGCGAAGCCCCCCGATATGCTCTGAAAAGCGATAGCGGAATTGGCCGCTCACTGTTTCAAAAGACGGCAGCGATGGCAATGAAAGAGCACACATACAACGATGCCGAGGTCGAGGCGCGGCTCAAGAAGGAGCTGCCGCACTGGTACCTCGAGGATGGCTGGATCCGGCGCAAGTACAAGACGAATAGCTGGAAGGGCACGCTGATGGTCGTCAACACCGTCGGCCATCTGTCCGAAGCCGCCTGGCACCATCCCGACATCACCGCGTCTTACGCCTGGGTCGAGGTGCGGCTGATGAATCACGCGGCCAAGGGCATCACCGACAAGGATTTCGAGCTCGCCAAGAAGATCGAGGACGTGGTGCATTGGCAGCCCGCGCTCGAAGCCGGTGCGCTGGAAGGCACGCCCGCCGACGACATGCGCTTCTCGTATATGAAATACGACAAGCCGAAAGACTAGCGCCTAGCAAAACTGTAGGCGGATTAGTTATGGAGAGGCGCATTGCCGCGCTTGCGCGTCTCCGGTCACCTCGGTATTTGTGCGCGGGGGAAGTTTCGCGAGGAGGACGAGTTGGATAGCACGCTCGAACGTGCCGCAGCGCTGCTTGCGCGCGCTCGTCTTCCCGTCATTGGCGGCCTCTTCACCGATATCGATGGTGCCTCCGCCGCGCTCGCGCTCGCCGAGAAGCTTGGCGGCGTGGTGGATCATGCGGCGGGCGAGGGGCTTGCCTGCGCCGCGCGCGTGATGCGCGAGACCGGCGCGACGCCTGCCAGCTTCGGCGAAGTGCGGAATCGCGCCGACACGATCGTCATCATTGGCAAGAACCCGCTTCAGCGCGATCCCGATCTCTTGAGCAAACTGTTTCCGGGAAAGCCCGGCCTGCCGCGCCCCGGCAAGAATAATCGCGAGGCCGTGCTGCTCGGCGCCGGCAAGGCAACGGCGCCGAAGGGCGTGCCTCTGACCTCGATCAACGGCAAGACATCCGTGCCGGAGCTCGTGGCGTTGCTCGCCGCGGCGACGCGCGAGGGGCTGTTCGAGATGCGCGACAAGGCGCAGCGCAAGAAGCTCGACGCGGCGGGCAAGCGCTTGCGCGAGTCCGCCTTCGCTGTCTTCGTCTACGACCCAGCCGAACTGGAAGAGCCGGTGATGCACACCGTGCTGGAGATGGTGCGGCACTTGGTGAAAACGACACGCGCCGCGACCATGTCGCTCGCCGCGCCCGGCAACGGCGACGGCGTCAATCTGTGCGCCACGTGGACTTGCGCGCTGCCGGTGCGCACGAGCTTTGCGCGCAAAGTGCCGGAGAACAATATGTGGGCGTATGACACCGACCGTCTGCTCGCGAGTGACGAGGCCGACGCGCTGGTGTGGATCGACGCACTGGACGGAGAAACCGCCGGACGACCCAAGGGCGCATTCCGCGGCATTCCCGCCGTCATCGTGTCGTCAAAACCTGTCAGAGGGGCCGGACGCGACGACGTTGTTATCGAGGTTGGTGCCGCAGGCGCGGACCATGACGCGGCGCTGTTTCTGCCGCCGATTGCCGGCATTGGCGTGGTCAAGGCGAAGCGCGCAAACAAGAACAAGCCGACCGTGGCGGAGGTGCTAACCCGCATCTCCAAACTCATCGGCAAGACGAGGGCCGCGTAATGCTCATTCAGCTCAAAGGCGGCCGCATCATCGATCCTGCGCACAATCGCGACGCAGTTGGCGATCTGTTCATCGAGAACGGCCGCATCGTCGACAATGCGGACGTGCGCAAGCCCGACGAGGTGCACGACGTCAGCGGCAAGATCGTCATGGCGGGCGCGGTCGACGTGCATTCGCACATTGCGGGCACCAACGTGACGCTCGGGCGCCAATTGATGCCGGAGCTGCCGCTGCTTGCAGCCGAGGGCGGACAGCCGATCCTGCCGTCACCCGCCGCCTGGGGTTCTTACGCCACCGGCGTCCGTTATGCGGAGATGGGGTACACCACGGTGATCGAGCCGGCGATGATCCCGACCCACGCCATCGAGGCGCAAGCCGAGCTCGCCGCGATTCCGATCATCGACGTGGCCGGTCTCGTCATCCTCGGCAATGATGACTATACGCTCAATCTCCTGCGCAAAGGCGACGTCAAGAGTGACGAGTTGAAGGACTATGTCTCGTGGACGCTTGCCCACTCCAAGGCGATCGGGCTGAAGGTCATCAACGCGGGCGGTTCCGAAGCCTTCAAGTTTAACGCGCGCACCTTCGATCTCGATGAAGAGGTGCCGGATTACGGCGTCACGTCGCGCGGCATTGTCGAAGCGATGCAAGGCGCCGTCGAAGATCTCGGCGTGCCGCATCCGCCGCATGTCCACTGCAACAATCTCGGTATCGCCGGTAATGTGGAGACTGCGGTCGCGACGTTGGAAGCGACCCAAGGGCGCCCCATCCACTTCGCGCATATCCAGTTCTACGGTTACGGCAACGAAGGCGACAAAGGCTTCTCGTCGGGCGCCGCGACGCTCATGGAGGCGGTCAACAAGCACAAGAACGCAACCGTCGATGTCGGCCAGGTGATGTTCGGCCAGACCGTCACCATCTCCGGCGATATCTTACGCCAGTTCGACGGACGCCGTGCGGCCAGCCCGAAGAAGTGGGGGCTCAACCAAGGCGAGGGCAACGGCACGGGCGTCGTGCCGTACAACTACAAGCCCAAGAGTTTCGTCAACGCGCTGCAATGGGCCATCGGGTTGGAGATCTTCCTCTTGGCCGAGGATCCGTGGCGGGTGCTGTTCTCCACGGACCATCCGAACGGCGCGCTCTTCGTGCGCTATCCGGAGATCTTCCATCTGCTGATGGACAAGGACGAGCGCGCCCGCTGGCTCGACGGTCTGCCGGAAGCGTCCCGTCAGGTGTCGAACCTTGCGGGCATCTCGCGCGAGCTGACCTTGTCGGAGCTGGCGATCATCACCCGCGCCGCGCCAGCCAAGCTTATGGGCTTGGCGGACCGCGGTCATTTGGGTGTGGGCGCGGTCGCCGATGTCGCCGTTTACACCGAGCGCAAGAACAAGACGAAGATGTTCTCCGCCGCCGATCTCGTGTTCAAGTCCGGCAATCTCGTGGTTCGCAAAGGCAACGTGGTGCGCGTCACCTGGGGCCGCTGCTATCACGTCGACCCCGGCTTTGACCGGCAGATCGAAAAGCGCGTGGCCGCGTTCTACGACCGTTACTACGACGCCGACCCGTCCTGGTTCGGCGTGTCCAATGCAATCCATCGTCCCGACAGGTTCGCGACGATTCCGTGTTCGAGCTGACATGCCAGAGCTGAAAGTCAAAGGCATCAATATCGTTGAGACCTTTGCCGAGGCCTTTCCCATGGTCGGCACGCGGGTCATCATCACGGCGCCCACGGCCGAGTGGGCGATGATTTCCGCGCGCACCATGACCGGCTTCGCCACGTCGGTGATCGCTTGCGGCGCCGAAGGCGGCATCGAGCGCACGGTGCCCCGCAAAGAAACGCCCGATGGACGGCCCGGCGTTTCTGTCCTGCTCTTCACCATGGACGCCGGCAAGCTTCAGACGCAACTGCGCAATCGCGTCGGACAATGCGTGCTGACGAGCCCGGGCTCCGCCTGCTTCGCGGGGCTCGAAGGCGAGAAGACGTTGAAGCTTGGCGCATCCTTGCGCTTCTTCGGCGATGGCTGGCAGGTATCCAAGGTGGTCGGCGGGCGGCGCTTTTGGCGCATTCCCGTGATGGGCGGCGAATTCGTTTGCGAGGACAAGACCGGCCTCACGAAGAAAGCCGTCGGCGGCGGCAATCTGCTCATACTCGGCAAAACGCACGACGCTGTTTTGGCGGCGTCGACGCGCGCCGTAAAAGCCATGGCGGAAATGCCCGATGTCATCACGCCGTTCCCTGGCGGCATCGTGCGCTCCGGTTCCAAGGTCGGCTCGCAGTACAAGGGGCAGATCGCGTCCACCAATCACGCCTATAGCCCGGGCCTGAAACATCACGCCGATTCCGAATTGCCGCCCACGACCGAGGCCGTGCTCGAGATCGTCATTGATGGGCTCACGGCGGACGCCATTCACAAGGCGATGCATGCCGGCATTCACGCCATCGCCAAGGGCGGCGCGCGCGAAGGTATCACGCACATCACGGCAGGCAACTATGGCGGCAATCTCGGCCCTCATCACTTCCATCTGAAGGAGATCGTCGGGTGAGCGCGCTTGTCTTCGATATGAGGTGGATAGTCGATCAGCGTCTCGATCTGTCGCCGCTGGTGCCGGAGCGGCTTGCCAAGCTGGCTCGCAAGAAGATCGAAGCGCTGCCGATCAATACGACGCGCGAGAAGCTCACCGTGGGCGACGTCTTCAAGGTGAAGGGCAACGATCCCGAGCACCTGCGCTTCGTCGGCACCGACGACCGTTGCGATAATATCGGCGCGAAGCTCAACGGCGGCGACGTCACGGTCGAGGGCGATGCCGGGATGCTGCTCGGCGCGCAGATGAAGCGTGGCACAATCGCGGTTGACGGCAGTGCGGGCGTGCTGACCGGCGCCAGCATGGCGGGCGGCGAGATCAGAGTGCGCCGCGACGTTGGCGACCAGGCCGGCGGTGTTGCCTTTGGCTCGACCATGGGCATGAAGGGCGGCTTTATCTCTGTCGGCCGTAACGCCGGCGATCTTTTGGGCGAGCGCCTGCGCCGCGGGCTCATCGTTGTCGGCGGCAAGGCGGGCGACTATGCCGGGGGGCGCATGATCGCCGGTACGCTGGTTCTGAAAGGCGGCGCGGGCCGTTATGCGGGCTACGGCAACCGGCGCGGCAGCCTCATCTTCACCGAGAAGCCGCGCAATCTCCTGCCCACCTATGTCGACAGCGGCGTCATGGAGTTCGACTATCTTCGTATCTTGGAGAAATGGCTGCGCGAGCAAGACGTGCGCATTCGCCTGGGCGCCCGCGCGCGGCGCCTCATGGGCGACATGGCTGTGCTCGGCAAAGGCGAGATGCTCATCCTCGCCTGAGGGCCAAAGAGCCGCGTCTCATGCGGCCTCGATGTTGACGCTTCACCCGCCCATATCCGTTATGCTTGGTTTCGCTTTCTGATCGGCGCTCCGCGATGACTGCTCTGCCATATGTGCTTCTTGACGACAGCCTGACGCCCGGCGGGCGCGGCCTGCTGTTTACGGCGCCCGAAGAGGTGATTTCGGTCTCCGAGCCCGGCGAGGTCGAGGACGCGCTAAAAGCCGTTTCGGATGGGATCGCGCGCGGTCTGCACGCCGCCGGCTATTTCGCCTACGAGCTGGGCTATTGCCTGGAGCCAAAGCTGTGCGAATTGATGCCGGAGGGGCGGCGAACGCCGCTTCTGTGGATTGGGCTGTTCAAGGCACCGCAAATCCTCACCGACGGTGAGACCCACGCCTGGCTTCAGGCGAATGGCGGCGGCGAAAGTGCCGAGATCTCAAACTTGCGCCTGTCGTGGACGCGCGAGCAGTACGGCGAAGCGTTCAAGGCGGTGAAGGACTTCATCGTGGCGGGCGATGTCTACCAGATCAATCTCACCCAGAAGTTCTTCTTCGACGTCGAAGGCGGCGCGACCGCGCTCTACGTCGCACTCCGCCGCAAGCAGCGCGTCGCCTATAGCGCGCTGATCGCTACACCCGAGTTTCAGGTCTTGTCGCTGTCGCCGGAGCTGTTCTTTGCGCGCGAAGGCCAGCACATGTCGACGCGGCCCATGAAGGGCACGGCGCCGCGCGGCCGCACGCCGCGTGAGGACGCCCGCCTCAAGACTTGGCTGGCCATGGACGAGAAGCAGCGGGCCGAGAACCTGATGATCGTGGATCTCTTGCGCAACGATCTCGGCCGGGTCTCGCGCATCGGCTCCGTCGAGGTCACCGACCTGTTCACCGTCGAGACCTATCGCTCCGTGCACCAGATGACTTCGACGATTACCTCGGAGCTGCGCTCCGACATGGGGCTTTCGGACATGCTCCGCGCGCTGTTTCCGTGCGGCTCGGTCACCGGCGCACCGAAAGTGCGGGCCACGGAGATTATCCGCGAGGTCGAGGGCGGTCCCCGCGGCGTCTATACGGGCGCGGTCGGTCATGTGGAGCCGTCCGGCGATTGCCGGTTCAACGTCGCGATCCGCACCGTGGTGCTGGGCGAAGACGGCGGCGAGATGGGGATTGGCGGCGGCATCGTTGCCGACTCCAAGGAAGAATCCGAATATGAGGAGTGCCTGTTGAAGGCGCACTTCTTAACGACGGCCGATGCGCCCTTCGAGCTGATCGAGACGCTGCGTTATCAGAAGGACAGGGGCTACCACCTCCTGGAGCGGCATCTCGACCGGCTGCGGGCCTCGGCGCAGCATTTCGGCTATCCCATGTCCAGGGAGGCCGTGCTTGCCGCGCTCAATGCCGAAGGAGATCGCATCACGGGTCCCGTCGCGCTGGTGCGTCTGCTGCTCGCCGAAGACGGCACTGTTACCGTGACGTCGCGTGAGATCGAGCTGCCGACCAAGGACACGGTCTGGCGCTTCGTGATCTCCGACAAACGCGTCGATGAGAAGGACCCGTTCTTCTATCACAAGACCACGCGCCGGCAGTTCTACGACGAGGAGATGGAACGGCGGAAGGCGCTCACCGGATGCGACGAGGTGGTGTTCCTCAACACGCGTGGCGAACTGACCGAAGGCACGCGCACCACGCTGTTCGTCGAGCAGGATGGACGCCTGTTCACCCCGGCGCTGGCCTGCGGGCTTCTGCCCGGAACTTTGCGCGAAGAACTACTCGACCTGCCGCGCGCCGCGGCCAGCGAAGCGGCGCTCACCCCGGCCGATCTCGCCGGCGCCGAACGCGTCTATCTCGGCAATTCCGTGCGCGGTCTGGTGCGCGCCGAGTTGATGCAACCCGCAGGTGCCGACACGCCCGAACCCGCAAAAGTCGGTTAGGCCAAACGCGAAAATGCCCGGGCCTTTCGGACCCGGGCACTGTCTAGGCTTGCGCTTCTGTGAAAACTCTTAGCTTGGCTTCTGGCTTTCCTCGCCGGTCGCCGACTTCGCCCGCTCGGTTTGAACCTTCTCGGCTGCCTTGCCGAAAGAGGCGGCGATCTCCGTCCAGGCCCGCGCCAGGCCTTGGCCGACTTCCTGCGCGCCCATGCGGAACGGCTGGGACCGCTCCCACACCTGGCGGGCGGTGTCCTTGGCCATCTCGGCCGACTTCATGCCGGTCTCGGTCAGCGTGGTCTGGGTCTGCGCGGCTTGCTCCAGAGCGGCCTTACGCAGCTCATCGACTTGCGACTCCGCCGCATTGTGGAAGCCGAGGGCGCGATTGCGCACCTCCTGGAAGCGCGCTTCCAAATCGGCCACCAAGGTGCCACCGAGAGCGGTGCTGTGGTCACGTAGGCTCTCCAGCTGCTCCCCAAGCGTATCGAGGTCGCGCTGCAGGTCGGCCCATTCTTTCTGAGCTTTTTCGTTCTGGGAGGTTTCGTTGGTCATTTTGGTCTCTCTTCTCTAACAGGGGGTCGCTAGACAGGGATCGGCTCTTGGGAGGCCGACTTCTGGTCAAGCCACTCCTGAAACAGGTCCAGGGCCTCAAGCGCCGATTGGTGCATTTCGTCCCATTGCTCCTTGGCGGCTTGCGTCCAGGTATCCAACTTGGCCGCCGCATCCTCGCTCATGATGTCGAGATTGGCTTTCTGGTCTTTTAACAACGCGCGGAAAGTCTCAAGCTGCGAGTCCCATTGGGAATCCAGGTCCGAAATCGTGTCCCGGTTGTCCTCGATGGCGCGCTGGGCCGCCTGGGTCGCGGCGCGAATCGCGCGATCACTATGCGCCTGGAACGCCTCGGCGAGGCGTTCCAGCCCCTCGTGAAGGGCCTTCGTCTCCGGCGGCGTCTCCTCAGGCGAGGCGGCGGCCGGGCCGGTCCCGAATAAGAAGGCGGCGGCGAAAAGCGCGATGCCAATACGGCTAATGAGACTGCGGTTGTGAAAGTCCATGGGTGATCCCGTCATGTTCGGCTCGGCACCCTAGAGATTTGTCTTCCCGCCCCTGACATCAAGGGCGCAGCGACGAAAAACGCCAAAAGGCGCCGTCCTCAAGGCCGGACGTGCAAGGCAGGGCCCCTACGCGCTTTTCAGCGTCCGAAGAGCCGCCTGTACGGCGCACAGCACTTCGGCGGGGCCGTTGGGGATGTCAGCGGGCGGCATGCCTTCGTCCGTCGCCTGCATCCTTTCGTCCGCATCCTCCTCCCAGCGTTGCAAGATCGTCGTCTTGAGCTCCTGCGACAAATCCGTGGCCAGCACATCCGCAGGTCTTGCAAAAACCGAGGTGGGGTCGAGCTTGGCCTGCTCGATATCGGCGGTGGAAAGCGTCTTCATGGTGGCGTCAGGCTCCTCGTCATTCTGTATCTTGGCGAGTCTCTCAAACGGTCCCCTCGGGTCCCGCCTGCGCTGGCGAGAAAGATCGAAATGTTCGAAAAGATTCTAGGAGCGCTGGCCCCGGCCGTCATCACCATTCTGCTGGGTTATTTCGCGGCCCGCCATCACGACTTCTCGCAGAAAGAAGTCCCGACGCTCAGCCGCATGGTGATGTGCTACGCGCTGCCGCTGTCGCTGTTTATCGGCGTGGTCAGTGCTGGCCGCGAAGAGCTCCTGGCCGACCTGCCACTGGTCGCGTTTCTCGGCGGCGCGATCGTCGGCATGTACCTTCTCGTTCTCTTGCTCGCGATCTTTGTCTTCCGGCACCCGCCCGGTTTGAGCGCGCTGCGTGCCTTGACTGCCGCGGCGCCGAGCACCGCGTTCGTCGGCACGCCCGTGCTGGGATATCTCTATGGCGACAAAGGCGACATTCCCATTGCGGTCGGCAGCATCATCATCGTCGTGGTGCTCGTTCCCATGACGCTCATATTGCTGACCCTGAACGACGCCACGGCACCCGCCGCGAAGCCAGGTTCGGGCAAGGCCGCGGCGGCGGCACCTGAAGCGGGCATCGGGGAGAAGATCTTTAGCGCCCTGAAGCAACCTGTTGTGTGGTTGCCGCTTCTGGGGTTCGCGCTGGTCGCGATCGATGTCGAAGTGCCGAAGGTCTTCAACGACTCCCTCATGCTGCTCGGACATGCCGCCGCGGGCGTCGCGCTATTCACCTCGGGAATCATTCTGGCCGGCTACAAGATAACATTCACCATGCCGGTAGGCGTGCTCGTCTTGATCAAGAACGTCGTGCAGCCGGCGCTCGTGTTTGCGGGCATGATGTGGCTCGGCTACAGCGACCCGATCCTCGGACAGACCGTCGTGACCACCGCGCTGCCGGCTGTCACGCTAGTCGTCATGCTCGCCGTTCAATATCGCGTGGCCATTCCGGAGACCGCCTCCGCGCTGTTGATCAGCACGTTCGGCTCGCTCGTGACGTTGAGCGTCTTTATCTGGTTCTTGCTCTGAGCGGGGAAGGGGGGTCAGGCCGTTTTGGTCATCGCCGAGGGAGCCTCGTCCTCCTCGCCAAGTTCAAGGGACTCGGCGAGGCGGTTGCGCGCCCGGTTGACCCGGCTCTTGATCGTGCCGACGGCGCAGCCGGAAATCTCCGCGGCCTCTTCGTAGGAAAAACCCGCCGCGCCGACGAGAATGAGCGCCTCGCGCTGGTCGTCGGGAAGCTTGGAGAGCGCTTCCTGGAAATCCTTCATGTCCATGTGCCCGTGCTGCTCAGGGAGCGAGGACAGGCGCGCGGCGAGGTTGCCGTCGGCGTCCTCCACCTCGCGTTTGCGTTTGCGGCGTTCGGAGAAAAACGTGTTGCGCAGGATCGTGAACAGCCAAGCCTTCAGGTTCGTCCCTTCCTTGAAGGAGTCCAGATGCTTCCATGCCTTGCACAGCGTTTCCTGAACGAGATCGTCCGCGCGCTCCCGATCGCCGCACAGCGATACGGCGAAAGCCCGCAGGCTACCGATTTGGGCCACGAGGTCGTCCCTCAGGCCCGGGGAAGCATTACGTGGCAATTATTTCTCCCCGCCTCGGTCGAGGTCCTGAAGCAAGCGCAAAAGATGATCTGGAATGGGCTCTTCGGCGACTTCGTCGAACATCGCGCGCACCTGACGACCGATATGGGCTTGGAGGTCCGGGGACATGCCTTCTCCCGGCGGACTCTCGGCAGCATCGGGGCCGTCGTGCCGCTCCACACGCTTGGTAGTATCTACCGTCATGCGCCTTTGGGCCTTCTTCTTGTCACTACGGTCCACGGCGGGTCTTTCTCCGCTCTGCTGCCAGGACTGGCAGTCTAGCGGATTCTGCCGCGCTTCTGACCCAAAAAACACGCTAAGGTTCAGATGGTTCCAGGATCGGGGAGGGGAGTGGGCGTGCAGCTTGCATTCTTCGCTGGACGCACCGGCTGAATCTGTCACCCTCCGGCCCGGTTCATGCGAATAAGTGTGCACCCTTGGTGGTGCCCAAGGAGAAGACAAGAAAATCCATGACGCTGTCGCAAACGATCGCTCCGCATCTTCCCTTTCTGCGCCGTTTCGCCCGCGCGCTCGCCGGAACGCAAAAGGCCGGTGATGCTTACGTGGCCGCGACCTTACAAGTCCTGGTCGAGGATCCATCACTGTTCGACAAGAACCTCGATCCGCGCGTGGCCCTCTACCGGACGTTCCTCGGTCTTTGGAATTCGGTCGGCATCAATCTGAAAACGGACATCGCCGAAGGCGGCACGACCAGCGTCGACCGCAAGCTCGAGCAGATCACGCCGCTTCCAAGACAAGCTTTTCTGCTGTGCTCCGTCGAAGGCTTCGCGCCGGAGGACGCGGCTGTCGTCCTCAACACCAGCGCGAGCAATGTCGAGGCGTTGATCGACGACGCGGGCCGCGAGATCGCCGCCCAAGTCGCAACGGACGTGCTGGTCATCGAGGACGAGCCGATGATCGCCATGGATTTGGAAAGCATCGTGGAGGGGCTCGGGCATCGCGTCACGGGCGTGGCGCGCACCCATAGCGAGGCGGTCGATGCCGTGTCGAAGGAAAAGCCGGGGCTGGTGCTGGCGGACATTCAGCTCGCCGACGGGAGCTCGGGCCTCGATGCCGTAAACGAGATGCTTGGCTCGTTCGAAGTGCCGGTGATCTTCATTACCGCTTATCCTGACCGGCTCCTCACCGGCGAGCGGCCGGAGCCGGCATTCCTGATCACCAAGCCCTACCAGCCCGACACGGTGAAGGCGATTGTCTCGCAGGCGCTGTTCTTCGAGCGGCGCGCCAAGCTCAAGGACGAGCCGCAAGCTGGCGCCTAGACGGCCGGCAGCTAGAGCAAGTTGAAGAACAACAGTGCGAGCATGAGGACGATGATCAATCCGACAAGGCCCGATGGGAACGGTCCCCAGGCGCGGCTATAGGGCCACACCGGGAGAACGGCGAGGAAGACGCCGATCAGGATGATAAGAAGGACTGTCGAGCCCATTGCTCCCCCTAAGGATGCCTGTCGTGCGCCGACCATAGCTCATTTTGCGCGCCAAGCCAGACGCACAAATTGGCGCGTCACCCGGACGCATGAAACGGACGCAAGGGATGTGCGTTCCAACTCCGGTAGCGTTGAGTAAAGGGGAGACCGGATGAGCGCGCAGTCCATACTTGTCGTTGAGGACGAATTCCTCATCGCTCTCGACATTGTCGCCGCACTCGAACAGGCGGGCGTCGCGGTTGCCGGTCCCGTGAGCACCGTTGGCGATGCTCTTGCCGCCATCGAACAACAGCCATTGCGCGGTGTATTGCTAGACGCGCATCTGGGCGGTGAATCGGCCGCGCGCATCGCCGATGCGTTGACCGCGCGCCGCTTGCCGTTTGCTTTCGTCAGCGGCTATGGACGCGAAAGCCTGCCGCAGGCCTATCAAAACGCGCCGCTCGTCAGAAAGCCGTTCACCGATCAAGATCTTCTGACTGCGATTGCCGCGTTCTGAGTGGGAGGAGTAAGAGATGTTACTGTACTTGGCGATTATGTTCGCCGTCGTGGCCCTGGTGGCCGGCGTTTTTGGTTTCGGCGGCGTGGCGTCGGCCGCAGGTGGCATCGCGCGCATTCTTTTCTTTATCTTCCTGGTGGTCTTCCTCGTGACGCTGATCGCGGCGATCGTCTAGCGTTGCGTGTGGCTGCAGCAGAGACAGAACCATGGACGAGCTCAAACTAACGCGCCGGGAGCTCGAAGAGCGCACCAAGGAATTGGCCGAGGCGAAGCAGCGTCTCGAAGTCACCCTGCGTGAGCTGACCCATCGCTCCAAGAATTTGCTGACCGTGATCAACGCCATCGCGCGGCAGACCGCCGCGCGCACCAGGTCGGTCGACGACTTTCTCGATCGCTTCGGCGCGCGCCTCTACGCCATCGGCATGTCGCACGACCTTCTTGTGGCGGACGATTGGGAGGGCGCGTCGTTACGCATGCTCGTCGAACAACAACTCAAGACTCACGCGGACGGCGGTCGCATCGCCATCGAGGGCGACGACGTCATGCTCAAGCCCGAGGCGGTGCACAATCTTGGACTCGCTTTGCATGAGCTCACGGCCAACGCGGAGAAATATGGATCGCTGTCCGATCCGCAAGGCGCCATCCGCATTGCCTGGAACCTCTGTGAGGACGACAAGTCGCTGAAGCTGATCTGGCAGGAGATGAACGGACCTGAGGTGCGCGAGCCCGAGCGTTCGGGCTTCGGGCGGGCCATGCTGGAGAACGTCGTGAGCAAGGCGCTCGCCGGCGTTGTCACCTTGTCGTTCCCCGCGCACGGCGTTCACTGTGAGATCGTTATCCCCGCGGGCCACGTGAGCGATGTGACGCCGCGCCCGTGAGGCGCCCCTTCGCGCGCCCGAAATAAGCCCGTAATCGCGCCCCAATAGCCCGTAAATCTCAGCCTAATAAAGCGCTCGTGAACACGCGTGCGCGTAAGTTGAGTTGATGCGTGGACGGAAGTCCCTAGATTCGGATGGAGAACTCAGCCCGAGGACGGGCGATTAGGAGGATCCATCATGGTCACACGACGAGGCATTCTGCTGGGCACCGCGGGTCTCGCCGCGGTCGCAGGCGCCGGTATCGGTGCCGCGAAATGGTGGGGCAGTCAGGCGACAGCCGCCACCGACAAGACGTTCGAGGTGGTCAAGACGCCGGAGGAATGGCGGAAAATCCTGACGCCGCAGCAATACGCCATTCTGCGCGATGCGGACACGGAGCGTGCTTGGACGAGCCCCTTCAACAAGGAGAAGCGCAAAGGCACCTTCGCTTGCGCCGGCTGCGACCTGCCGCTGTTCGCCTCTGAGACAAAGTTCGAATCCGGTACGGGTTGGCCCAGCTTCTACGAACCCATCGACGGTGCCATCGGCGTTGAGAAGGATTTCAGCTGGGGCATGTCTCGCGACGAGGTCCATTGCCGCCGCTGCGGCGGGCATCTCGGCCACGTGTTCAACGACGGCCCCAAGCCCACGGGCTTGCGCTACTGCATCAACGGGCTCGCTCTCAAGTTCCTCCCCGCCTAGCGGCCTCCCTTGGCGCGGCTCCGGTTGAGGGGCCGCGCCGCCACGCGCCACTGATCCAAATCGGAAAAAGTTGGAACGATTCTCGCCGGGCCGTGTTTGTGACACCGGCGGGCAAAGTACCGTGTATCCCGCCTCGCCGTACGGGTTACGGGGGTGAAGGGGTCGGTTTCGACCCTTTCGCTCGCCTCCGCCGGCCTCCCTCTTTTCCTCAC
>NZ_JBFFQD010000048.1:0-14462 GCF_041573655.1 Methyloceanibacter sp.
GCGCCTGCTTCAGCCCGTCTTGCGCCGTCGGCGCGAGGTCGGTCTCGAATTCCTCATGCAGCGACAATTGCTCGCTCAAGGACTCGCGAAGCTCGTCGTCATCGTCGATGATGAGGATCTTACGCGCATTGCTCATTGGGGTGTCCTTTGGGGAGGGTCCTTGTGGCCAGTCTCAAGGCGAATCCAGATGATGTTTGTAAGGGGGGTATGGCCCGGCGACAAGCGTGACGGGCGGGACCCGCGGGCCAAAAGAGGCGTATTCCATGGGAGTTAGGCGGATTCGCCCCATTATCGTGCGCCGGGCGCCCGGGCGCCCCGCCCAAGCCCGGGTGCAGCTCAGCCACGGCATCCGGCCCGCGGCCATAGGCCGTGGAAGCGTTCGACCACTCAAACGAGAGGGCGACGAGGGTACGCCACTTGGCCGCTTCCCTGTCCGTCTCGTTCTGTATCGCGCCGATCGGGTTTCCCGGCCGCGCGTGGGCGTCCCGGTCCGCGCCATTCGCGCCGACGACGGCTGGTGCGAGAATCCGCACGACCGCAACTACAATCGTCTCGTTCGCCTTGCCGCGCAAAGTGGCGCCGACAGTTTGATGCGCAAGGATGCGCTCTACGACTACATCCTCGTGCTCGGCTACAATGACCGGCCATGCATCAAGGGACGCGGTAGCGCAATCTTCGTGCACCTGGCGCGCGAGGGGTACACACCGACCGCCGGCTGCATCGCATTCTCCAAGTCGGACATGGCCGCCGTGCTCGCCGAGACCAGACGCGGGTCGTCGTTCTTGGTGATGCGCTAGCGAAGAGGAGGGCGGGCGCCGAAGATCGCGGTGCCGACACGGACATATGTCGCGCCGAACGCGATTGCTTTTTCGAAGTCGCCGCTCATGCCCATGCTGAGCTCGTCGAGCCCGAGACGTTGCGCAAGCTTGGCGAGAAGCGCGAAGTGCATGGACGGCTCTTCGTCGATGGGCGGAATGCACATGAGGCCGTCTATGGTGAGGCCATACGTGTCACGGCAGAGCTCGACGAACTCTTCCGTGTCGGCGGGAGCGAGGCCAGCCTTCTGCGGCTCTTCGCCCGTGTTCACCTGCACGAAGAGGCGGGGGCGCAGTCCCGTCTGTTCCAACGCCTCGGCAAGCACGCGGGCAAGCTTTGGCCGGTCGAGCGTCTCAATGACATCGAAGAGCGCGATCGCGTCTTTCACCTTGTTGGTCTGAAGCGGCCCGATGAGGTGAAGCGCGACGTCGGGATGCTGCTCTTTCAGCGCCGGCCACTTGCCTAAAGCTTCTTGCACGCGGTTCTCGCCGAACACACGTTGACCCGCGGCAATTGCGTCCTCGATGGGGGCCGCGGGCATCGTCTTGCTGACGGCAATCAGCTTGACCGCGCCCGCGTCGCGCCCGGCGGCTTTGGCTGCCGCGGCGATCTCGCTTTCGACCTGACGCAAGCGTCCCGGAATATCCGTCGCGGTGTGGCGTTCGTCACTCATGCAGGGTACCTAGCAGACATCTTGGTTATCGCGGGTATCGCCAGCGACGCGCGTCTCTAGCGCGCCTTGACCGGCCTTAGCATTTGGGTTCGATTGCTGCGCCGCATCATTGGATTGGATGGATAGGATAGATGGCCGCCGACCGCTACGACGCGCCGAAACGTGAGAAGCACTGGCAGGAGGCGTGGGAGACCAAGGGCGTCTTCCAGGCCAGCGAGGACGACCAGCGGCCGAAATACTACGTTCTTGAGATGTTCCCGTACCCGTCTGGGCGCATCCATATGGGCCATGTGCGGAACTACACGATGGGCGATGTGGTGGCCCGCTTTATGCGGGCGAAGGGCCACAACGTGCTCCATCCCATGGGCTGGGACGCTTTCGGCCTGCCGGCGGAGAACGCCGCCATCGAGCGCGGCGTGCATCCGGCCAAATGGACCTACGACAACATCGCCACCATGCGCGGCCAGCTGAAGAGCATGGGGCTCTCGCTCGACTGGTCCCGGGAGCTGGCGACCTGCGACCTGGAGTACTACCACCAGCAGCAGCGGCTATTCCTCGACATGCTCGATGCGGGGCTTGTCGACCGCAAGACGCGGAAGGTGAATTGGGACCCCGTCGACAACACCGTGCTCGCCAACGAACAGGTGATCGACGGGCGGGGCTGGCGCTCCGGCGCATTGGTCGAGCAGCGCGAGCAACCCGAATGGGTGTTCAAGATCACCGACTACGCGCAAGACCTGTTGGATGCGCTTCAGTCGCTCGACCGCTGGCCGGAGAAAGTGCGCCTGATGCAGGCGAACTGGATCGGACGTTCGGAGGGTTCGCTCGTGCAGTTCGAGACGGTTCCGGGAACCGCGCCCGACGGTGTCGAGACCATCGAGGTGTTCACCACGCGGCCCGACACGTTGTTCGGTGCGGCGTTCATGGCGATCGCGCCGGACCACGCACTGGCGCAATCCATCGCAAACACGAACGCCGACGCGAAAGCCTTCATCGACGAATGCCACCATCACGGCACGAGCGCGGCCGAGCTCGAGACGCTCGAGAAGAAGGGCTTCGATACCGGCGTGCGTGTGGCCCATCCCGTGATCGAGGGCGAGGAGCTTCCCGTCTACATCGCCAACTTCATTCTCATGGAGTACGGCACGGGCGCGATCTTTGGATGTCCTGCGCACGACCAGCGCGACCTGGAGTTCGCGCGCGCCTATGGCCGTCCCGTGACGCCCGTGGTCCTGCCGCCCGGCGAGGATCCGAAGACGTTCGAGATCGGCGAGGAGGCCTATACGGGTGGCGGCGTCCTGTTCAATTCGGACTTTCTCGATGGTCTGGCGGTGCCGGACGCAAAGAACGCCATGGCGGATCGGCTTGCCGCGCGCACTGTTGCAGGCCGCCCGCAAGGCATACGCAAGACCGAGTTCCGCTTGCGCGATTGGGGTATCTCACGGCAGCGCTATTGGGGCTGCCCGATCCCCATGATCCATTGCGAGGCTTGCGGGATCGTGCCGGTGCCGGCGGACGATCTGCCGGTGAAGCTTCCCGAGGACGTGAGCTTCGACGTGCCGGGCAACCCGCTCGATCATCACCCGGCATGGAAGACCGTGACCTGCCCCAAATGCGGCGCGGCGGCGACGCGCGAGACCGACACAATGGACACGTTCGTCGATTCGTCCTGGTACTTCGCGCGCTTCTGCTCGCCGCGGGCGAACGTGCCGACCAACACGAACGCGGTCGGGCACTGGCTGCCCGTCGATCAGTATATCGGCGGCGTCGAGCACGCGATCCTGCATCTTCTCTATTCACGCTTCTTCACGCGCGCGATGCACAAGACAAAACATGTTGCGGTCGACGAACCGTTCCGGGGTCTGTTCACCCAAGGCATGGTCACGCACGAGACCTACAAGGACGCCGACGGCAAGTGGGTGTTCCCCGACGACGTAACGATGGGCGAGGGGAAGGCGACGCATGCCAAGACCGGCGCGCCGATCTTTGTCGGCCCGGTCGAGTCCATGTCGAAGTCGAAGAAGAACGTGGTCGACCCGGACAGCATCATCGCCGCTTACGGCGCCGACACCGCGCGCTGGTTCATGCTCTCCGACACCCCGCCCGAGCGCGATATCGAATGGACGTCCGGAGGCGTCGAGGGCTCCCATCGCTTTTTGCAGCGGCTTTGGCGCTTGGTGGGAGAGGCGGCAGAGAAGGGCGCCGCGGCAGGAACGGCGCCGCCGGCCGAGATGGGGCCTGAGGCAGAGGCCTTGCGCCGCGCCGCCCACAAGGCCGTGGCGGGAATCACTTCCGCCATCGAAAAGCTCCGATTCAACACAGCCGTCGCCCAGATCTACGAGCTGGCCAACGCCCTCTCTGCTGCGTTGCAACAAGTCGAAAAACAACCTAAGGATGATTTGAGATTCGCCGTCCGGGAGGCGGCGGAGTTTCTGGTCCGCGCCGCGGCGCCCATGGTGCCTCATTTGGCCGAGGAATCCTGGGTTGCCTTAGGAAACGCAGGCCTCCTGGCCGAGCAACCCTGGCCGGAGGCCGATTCGGCCCTTCTGAGCGAGGACACGGTGACCATCGCCGTCCAGGTCAATGGCAAGCGGCGGGACGAATTGACGATTGCGCGAGACGCCTCAAAGGAAGATATTGAGGCTGCGGCGCTGGGTCTGGAAAATGTGGCCCGCGCCATAGGGGGACGTAAGATCAAAAAGGTCGTGGTCGTGCCGCAGAGGATCGTCAATGTCGTGGCGTAATCCCACCGTTGCGCTGTTCGCACTTGCCGTCGTGGCCGGATCCGGTCTCGCGGGATGCGGGTTCCAGCCGCTCTACGGCTCGAACTCAACGACGGCGAACGGCACAAGGCTGACCGAGGCGATGGCCGCTGTCGACGTCACGCCGATTCCCGGCCGCGTCGGCCAGAAGATCCGCAACGAGTTGATCTTCGCCAACACCGGCGGCGGTTACGAAGCGCCGCGCAAATTCAAGCTCAACATTGCGATCCGCGAGAGCGTGATCGACCAGCTCGTGCAGATCAGCGGCGATGCCAGAGGGCAGGTCTACCAACTGGAAGCCAAGTACACGCTCCTGGATTCCAAAGGACGGGTGCTCCACCGCGGCACGGCAATCTCGCGCGCACCCTATAGCCGCTATCAAGAGATCTTCGCGAATGTGCGCGCCAAATACAACGCCGAGGATCGCGCAGCGAAGACCGTATCGGAAAGCATCAAGACGCAACTCGCGGCTTTCCTTGCGACCTCGGCTTAGGCCGTTTCGAATCAAACCGACGCACGGATCTCGCCGCCATGGTTGCTTACAAAGCCTCAGGCGTTGCGCGCTTTCTGAAATCGCCCGATCCCAAATGCCGCGCGGTTCTGGTCTACGGGCCTGACGCCGGGCTTGTGTCCGAGCGCGGGGCCGCCCTCGCCAAGACCTTTGCAGACCGGCTGGGCCCGACGGCAGAGACCATCCGTCTCAACGACCGCGACTTCGCCGAGGAGCCAGGGCGGCTTGCCATTGAACTGCGCACGCAAGCGATGTTTGCATCCGCCAAGGTGGTGCGCGTGACGGCGGGGAACCGCCTCGACGTGCCGTCCCTCAAGGCATTGATGGGTGAGCCGTCGGACAACGCCCTCATCGTGGAGGCGGGCAACCTGCGCCCCGATTCAGGGCTGCGTAAGCTGTTCGAGAAGCTCGCGGAGGGCGCGGCGCTACCCTGCTATGCCAACGAGCGCGACCTGTCGGCGGTGATCGATGCGGAACTCGCCGACGCCGGGCTGACCATCGACCGCGATACCAAAACCTATTTGATGAACCGGCTCGGCGCCGACCAAGCCATGTCGCGCACGGAAGTAGCCAAGCTTGCGCTTTACGCGCGTGGACGCGGCAGCGTCAGCCACGACGACATTGCGGCGATCGTCGGCGACGCGGCGGAGATCGCGCTGGAGGACTTCGTCTATGCCACGAGCGCAGGCGAACCGGGAAACGCGCTGCGCGAATTGCAACGGCTTGCCGCCGCAGGCACCAACCGGTCCCTGGCGCTGAGCGCTCTCGCCCGTCACTTCACGCAACTTCAGCGCGCCGCTGCGACGCAAGCGAGCGGCGGCAATCTGGAGGATGCGATTCGCACCTTGCGCCCCCGCCCGCATTTCAAACGCGAGCCGATGTTCCTGGCCCATTGCCGCCGCTGGGGGGCGCACCGTCTCGCCCAAGCGCTGCCGCTGATCCAGGAAGCAATCCGCCGGACGCGACGATCTCCGGATCTTGAAGGCGCGTCGGCCGAGCGTTTGCTGTTGGCGCTGACGTCGAAGATTTGACGGAACGCGCGCGTCTCCCTAAGGAGGTTCGGCTTTCTCAAAGGGACCCGACATGGATCAAGACGCCGCCACCTTCAAACACCGCAACGAGCTCTTCATGCTCCTCCGGGAACGGGCGTTCCGGCGCGGCCGGGTGGTGCTCGCCTCTGGCAAGGAGGCCGACTACTATTTCGACATGAAGCCGGCCATGCTCGATCCGGATGGGGCCGAGCTGATGGCTGAGCTAATTCTTCAAGCAATTCAAGATGTTAGCGCAGATGCCGTGGGCGGCCTGGAGATGGGCGCGGTCCCTCTCATCGCGCCTGTCGCCATGAAGAGTCCAGCCTTCGGCCGCTACCTGCCCGGCTTCTTCGTGCGCAAGGCGGTTAAGAACCACGGCACCCAGAAGCGGGTAGACGGCAACGATATCGCGGGCAAGTCGGTCATCATCCTGGAGGACGTGACCACGACGGGCGGGTCGGCGATGGATGCCGTGAAGGTGGTGGAGGATGCCGGAGCCAAGGTCGCGCTCGTCATGTCCATCCTCGACCGCGGGGAAGGCGCCGCCGAGCTCTATGCGAGCGCGGGCGTTCCGTTCAAATCTCTATTCAAGGCGGAAGAGTTCCTGGGCTGACATCCGGGTCTAACGTCCCGGACGGCGCATGAGGCGCCGGCGGACGTCCTCGAACTGATCCAAGTTCGTGTAGCGAATGCGCAGCTCGCCCCGCTCGCCGCGGCCCGACTTGATCTCCACTTTCAGTCCGAGCGCGTCGTGAAGTTCAGATTCAGCCGCGCGCGTGTTGGCGTCCTTGCCGGATCCCTTCTTGCGCTTCGGCTTGGCGCTGTCGTCTTGGGCAAGCGCCTCGACCTGGCGCACCGTCAACCCCTCGCTCACGATACGTGCCGCGAGCGCCGCCGCGTCCGGCCTGCCGATCAGGGCGCGGGCGTGGCCGGCGCTGAGCTCACCCTGGCGCACAAGGCTCTGCACCGACTTGGGCAGCTTGAGGAGGCGCAGCGTGTTGGCCAGATGGCTGCGGCTCTTGCCCATGACCTTGGCAAGATCCTCTTGGGTGTAGTCGTGGCCCTTCATCAGCGCGTGATAGCCCTCGCCCTCTTCGATGGCGTTGAGGTCCTCGCGCTGGACGTTCTCGATGATGGCGATCTCGATCGCTTCCTTGTCGGACAACGCCCGAACGATGACCGGCACCTCGTGCAGGTTGGCGCGTTGCGCGGCACGCCAACGGCGCTCGCCGGCGACTATCTCGTAGCGGTCGCCGCCGCCCAGTGGACGCACGACAAGCGGCTGCACCAGCCCCCGCTCGCGGATCGACGCAGCGAGCTCGTCCAGTTGCTCGTTCGAGAAGTCCCGGCGCGGGTTGAAGCGGCTCGCCTTTAGGGACGACAGCGGAACGGCGCGCTGGTCCTCGGCCTGAAGGCCGGCCCCATCGGCCTCGTCGCCAATGAGCGAGGCCAAGCTCCGCCCCAACCGCTTCTTCTGTGCGCTGACCGCCATGTCCTTCTCTCCAAGCTTCAGGCCCGCTGGGGCCGATTCATCTGCATCATGCCGCCCTCATCCGGCGCTCGCGCTCGATCACCTCAGAGGCGAGCTGGATATAGGCTTGGCTGCCGGTGCACTTGTAGTCGTAAAGCAGCACCGGCTTTCCGTGGGAAGGTGACTCCGCCACGCGCACATTACGCGGAATGACCGTCGCGTAGACCTTGTCGCCAAGCACCGCGCGCACGTCCTCCACCACCTGGTCGGACAGGCTGGTGCGCTGGTCGTACATGGTGAGAACCACGCCGTGGATGCGCAGCTTCGGGTTCAGCCGAACCCGGATCTCTTCGACGGTGCTGAGGAGCTGCGCGAGGCCTTCAAGCGCAAAGAACTCACATTGCAGTGGGACCAAGACGGCGTCCGCGGCGGCCAGCGCATTTAACGTCAGCAGATTAAGCGACGGCGGGCAGTCGACGAGAACATAGGTGGTCCGATGTTCCGGGTCCTCGGCGGCGGCCAGCGCGGCAAGGCAGTCGCGGAAGCGGTAGTGCTTGCCGTTGGCGTTTGCGGATTCCCGCTCGAACGACATGAGATCTATCGTTGCGGGAACGATGGAAAGCCGCGGAACATGGGTCGCCACCTTGGCTTCCATGATCGTCGCATCGCCTGTCAGAACGTCGAAGGTGGACTTCTCGCGGGCCTCGATGCCAAGTCCGGTCGAGGCGTTGCCTTGCGGGTCGAGATCGACGATCAGCACTCGCTCTCCGACGGCGGCCAAGGCCGTACCGAGATTGATGGCGGTCGTGGTCTTGCCGACGCCGCCCTTCTGATTGGCGAGTGCGATGATGCGTGTCTTGGCGCGGCTCATGACACTCTCCGGCGCACGTTCGTCACCTCGACGATGAAGGCGTCGTCAGCCGTCAGGCTGCGATGCCGGCGGGACTTAAAATCCCACCCGGCTTTCGCGGCCTCAACCTCGGCCTCTGTCGCGCGACCTTTCAGGAACAGCCCCCTGGTTCCTTCCCCGAAGAACGGCTCTGCGAGCTCTAGGAGACGCGGCAGCGGCGCGAGCGCGCGGGCGCAGACCACGTCTGGTATTAGGCTTTGAGCTTTTTCGGCAAGCTGTTCAATACGCATAGCGTGGATGTCCACAGGGGCCTCCGTGGCGCGCACGACCTCGGCGAGAAACGCGCATTTCTTGGTATTCGACTCGACCAGGCTCATGCGGAAATCCGGCAGGTCTTTCTGCAGAATAGCAACCACCAGGCCCGGAAAGCCGGCGCCCGATCCAAGATCGAGCCAGAGTCGCGCCTCAGGCGCAAGGCCAAGCAGTTGCGCGGAGTCGGCGAAGTGCCGCGACCACAGCTCTGGGAGCGTCGAGGGCGCGACGAGATTGATGGATTTCTGCCAGTGGGCGAGCAGGTCCGCGTAGCGGGTCAGCCTGTGAATTGTTTCATGTGGAACATTAAAGGCTTCGGCGAACGACTCCGGACCGTCGATGAGGATGGGCCCTTTACGCCGCGCACTCATGCGCTTTTCGCCGCTGCGCCTTTTTTGAGATGCGCGAGGAGCAGCATCAAGGCAGCCGGCGTCATGCCATCGAGACGCGCTGCCTGGCCCAAGCTTGCGGGCTTGTGGCTTTCGAGCTTCTGGCGGAGCTCGTTGGAGAGCCCCTGCAGACCGTCGTAAGCGAAGCCGTCCGGAATGGCGATTTTCTCGTCCTTACGGAACGCGGCGACGTCCATTTTTTGGCGCGCGATGTAGACGGCGTAGCGCGCATCGACTGCGAGCTGGCGCGCGGTGACGGCGTCGAGCTCACCAATCTCCGGCCAGATACCGGCCAGGCGGGGCAGATCGATCTCGGGGAAGCTGAGTAGGTCGAAGGCGCTGCGCCGGCGTCCATCGCGATTGATGGTGAGCCCTGCCTTCGCGGCTTCGTTCGGCGTCAGGGTGAGACCGCGCAGCAGTGCGGCGCCGGCCTCGAGCTTCGCCGTCTTTGCGGCGAACGCGACACGGCGCGTTTCACCGACACAGCCAATGTCGAGCCCAAGCGGCGTGAGGCGCTGGTCGGCATTGTCGGCACGCAACATCAGCCGGTACTCCGCACGGCTCGTGAACATGCGGTACGGCTCGGTGACACCACGCGTGACGAGGTCATCGATCATCACGCCGAGATAGCCATCCGCGCGGGTGACAGTGAAACCGTCCGCAGCGCCGGAGGCGGTCAGCGCGGCATTGACGCCCGCGACCAGACCCTGGCCTGCCGCCTCCTCGTAGCCCGTGGTGCCGTTGATCTGGCCGGCGAGAAACAGCCGCGCCACGGCCTTGGTCTGAAGGCTGATGTGAAGCTCGCGTGGGTCCACGTAGTCGTACTCAATGGCGTAGCCGGGCCGGATGACTTCGGCTTGCTCCAGCCCAGGAATGGTCTTGAGGAAGGCGTGCTGCACGTCCTCGGGGAGCGAGGTCGAAATGCCGTTGGGATAGACTGTGTGGTCGTCGAGGCCTTCGGGCTCGAGGAAGATCTGATGGCTGCCACGCCCCTTGAAGCGGACGACCTTGTCTTCGATGGAGGGGCAATAGCGCGGGCCGACGCTATCGATGTCGCCCGAATAGATGGGCGCGCGGTCGAGATTGCCAGCGATGACGCGATGCGTCTCTTCGCTCGTGTGCGTGATGTGGCAGGGCACCTGGGGCGTGGTGATCTCTTTGGTGAGGAAGGAGAATGGCACGGGCCGCGTATCGCCCGGCTGCATTTGCAGGCGGTTCCATTGAATGGTGCGGCCGTCGAGGCGAGGCGGCGTACCGGTCTTCAGGCGCCCCATGCGCAGTCCCAGCCCGTAAAGCCGCTCGGAGAGACCGAGGGCCGGGGCCTCGCCCATGCGGCCGGCGGGGATCTTCGTTTCGCCAATATGGATGAGCCCGCGCAGGAACGTGCCGGTGGTCAGCACCACGGCGCCGGCGCCGAAGTGGCGGCCGTCCGACGTCACCACACCTGTGACCTCGCCGGCCTCGACTACGATGTCGTCGACCGCGGCCTCGATGACTTCGAGATTGGGGGTCTCGGAGATCGCGCCTTGCATGGCCGCGCGGTAGAGCTTGCGGTCGGCCTGGGCGCGGGGGCCTTGAACGGCAGGGCCCTTGGACTTGTTCAGGACGCGGAACTGGATTCCGGCTGCATCCGCCACTTTGCCCATGAGACCGTCGAGGGCATCGATCTCGCGCACCAGGTGGCCCTTGCCGAGACCGCCAATGGCGGGGTTGCAGGACATCTCGCCGATCGTATCGAAACGGTGGGTGAGGAGGGCAGTTGCCGCGCCCATGCGCGCGGAAGCGGAAGCGGCCTCGCAGCCCGCATGGCCACCACCGATGACGATGACGTCAAAGTTCTTGCCCCTAGAAACCTGGCTCATGGGCGGTAAGTAGTGGGTCGGAGGGCTCCCGTCAAAGCGCCGGCCGGGGAGTGTTTCACGTGAATCAAATCAACGCGGTGGCGGCTGCTTGCCGCGCTCCTTGCCGAGCTACTTGCCGATGCAGAACTCGGCGAAGATGGCGCCCAGCACCTCCTCCACGCCGATCGTGCCGGTGAGGCGGCCGAGATGGCTGGCGGCAAGGCGGAGCTCCTCGGCGGCGAGCTCGGGGCCGAGATCATGGTTAACAAAGCGTTTCAGGGCGTCCGCCGTTGACACAAGTTCGGCCCGGTGCCGGGCCCTGGTGATGGGGGCCCCACTAGAAGCCCCGATTCTGTCCCGTGCGGCCGCCTCCAGGCCGCCAATCAAGCCCTCGAGCCCTTCGCCGGTCTTGGCCGATAGGCGCAAAGGGCATTTTGCGGCGTCTTTAGGGGCCAATTCCGGGGTGATATCGGCCTTATTCAGGGCACGCAGAATTGGCTTTTGGGCAAGCGCCTCCGGGGGCTCGAAAACCGGGCTCGTCCCGTCGACGACCCAGAGGACGAGATCGGCGTCCTCCGCCCGAGCGAAGGCCCGCCTTATGCCTTCGGTCTCGACCGGACTTATCCCCGATCTTATCCCCGCAGTATCCGCAAGGATGACCGGGAGCCCGCCAACATCCAGATGCACTTCGATCACGTCGCGGGTGGTGCCGGCCTCTTCGGAGACGATGGCGACATCGCGCTTGGCCAGCGCATTGAGGAGCGACGACTTGCCGGCATTGGTTGGCCCTGCGATGACGACCCGGAGGCCATCGCGCAACACCTCGCCGCTGCGGTCAGCAAGATGGCTCTCAATCGACTGAAGCAGCGGCACCACGATCGCGGCGGCCTTGGCGCTGACATTGGCCGCGACATCGGCCTCGTCGGCGAAGTCGAGCCCGGCTTCCATGAGGCTTTGCGCTTGAACCAGCTCGGCGCGCCAGCCTTCATAGAGACGGCGGAGCGCGCCTTCGCTTTGGGCCAGCGCCTGACGCCTCTGGGCTTCGGTCTCCGCATTGACGAGATCGGCCAGCCCCTCGACCTCGGTGAGATCGAGCTTGCCGTTCTCGAAGGCTCGCCTTGCGAACTCGCCGGGCTCGGCGAGGCGCGTGCCTTCAACTTCGAGCACCGCCTCCACAAGCGCCTGCACCACGGCGCGGCTGCCATGAACCTGAAGCTCGGCCATGTCGTCGCCGGTAAAGCTGCGCGGGGCCGGAAACCACAAAACGAGACCGCGGTCGATGTCGGCCAGCTTCCGCAAGCTCGCCTGGCGCGGCTCGGGCACAGTCCCGACGAGCGCTTCGAGCACGGCGCGCGTGCGCGGACCCGACACGCGGACCACCGCAACGGCTGAAGGCCCGGCACCTGACGCCGGCGCGACGATGGTGCCGCCGCTTTCGGGCACAGCTTGATCTGCGATCGTGCGGCTCATGGAGTATCCTTGAGGCCATGGAAAACGGCCCCGGTAATCAGCTCAAGGCGGAGACCAGCCCCTACCTCCTGCAGCACAAGGACAATCCTGTCCATTGGCACGCCTGGGGACGGGAGGCGTTCGCCGAAGCCAAGGCAGCGAACAAGCCCATCCTCCTGTCGATCGGCTACGCCGCCTGCCATTGGTGCCATGTGATGGCCCATGAGAGCTTCGAGGACGAAGAGACCGCCAAGGTGATGAACGACCTGTTCGTCAACATCAAGGTCGACCGCGAGGAGCGCCCGGACGTCGACACGATCTACATGAGCGCGCTGCACCGGATCGGCGAACAGGGCGGCTGGCCGCTGACCATGTTCCTCACGCCCGACGGGGAGCCCTTCTGGGGCGGCACCTATTTTCCGAAGGACGGCCGCTATGGGAGACCCGCTTTCGTCAGTGTACTGACTACTGTGGCGCAGGTCTTCCGCGACGAACCGGACAAGGTCCGCAGCAATGCCGACGCGATCACCGAAGCCTTACGCCCCCGCGCCCAGGACGGCGGCGCGTCCATGGCGATCAACGACGAAACACTCGCCAATGCTGCCACGCGATTTCTGCAAGCCGTCGATCCGGTGACCGGCGGCATGCGCGGCGCACCGAAGTTTCCGCAAACGCAGTTCTTCGCCTTCCTGTGGCGCGCTGCCTTGCGCTACGGTTTATCGAACCCGCGCGAGGCCGTGCACGTCACGCTGACGAACATCGCGCAAGGCGGCATCTACGATCATCTCGGCGGCGGCTTCGCGCGCTACAGCGTCGACGAACAATGGCTCGTGCCGCATTTCGAGAAGATGCTTTACGACAACGCGCTTCTTGTCGAGCTTCTCACCGAGGCCTGGCGCGAGGACAAGACACGGCTTTACGCTGAGCGCGTGAACGAGACGGTCGATTGGCTATTGCGCGAGATGGTGACGAAGGACGGCGCGTTCGCCTCATCGCTCGATGCGGATTCCGAAGGCGAGGAAGGCAAGTTCTATGTGTGGAGCGAAGCCGAAATTGTCGATGTTTTGGGCGCGGACGATGCGCAACTCTTCGCCGAAGTCTACGGCGTTACCGAGGGCGGCAATTTCGAAGGCCAAAACATTCTCAATCGGCTCGATGCGCTCAAATTGCGCGACGACAAGACGGAAGCAAAGCTTGCCGAGCTGCGCGGCAAACTCTTAGCGCGTCGTGAAGCGCGCGTGCGTCCCGGCTTCGACGACAAAGTGCTGGCCGACTGGAACGGACTCATGATCACAGCGCTCGCCAATGCCGGCGCCGCCTTCGATAAACCCGAATGGCTCGCCGCTGCGGAGGCCGCGTTCGATTTCGTCTTTACACAAATGACCACTGACGGGCGCCTCACCCACGCTTATCGCGACGGGCGTGCCAAGGCGCCGGCCACCGCGAGCGACTACGCCAATATGATCGCGGCCGCACTGGCGCTCACCAACGCGGACAACAATCCGGAATATGTGGAACAGGCCTGCGCCTGGACGCACATTCTCGACGAGCACTACTGGTCGGATGAGCTTGGCGGATACTGTCTTGCCGCCGACGACACGGACGATCTCATCGTGCGGCCGTTCTCCGGCCTCGATGACGCAACACCCAACGCCAACGCCATGATGATCTCGAACCTCATCGCACTATCGTTGTGGACCGGCGAAGCGCGCTACGTGGAACGCGCCCATGAGATGCTGCGGCGTTTCGGTGTTGCGCTCACAGGCAACCCCGTGGCGCATTCGGGCATGCTCGCCGCGGCGATCGACACGATGGCGCCGGCACTCGTCGTCCTCATGGTGCCTGAGGGCGGACACGTCGCAGGGATGCGCGCCGCGCTTCGCGACGTGTCGCTGCCCAATGTCGTGGTGGACGAGGTCTGGGGCGACGAGACGCTGCCGTCCTCATCGCCCGCGTTCGGCAAAGCCCCAGTCGACGGCAAGACAACCGCCTATGTGTGCTTAGGCCCGCAATGCTCGGCGCCCGTCACCGAGCCCGAGAAGCTCGTCGAGACGATCAAGTCCGCGCGGCAGGTGGCGATGCATTGATTGACTCAAATAACCTCAGGTTCCAGAGTCGATGGCGGCACTCGATCGCGTCCATGGTGCCCGTCGCCTACGTGTTGGGGCCGTTCCGCAATCACTTATCGATCGGCCGGATCCACCACTTGCACCACATCAACTGGGGCAAGGAGGGCGACTGCAATTTCGGCCTGTTCCTAACGCTATGGGATCGCGTGTTCGGCACCTTCCAAGCGGAGCCATCCAGATCGATCGAAGCGCACGACATGGGTATCGACGAGGTGCCGAACTTCCCCA
>NZ_JBFFQD010000049.1:0-13904 GCF_041573655.1 Methyloceanibacter sp.
CATGCCGACAAGCCAGTCTGTGACGGGATAGAGCAGGATGAGAGACAAGACGCCGGTTGCGATCACGCCCTTGTACAGCGCACCCATGATCGACTTGCTCGAACCGAGACGTACGAAATAGGTGCCGATGATCGAGGTGATGACGCAGGCGCCGCCGATGGCCATCGGGTAGATCATCATCTCCATGACGCGGTCTCCGCCGGCGAAGTAGATCGAGGCGAGCACCATGGTGGCGACGATGGTCACCACATAGGTCTCAAACAGATCGGCCGCCATGCCGGCACAGTCGCCGACATTGTCGCCCACATTGTCCGCGATGGTGGCGGGATTGCGCGGATCGTCTTCAGGAATACCGGCTTCCACTTTACCGACCAGATCGCCGCCCACGTCGGCGCCCTTGGTGAAGATGCCGCCGCCGAGACGGGCGAAGATCGAGATCAGCGAAGCGCCGAAGCCGAGCGCGACGAGAGCATCGATGACGACGCGCGAGGCCGGGCTGTAACCAAGCACCTTAGTCAGCACGAGGAAGTAGATGGAAACACCGAGCAGTGCGAGCCCTGCGACCAGCATGCCGGTAATGGCGCCGGAGCGGAACGCAATGCTCAGGCCATCGGCTAGACTCTTCGTCGAGGCCTGCGCGGTCCGCACATTAGCCCGAACCGAGACGTTCATGCCGATATAGCCGGCCGCGCCCGACAAAATGGCGCCGACCGCAAAACCGATGGCCGGCAGCAGGCCCAGCAAGAAGAACAGCGCGATGAAAATGGCCACGCCGACGAGAGCGATGGCCTGATACTGCCGAGTGAGATAGGCCTTTGCGCCCTCTTGAATGGCGGACGCAATTTCTTGCATGCGCGCCGTACCCGGGTCGGCCGCCAGGACGGATTTCGTCGTCCAGACGCCGTAGGCGATCGAAAGCGCCCCGCAAGCAATGATTAGATAGAGAACCCAGGTCATGACGAACCGTCCCCGTATTTAAGCTTGGTTTGGAATCGAAGGTTCACGGCCGCAAAAAGCAAGACACCATGGGTATCCGCGCCGGCCCCGTTGCTCCAGAGAATTGGACTTAAGCCGCGCGGAAAATGCCAAAGTTGGGGGCCGGAAGCAACAGAGGGGCGCCGGCGACGGCGATTTCGCCGCAGGGCTGGAGCGGCGGCCTAGAAGTGCTTGAATCCCTTGTCTTTTATCTTGAGGGTTTTACCGGCCTCATCGTGCACGCTGACACCCTTCTTGGCGGCAAGGAGGGTGCCGAGCGCGGTAAATCGCGCCCCGCTGGCCTCTGATTCCGATTCGAAGCCTGCGACCGATTTCTCCGATACGGCGAGGACGACCTCGTAATCGTCGCCTGCGGTGATGAGAACCGGGAGCAATGTGGGGTCAAACGCAAGCGCCTTCTTCGCCGCTTCGGAGAACGGCACGTTGCCCGCGTCGATAGCCACGCCCACATGAGAGACCGCGCACAGCTTTTCGATGTCCCCGACAAGGCCGTCGGAGACGTCGATGGCGGCCCGCGCGAAGTTTCGCACCAACGTGGCAAGCGCGTTGTTCGGTCCAGGGCGACGGTAGCGCTCGACAAGATATGCGGCCTCGTTCTCTGTCAGGCTCCATCTCTTCGCCAGAACCGGATCGCGCAAGAGGCGAAGGCCGAGATGCGCATCGCCGATCGTTCCGCTGACATAGAGCCGGTCGCCGGGCATGGCGCCGAGCCGCATCACTGCATGCTGATGGGCCGCCTGGCCGAGCGCGGTAATGGTGACGGTTACCGGGCCAGGTGAAGCGGTGGTGTCGCCGCCGACCAGGCTGATATCCGTTTGCTCTTGGACCACTTTAAGCCCGGCCGCAAAACCTTCGAGCCAGTCGATCGAGATATCGGGCGGCAGCGTGAGCGACAGCGTATACGCGTAGCCCCGCGCGCCCTTGGCCGTTAAGTCAGAAATATTGACAGCAAGCGCCTTGTGGCCGACGGAGTCCGCCGGATCGTCGGGGAGAAAGTGCACGCCCGCCACCAGCGTGTCGCACGTGACGATGAGTTCCTCGCCCTCGGTGACCATGAGGATGGCAGCATCGTCCTTCAGGCCGAACGCCCCCACGTCCTTGGCGAGCGGCGCAAAGACGCGGGCGATGATATCGAACTCACCCTCGCCTTTCGGATCACCTTGCTTTGTCTTGCGGGCCATGGCCGCTCACTGTCGTGTTAGTTCCTTGGGTCGCGTCTTGTGCGCAAGCTGGTCTAGAACGCCGTTCACCACCTTTGGCTCATCTTCGTTAAAAAAGGCGTGGGCGATGTCGACATATTCACTGATGACCACACGCGCCGGTACGTCGTCGCGGTCGGTTAGTTCAAAGGCGGCGGAGCGCAGGATTGCCCGCAATATGGAGTCCACGCGGCCGAGCCGCCAGCCTTCGGCCAACTGTTGATCGATCAAGGGATCGAGATTGCGCTGCTCACGCACGACGCCTTCGACCAGGTCGCGGAAGAACTTGGCCTCGGCGGAATGATATTGATCGCCCTCTAGTTCCTGGCCCAAGCGGTGCGCCTCGAACTCGGCGAGGACGTCGGTCAAGTCGATGCCCGTCATGTCCATCTGATACAGCGCCTGGACCGCGGCAAGCCGGGCGGCGCTCCGCAGTGACGCACGGCTGGATGTTTTGGCACCTTGAGCCATGACCGTTAACGCCGGCTCGCCAAGGAGAAATGCTGCTCCAGGCGCATCAGGGTGAGGCACGCGCGCGCGGCGTCTCCACCCTTGTTGCGCCCGTCGACGCTGGCCCGTTCCCAGGCCTGCTCGCTGCTCTCGCACGTGATGATGCCCGACCCGATCGGCACGCCATGTTCCAACGCAAGCTGATTGATCCCTGCGGCGGACTCCCGCGCAACGATCTCGTAATGGCTGGTCTTGCCGCGGATGACACAACCGAGCGCGATGCAGGCGCGGTGCCGCCCTGCCCGACCCACAAAGCCATTGGCCAACGCAAGGCTGAGTGCAAGCGGGATCTCGAGCGCGCCGGGCACGGAGATGCGCTCATACTCGACTTGATTGCCGCGCAACTCCTCGGTCGCGCCGCGGGCGAGCTCATCCGCAATATCTTCGTAGAAACGGGCCTCGATGATGAGAACCGAGCTGGGACCTTTGCGTGTCATGCACCGGGCTCCAAGCCACGCTGGCCGGCGACCTTCAGCCCGTAGCCTTCGAGGCCGACGATCTTGCGGGCCGGCGAATTCGACAGCAGCACCATTTCACGCACGCCGAGGTCGAGCAGGATCTGCGCGCCGATACCGTATTCCAACAGCCGGGGTTTGCTTTGGCCATTGCCCGATTGGTTGAGGCGCGCCGATATGGCGTTCGGCCGTGACTCCCGGATCAACACGATCACACCACGTCCTTCACGTCCGATAATGTCCATGGCCTTGTGGAGCGGCGTTTCGCGTTTCCCTCCGGACGCCAGAAGGTCGTCGAGCGTGTTCATTGCGTGCACGCGGACCAGGACGGGCTCACCGGAGGAGACGTCGCCTTTGACGAGCGCGATATGCTCCGCCGGGTCGACGGTCGTGGCGTAGACCTTCGCATCGAACGGGCCGCCGATGGCGCTGTCCAGCGTCGTCTTGGCCACCTGCTTCACGAGATGGTCGTAGCGCAGACGGTAGGCGATGAGATCGGCAATGGTAGCGATCTTCAAGTCATGGTCTTGGGCGAAGCTGACGAGGTCGGGCAGCCGCGCCATGGTGCCGTCGTCGTTCATGACCTCGCAGATGACGCCGGCAGGGTTCAGCCCGGCGAGGCGCGCAATATCGACGGCCGCTTCGGTATGCCCTGCCCGGACCAAAACCCCGCCATCCTTGGCGAGCAGCGGAAACACATGGCCCGGGGTCATGACGTCGCGATAGTCCTTGGTGGGATCGATGGCGACGGAGACGGTGTGCGACCGGTCGTGTGCGGAGATGCCGGTGGAAATTCCCTCGCGGGCCTCGATCGACACGGTGAAGGCGGTCGAATGGCGCGACCGGTTCGAGCGCGACATCAACTCCAAGCGAAGTTGATTGGTGCGCTCTGAGGTCAGCGCAAGACAAATGAGCCCGCGGCCATGCTTGGCCATGAAGTTGATGGCATCGGGGGTCGCCATTTGCGCAGGGATCACGAGATCGCCTTCGTTCTCGCGCTCCTCCGCATCAACCAGAATGAACATCCGGCCGTTGCGCGCGTCCTCCACCACCTCTTCGATGGGAGAGAGATATTGGTGGTACGAGGCGCGGTCGGATGCCTTGGTTACGGCCGTCATGACTTTTTGTCTTTGGGTTGCGTCGAACTGTCTTCGGCTTGCGCCAGGCGCGCTGCGTAGCGCGCGAGGAGGTCGGCTTCAATGTTTACCAGATCGCCGGGCTGCCGGTCTCCCCACGTCGTGTGCGTCAAAGTGTAAGGAATGACATTGATGCCAAAGCGCTGACCATCCACCTCGTTAACCGTAAACGACACGCCGTTTAGGGCGACGGAGCCTTTGGGCGCGATGAAGCGGCCGATATCGCTCGGCGCCTGCAAAAGGAAGCGTACGCAGTCGCCGTCGGGGTAGCGCGAGACCACTTTGGCCCGCCCGTCGACGTGACCGGTAACGATATGCCCGCCGAGTTCCTCGCCAAGCGCCAGCGCGCGTTCCAGATTGATCGCCTGGCCAACGTCCCAAGCCCCAAGGGTCGTGTGGGCCATGGTTTCATTCGACACGTCGACCGTAACGACGGCGCCCTTGTCTTTACCCTTGTCGATGTCGACCAAGGTCAGGCAGCAACCGTCGAAGGCGATGGATGCACCCTCCTCCAAGCTCTTACGCTTGAATGGGCACGCGATGGTGTATGTGGCTCCCTTCCGCGAAAAGAGCGTACCTACGCCGCTGACAATGCCTGTGAACATGACCTGACCCGGCGCCACGACGTCATCCGGTCCGGTCCGAACGTACGCGTGGCAGAGAGTGTGAAATGGCCGCTTGCCGCCAGGCGATCAAGGCCATCGCCGGCAAACGGCGTCAGCCCATCGCTGCCTGCTTGGCCTCGGCCCTGATAGACGACAACCTCGTCTACCATATCCGCATCGAGAAAGGCGCGCGCCACGGATGGTCCGCCCTCGACCAGGATGCTGGTGATGCCGCGATGGGAGAGCGTCTCCAGCGCATCCTGCACATCGATGCGCCCGTGATTGTCCACGGGGACCGGCACGATTTCCGCGCCGCGGTCGTGCAGCAGTTCGGCATTCGGCTGGTCCACCCCGGCGGCACAGAGAAGCCAGACCGGCACCATAATGTCGTCGAAGAGCGTTGCGTCCGGCGGCGTGCGCAAGCGGCCGTCGAGTACGGCGCGGATCGGCGAGCGCCACGCCATGCCCGGCAGACGACAGGTGAGTGCCGGGTTGTCGGTGACCACGGTGCCACGGCCGACAAGAATGACGTCGTGACGGGCGCGCAAGAGATGCGCATGGGCGCGCGCTTCCGGACCCGTCACCCAGACAGGCTTTCCATCACCCTCCGGCACGAGCCCGTCGGCGCCAACGGCAAGTTTTAGTGTCACGGCCGGCCGGCCTTCGGCGACGCGCATCAAATGGCCCAGCGTCACGCGCGCGACCTCCTCAGGCAGAACCCCTTCGGTGACCTCGATGCCGGCCGCGCGCAAGCGCTCGATACCGGCCCCTGCGGTGCGCGGATCGGGATCGCGCAAGCCGATTACAATGTGCTTTGGCTTCGCCTCGAGCAGCGCGTCCGTGCACGCCATGCCTCGCACGCTTTCATGCGCGCACGGCTCCAGTGTCACGTAGACCGTACTGCCTTCTGCTTTGGCGCCGGCATGGTTCAGCGCAATGGCTTCGGCATGGGGCCGTCCGCCCGGCGCCGTCCAGCCGCGTCCTGCGATTTCGCCCGATGGCGTCACCACAACCGCGCCGACGGCCGGGTTCGGCCAGGCAAGCCCCAGACCGCGTGACGCAAGCCGCAGCGCTTGCGCCATGCGGTACTCGTCTTGCGGCTGATGGTGGTCCTGCGGGCTCATGCGTTGACAGCCTGCCTAATCGTCTTCGGCCGTGGGTTCGTCGATGTCGACATCGGCGTCCTCACCTTCGGTCCCGGCAAGCTCGCCGAGGAGGTTCTCGAAATCCTTGGCCTCACGAAAATTCTTGTAGACGGATGCGAAGCGCACATAGGCCACGTCGTCGAGGCCCTTCAACGCTTCCATCACCAAGCGCCCAACGGTCTGCGAGCGGATGTCACTTTCGCCCATGTTCTCAAGACGGCGGACGATCCCGCTGACCATGTGTTCGGTGCGCTCGGGCTCAACGGGCCGTTTGCGCAACGCGATCTGTACCGAACGCATCAGCTTGTCGCGGTCGAAGGGAATGCGCCGACCGCTTCGCTTGATCACGGTGAGTTCGCGAAGCTGCACGCGCTCGAAAGTGGTGAAGCGACCGCCGCAATCGGAGCAGATGCGGCGGCGCCTGATTGTGGTGTGGTCCTCGCTTGGGCGAGAATCCTTCACTTGCGTGTTGGTGCTGCCGCAATACGGGCACCGCATGGGCGACCGCCTCCCCTAGTTCACTCGTCACACGAGAGGCTTACTCGTAGATCGGATGACGATCGCAGAGCTCGATCGCGCGCTGCTTTACGGATTCCTCGACAGCACTATTGCCTTCATCGCCGTTGGCGGCGAGACCGTCGAGCACTTCGAGGATCATTCCGCCGACGGAGATGAATTCCGGGACACCGAAGCCACGCGTCGTGCCAGCCGGCGAACCAAGGCGGATGCCTGAGGTCACCATCGGCTTCTCGGGATCGAACGGGACGCCGTTCTTATTGCAGGTGATGTGTGCGCGGCCGAGAGCAATCTCAGCAGCCTTTCCCGTCAGCTTCTTCGGCCGCAGGTCCACCAGTATCAGATGCGTGTCGGTGCCGCCGGAGACGAGCGCGAGCCCGCCGTTTACCAGTGTCTCGCCGAGGGCCTTGGCGTTGTCGATGACTGACTGGGCGTAAAGCTTGAAGGACGGCTGCAGCGCCTCGCCGAAGGCGACGGCCTTGCCGGCGATCACGTGCATCAGAGGACCGCCTTGCAGGCCCGGGAACACCGCCGAATTGATCTTCTTGCCGATGTCCTCGTTGTTGGAAACCACCATGCCCGAGCGCGGGCCGCGCAGCGTCTTATGCGTGGTGGTGGTGCAGACGTCGGCGTATGGCAGCGGGCTCGGATGCAGGCCAGCCGCGACGAGACCGGCGAAGTGCGCCATGTCGACCAGAAGATAGGCGCCGACCGCATCGGCGATCTCGCGGAAGCGCTTGAAGTCGATCTGGCGGGGATAGGCTGAACCGCCAGCGATGATGAGCGCGGGCTTATGTTCGTTGGCCAGACGCTCAACCTCGTCATAGTCGATGAGGTTGGTGTTCTGTGTCACGCCATACTGCACGGCGTTGAACCACTTGCCGGACAGGTTCGGGGGCGCGCCGTGGGTCAAGTGACCACCGGCGGCGAGGCTCATGCCAAGAACCGTATCGCCCGGCTTTATAAGCGCTAGCATGACCGCCTGGTTTGCCTGCGAGCCCGAGTGCGTCTGCACGTTGGCGTAGTTGCAATCGAACAAGCGCTTGGCGCGATCGATGGCGAGCTGCTCGACCACGTCGACGTATTGGCAACCGCCGTAATACCGGCGGCCCGGATAGCCTTCGGCATACTTATTTGTAAGGACCGTGCCCACCGCATCGATCACTGCCCGGGACACGATGTTCTCCGAGGCGATCAGCTCGATTTCGTTCTGCTGCCGACCGCGCTCAAGCTCGATGGCGTCCCAGACTTCGGGATCGGCCTCTTCCAGATGCTTGGTGAAAAAGGCGCTTTCGCGCGCCGCTGCGCGCTGAATATCACTGGCCGTCATGGCGAACTGCTCCTCGATATCAACAATCCCGCCTGGCCTGGCGTGAGGCCGGCGGTTTTCTCCTAAAACGACGCGCTTCCTTGGCACGTTTGGCTGGCTCTACCACATGTCGCGCGGACGCGCCAGCAACGCCCCAACCGTAGACCGGCGTGGGTCAGCCTAGAGGCCGTATGCCAGGAACCCAACAGTCTTTGCGCTTGTTACGCCACCTTAGAGGCCGAAAGACGGCCCGGCCCCGGCTATCCGCGTCAGGCTCCAGCCGGTGTCCGATTCCAGGGCATGACTTGGAGAAGCTTTGCCATGCCGCGCCAGCCCGTTGCGCCGCCGAACACCAATCCTGCGCCGACGAAACCGGCGAGCACGTAGAAGCCGGGCGCGGCGAACGCACCGAGCAGGACGAACAGGAGTACGAGAGTGCCAGCGCCGATCATGACCTGGCGGTTAATCTCGATGGGCGGACTCTTGTCCGCAACCACCGGGAGCCCTGCCTTCTTCCAGGCTTCAATGCCGCCTGTGAGGCTATAGGCCTCTCATTGTGCGACGTCCTTCAAGCGCCCCGCATTGTTGGCCGTCCGCATGCCTGATCGGCAGTGGAAGACGATCGGACCCTTCACGCCCGCGAAGTTCGTCGCCGGGCCCAGCGGTCCGTGCTGCGAGCCCGGGATGTGTTCGCGTGCGCGTTCGTCCGCACCACGGATGTCGACGAGTGTCGCGCCTTGATCGATCAGTTTCTTGGCGTCTTGCGGGGAAATGCTGGGAAGGCTCATCGGACGCTCCATAGGGGTGTTGTTGTTGCGATCAGCCTGCGCGGCTCAATCGTCGCTGCAATAGAGCTTGTGGAGGTAGGCGAGCAGGAGTTCGATACGCGGCTCGGCAATGCGGTACCAAAGCGTCTGTCCCTCACGGCGGAACGCGACGAGCCCCTCGTCGCGCATCTTGGCGAGATGCTGGGAAGTTGCCGATTGAGACAGACCGATCGCCTCGGCCAACGCACCGACGCTTCCCTCGCCCCACTCCACCAGCTTGCACAGCACCATCAGACGGCGCTCGTTGGCGAGCGCCCGTAACATGGTGGCGACCATGGTGGCGTTGGCTTCGAATGTCGCGAGATCGTCGGGCGCACGCGGCATGCTCTTGACCCTTTGTCTATTAGCTTATACTAATTTAGGGTCTTCTAATACGTTAGTCAACGGAGAGCGGCTTTTGGCAGAGCCCGCCGCGGCATGCGCGGACGCTAGAAGCCCATCCAGGCTGTCGCCGGATAAGCTCTTTGAAGCTTGCTGGTGTTTCTTGTGGCGGGAGCCTAGTAGGCCGAAGCGTAGGCGCCTGAGGTGTCGTGACTGTAGATGTCAGGGCGGAAGTGCACCCGCCCATCGGGCGTCGCCCAGGCGCTGATATAGGCAAGATGGACGGGGATCCGTTTCGTGGGCACGTTCACCTGCTGCCTATTGTGCTTCATGGCCTGAACCTGTGACAGGTTCCATTGCGGATTGCCGCGCAACGTCCAAGCGACCAACTTGTCGACATTGTGCACGCGCACGCATCCTGAACTTTCGAAGCGTACCGCCTTGCCGAACAGCCCCTTCAGCGGCGTATCGTGCAGGTAGACCGCGTCCTTGTTCGGGAAGTCGATCTTGACGAAGCCGAGCGAGTTCTCCTCCCAAGGCCGCTGACGGAAGTTGTAGCTGTAGACCTCTTCGCCGAACCAGTTGATCTGGCGGGGATCGAGTTGATTGCCCTGCCGGTCGAAGGCCTCCATGTGGTACGCGGCAAGCATGTCCTGACCGCGTTGCGCGAACTGACGCCCCTTCGGCACAAGGTCCTTATGGATGATGCTGCGCGGCACGTACCAATACGGGTTGAACTTCACCTGGTTGATCTTGCTGGACAGCTCCGGCGTCGGGCGTTCGATCTTGCCGACGACAGCGGCATGCCGCTGTGCGACCCGGCCACCTTCGACAGCCTCGACCTGTGCTGCGGGAATATTCACGAGCACGTAGCGGCTGCCGGTCCGCGGCGCGAGCTTCTGCAACCGCTTCAGACTGCCTTGCAGCTGCGCCAAGCGCACGGATGCCGGAACGTTCAGCGCGCGAATTGTTGCTTTGGAGTCGATGACGCCCGTCGGCGGCAAGCCATGGCGCACCTGGAACCGCTTCACCGCCGCGACGACGGCCGCGTCGTACCTGTCCGGCGTGCTCATGCCGACCAAATCGCCACCGATCTCAAGCCGGCGGTGCAGCGCGACGATCTCCTGTCCGCGCGAGCCGGGCTTCATGGCCTTGGCGGGAACTGTTGGCCAACCGCCTTGCGCGACGATCGCTTTGTATTTCTTGATGGCGGCCTTGGTCGCCGCGATGTTCTGCCTGGCCGCCGTCGGACTACCGAGGCCCGGATTGACGATCATCGCAACTTCGGGATCGTTGCGGGGCAGTTCCGATTTGTGGGACTCGTGTCCGGGGCTCCGGGAGCGCCCGCCACCGAATAGCCCACCGAACAAACCGCCTCCGCCACCGCCGCCGGAATTGGCCTGAGGCGCTTGCTGGCTGTTGCTATTCTTGTTCTTGAAGATGTTGAACGGACCGGCACCGGACGGCTGAACCGTCGCGACCAGGACTGCCACCGCGAGACCCGCAGCCGCAATCGCAGAGCCGTACCTGATGATGTCCGTTGATTTCGGCATGCCGCTCCCCGTCGTTGCGGCCCTAACTGGCTTAACTATAAGCGCTTTGGGGCCGCCGCACTACTCGTTTAGAGCCCATTGATGTCAGCTTGGTCTCACCAAATATTTAACCAAGACTGAGCCTTAGGAGGGTTCAGGTCAGCCGCCGGTTTACCTGCGCGGCACGTCACCTTCGGAATGCTTTCCCTCAAAGGGCCGACGCTGCGTGGTCCTCAACGGCAGCAGCTCTCATAATGCGAAGAATGCCCGAGAATTGGGGCGAATTTGGGCTGTCCAGCGCCCTCGCCCGGACGCAAAAACGCCCCAGTGGAGACATGGGTCCACCGGGGCGCTTTTTGATCTTCAGAAGATCGTGAAGGCTTACAGCTGGTAGCGGATCTGGTCCGTCCAGAAGCGCTCGAGCCGGATCAGGGCCTTGTTGAGCGTCTCAAGGTCGTCGGCGTCGACGCCGCCAACCTGCTCCAAGGAGCGCAGCTGACGCTGGTACAGGCCATCGATAACCTTGGAAACCTCTTTGCCCTTTTCAGTGAGGCTCACCCGCACGGAGCGGCGGTCGGTGGTCGAACGCTGGTGATGGATGTATCCCGCATCGACCAGCTTCTTGAGATTGTAGGATACGTTCGAGCCGAGATAGTAACCGCGGCTGGTCAGCTCGCCAGCGGTCAGTTCGGCATCGCCGATGTTGTACAGCAGCAGAGCCTGCACGCTGTTCACATCGCCGCGGCCGACGCGCTCGAACTCATCCTTGATGACATCAAGCAGCAAACGGTGAAGCCGTTCGACAAGCTTGAGAGAAACAAGATAATGCCCCTTGAGGTCTTCCGCCCCATCGGTGCTCACATGCGTCCCTATGTTTAGGGCTACATTATTCATCGCCTACCCTCGTTACGTTGTTGTTTATCCCCAACTTGATGAGGACTATAGGCGTGGGCTGCTAAGATGAGCTTAAGCGGGACGCTTAAAAGTGCATGAAATTCTAGTATTAATTTTCGTTGATGTTGTTGTGTCTGCGCGGATTCTTATGAAATGCAGTTCGGCTCGATAAGTTTTAGTTCACCATCAATTGGTGTCGAAAACAGCCGATCGATCTCCGCATCGCTGACATCTTCAAGCCGCGCCGGCTGCCATTGAGGCTCCCGGCCCTTGCCGTTAATGCGCGCATCGATCCCTTCGCGGAAGTCGTGCGTGCCGGCAAGATGCGAGGCCAACCGGAACTCGAGCTTCAGGGCCTCGTTCAAGCTGAGCGACTTGCCCACCTGCATTTGCTTGAAGGCGATCTTCAGCGAGGTCGGCGACTTCTTGCGAAGCTCGGCGGCGGTCTGCCTCGCCCAATCCGCGTCCTCGCCGTCTTCGGCATCGAGCCGGCGCATAATCTCCTCGACGGAGTCCGCCGAGAAGATGCGATTGATGGCCGGCGTCTGCTGCACCAACTCGCCTTCGCCCGGATCGCGATGCAGGCCGTCGAGAAGCCGGTCGATCGGATGGTTGTCGGCAAGCGCCGTCTTGATGACGTCGAACTGCGCCGACGGGATGTAATGGCTAACAAGACGCAAACGGTGCGCGTCGGCCGGGCCAATGGTTGCGCCAGTCAGCGCGAGATAGGATCCCATCCAGCCCATGAGGCGCGGTAGAAAATAGGTGCCGCCAATGTCTGGCAGAAAGCCGATGCCCACTTGGGGCATGGCAAAGCGGTAGCCCTCCGCTGCCACGCAGTGGGTCCCCAATAGGCTGATGCCCACGCCGCCGCCGTAAACGAGCCCATTGATCAGGGGCACGTTCGGCCGGATGAATTTCTCCAGAACCCAAACATGGCTGTAGGCCGCGCGGTAGAATTCGCGGATGGTCCCGATCGCGTCTTTCTCGTTCAACGCGCTCAGGACCTTCAAATCACCGCCGCTACAGAACACGGTGGGATGGGTCGACTGCATCACGACCCCATAGATATTCGGGGCCGGGGCCCAGCGCTGGTAGTTTTCGCTGAGGGCCGCGAACATTTCGTGTGTCAACGCGTTCAACCTGCCAGGGCGGTCCAAGGTGACAACCCCGGCCCGGTCATGCTCTTTGAACGTGATGCCAAGTGCTTCGGACAAACGCGATAATCCTTGATTCATATCCTGTCTGGGGGAAACTCGCGGCAGCTAGCATCCCGTGGCCCAAACCTCAAGCGCTGGCGAAGACGCTAAGGCAGTCATCGATGATCCGTAAGCCCCGCGTTTGGCTCATTTCGGCCTGTCTTCTTGGCGCCGCGGCACCCGCCAGCGCTCAGGAGGTCATCCTTACGATCCCTGAGAGGCGGCCGCTACCGGCGGCAGCGGTAGACGAGACGCCCCAGCCGGCCCGAAGACCCGCAGCCGAGGATCCGGTACAAAACCAGGCCGCGCCCGCTCCAGCCGCCATTTCCGCCCCCGCAAAAATACCTGAGCCTAAGACGACCGAAAGCGATGCTTCTACGGACATCATGGCTGAGGACGCCGCGCCTGATGGCGTAACGCCCGAAGCAGAGACCGAAACGGCAGAGAGACCACCGGCTGGGCCGCCGCCCTTGCCGCCCAGAAAGCCGCCTCCCGGCGACCGCCCGACGGCGGCTTGGAACGACGTGAAAGTCATCGCCGCGCGCGAGGCTTGCGACAAGGCGCTCGAGGGCCTGACCATCGACTATGAACGATTGCAGCCGATCAGACGGGGCGCGTGCGGCACGCCGGCGCCGATCCTGGTGAAGTCGATCGGTGCGGATCTGCCCGTGGCGATCGAGCCGCCGGCCACGGTCCAGTGCGCTCTCGCCGCCGCGCTGGACACCTGGTTCAACGATCAGGTGCAGCCTGCCGCGCTCGACACCTTCGGCAGCCCCGTCGTCAAGATCCGCAACATCTCCTCCTACAAGTGCCGGAACCGCTACAACGCGGCCAACACCAAGATCAGCGAGCATGCGTTCGCCAACGCGCTCGACATTTCCGGGTTCGAGCTCGCCTCGGGCAAGAAGATCACCGTGCTCAAGGGCTGGCCGCGCATCGTTCAGCCCCCGCCGCCGCCGGAGCCCAATCCCGACCGCGAGGTGACGCCGGCGCTGACCCCAGTCAAGTCCGACCCCGATGCGGCCTTCACGCCCCCGCCTGAAGCCTCGCCGCCTCTAGGTCCGGAGCTCCGCGATGCGTCGGAGTTCTTGCGGGCCATCCACGCCGACGGCTGCAAGACGTTCAACACCGTCCTCGGACCCAACGCCAATGCGGCCCATGCGAACCATTTTCATGTCGACATGAAAATACGTCGCTACGTGACGATTTGCGAATGACACCGGAAAGGGCCGGGAAAGCCCGGAAAACCATGTTGGCAAG
>NZ_JBFFQD010000050.1:0-13793 GCF_041573655.1 Methyloceanibacter sp.
TCCAGGATCGACTCCGCATCATGGTCGGACGTGGCGCTGTCGTCCCAAGCGCCGACCTTCGCGCCGTACTCGCGCGCCTTCAGAATGACGAAGCCGACCTTCGTCGGTGAAATTTCTATTCCGGCCATCGGAACCTCCTCGACGAACAATAGGAGACATCGAGGATGCCCGAGTTGAGCTATGTCAGCAATTAGTCTTTGGGGCCTGCCTTGCTGAGGTTTGCCTCGTCAAGGCTCGCGGCAGCGGCTCCGACCACGGCCTCGAACATCTCTGGCGTCAGCCGGCCGGTATTAGTGTTTAGGCGGGAGCAGTGAAACGTGTCGAACAGGATGAGCCCGCCTGGCAATGTGTGCCGCGCCCCGTGGGAGAAGGGGAAATCACGCTTCTTGAGGCCGAAGACATCCATGAGGCTGTCATGGGCAATGCGCCCAATTGCGAGCAGCGCTCGCAAATCGGGGAGGGCCTCCATGCGGCCGATCAGGAACGGCCGGCAGGTTTTGACTTCTTGCGATGTGGGCTTGTTCTGCGGCGGCACGCAGCGCACGGCGTTGGTGATCATGCAGTCGATCAGTTGAAGCGCCTCAGGGGTCTCGACATCGTGCGTGCCCCGGGCAAGGCCCACCTTGAGAAGCGTTGGATAGAGAAGGTCGCCGGCGTGATCGCCAAGGAAGGGGCGCCTGGTCCGGTTCGCGCCTTTGAGCCCCGGCGCCAAGCCGACAATGAGGAGCCGCGCGGTCTCGGGGCCGAACGATGGCACCGCGCCATTGAACCAGTCCGGATGTGCCGTCTGGTTGTCATGACGGAACTCCACCAGCCGCGGACAGAGCGGGCAGTCGGACGCCGGTTCGGGCTGGTTCGCAGGGGACGCAATGAGAGTCACCGCGCCAGTCTCGGCTGGCGGGCCAGGCTTCGCAAGTCGCGCGAAGCTCCGAATCAGGTCTCGATGAGGTCGCCGGGCTCGAACTCATCGGTGGGCGGCTCGCCGTCGGGGCGCTGCCGCTGTTCGCGCTGCGTGCGTTGGGACGGATCGCGCCCAATCTCATTCTGCAGGCTCGCAAGGTCGATGAACTGATCGGCCTGACGGCGCAGCTCGTCGGCAACCATGGGCGGGTTCGTGGTTAGCGTGGATACGACGCTCACGCGCTTGCCCTTATGTTGGAGCGCTTCGACCAGCGAACGGAAATCACCATCGCCGGAAAAGATAACGAGGTGATCGAGATGTTCGGCAAGTTCCATGGCATCGACCGCGAGCTCGATATCCATGTTGCCTTTGACCTTCCGCCGGCCCGCCGCATCGACGAACTCCTTGGTTGGTTTGGTCACCATGGTGTACCCGTTGTAGTCGAGCCAATCGATCAGCGGCCGGATCGAGGAGTATTCTTGGTCCTCGGACAAGGCGGTGTAATAGAGCGCGCGCACCAGCTGACCCTTTGAACCGAAGAGCGTAAGCAGACGCTTGTAGTCGATGTCGAAGGAAAGGGATTTTGCGGCGGCGTAAAGATTGGAGCCGTCGATAAAGAGCGCGATGCGCTCTGTTGGATAGAAATTCATCTTGGGTCCTAACGCTCAAAAAAATTAGTGGACGGGAACGAACTGAGACGAACAACTCCCTAGTCAAGATAGGCACAGCAAGGACGCTCGGCAATTGGTCGCGAAGGCGCAGGTATTGGTAGGATTGGGTTCCAATAGTCCCGGACCCTGGGGGACTCCTGCCGAAACGATCACGCGGGCTTTGCGGGAATTACAGGACGCCGGTGTCACTGTGATATCGGTTTCCCCGTATTACCGAACAGCCGCGATGGGGCGCGCGCGACAACCGGCTTACGTAAATGCCGCCGCCGCGATCGACACGGCGCTGCCGCCCGAAGCGCTCTTACGCGTGCTGAAGGCCATCGAGCGCGCCTCGGGGCGCCGGGGGGGAAGCCCCTGGGGCCCACGGACCCTCGATATCGACATCCTGGACTATAAGGGCCTCGTTAGGCATTGGCGGGGTAAGCATCCACGGTTCGCACGGGCAGGGCCCAGACCGCTGGTTTTGCCCCATCCGTGGATCGAAAAGCGCCCCTTCGTGCTGCGGCCGCTGCTCGACGTGGCCCCCTTCTGGCGGCACCCCGTCACCCGCAGAAGCGCTCAGGAGGTGTGGCGGAGCGTCGCGTGGAGCCGGGAAGGGCAGGTGATCGGCAAGCGTTAACTTGTTAATGACCTGGGTTCGACTTGCCAGAACCCCGCGAACTGCATACATAGGGGCTAAATCCGGCCACTTTCAAAAGGACTTCCAGATGGCTCGCGTCACCGTCGAAGATTGCATCGACAAGATTCAGAACCGCTTCGAGCTGGTGCTGCTGGCTGCCCACCGCGCCCGCACCATCTCCGCCGGCGCCCAGATCGCCGTGCAGCGGGACAACGACAAGAACCCCGTCGTGGCGCTCCGCGAGATCGCGGACAAGAAGATCCTTCCCGACGACCTCAAGGAAGATTTCATCCACTCCATGCAGAAATATGTCGAAGTGGATGAGCCCGAAGCGGAAGCCGTGCCGATGCTCTCGTCGGAGACCCGGATGCCTGTACTCGGTCAGGACGATCAGTCGACCGATACGCAGATCGACCGGATGTCCGAAGAGGAGCTGCTGCGCCGGATGGCGACCCAGGCGCCCTCGGATGGCTCGAATGCGGGACCACGCGCCCGCTGAGGCCGACCGGATCTTTGGGCGTGGCAGAAGTTTGATTGCCTCGCCGCACCGGGCTTTGCCGCATAGCGCGTCACGTTCCACAGCGATAAGCGGGCGCAACCCATGACCCGCCAATACGAGCTGGTCGAACGGGTGCTGAGCTATCAACCCAACGCCAACGAGGCGATGCTGAACCGCGCCTATGTCTACGCCATGAAGGCGCATGGCAATCAGAAGCGCGCGTCCGGCGCTCCGTACTTTTCCCATCCTCTCGAAGTGGCGGCGATCCTCGCCGAGATGCGTCTCGACGACGCAACGATCGCCACGGCCCTTTTGCACGACACTATCGAAGACACGACCGTGACCCGGGCGGAGATCGACACGCTGTTTGGCGCTGAGATCGGCACGCTGGTCGACGGTCTTACCAAGATCAAAAAACTCGACCTCGTCACCAAGAAGGCGGCGCAGGCCGAGAATTTCCGCAAGCTGTTGCTCGCCATCTCCAGCGACATCCGGGTGCTGCTGGTGAAGTTCGCCGACCGTCTGCACAACATGCGGACGCTGAAGCACATGAAGCCGGCGAAGCGGAAAATCATCGCCGAGGAGACCATGGATATCTATGCGCCGCTGGCCGGCCGCATGGGCATGCAATGGCTGCGCGACGAGTTGGAGGATCATGCCTTCCGTTGGCTGAACCCCGAAGCCTATACGGCGGTGGTCGAGCGCTTAAAGATCTTGCGCGAAGGCAATCAGGGCTTGATCGATGAGATTCAGGACGAGCTCACCACCAAGCTGAAGCAAGCCAGGATCAAGGGCGTCGCCTCGGGCCGCGAGAAAAAGCCCTACGCCATCTGGAGCAAGATGGAGCGAAAGCAAATCTCACTGGAGCAGCTTTCCGACATTTACGGATTCCGCATCGTGGTGCCGAAGGTGGTGGACTGCTACCGGGCGCTGGCCGTCGTACACACGACCTGGCACGTGGTGCCGGGCCGCTTCAAGGATTACATCTCCAATCCGAAAAGGAACGATTACCAGTCGATCCACACGACGGTTGTCGGTCCGCGCCATCAGCGCGTCGAACTGCAAATCCGCACGGAGATGATGCACGAGGTTGCCGAGTACGGTGTAGCGGCCCACGGCCTCTATAAGGATCTCAACGGCAGCAACGGCAAGTCAAAGGTGCTGTCGCAAGAGTCCAGCGCCTATCGTTGGCTGCGTCATCTCGTCGGGACATTGTTGGAAGGCGACAACCCGGAAGAGTTCCTCGAGCACACCAAGCTCGAACTGTTTCAGGACCAAGTGTTCTGCTTCACGCCGAAAGGTCGGCTCATCGCGCTGCCGCGCGGCGCCAACTGCATCGACTTCGCCTACGCCGTACACACCGATGTCGGCAACACCTGCGTCGGCGCCAAGATCAATGGCCGGCCCATGCCGCTTGCCACGGCGCTGCGCAACGGCGACGAGGTGCAGATCATTACCTCAAAGGCTCAACTGCCCCCGGTCGCGTGGCAGAGCATCGCGGTGACGGGCAAGGCCCGCTCGGCTATTCGACGGGCCTCCCGCGACGCAGCGCGGTCGCAATACGGCAAGCTCGGCCGGGAAATTCTCGACCGCGCCTTTCAGCGGAACGACAAGACATTCGAAGAAGAGCTGCTCACCAAGGCACTCAAGCGCCTGTCTCAGAAGACGGCCGACGACGTCATCGCCGCGGTGGGGCGGGGCGAACTCGCGTCCGCCGATGTGCTGCGCGCCGTCTTTCCTGAGGACGTGCCGCCGGCCCCGCCCAAGCGCCGGCGGGAGATCAAGCGGACCGACGAAGGGTGGTTCGGCCTCGGCAAGGTCATGGGGCTGAAGTTCCGCTGGCCGGGATCGGGCGGCAAGGCGCGGCCCCCGGGGGCCGGGGGCATCCCGATCCGGGGCTTGCAAGGAGACCTTCCGGTGAACTTTGCCGAGGGTGGCGCGGTGCCCGGCGACCGAATCGTCGGTATTCTCACGCCGGGGCAGGGCATCATGATCTACCCGATCCACGCCAACGCGTTAAAGGCGTTCGACGAGGAGCCGGAGCGTTGGATCGACGTCACCTGGGACATCGACGAGGACGACCCGCAGCGATTCCCCGCCAAGATTGCCGTGACGGCGATGAACGAGCCCGGGTCTCTGGCGCAGATCGCCGCGGTCATCGGCGAAGGCGACGGCAATATCGAGAACATCAAGCTGACCAACAGGGTCCCAGACTTCACCGAATTGCTGATCGATCTGGAAGTGTGGGACCTCCCGCACCTCAACGAGATCCTGGCCGGCCTCAGGGCGAAGGATGTGGTGAGCAGCGCGGCCCGGGCGGACGGTTAGGCCCGCCAAAATACCGCGTACCCCTGGCATATAGAGAAACGGAAACCAAATATGGTAGGGCTCCAGGCGTCGAAGGACCGGCCGCTCGACAGCGGACAGTCCTAATACGAGGGTCGTTATGCTGTTCAGGCGCCGCGAGGCGGAGAGCTTTTTCGAGCGGTTGCGCGTGTCTTTATGGCCGCGCCGCAGCTGGAGTCGCTCGACCCGCTATGTCGTGCATCGCATACGCCGCCTGAGCGCCACGCCCCATGCGGTCGCCCTCGGCTTCGCGGCGGGCGTCTTCGTTTCGTGTACGCCATTTCTTGGGTTCCACTTGATTATGGCCTCACTCGTGGCCTGGATCGTCGGCGGCAGTATCGTGGCGGCAGTACTTGGTACGTTCATCGGCAATCCCATTACCTATCCGATTTTCTGGTTCATCACGTATGAAGTTGGCAGTCTGATGCTGGGACGCGGCGCGGGGAAGCCGCATATCGATTTGTCGAAAGAGATCTTTCAGACCGATCAGCTTTGGCCCATCGTCCAACCGATGACGCTCGGTGCGGTGCCAATCGGCTTAGCGCTCGGCGCGCTGAGCTATTTTCTGGTGCGTCCTGCGGTAAACGCTTATCAGCATCGCCGCCGGAGCCTTCGAGGCCGCGAAGCCATGGATGCAAGATGACGGCGCCACCCATCAGGCTCGGCATCAATATCGATCACGTCGCCACGTTGCGGAATGCGCGGGGCGGCGTGCATCCCGATCCGTTGCGCGCGGCCAAGCTCGCCGTTGAGGCGGGGGCCGACAACATTACGGCGCATTTGCGCGAAGACCGCCGGCATATCCGCGACGACGATATTCGGCGTTTGATGGCCGAACTCGACTGTCCGCTGAACTTTGAGATGGCGGCGACCGACGAGATGCGGGCGATCGCCCTCAAGGTGAAGCCCCATGCGGCGTGCATCGTGCCCGAACGGCGCGAGGAGCGAACCACCGAAGGCGGTCTTGATGCGGTCGCGCAGTTCGACGCGCTTGTGCCGGTCGTCGCCGACTTAACCGATGCTGGGATTCAGGTCTCCCTGTTCATTGCCGCCGAAGGGCGCCAGATCGAAGCCGCCTCGCGCCTTGGCGTGCCGGCCATCGAGATTCATACCGGCGCCTGGTGCGATGCACTTGCCGACGGCCGCGGCACGGACGCCGAGTCCGAGTGGCAGTGCATCAAGGAAGGCGCTCAGCTGGCGCACGGCCTCGGGCTGGAAGTCCATGCTGGCCACGGGCTCAACTACGAGACGGCGGAAACCATTTCCGCCCTACCGGAGATCGTCGAGCTGAATATCGGTCACTTTCTTGTCGGCGGCGCGGTGTTCGAAGGGCTGGGTGAAACTGTGCGGAAAATGCGCCAAGCAATGGACAAAGGGCGGCAGGCGGCAACGCAGGTGCGCACGATCGAGAACGTGGATTTGGCGTGATGATTATCGGCCTTGGCAACGACGTTATCGATATCCGGCGCGTCGAGAAGACCATCGAGCGGTTCGGGGAGCGATTCCTGGACCGGGTCTTCACCGACATTGAGCGCCGGAAGTCAGATGGAAGGACGCTGCGCGCGGCGTCCTACGCAAAGCGTTTCGCGGCCAAGGAGGCCTGCTCCAAAGCCCTTGGCACCGGCTTTCGCCATGGGGTCTTCTGGCGGGATATGGGCGTCGTAAATTTGCCTTCAGGCCGGCCCACTCTGGAGCTCACGGGAGGCGCCGCGCGGGTGCTTCGCGAATTGATACCGAACGGGCATGAGGCGCGCATCGACCTCACCATCACCGACGATTTCCCAAGCGCGCAGGCGATCGTCATCATCTCGGCCTTGAAGTTCCCGGCACGCGATTGAGGCGTTTGCTTGAACCTTGAGGAGGGGCTATAGGGGCCCCTGTCCTCCGGGCGATGGGGGCTGAACGGGTGTTGAAATCAAGGAGAGCCGCCTGATGAGCGTAGGCGCCGAGAAGGTGGAAGCAAAAGGCAGCGCGCGGGAAACGGTCCGCATCATCATTCATGCGCTGATCCTGGCGCTGATCGTGCGCGTATTTCTGTTTCAGCCGTTCAATATCCCCTCTGGCTCCATGATCCCGACTCTTCTGATCGGCGATTATCTCTTCGTTTCGAAATACAGCTACGGCTATAGCCGCTACTCATTCCCAGGCGGCTTCGACCTGTTCTCGGGGCGCATTCTGGCCGGGGAGCCGAAACCCGGCGACGTCGTTGTCTTCAAACTCCCCCGCGACAACGAGACGGATTACATCAAGCGCGTCATCGGCCTGCCCGGCGATGAGATCCAAATGATCCATGGCGTGCTGCATATCAACGGCAAGGCCGTGGAGAAGGTGAAGGTCGACGACTATGTGGTGACCGGGCCGTCTGGCCGCCAACGGAACATGGCGCGCTACAAGGAAACACTCCCCAACGGCGTGAGCTATCCCGTGCTCGACCTCGTCAGTGACGGTTTCGGCGACAACACCGAGGTCTACAAAGTGCCCGAGGAAAATTTCTTCATGATGGGCGACAACCGCGACAACTCTACCGACAGCCGGTTCCTTTCCGAGGTCGGTTTCGTGCCGTTTGAGAATTTGGTGGGCAAGGCGCAAGTCATCTTCTTCTCCATCGATGAGGATGCAAGCTTCTGGGAAGTCTGGCGCTGGCCCACCGACGTGCGTTGGAACCGAATGTTTGAGGCGGTGCACTAAAGCCTTGGCCAAACGGCGGACCACCGATCACAGTCAACTCTGCGCCCGGCTCGGGCACGATTTCGCCAGCCCCGCGCTCCTTGAGCTTGCCTTGACGCATTCCAGCGCGCGGCCTGGCGGCAAGCCGAACGACGACAACGAACGCCTTGAGTTCCTCGGTGACCGGGTGCTCGGACTTTCGGTGGCGGAGATTCTCACTCACCGCTTTACGGAGGCGAGCGAAGGAGAGCTGGCCCGCTGGTTCAATCATCTGGTGCGCACGGAAACCTGCGCCGAGGTTGCGCAAAGCTGGCAACTCGGGGACCTGATCGTCATGAGCAGCGGAGAGGCGAGCTCCGGCGGCCGCCGCAAGAAGACCATCCTCGCCAATGCTTGCGAGGCCGTGCTCGGCGCGCTGTTCGCCGACGGCGGCTACGAGGTGGCGCGCACTGTCGTCGATGACAATTGGACGCCCTTTCTCGGCGAGTTGGAGGACGCCGCGTCGGACGCCAAGTCGGTGCTTCAGGAATGGGCGCAAGGGCGGCAATTACCGCTGCCGTCCTATGTGGAGATCGCGCGCGAAGGACCCGATCATGCGCCGCGATTCACCTCCGAGGTGCAGGTCGAGGGCGTCGAGCCGGAGCGCGGCGAGGGCACCAGCAAGCGCCAGGCGGAGCAGGCGGCGGCGCAGGCCATGCTCGAACGCGAAGGCGTATGGGGGACGTCCGACGATGAGTGAGCACAACGAGAACAGGACGACGCGATGCGGGTTCGTGGCGCTGATCGGCGCGCCGAACAGCGGCAAATCGACTCTCACCAATGCCTTGGTTGGCACCAAGGTTTCCATCGTCACCCATAAGGCGCAGACGACGCGGGGCCCCGTGCGCGGGATCATGCTTCAGGACGATGCACAAATCATCCTTGTCGACACGCCCGGTATCTTCCAGCCCAAACGCAGGCTCGACCGCGCCATGGCGCAAGCGGCCTGGGACCGCGCCGGCGATGCCGACATCGTTGCACTCGTGATCGACGCCAAACGCGGGCTCGACGACAAGCTCGCACCCATCGTCGAGCATCTGCCCGAGATCAAACGGCCCACCATCGCGATTCTCAACAAGATCGATCTCGTGAAGAAGCCCGACCTGTTGAGGCTGACGTCGGATCTTCTCGCGCTGAAGACCTTCGCCGACGTGTTTATGGTGTCCGCGCTGACCGGCGACGGCGTTGAGGACCTGAAGACCTATTTCGCCAAGACGGTGCCCGAAAGCCCGTGGCTCTTTCCCGAGGACCAGTTGTCGGACGCCTCGTTGCGCCAGACCGCCGCGGAGATCACGCGCGAGAAGCTGTTCCTCAGGCTTCACGAAGAGTTGCCTTACGCGCTCACCGTGGAGACAGCGCAGTGGAAGGAACTCAAAGACGGCAATGTCCGCATCGAGCAGACGATCTATGTGGAGCGTGAGAACCAGCGGCGCATCGTGCTGGGAGCCAAAGGCGCCATGATCAAGGAGATCGGCCAGGCGGCGCGCACCGAGATCGCCGAGGTGGCAGGCGTTCCCGTACACCTGTTCTTGTTCGTGAAGGTCCGCGAGCGCTGGGGCGAAGATCCGGAGCGCTTCCGCGAGATGGGCCTGGACTATCCGAAGGGATAGGCCAAGCTGGGCCCATGGACTGGAGCGACGAAGGCATTTTTTTGAGCGGCAAGCCGCTCGGTGAGGCGAACCTGATCGCCGAAATCTTGACCCTGGAACACGGCCGTCATCTGGGGCTCGTGCGCGGCGGCGGCTCGCGGCGCATCCGGCCCACGCTTCAGCCCGGCAATCTGGTGGGCGTAACCTGGCGCGCGCGCCTGTCTGAGCATCTGGGCGGCTACAACGTCGAACTGATGGAGGCCCATGGCGCCCGCGCGTTGGACGACGCCCGCGCGCTCGCCGCCATCGGCACTCTGGGGGAGCTCGCAAAGCTTCTGCCGGAGCGCGATCCGCACCCCGAGCTCTATGCCACGACCCTCCACGTGCTGCGCTCCTTCGGCGAACCGGACATCTGGCCGGCGCTGCTCGTCTATTGGGAGTTTCAGCTGCTGCAAGAACTCGGGTTTGGGCTCGATCTCAGCGCCTGCGCCGCCACGGGCGTCACCGAAGATCTCGCTTATGTGTCGCCACGCTCCGGGAGAGCCGTATCGCGCGAAGGGGGAGAGGCCTACAAGGAACGCCTCCTCACATTGCCGGCTTTCTTGTTGGATCAAGGCGCACCTCTGAGCGCGCCGGACATCTTGGCCGGGTTCGCGCTGACCGGCTTCTTCCTGGAGCGGGACGTGCTCGAGCCTCATGGGCTGGCTATACCGGCCGCCAGGTCCAGGCTTCTCGACCTGTTACAGCGTCCTCGCAACGCCGCACTGTCCGCCTAGTGGCCTCTACGGCCGGCAGCTGCGTATCTACCTAGGGATGTGCTAGCATGGCACTTCTAGGGAGAGAGTTATGGCGAGCGTTACCAGGCAGAGGCCCGGGGCAGCTTCGCTGCTTGTATCGCTGGGCATCGGGGCGGCACAACTCGAGGGCGCCGCACCCTTGAACGCGCAACAATTCGCGGTGCCAGCAAACGCGCGAACGATCATTTTGGACGCGACCAACGCCTATCGCGCGGAGCATGACCTGCCGGCCGTGCGCCTCAGTCCCAATGCCTCGAAAGTTGCGCGCGACTACGCGGGATATCTTGCCCGGACGGATAAGACCGGCCACCGGGCGGACGGACGCAGCGCGCGGGACCGGCTCAAGGCCCATGGCATGGATGTCTGTCACGTCTGGGAGAACTGGCACAAGTCCTGGACCTCTCAGGAACGGGCGACCGTGGAAGAGGCCATGGAAAAGGCCATGAACTTCTGGAAGCGCTCTCCCGGGCATGCGCGCTCGATGCGCTCGCGGTCCTACGAGATCGGCATCGGTGTCATCGGCTGGAAGCACAAGCGCCGCTGGGTCTACACCGAAGTCCAAATCTTCATGGACCGGAGCTGCCTGAAGAAGCGCCCAAAGGAGAAGAGTGCCATCCCGGAGCGCATCGTGCCTTGAGCGAGGCCGTTCGATGCGCTAAGCGCGGGGCATGGGAAAACGCGCAACGCCCCCTGATTCGGGGCCTATCGAGCCGGTCAATCTGAGAGATGCGCTGGAAGAGCGCTATCTCGCTTACGCGCTCTCCACGATCATGCACCGGGCGCTGCCGGATGTGCGCGACGGGCTGAAGCCCGTGCACCGGCGTCTGCTCTACGCCATGCAGCAGCTCAGGCTCGGGCCGCAAGGCGAGTTCCGCAAATGCGCGAAGATCGTCGGCGACACCATGGGCAACTTCCATCCCCATGGAAACCAAGCGATCTACGACGCGCTGGCGCGTCTCGCCCAAGACTTCGCCGTGCGTTACCCGCTGATCGACGGGCAGGGGAACTTCGGCAATATCGACGGCGATAACCCCGCCGCCGACCGCTACACCGAGGCGCGGTTGACGGATGTCGCGGCGCGCCTCTTGGAAGGCATCGACGAGGACACGGTCGACTTCCGCGCCAACTACGATGGCCGCGAGCTGGAACCGGCCGTCCTGCCGGCGAACTTCCCGAATCTGCTGGCCAACGGCGCGGCCGGGATCGCGGTCGGCATGGCGACGAACATTCCGCCGCACAATGCCGGCGAGCTGTGCGACGCCGCGCTGCACCTCATCAAGTTTCCGAAGGCGACCGCCGATAAGCTGGTGACGTTCGTGCCCGGACCCGATCTGCCTACGGGTGGGATCATCGTCGAGCCGCGCGAGAACATCGTGGACGCCTACAAGACCGGCCGCGGTGCGTTCCGTTTACGTGCGCGTTGGGACAAGGAAGACACCAGCCGCGGCGGCTACCAGATCGTGGTCACCGAGATTCCCTATCAAGTGCCCAAGGCGCGTCTCGTCGCGCGCATCGCCGAACTGTTGCAAGCCAAGAAGCTGCCACTGCTGGCCGACATTCGCGATGAGTCCGCGGAGGACGTACGGCTCGTGCTTGAGCCCAAGAGCCGCACCGTGGACCCGGCGCTGCTCATGGAGTCGATGTTCAAGCTGACGGAACTCGAAACGCGGGTGTCGCTCAACATGAACGTGTTGAGCCACGGCAAGATCCCGAACGTGCTGGGCTTGCGGCAAGTGTTGCGGGAATGGCTCGATCACCGTTTGGAAGTCTTGGTCCGCCGCTCGAAGTTCCGCCTCGCCAAGATCGACCACCGGCTCGAAGTGCTCGCCGGCTATCTCATCGTCTATTTGAATCTCGACAAGGTCATCAAGATCATCCGGGAGAAGGATGAGCCCAAGCCGGCATTGATGAAGGCCTTCAAGCTCACCGAGGTGCAGGCCGAGGCCATTTTGAATATGCGCCTGCGTGCCTTGCGCAAGCTCGAAGAGATGGAGATCAAGCGCGAGAACGAGGATCTCACCAAAGAGCGAAAGGGACTGAATGCGCTGCTTCGCTCGAAGGACAAGCAGTGGAAGCGCATCTCCGACGAGATCAAGGACGTGAAAGCGCAGTTCGGGCAGAAGACGGAAGTCGGCAAGCGCCGCACCAGCTTCGCCGAAGCGCCGGATGAAGACGTCGCCATCGAGCTCGCCGAGGCGATGATCGAGAAAGAGCCGATCACTGTCGTGCTGTCGGAGAAGGGCTGGATCCGCTCGATCAAGGGTCACAACACCGAGCCCTCGAGCCTTTCGTTCAAGGAGGGCGACCGGCTGAAGAGCTTCGTGCTTGCGCAAACCACGGATACGCTGCTGTTGTTCGCTACCAATGGCCGGTTCTATTCGCTCGCCGCCGACAAGCTGCCGGGCGGCAGAGGGCACGGCGAGCCCTTCCGCCTCATGGTCGACATCGAGGACGCGGGCGATTGCGTCGAGCTGTTCGTCTATGAACCGGGCGGCCAGCTTCTGGTGGCATCCACAAGCGGCTATGGTTTTGTGGTGACCGAGGACGACGTCGTCGCCATGACCCGCAAGGGCAAGCAGGTCTTGAACGTGAAGGGCGACGACGAGGCGGCCGTATGCGCGCCGGTGGAGGGCGACAGCGTCGCGGTCATCGGCGAGAACCGGAAGCTGCTGCTGTTCCCGTTGAAGGAACTGCCCGAGATGCCGCGCGGCAAGGGCGTGCGCCTGCAACGCTACAAGGATGGCGGTCTGGCCGACGCCAAGATTTTCACCAAGAAGGAGGGGCTGCCCTACACGGTTGGGGCGGGCCGCAACTTTCTCTTTGAGCCGTCCGAGCTGCGCGATTGGTGGGGCGCCCGCGCACAGGCCGGCCGCCTGCCGCCGCGAGGCTTTCCAAAATCGGGAACGTTCGGCGAGCGCTTCTGAGCGCCTCTAGTCGCGAACCCAACCTTTGGCGGTAAGCCGTTCTTGCGGCTGGAAGCGCTCCTTGTAACGCATCTTGCGCGAGCCCTCGATCCAATAGCCGAGATAGACGAACGGATAGCCTTGGCGCCGCGCGAATTCCACATGGTCGAGGATCATGTAGGTTCCGAGACTGCGCGCGGCCATGTCGGGATCGTAGAAGCTGTAGACCATGGAGATGCCGTCGCTTAAGCGATCGCACAGCGCCACGGCGATCAGGGGCGTGTCGCCCGTCTCGTCCGGCTTCAGCCTGTACTCGGTGACGAACGTCTCCACCACGCTGTCCTCGACCATGAGCGAGTAATCGAGCACGCTCATCTCGGCCATGCCGCCATCGGCGTGGCGTGCCTCGATATAGTCGCGGAACAGCGCATATTGTTCCGAACTCGGCGCGGCCGGCATGCGCGTGGCGACGAGATCGTCATTGGCCCGCGCGATGCGTTTCAGCGAGCGCCGCGTCTCGAACCGATCCACCAAGATGCGGACCGGCACGCACGCCGAGCAGGCATCGCAATAGGGCATGTAGGCGATGTTCTGGCTGCGCCGGAAGCCGCCCTTCAAGAGATTGTCGACGAGAAAGTCGGGCTTGTCGTGCGTGAGATGCGTGAAGAGCTTTCGCTCCAGCCGCCCTGGCAGATATGGGCAGGGCTGCGGAGCTGTGATGTAGAACTCCGGAAAGTTACTTTTGTGCTCTGTCACGGGCCA
>NZ_JBFFQD010000051.1:0-13738 GCF_041573655.1 Methyloceanibacter sp.
AAGCCGGCCGCTTCATGCCTGAGATTGAGAACCCTTACTGCACCGTCAAAACCTACGTGCTGCGTAATGTGGCCGAGCTGGCGTCGTCGATGACGGATCGCCGGGGGCGGCCCGTGATCGTGGTCAATCGGCGAACCCTGCGCGACGACCCGGCCTACAGCAAGTTCCTGCTGGCGCATGAGTGTTGCCACCATACGCTCGGGCACGTGACGGAGTTCAAGAAGGGGCTCGGCAATGTGGGACCGCAGGCCTTCCTCTATATTGCGCCGCAGTTGAAGCGCTTGGAGTTGGAGGCCGACTGCTGCGCGGTCAAGCTCATGCGCGAGCGCGGGCATGCCGATGGCATCGAGGCTGGCCGCGAGGCCATGTCCATGTTCGGCACGAAGCCGACGGGCGCGCATTACCCCACGGGGGTCGAGCGTGCGGAGACCATCATGGGCTGCGCGGTCGCGCGATAGGACTGGCGGGACGCGCCTGAAATCGCCATATCTTTTTGCAAGATTGCGGATTGTGCCGCGTTTGAGCTCGGCAATAGTTGGTTGGTTCGGAGATGACGAAGAGGTGGCCTTGAAGGGCAGCACAACGATAGTCCGCCGGGTGGTGCAGAGCCTCCGGCACGCCGGCTTGGTGGCCTCTGTCTTGGCCGCCACGGCGATGTTGTGCGTCGCTCAGAGCGCGCCGCTTGCTGCCGCGCCGGTACTTCGCGTGTGCGCCGACCCAGACAACTTGCCGTTCTCCAACGACAAGGGCGAGGGATTCGAAAACAAGCTTGCCGTTCTCCTCGCCGAGCGCCTCGGTCAGGAGTTGGAATACACGTGGTCGTCCGAAGACTCTGGCGACGTATCCAACACGGTGGGCGAGGGAGCCTGCGACCTGGTGATGGGATATGCGCAAGGCACGGGGCTGATCGAAGACACCAACCCCTATTACTATACATCCTATGTACTGATTACGCGCGCGGACGACCCGGACTTGAAAGACGTGGAGACACTGTCGGATCCGCAGCTCCGCGGGAAGCGCATCGGCCTGTTCGCGCAAACGCCGCCGGCAAGCATCCTGGCCATGCACGGCTTGGTCTCGAACGTGAAGCCCTTCGAGGTCAATCCGGGCGAGAGTTCTGCCCGGGCGGCTGAAGCGGTGATTGGTGAGATCGCATCGGGCGAGCTCGACGCGGCGCTGTTGTGGGGGCCGATCGGCGGATACCACGCCGTGCAGGCCAAGGTGCCGCTGCGCGTCGTGCCGCTCGTCAAGGAGAGCGCGGGCCCGAACACGATCTACCCCATCACGATGGGTGTCCGCCCGAACGAGCCGCAATGGAAGCATCAGATCAACAAACTGCTGGCCGACAGCGAGCAGGAGATCAATGTGATCCTGCGGGAGTACAACGTCCCGGTTCTCAACCAGAAGGGCGAGAGGATCGCGGCGGGGGCCGCGCTCCGCTAGCTCACATTTTGCAGGTGCTCTCCGGCTCGTCGATGCCGAGCGTATCGACTTCGATTTCCGGATGGCTCGCGTGCGGGAAACCGCGCTGCGGAGAGACGGAGACCGGGACCTTCTCGGTGGCGATCAGTATCGGCTGGCGGAACTGACCGTCCCAGGGGCGGAATTGCTGCTTGATGCCCTTGAAGGGCGCGAGCTGCAGGTCGGGCCCGTGGATGAAGGCCGACACGGTTGCAAAGTCATTCTCGGGCTTTCGGGTCACAGCCTCGCCAATCGTGCGCGCCGCGACATAGGCCTGGTGGTCGATCGGCAGCATGATCCGATCGAAATCTTTCTCAAAATTATTGTTCGCTTGGGTGGCGCCCCATTTTTCGTGTCCGGGACTCCACGTCGTGGCGAAGAGGCCGGTCGTGCCGGCCACGATGCGCGGCTGTCCGCCGCCACGATAGGGCATGAGTGGACCGAACTGCTGGTCCTCGTCCGCCACCATAATGACGTCATAGCCGGTGGCCGGGATAACCGAGTCGTCGGCGCTGGCTTCCATGCGCGGCTTTGCCGGCGGGATAGGGCCCACGCCGTCGCGGCGTCCGCCCGAAACATCCACATATTCCCGAACGTCCACGATGTTCGCGCCGAACCGTTTCGCCGCCCGCTTGACGGCGTCGGTGTTGGCGCGGTCGGCAGCGGTCGAGCCGTGGACGACGAGCCAATTCTTCCAGTTCATCTTGACGAGATACTGCGCCAGGGCGTCGGCCAGCATGTAGCGGTCCGGCACGATATGCATGACGTTGGCGCGGCAACCTTCCTGCCTGAGCGAGACGTCGGTTGCCCGGACGTTGAACAGCAGAATGTCCTTGTCCTTTGCCCAGTCGGCGAGCTTGAGCAGCGTTGGCGCGGACGCGTCCACGATGATGTAGTTGTGCTTGCTGTCGTGGAGTTTCTTGATCGCAGCGAGCGCGTCTTCCGGCGATGACGCCTCCTCGACATCGAGCGCATAGAAATGGCCCATGAAGCGGCCGCCTGCATTGTTCTCTCCGATGCCCATCTTGGCGCCGGCAATCCCGGCATCGTCGGGCTCCGCATCCAGGCGTGAGGCCGGCCGCGGCCGACCAGTGTCCTCACGGATGTAGCCGATCTCGACCGGCATCATCTCGGGTGACTGAGGCATTTGGAGGCTGACGCCGCCCTCGCGCTCTTTCGAGGGGTGACCGGCCCAGGCAGGCACGCACATCGTGCCGCTGAAAATGAGCGCGGCGGTCAGCACGAGGCGGGGGAGGGGCTTCGAAGCCCAGATGATCTGCATGACGAGACCGTTGGCGCCGGTTAAGCGGTGAATCCGAACCCGAGTTTGGCCCTCGCCGGCGGGTTCCAGAGGGCCAGCCGAGTGTTGGCCGGCATGGTACCGACAAGAAAATGGGCATTGCAAGGCGGAAACTTCGGCAGGAATAATTGCCAAAGGGAAATGCCATCGCCCTTGAGGTTCGGAGTTTTGTGCGCGCCTGTGGGCGAAATCCGTTGTTGCTCCCCGAATCGTGAGGGGATTGCTATCGTCCGCCCATGCAGTTCTCGCCCGGAGATGCCATCCGCTATGGATGGGAGGCATTCAAGAGACGCCCGTGGTTCTTCGTGGGCGCGAGCTTTATCATCGCAATCGTGTACATGCTTGCCGGCGGGATCAGTTCGGCTGTCGACGGCGCAATGGGCGGCGGCGCGGAAGAGCCCACCGTCCTCGGCTCCATCGTCAACTACGGTCTCGGTACGCTCATCAGCATGGGCGTGACGGCATTTTATCTGGCCGCGCACGACAACCCCGATACGGCAGAGTTCTCCATGCTGTGGCACCCGCAACCGTTCTTGAAGTTCCTCGGTGCTTCGGTCCTGACAACGCTGGCCATCGTCATCGGCCTTGCCTTGTTCATCGTGCCCGGGATCATCGCCATGCTGCTGTTCATGTTCTCGACCTTTATCGTGATCGACCGTGGGCTTGGCCCCATCGAGGCGATGAAGGAAAGCATGCGCATCACGGCCGGTAATCGCTGGCCGCTGCTCGGGTTTATCTGCCTGTTGTTACTCATTCTCATGGCCGGGATTTTGGCCCTTGGGGTTGGGCTTCTCGTCGCCATGCCGATCGCGACGCTCGCCTTCGCGCACGCTTATCGCCTGTTGTCGGGCGGGCCCGGTCAAGCAGCACCGGCTGATGCGCGGCTCGGCGCCTAAGGGGCCGATCTCCTGAAACAAAAAGCGCCCCGCGATGGGGGCGCCTTCTGAAAATCGCTCTGAGTTTGTGACGTCTACTCGGCGGGAACGAGGGGCTCGTCGGCTGCCTTTCCGGCCTCAGCGGCGTTGCGCGGATTACGGTAGATGAACTCGGTCGCAGGCTTGGCGGCCTCATCCTTGGCGAGCTTCACCATCTCGGCGTGATAGGGCGACAGCGCGCAAGCCGGATCGGTGTTCCGCGGGTCCTTGGTGATGGCCATGGCCTGGCAGCGACAGCCGCCATAGTCGACCTCTTTGAACGCGCAGGAGCGGCACGGCTCCTTCATCCACTCGGTGCCGCGGAAGGCGTTGAACGCATCGCCGTTCATCCAGATGTCGACAAGCTTCCTGTCGCGCGCATTGTCGAACTCCAGCTCCGGGATGCTCTCCGCGGCGTGGCAGGGCAGCACCTTGCCCGCCGGCGTAATGTTCATAAAGCCCTTACCCCAGCCGCCCATGCAGGGCTTCGGCCGCTTGGCGTAGTAGTCGGGCACGACCATATCGATGGTGAGCACGCCTTTCAGGCGCTCGCGCGCGGCCTCGACATATTCAATGGAGGCCACTGTGTCTTCGTAGGTGGGAATGAGCGCAGCGCGGTTGAGGAAGGCCCAACCGTAATACTGCGCATGGGCCACCTCTAAACGCTGAGCGCCCAGTTCGATGGACATGTCGATATAGCGCGGCACGTTATGAATGTTGTGGCGGTGGATCGGCGCGTTGACCGTCAACGGCATGCCGAGCTCCGTCACCCAACGGGCGACGTCCAGTTTCTTCTGCAGGGCGTTCGGATAGGCGCCAATCTTATCCGCGCCTGCCGGGTCGACGTCCTGGAACGAGACCTGGACATGATCGAGGCCAAGCTTCTGCAGGGTTTCGAGCCGGTCGCGCTTTAAGGTGACGCCGGCAGTGATGAGGTTCGTGTAGAGCCCGGCTTCGGAGGCCGCCTTGACGATCTCCTCCAGGTCCTTGCGCGCGCACGGCTCGCCGCCGGACAGATGCACTTGGAGGATGCCCATCTCGCCCGCCTGGCGCATGACGGAGCACCACTCCTCGGTGGTGAGTTCGTTCTTGGCGCCTTCAAGTTCGACGGGGTTAGAGCAATAAGGACATTGCAGCGGACAGCGGTGCGTAAGCTCGGCAAGCAGGCCAACCGGTGCAAGGGCGCACAGCTCGGCCGCCTCGTCTTCGTTGCCGACAACGCCCGTCGTCGGTTCGTCGTCGACGGCGATGCCTTGAATGTGTCCGTCTATCCTAAGATCCTCGGTCATGCCTTTATGTATCCCTTGTCGGCAAGGTCTTGGAGCAGCTCCACGACGTCTTTCGCGATCACGTCGATGGGGGCGGAATACTCCTCGGCCAGCTTCGCGGCGATGTCCTCCACGGTTCTTTTTCCGTCGCAGAGCTGCAGCACCTCGACGGCAATTTGATCCGGCGTCAGAATCCGCTCCGGCGCCAGAAGCACCCATCGCCCGCGCCCCGCGTCATGGCGAAGCTTCAGGTAGGGTGGCATTTGCGGTTTCGACTCCCGGCTGACAATCAGCCGGCCGGGAGTTTCCGTTTTATTCGTCATGCCTGTTCCGGAACGAAAGCGCCCGGCGGGATCATGCCCGGATCGACATAGGCCAGATGGAGCGCATCGAGCTGCGCCCACAGCACATGGGTCTTGAAGCGGAGCGCATCGAGCACGCCCTGTTGCGCCTCGGGGGTGCGCGCGTTCTGCTTCACATATTCGAGGGCGAAGTCGGCATCGCGCGGTGCCTGGGTGAGGCGGCGCTTGAAATACGCCATCACGTCGTCGCTGATGAAATCGTAGTTCTCGAGCATGCCGGAGATGCGCGCCTTGTGAATGCTCGGCGCGAACAGCTCGGTGAGCGAGGATGCGACGGCTTCGACAAGCGTCTTGTCGCGCACGAAGTTCACGTAAGCCTCGACGGCGAACACTGTCTCGGGCAGGGCGCCTTTGCGGGAAATCACATAGTCACGGTCAAGTCCGAGGCCGTCGGTCAGCACGAGCCAGCGCTCGATGCCGCCTTCTTCGTCCTCGTAGCCGTCATGGTCCATGATGCGGTGCAGCCACTCCCGGCGTAGCTCGCGATCATGACAACGGCTCATCAGCGCGGCGTCCTTGCGCGGCACCGCAGACTGATAGCAATAGCGGTTCAAGGCCCAGGCCTGGACCTGGCCTTTGTTCAATTCGCCGCCATGCAGCATCTTATGGAAGGGGTGTTTGTCGTGGTACTGCGAGGCGCCAATGGCGCGCAGTTCCTGCTCCAGTTCGTCGGGGCTCATAATCTTGGTCACGGGTCTTCCTCGATCTCAACCATTGCCGTTACGAGGATAAACTAGCCGGCGCCGCCGCTGCCGTCGTTGATGCGCGTCAATCCTCGAATACAGTTTGCTTTTGGCGCTTCTAAGTGGCGCCTTCGATGCGGTTTATACCATGGTAAAACATGGGGAGGCCGTATGAGCTTTTCATGACTCGTTCATGAACACTGTCTGGATACTGGATTAAGAACACCTGAAGAGGGTGATCTTGGCGTTTTCTCATCGTAGCCCAAAGCCCGTAGGGGCGCTATTCGCGTGCCTTTGGTGACACGAACGCAAACGGCGATCTGGCTCCTGCCGGATCGCCGTTTGCTTCGTTCCGAGATGAGAAAAGCCGGACTAAGCGCGGTCCAGCTCGGCCGGCAGGTAGCTCGTCACTTCCATACCGGATTCCGTTTCCTCGATCGTCGGCTTGAGCCACTCACGCATATCTTGCTCCTTTCGCGAGTCTTGAACCAAGCAATGGCCGGTACGACCCGTACACTGAACGCGGTTCGGGCCGTCCGAACTCTGCGATTGGAATATGCGATTGGGCCATGATAATTTCCAATCGTATTTCCTAATGGAACGCATAAGCTCTTCTTATCGCCAATCGCTCGCCGTCGTTTCGCCCATGGTCTCGCTCAGACAGCTTCGTTATCTGGAGTCGCTCGCGAACACGCATCATTTCGGTCATGCGGCGGAGGCTTGCGCCGTCAGCCAGCCGGCGCTGAGCATGCAGATTAAGGAGCTAGAGGACGAGCTGAAGCTCAGCCTCGTGGAACGCCGCAAATCGGGTGTCGAGTTCACCGAGAAGGGGGAGGAGGTCGCTGCCCGCGCGCGGGCGATCCTGGCGTCGGTGCGCGATCTCGTCGATTACGCCAAGGGGCAGGAGGGTGTGCTGTCCGGCGTGCTCAAGCTTGGCGCCATTCCGTCAATCGCGCCCTATCTCTTGCCGGCGGCTTTGCCCGCGTTGCAGAAGCGGTTTCCGATGCTCTCCTTGCAACTGCGCGAGACAGTAACCGAAACTCTGGTGCATGAGCTTGTGAGCGGCAATCTCGACGTTATTCTCATCGCCCTGCCGATCGACGATCCAGAAGTGGAGACGCATCGCTTGTTCGACGACGCCTTCATCCTGGCGACTAAGGCGACAGATCGAAAAGCGCGCTTGCGCCGCGCCACGGCGGACATGCTCGCGGGCGAGCGGCTGCTGCTCTTGGAAGAGGGGCATTGCTTGCGCGATCAAACGCTGTCCTACTGCCACATGATGACGCGCGAGGCACGCGAGAGCTTCGGCGCATCGAGCCTGGCGACCATCGTGCAGATGGTGGCGAACGGCTACGGCATCACGCTGTTGCCCGAGATGGCGGTCTCGGCCGAAGTTCATCGTGGCGGTGACATTCGCTTGTTGCGATTCCCGCCGCCGGGGCCTAAGCGAGAGATCGGCTTAGCTTGGCGCAAGACGTCGCCGCGCAAGGATGAGTTCGTACAGTTCGGCAAGCTCCTGTGTGAGGTCTTGCCCAAACCGCGCAAGACGGTGCGCAAGTAGGAGGCGGCCACGTTAAGTACCCAGCTTTCCGTCCTGATGGCGATGCTGATCTTCGGCAGGGCGGGTCTCGTGCGCGTCGTTCGTCCCGTGTCGGACTTCTATGTCGCGGGCCGGCTGATGCCGGCATTGTTCAACGGTTTGGCCATTGCGGTGTCGTTGATGGCGCTGCTCGTCTTCGTCGGCGCGGGCGGAGCGGTCGGCCCCGGCTGGAAGGGGCTCGGTGCCGTGCTCCTCGGCGTAGGACTCGGCCTCCTCGTCGGAGGGCTTTTGCTCGCACCGTATTTGCGGCAGTTCGGCGGCTATACGCTGCCCGATTTTCTCGCCGAGCGCTTCGGAGGGGACAAGGTGCGTCCCTTGGCCGTGCTTGCCGTCATCGTCTGCGGGTTTCCGGCACTTGCCGTCGTGCTGATGGCGTTCGGAATGCTCAGCACCGTGGTGTTTTCGCTGCCTGTTCCGATTGGTATCGGTGGCGGCGTGGCGATGATCTTCGTCTGCATCTTGATCGGCGGCATGCGGTCGTTGAGCGTGTCGCAGATCGCGCAATATGTCGTGCTGCTTGCTGCAGCGCTGGCGGCGATCGTGGTGGCCTTGTGGCAGACGGGAACGCTGTTCGCCGTGGAGCGCCTTCTTGCCGATGAGGTCGTGCCGGGTGCCGGGCTCAACGTCTTTGCGCAAGATAGCGGGCAAAACGGCGGCATGAACCGTGTGGCGCTGGTCTTTTGCCTCGCGGCCGGTATTGCGGCTTTGCCGGCTGTCCTGATGCGGGGCTTTACGACCCCGACGCCATCTGAGGCGCGGGGTTCGTTTTTGCTCGCGCTGCCCTTCGCCGGACTGCTCCTGCTCGGTGCGCCCGCACTCGGTGCGCTGTACGAGGCGGCCGCGGTGCGCGCCGGGGACGCGCTTTCCATGATCGCCGAGGGCGTCTTGACGGTGGCCGCGCTTGCGACGCTCCTTGCAGCAGGCGGCGCGCTCGCGCTTTCGGTCGGGAACGTCCTCTCCTATGACATCTATTTTAAGAGCCTGAACCCGACGGCGTCGGTGCGGCGCCAAGTTTTCGTGGCGCGCATCTGCGTGATCGTGGTGACGGGGCTCGCCGGCCTTTCGGCCATCGCCTTCCCGCAGGAGAGCTTAACGGGCGCAAGTGCCATGCTTTCGCTCGCGGCCAGCACGCTTCTTCCCGTGCTGGTGCTTGGTGTGTGGTGGAAGCGTGCGACGGCCGACGCCGCGCTTGCCGGCATGGTCGCAGGCACCTTGGTGTGCCTCTACTACATGGTCGGGCCGCACACGATTCCGTTCGCCTTCTACGAGTCGTCGAGCTTCTTCTCCGATGCGAGCGATGCGCAGGTCGCCGCTTACGAGAGGTTGCGCAACGACTATTATCTGGCCGCCGACGATGCAGCCAAAGCCGCGGTGCTCGCGGCGTGGGATGAATCGGTGCGTCCGATCACCAATTGGTTCGGCGTGCGCGCCGTATTCGCCGGATTGTTCGCAGTGCCCGCCGGCTTTCTCGTTACGATCGTCGTGAGCCTGTTCACGCGCGCGCCGTCGGAAAACGTGCGCCGCCTCGTCGACAACCTGCGCACACGTGCTGCTTAGACGCCGTTACTTGCTGTCGGGCTTGGAGTCTTGTGGTGGTGGGCCCCCCAGCAAACGGAAGCCATCGCGAAAGCGCTCTGCATCGCCGCTTCGGCTGTGTCCCTTCGGGCCGGCGGAGACGATCATGTAGATCCGGTCGCCATTGGCCACCAGATCGATCAGGTGGTTGCGCTTGCCGCGCCCATCTTCGGCCACCGCCTCATAGCCCGGGCGACCATCGAAAGTCCGGGACGCCTTCTTGCGGACTTTTGTATCGCTGCCCTTGGCGTAAGCCTCAACGACCTTGATGAAGTAATCGGGCCTAGGCGGGTTCGGCGCCCGGCCTTCAGGGTATTCGAACACCACGATGCTGTAGACGGTGTCCCGGGCGAGATTGGCTTGATAGGTGTGTTGGAGCAGCGGGTTTTGCCCCGCGACCGGCGTGCTTGCGGCCTTAGGCTTCTCGGCCACGGGAAAGGACGCCACGAAGCCACGTTCGGTGAAGTGGAACTCCTTCCAGGGTGACTCTTGCGGTGCATCTGGCGTCTCGGCCTTGTCCTCGGCGTGCCCCGGCAAAACGAGGGCGATCAGGACAAAGGTGGCGAGAGCGAAGCGTCGAATTGGCATCGCCGGTCCTCACATCTCCTAAGGTTAGAATCGCAAGTGTAGCCCATCGGTGGTGACGGTTCATCCGCTTGCCGTCTGTCAGCCTTCGCTCGGCACCGGAAGGGCCCGCCGGTACATGGCCTCCACATCGTCCTTCAAGGCCCGCCGCGTGTCGGCACGCAGATACAGCATGTGTCCCCCCGCATAATCCTCGATCGTGATCGGGCTTGCGCCGGTGAGCGGCGGCAATTGTTTGACCAGATAGGTGGCCGTCATATACGGCGTGATCAGGTCCGTATAACCGGTGGCGATCAGCACTTCGAGCCCGCGGTTGGCGGCGCGAGCGCGCTGAATGTCGTCAAGCACGCCGGCATAGCCTTGACGGGTCGGGCTCGTGCCGAAGTCCCACTTCCCGCGCACCTTGCCGTTGAGGAGCTCGTATGGCTGCTCCGTCTTGAAGGCGAGCTCCTCTTGCGCATAGGTCACGAACGCCGTGGTCCAAAGGGGCTTGGTCACGTCGAGAACGGGGTCGGGTCCGCGCGGCCACGGGCTGGACGGGTGCGGGTCGGGTCCGCTCACGCTGCCGTCATAGCGGCTCAAGAGTTGGCCGCCGTCGCGGTCGAACTCCTTGATGAAGAACGAGAGGGGGATGCGGGCAAAGCGCTTCTCGACTTCGGCGCGGGAGATGCCGGTCAGCTCGGCCACGCGCGCCGATGCTATCCGGCCACCTTGTTCGGTGCCGGACGCGAGTGCCACGAGATAATCGGTGAGCGCATAGCGTTCGACGTCCTTCAGGGCATCGCGCAGTTCCCCACGCGTCGCAACGCCTTCGTTCTCAAGCTTGACGGCCGTGTAAGAGGGGAGCGCCAGCGCCCAGGGAATCGGGTCGAAGTCCTCGCCGTAGATCAGCGCGAACTCGAGCGCCGGCGAGACTAGCACAAGACCGCTCGGCGAGATGCCTGTTGTCTTCTGAAGCTTGCGCGTGATCGTGGCGGCACGGAAGGCACCATAGCTTTCGCCGGTCAAGAAGACGGGCGAGTCGGTGCGCCCGGCTTGTGTGAGGTAAAGCCGGATGAACGCGGCGAGCGAGTCGGTGTCTTGCTTCACGCCCCAAAAGTCGCTGTCAGTCTTGCTGCCGGTGGCGCGGCTATAGCCCGTGCCGACGGGGTCGACGAAGACGAGGTCGGTGAAGTCGATCCAGCTTGCGTCATTGCCGATGAGGCGCGGCGGCGGACCGATGAGTTCGCCGACGGCGGACGTCTCGACGACTTTCGGTCCGATGGCGCCAAGGTGAAGATAGGCCGAGGCCGCGCCCGGTCCTCCGTTGAAGACGAACGTAATCGGCCGGGAGGTCTGTTCCGGCTCCCGGTTGTAGGCGACGTAGAAGATTTCCGCCGTGGGTTTGCCGCGATCGTCGCGAGGCTTGATGGCGCCGGCGACCGCGCTATAGGAGACCTGTTCTCTGTCGAGCGTGGCGGTATGGTAGGTGATCGCCGCCGGCGGCAGGCGCAAGGTCGGGGTCTTGTCGGCTTCGTCCGATTGTTCGGTCTTTGGCGCGTCGGCGACGGCGACGGCAGACGGGGCGAGAAGGACAAGAAGCGCACCAAGGCTCAGTGCGCTAAGGCTCAGTGCGGAGGCGAGGGGGCGGATCAGTTCGGTCACGGGGGCGCGTCCTCTTCGAAAACACCGGATGAAACGTCTTCACTCCCCTTGGGAAGGATTTATGCAGCAAGGAGGGCGGTCTCAAGGCGGGAGGCCCGGTGATCGATCCTCGATCATGACCCCGCCATCATTGAGGCGCAGCTACGTCGCCATGATCAGAATCGCCTTGATATTGGCCGTTTTGCTGCCTGTTGGTCTTTCTGCCTGTGCCAGCCGTGAGGAGGTCCAGTCCGGACGCGTGGCACAGCAGGTCGCCCAGGATGCGGAGGACGATACGGCCTGCCGGGCCGACAACGAGCCGGATACCGAGGCCTATGAGGCGTGCCGCGCGGACCGGACCGCGCAGAGAGCGCGGCAGTCGGATATCGACTACCAGAAGGCCCGTGATTTCGACCGGGTTCTCGGGGGTCTCGACAATCTGTGACGGGGCCACCCACCCCAAAAGTGTTTGCCCTCAAGGTTTGGCCGTTGGCCGCGGTCCGTTTGCCGGATAAGCTAGCGCAGGCGGGCGAACCGGCGATCGGCCGTTCCGCCTCGCCTTCATTTGGTGGCCGATAGAGGTCTTGAGTGGCCTCCTTGTAGCGAAGCTCCAGAATCGGGGGCGGGGAGCTTCGCAAACTTTGGCGTTGTAGCCCCCTGGCGAGTTCCACGTTGAGCCGTTTCGCCGTTACGAGGCTCGCGGCGGATCCCATCTTTGGCGGAGCCTCACGGCATGGCCGTTGCAATGCGTAAGAAACGGGCCTGGTCAACGCGCGCAGACGACGCCGAGTCGCAAGAGACCGCGGCCTTCGAGGCGAGTGTTGCCGCTGCCAAGGATACCGCGGCGAAATCCGGGGCGTTTCTCTCCGACGCCAAATCCGATCTCACCGATCACCAGCGTTGGCTCCGGACGCAGAGCGCGGCCGTGGAGCGCGACCGGCAGCGGCATGAGCGCTGGTTGCAGCGTCAGCGGGATCGTCGTGTTGCGTCCGCGCGCAAGGAGCGGCTGCGCCTTCGCCGCCAGCTCGTGCGGCAGCGTGCCTTCCAAGCCATGCGGCACGCGCTTTGGGCCGGCATGTTGGTTGTGTCGGCCTGGTACGTCTTCGCCCTAACGGCGCTCCGGGCCGGAATCTTTTCTGTCGGCCGGCTGATTACGCGCGGCGCGAGGGTCGCAGGCCGTCGGATCCAGGCTGGCGCGTCGTGGATGGTCGCCAAGCTCGGTGTGCTGGCGCACCGATTGGGCGCCTTGGTGGTGGCGGGGTCATTATTCGCGGCGTCCAAAAGCGGCACTGCTGCGCGCACCGCCGGCCGTTCGCTGGGCAGTGGGCTTTCGGTCGCCTCCGCCAAGACTTCGGCGCTTGCAGGCGTCACGGGCCACGCGGCCTCGCGCGGGCTGGCGGCTGCCGGCAAAAAGACCGCAGCGGTCCAAGCCGCCGGCAAGAAAGGTCTCGCCAACGGCTTCGAGTGGACAATGGCCAAGACGGCGGCGGTGACGCCCACGCTTTATGTCGGCATGGCCAAGCTGGGGCGCCAGGCGGAGCGCTATGCGCGGGCCGGTGTAGCGCAGGCCGAAGGGATGATGGCCCGGGCCGCGGCGAAAACATCGAAGGCTGCCGCGCTCTATGGACCGCATGTGGGGGGCGCCGAGATTACCAGCCGTGCGGCGAACGACCCCGGTTCGTCGCCCCATTCCTCGGTGGAGGAACCGAAATCCGCCGCGGAGGCTGCGGAAGTCTACGGACCGTTCTATGAAGGGTTCTGGGTCAAGGGGGTCTCGCCCAACGAGCCCCGCGTTGCGGAGGCCGCTCCGGCGCCCATCGCGCCTCCGGCTGAGGCGAAAAACGCGCTATCGTGGGTCTCGTCCTGGGCGCACGCGGCGAGTGCGCGTGCAGGCGCCTCCGCAGGCCAAATGCGGTCCGTGGCGGTCTCGTCGGCTGTGCAAGCGAAGGCTTGGGCGGCTCAGTCCCAGGCGTGGGTACAAACAAGGGATGTCGATCTCAGTCGCATGATGATCATCGCGGGCGCTGTGTTGCTGGTCTGTGGCGGGCTGCTGGTCGGCGGCGGGCTGTTGTTGCGTGCGGGCGCCGGAACGGCGGCGACGGCCGCGGCGGAGGAAGAGTCCGGCGTAGGGATCGCTTTGACGTTCCAGGAGACCGACCGTCCGTTGTCGGATCGGGCCGTGTTCACGCTTTCGGGGACACCGGCAGCGTTTCGCATCAACGGCCTGTCCGTGGGCGGGATGAACCTATCCGATCAGCCGCTGACTGGGGTGGAGGCTGTGTTGAAGCCGGATGTGAAGCGGCCTGATCTGAAACTCACACTGAAGGTCGATACGAACGCTGCGCCGGCCGGCGAAGGCGATGCCGC
>NZ_JBFFQD010000052.1:0-13191 GCF_041573655.1 Methyloceanibacter sp.
GACACGTTCGGTTATCTGCAGCGCTGCTGGACGGATCCCTCCGCAGTGGACGCCGCCGAGGCGCGCGGCGTGGGGCGGCATGCAGCAGCGCTTGCCGCTGAGGGCGATGCGGGCGCATCAATCACCATCGTGCGCACCTCGAACGCGGTCGACAGCTATCGCAGCGCTTTCGGGCGGGCGGAGCTTTCGGCCGTGGCGCGGCACGCACGGCATATGCCGGACGCGTTCGTGTTAGGCCGCAATGACGTGAGCGCAGCGTTTTACGATTACTGCCTGCCGCTGGTGGGCGACCTGCCGGACTTCACGCGTCTTTAGAGCCTGCTGAGACTACGCCTCGACCAACTCGCGGATATAGGCGGGCAGGGCGAAGGCAGCCGCTTGCATTTCAGGCCGCCAATAGCGCGTGGGGAATTTGCCGGCCGCCTCGTAGCGGCGCTCGATCTCTTCCAGCGGGTGATGGCGCAGCGTCGTGTCGTCACTTGCCCAGCCATAAGACATGGAGCCGCCGAAATAGCTCGGGGTGGTCGCCACATAGGCGAAGGCGTCCGTGAAGAGTTCGCGGAAATAGCCAGCGGACTCTTTCAGCTCGGGCCCTTGCAAGAACGGCAACCCGTTCTGCGTGACAAGGATGCCGCCAGGCTCAAGCGCGCGCTTGCAGCCGGCGTAGAACGCTTTGGTGAAGAGTACGGCGCCCGGCCCGATGGGATCGGTGGAATCCACCAAGATGACCTCGAAGCGCTTCTCCGTCTCGGCCACGAATTTGGTGCCGTCGTCGATGACTACGTTTGTGCGCGGATCGTCATAGGCGCCCGCGGAGACATCCGGAAAGTGCTCGCGGCAAAGATCGATCACGCTGCGGTCGATCTCGCATAGCGTTGCGCTCTCCACGCTTTCGTGCCGCAGAGCTTCGCGCAAGACGCCGCCATCGCCGCCGCCGACGATGAGCACCTTCTTCGCCTTGCCGTGGGCGAACAGCGGCACGTGCGCCATCATCTCGTGATAGACGAACTCGTCCTTCGTGGAGAATTGGACGACGCCATCCAGCATCATCACCCGGCCGAACTCCTCGTTCTCGAAGATGATGAGCTGCTGGTGCTCGGTCTTGCTATCGAAGAGAACCTTGTCCGCCTTCAGGCGGACGCGGAAGCCGTCGTGGAGTGTCTCCTCGACCCATCGTTCCATCGCTGAATCTCCATGCCCCGGAGTTCCGTTTTGACAACCACTTTGCCGGGCGAGAACGCCTCCTTCATCACATCGATGGTGGCGTTCGGATCGGTGTCACCGCACATGAAGACATCGAGCGCGGCGTAGCCATGTTCGGGCCAACTATGGATCGAGATGTGCGACTCGGCGAGAACCGCAACGCCCGAGATGCCGCCATTGGGCGTGAAACGATGAAGGTGGATATGCAGGAGCGTCGCGCCCGCCGCATCCACGCATCGCCGCAGCGTTTGATCGATGTGGTCTAGATCGTCGAGCCGTTCTGCCCGAACCAGATCAATGATGAGATGCGTGCCCGCGTAGCGGATGCCGTCTCGCTCAACGAAAAAATCCTTGCGCTCGTCACCCGATTGGGGATCGAAACACATGGAATGCTCTTCTTCCGTTTGGGCGGTGCTTGAACCATGATCCAAGTCCATCCCCAATTGGAAGAGGGCGTCACTGGACATGGCGTCCTCCCCAACCAGCAGATAGATCCAGTCGAATAAGAGGCGCTATTTGCACCTCGCATTGTTGGTATGCAAGGGTTTTTTGGACGGCTGGAGCAACATGCCCGGTGCCAAGCTTCAACAAAGCGACGTGAGAAGGCTCTAGGATTCAATGCCGAATCAAAAGGGAGCGCGGGCGATGCGTCTGCACGGGCTGGGGGTAGCGATCGGGTTGCTGGCCGCATCGGCGGCGGTCCCGGCGGCTGCCGGCGCTACCTTGCCCAAGCTCGGCACGGAACTGCCCGCCACCTCGGTATCGGGGCTGTCATCGGGTGCTTATATGGCCGGGCAGATCGAGATTGCTCATTCCAAAGACATCGTCGGCGCCGGTATCGTGGCGGGCGGGCCTTTCGCATGCGCCGAGTCGCCGCTTGCAAGCGCCTTTCCGTACTGGCCGACTGCCGTTGCCCAAAACGGAACGCAGGCGCTCCTGCGTTGCATGAAGACGACCATGGGCACGCCGGACCCGGACCGCCTGGTGACGCGGGCCAAGGAGCTGGCTGAGAAGGGCGAGATCGATCCGCTCTCGGCCCTGGCGCGCCACAACGTCTATCTCTACTCCGGGGACAATGACGCCACTGTCACGCGGCCTGTTGTGAAGGCTGCGAAGCGCTTCTACGATCTGGCCGGTGTGCCCGCGAGCAATGTGACATTTGTGACAGGCGATGGCGGCCATGCCTTCATCACCGAGGAAGGCGGCGCGGCATGTGGGGTTTCCGAGCCGCCTTATGTCAGTGATTGCGACTACGACCAGGCGCGCGCAATCCTCGGCTGGATCTACGGACCGCTCGAACCGTCCTCCGACGCCGCGCAAGGCGCGTTCGTCGTGTTCGACCAGGAGAACTTCTCCGATGCGGGCGACGGTTTCGCAGGAGAAGGCGTCGTCTACGTACCGGCCTCATGCCGCACGGCGCCGGGCTGCCGCGTCCATGTGTCACTCCACGGCTGCGGGCAGTCGCGCGAGAAGATCGGCGACACCTTCATTAGGGACTCAGGCTTCGCCAGAATTGCCGACACGAACCGTATCGTCATGCTCTTTCCCCAGATCTCCGCGAGCGCCTATAACCCGGAAGGGTGCTGGGACTGGTGGGGCTATACCGGGCTCGATTTTCTCGGCAAGGACGCGGCACAGATCAACGCCATCTGGTCGATGGTCGAACATCTCGCAAAACAGGAGTAACGCCGGCGATGTCCGAGGAACCGTCTGCCCTGATCTTCGAGGCGCCGCTGGGCTCCAACCTCTACGACCAAGCGGTCCATCTGAGGGAGGCGATCTTGCGAGAACCCCTCGGGCTTACCGTCACGGCTGAAGAGCGCCTCGACGACGCAGTGCGCCAGCATTTCTGCGCAGTGTCCGACGCCGCGGTCGTCGGCACGGTCTCCGTGTGGCCGTTCGATGAGGTCACGCTGCACCTCCAGCAGATGGCCGTTGCGGAGGAGAAGCGGAGAACGCGGGTAGGCGCCAAACTTCTTGCTCATGCGGAGGATTGGGGCACGCAAGCCGGATATCGGCTTATGATCGTCGATGCACGCGTCGGGGCGGAGGGCTTCTACCTCAAATACGGCTACTCTCAAGAGGGCGAGCCGTTCGAGAAGCACACCATCGCGCATGTGCGCGTGACCAAGCGGCTTCGCTAGGAGAGACCAGACATGAGCCTAGACGTGGGCGACAAGGCCCCTTCTTTCTCGCTGCAGACCGATGGCGGCGGCGATATCTCCCTGAAAGATCTCAAGGGCCAGACGGTCGTCCTCTATTTCTACCCAAAGGACGACACGCCAGGCTGCACCGCCGAGGCGTGCGGCTTTCGCGATGCCCTACCGGATTTCTCCAAGGTGAAGGCGACCGTGATCGGCGTGTCCAAAGACCCCGTGAAGAAGCACGACAAGTTCAAGGACAAGTACGCGCTCAACTTCCCGCTCGCCTCGGACGAAGACGGCAACATCTGCGAGGCTTACGGAACCTGGGTGGAGAAGAGCATGTATGGCCGCAAATATAGGGGCATCGAGCGTTCGACCTTCGTGATCGACGGCAAAGGCGTGATCCGTGGCGTCTGGCGGAAGGTGAAGGTTCCCGGCCACGTGGACGAGGTCCTGAAGGCCGTCCAAGAGCTGGCGTAAGCACCAATGCGCGCCGGCTCCCGCTCGTTTTGGCTGATCCTTGCCGTCATCGCCGCGGTAACGGTCGCGGCCATCGTGTGGCCCCGGCTCTCGCGCATCGGGCTGCTAGGTTCCGGCTACATGGCGCAAACGCTTTGCGCGGGTCTTTTCGTGTCCGGCCGCGACATGGAGAGCCTGATGACGCAGGATCTCTCCGGCCCCGGGCTGGAACCGCTGCAATTGTTTACGCCGGCCGTGGCGCACAATGAGCAAACCGTGCGCGCATCGGTCTTCGGCCTTTTCGGGCAGACGGCGGTGTTCCGCGACGGGCTGGGCTGCACGCTAACCCACGACAAGCCGGCGGTATTGTCACGCGCTGTAGCCGCGAACCTGTCCCCCCCTGACCCAGCGCCTAGCAGCACCGCCGAATGGCCGGACGGCGCGCACGTCATAGCCCGCCCCTGGCTGGCGGGCGTGGATGGTGAGGCGGCAGACCGCACCATCGAGGCGATCTTCTCTGAGCCCGACCCGAGCCGCCCACGCAACACGCGCGCTCTGGTCGTCGTGCACCAGGGCCGCATCATGGCCGAGCGCTACGCGCCAGGCTTCGACGCCCGGATGCCTATGGTCGGCTGGTCCATGAGCAAGACGGTGACCAACCTGCTCGTGGCTTTACGCGTGAAGGACGGCGCGCTCTCCTTGGATGCGTCGCGCCTCATGCCCGAATGGCGGGACGAGGACGATCCCCGCGCTGCCATCACGCTCGACGAACTGATGCATATGACAAGCGGGCTTGCCTTCAACGAGGACGTTGACGACTTTCTCAGCGACGTGTCCCAGATGCTGTACGTGCAAGCAAACAGCGCGCGGTTTGCCGCGTCGAAGCCGTTGGTGGACCCGCCCGGCAGCCATTGGTCCTATTCGACCGGGACGACCGGCATCATCGCTGCCGTCTTGCGCGAGACGTTCGATAGCGAGTTTGCCTATTTGCGCTTTCCCCGGAAGCGCTTGTTCGCGCCTCTCGGCATGCGCTCGGCGTCTCTCGCGCCGGACGCCTCCGGCACACTCATGAGCGGCTCGTTCTTCTACGCTTCGGCGCGCGACTGGGCGCGGCTTGGGCTGCTCTTCCTGCGCGACGGGATATGGAGCGGGAGGCAGCTGCTCCCTAAAGGCTGGGTGGCGTACTCGCTGGTGCCTGCACCGCATGCGCCGAATGACAAATACGGCGCACAGATCTGGCTGAAGCTGCCGGACTCGCCGGGTCTCGGCGAGCCGCCCATGCCGGACGACGCGTTTTACATGCTTGGCCACAATGGGCAGGTGGTGGCGATGGTACCTTCGCGCAACCTTGTCATCGTACGGCTCGGCCTGACGCGAAAGGGCGGCGATTGGGATCCGGCACGGGACCTCTCGCCGCTGGTGAATGCCTTCCCGGCAGTGGCGGAATAACGGAAGGGCCGCACCGCTTTGGGCGGTACGGCCCTCCAGAAACCTGCAACGTCGATCGTCGGCTATTGCGCCGGCGCTCCGCCATCCGATCCACCGCCGGACATGGCGTCGTCCTTAGCCGGCATCTCTTCCTTGGCCGGCTCGGCTGCTTTCTCACCGCCACCGCCGCACTGGTTGGCGGACAGGCCGACAAGAGCAATCGCGCCTGCCGCTGCAATCAGAAGAAATCTGCGCATGGAAATCGTCTCCTCGTTTGCACGCACCTCTTGTTACGGGGTGAAGTCTTTTCCGGCGCGGGATTGAAAAATAGCCTACCCCCAGACCAAAAACCATAGGCTCGCCAAAGTATCCCCTGAGATTAACGCGGCCGGTCTCCTGGCGTTCCAGGTGCGGAACTCGGTTGAAACTCGGTTTCGCGTGCACGAGATTTGGTAGTGTGCCCAGCACCTTGTGGGCCCTCTAAGCGGAGATCGAATATCTGCGAGGTCTCGGAGCTTGGTTCACCCTAGGGGCGCGCCGACACATCGTCATCTGGGAGGCGCTCATCTTGTCGGCTTCCGGCCTCCGATTGCGTGATCAATGGCGCCAAAGCCTGTTCGATCAGCTCCGCGACATGGCGCGAACCGGTTTCGGTAAAGTGAAGGCCGTCATAGACGTCCTCACGGGTCCATTTCCTCGCTGCCGCCAAGTCGATGAGAACACTCCCTTCCGTCAAGGCCACATGCCTGACGATGGCGTTGGCGTAGTCATGTATTGAGCCAAAGCTTGCCGGATCGAAATTGCCTTTGCGCAGCTCTTCCGGCGAAAGGAAGTCGCTTGCCCCACCGTCTACGCCATGCGCATCAACACGCACTTGCGTCATGAGAACCGGTTCGGATCCCCACGCCTTGGCGAGGCGCACAAAACTTCTGAGGGATGGCTCGTAGGACTGACGCAAAAGCTCACGCCGCTGAACCTCGGTCTTGCTCGGTGCCGTCGCAGCCTTCTTCCGCGGCCGGGCTGGTGACGTTTGCTTTCGAGCGGGCGGCGATGCGTCGGCCTGCGCAAGGCTCTCCTTTAGCCTGTGGTATCCGCGGCGGACCAGTCGATATGTGTTCGGGATCGTCCCTTCGCGCACGTCTTGCACGAAGTCCTCTATGGGACTCCGTCCTTCGAGGGCGTCCTCCGACATCAAGAGCGAACTGCCTTTGTAATCGTTCCAATATGTCTTTTCACGATTCAGCAGCCCGATGTCATTGACGCCCTCCATGAGCACAACGAAGCGGGGTCTGCGCGGTGCAACCTTGCCGAGGTAATTGAGCAGGGCGTGCATGCTCGTGTTTCCCGACTTGCCGCCATTGAGGGCGTTAATCTTAAGACCCGTGCGTTCTTCAAGCAGGCGCCCGGCACGGTGCGGGAAACGCATGTCGGGCCGGACATAGAGGCTTTCGGTGGTCGAGCCGCCAAGAAAGGCAATCTCCAGATCGGGCTTGTCGTGAACGACAGAGGGCCAAATAAAGCCGTCCTGATCGATGCGCAACTCGTACTCGCGATCTACCGGGCCGATCGGATCGTTGAAACGGTTTTCAGGCGAGGCAAACAGTTTGACGGTGCCGGGCGCCCATTCACGCAGCCTGAGCACCCGCGCCTCACCTCGCTCGTTGATCGAGCTGAGATTGATCCGGTCTTGAAAGAGCGCAAGGCTCCACTCCACCGCGCCGATCGTGACGACCAGCAAGCCTAGAACAATAACGATGAGAGTGAGCCACGGATGCCGCTCGAACCGATTCTTGGGCGGCGCTTCAGGCTCGGCTTTTGTCGAGGATGTTTTGGGCTCTTGTTGGGGCATCTTCGGTCGTTCGCTGTATTCCTAGTCGAGCTCGAAGGCCTCACTGTAGTCCATACGCAGCGCTGTATCCTGGTCCTCTTTGCGCAAGACGCAATTGCCGACGACGAGCATTTCGATGTCGGTGCCCATAAAGCAGCGAAAGGCGTCCTCAGGTGTGCAGACAATCGGCTCGCCGCGCACGTTGAAGCTCGTATTGACCAACACCGGGCAGCCCGTCTTCTCCTTGAAGCGGCTCAGCAGAGCATGGAAGCGCGGATTGGTTTGAGCATGCACGGTCTGCAGCCTCGCTGAATAGTCGACATGCGTGACAGCTGGTATCTCGGAACGGACGACATTGAGTTTGTCGATGCCGAACAGGGCTTCTTCATCGGCGGTCATTTTCCGACGCCGATCCTCTCGCACGTCGGCAACGAACAGCATGTAAGGCGATTCTCCGGCGTGATCGAACCAAGCCCCGACGTCTTCGGCGCGAATAGCGGGCGCGAAGGGGCGGAAGGATTCGCGGTATTTGACGCGCAAGTTTAGCGTCCGCTGCATCTTCGGACTGCGCGGGTCGCCCAGGATCGAGCGGTTGCCAAGCGCGCGCGGACCAAACTCCATCCGCCCTTGGAACCAGCCGACCGCCTTTTCGCTAGCAAGTGCGTCCGCTGTCCGCTCGTAGAGCTCGTCGTCGTTACAGACTTCAAAGTGTGCGCCTGCGGCGGTGAGGCGCTCGGCGACGCTGTCAGCTTCAAAGGCGGGGCCCAGATAGGCGCCCGACATCTCATCGAGGGTGTCGGTGTTCTCACGGGTCTTTGCGAATTCCACATGATAGGCGGCAAGCGCTGCACCCAGCGCGCCGCCCGCGTCGCCGGCTGCAGGCTGCACCCAGATACGCTCGAAGCTCCCATCCCTGAGCACCTTGCCGTTCGCAACGCAATTCAGCGCGACACCACCGGCGAGGCAAAGATTCGGCTGTCCTGTTTCAGCGGCGAGCGACCGCGTGAGCCGGAGTACGACCTCTTCGGTGACCGCTTGAACAGAGGCGGCGATATCCATGTGAAACGCTGTTAGGCGATCTTCTGGGCCGCGAACCTTCTCGCCGAACAAACGTGCGAACCGGCGGTTGGTCATGGTGAAGCCGGTCATGTAGTCGAAGAAGGACATATTGAGCCGGAAGCTGCCGTCGGGCTTCACGTCGATCAGATTGTCCAGAATCTTGTCGGAAAATTTTGGCTCGCCATAGGGCGCCAGCCCCATCAGCTTGTACTCGCCGGAATTGACCTTGAAGCCTGTGTAATAGGTGAAGGCGGAATAGAGCAGGCCCAGCGAATGGGGAAACTGGAGCTCCTTCGTTAACTCTATGCGACTACCCTGCCCGAGCGCTGCTGCCGTCGTGGTCCATTCACCCACACCGTCGAGCGTAAGAATTGCGGCGCTCTCGAAGGGCGATGGAAAGTAGGCGCTCGCCGCGTGACTCAAGTGATGCTCGCTGAAAAGAAGTTTCTCCGGATCGAAGTCGGGATCGATCTCTTTCAGTTCTTTCGCGAGTAGCGATTTCTGAAATAGCTTCTCTCGCAGCCATACCGGCATTGCCATGAGGAATTGGCGGAAGCCTCGAGGCGCGGTCGTCATATAGGTTTCGAGCAGACGCTCGAACTTCAGGAACGGCTTCTCGTAGAAGACGACAGCGTCAAGGCTCGAGAGCGGCACTTGCGCTTCGCTTAAGCAGTACTGGACCGCGTTCTTCGGGAATGCGGCGTCGTGCTTGCGGCGCGTGAACCGTTCCTCCTGGGCGGCGGCGATCACGCGTCCATCCTCGATGAGCGCAGCGGCACTGTCGTGATAATAGGCCGAGACGCCAAGGATACGCATGACTTCCCCTTGGGGCGGGCTGGCTAGAATATCGTGTAAATGAACGGAGCGACCGCAGAGCCTTGGCTCATGACAAGGAGCCCGCCAAACACCACCATCAGCAGAACGACTGGGATCAACCAGTACTTCTTCCGGGCGAGTAGGAATTCCATCAATTCAGAAAGAAACGACATGGCTGATCAATACTGCTTGCTCATGGGGCCCGGCTGCAATTCGCTCCCCCGCTTAGCCCAGTAGCTCGCTGCATCGGGTTCGGTCTCAAGGCCGAGCGGATCTTTACGCGAGAGCCGCATGAGCAAGCCGATGGGCGTGATTACAACAAAGAACAGAACGCCCATCACCAGCGGATTGACGACCTTGTGCAGCGCCAGGCCGAACCAGAACCACAGGCGGTTGAGCGGATAAAGTACGCTTGGCCACAGCATCGCCAGGGCACCAAAAACCGCCGCGGCCCCCGTCCATACGGGCCAGTAGGCGGAGCCAAACCAATATCCGATCCCGGCAATGACGAGGCACGCCGCCCCCATCACCAGGCCAAACGATCGGTTCGAGCCCATCTGCACGGTCTGCCCGCGCGACAGACTTTCGTGGAAATTCTTGCCCACAGTGACAACCTTCTCGTGGCGATTGGCGCACCCGTCAGGATTCGAACCTGAGACCTCTGCCTTCGGAGGGCAGCGCTCTATCCAGCTGAGCTACGGGTGCGTTGTCGACGGGACCCTAGCCAAAGTGCCCCTTTGAAGCAACGCCATGGCGGCGCTGCCTCGATATCGGGCTTTGGGGCCAACCGTGCAACCTGCCGCAGGCTGTCGCGGTGACTTGACGCGCCGGAGCATTGGCGTACCTACTCTTTCGCAACGGAAAGGCTGGGCAAGCCTATGGCGAAAAAGAAAAAGATCATTGTTATCGGCGGCGGGTTCGGCGGCGTGTTCGCCGCGAAGACCTTGGAAGAACGCGGGCGCGGCCTGGTCGACGTCGAACTCATCAATAACAACAACTACTTCGTGTTCCAGCCGCTCCTACCCGAGGTGGCCTCGTCGAATATCAGTGCGTCCGACGCAGTGGTGCCGCTGCGCCAGCTCCTGACCAAGGTTCAGGTGCGCCAGGCGCGGGTCATGGGCATCGACTTCAAGACCAAGACCGTGATCGTCATGCAGGGCGCGCGGATGACCCCGGTCGAGCTCAAATATGATGAGCTGGTCATCGCGCTCGGGACCGGCGTCGACCTGGCGCGCATCCCCGGCATGGCCGACCACGCGCTGACCATGAAGGACCTCACGGACGCGCACATGCTGCGCACCCATGCGATCGGTTGCCTGGAGACGGCGGACGTCACGACCGAAACGCCGGTTAAGGATCAGCTTCTGTCGTTCGTGGTGGTTGGTGCGGGCTTTTCCGGCGTGGAAACGGCGGCGGAGCTGCGCGAGCTGATCCGCAACGCGCTGCCCTACTATCACAACATCAAGCCCGAAGAAATACGCATGTATCTCATCGAATACGCGCCGCGAATTCTGCCGACCTTCCCCGCTGAACTTGCCGAGTACGCTACCAAGCAGTTGAGCAAGAGCGGCATCGAGGTGCTCACCGGCGTCGGCACGGAATCGGCGACCGCTACGGGCGTTGCACTCACCAATGGGCGCATCATCAATTCATCGACGGTGGTGGCGACGATCGGCAACGGGCCGCATCCGCTGGTGCAGACGCTTGGCCTCGACATGCACTGGGGCCGCATCCGGACAGACCGCTTCATGCAGGTGCCAGGGCAAGAACATGTCTGGGCGCTGGGCGATGCGGCGCTCATTCCGCTCAACGACAACCCGGGCGAAGACCCGGCCGACTACGCGACCCAGACGGCGCAGTTTGCCGTGCGCGAAGGATACCAGCTCGCAGGCAACGTCGTGGCCAAGCTGAAGGGTGAGGAGCTCAAGCCGTTCGCCTACAAGTCCAAGGGCTCGCTCGCCTCCCTCGGCATGAGCAAGGCCGTGGCCGATGTCTACGGCATAAAGCTGTCGGGCATGTTCGCTTGGCTTCTGTGGCGCGGCTTTTATCTGTCGTTCCTGCCGGGCTTCGTCGCCAAGTTCCGCGTGGGGCTCAACTGGATGATCAACGCCATCATGCCGCCGAACATCGTGCAACTTAGGATGCGGCCGCCGGCGACCCGCTACATCCATTTCTGGAGGGGCGACAAAGTGTTCGAGCCGGGCATGCTGATCGACGGCTTCTATACGGTGATTAAAGGCTCCTTCAAACTGACCATCGACAACCCCGACACGGACGAGCATTTCGAGAAAGTGTTCGGCCCTGGCGAACATTTCGGCGAACGCGTCCTGGTCAAGTCGGAGCTGCGCACCGGGCTGGTGCAGGCACTGGAGGACGGGCTGTTGCTGTTCATCGCCCAGAAGGATTTCACCCGCTTCGCGACGGCCTTCCCCACGCTCGATGCCTATTTCAAGGACTATATTGAGGAGACCTTTGGCGGACCGGACAAGGCCTTTGCGCCGGGCAATATCGATCAGTCGGAGCTGGAGAAGACTCACTAGGCGCGCCGGCACCGAAGCGGTGGATGAGCGGGCGAAGCGACTCCCTTGGAGCCCCCGTAATTCCTATATTTCCGTCATCATGACAGCAGCCAAGACCTCCCAATCCGCTGCCGGAAAACCGGCCGGGCGCGGCGACCACGTGTACCTCATCGACGGCTCGGGCTACATCTTCCGGGCCTACCATGCCCTCCCGCCGCTCACGCGCCCCTCGGACGGCCTGCCCGTTGGCGCGGTCCATGGCTTTTGCGGCATGTTGTGGAAGCTGTTGCGCGAGACCGGCGAGCTCGCCCCGCCGACCCATATGGCGGTGATCTTCGATTATTCGGCCAAGACGTTCCGCTCCGACCTGTTCGACGGCTATAAGGCCAACCGCCCGGAGCCGCCCGAAGACCTGATCCCGCAATTCCCGCTGGTGCGCGATGCGGTGCGCGCGTTCAACGTTGCCTGCATCGAGAAGGAGGGCTTTGAGGCCGACGACCTGATCGCCACCTACGCGCTGCAGGCCGTCGGTGCCGGCGCCGACGTTACCATCGTCTCCTCGGACAAGGATTTGATGCAGCTCGTACGCCCCGGCATCGTCATGTACGACACGATGAAGAACAAGAAGATCGCCGAGGAAGGCGTATTGGCGAAGTTCGGCGTGCCGCCTTCCAAGGTCATCGAGGTGCAGGCGCTGATGGGCGACTCATCCGATAACGTTCCCGGCGTGCCGGGCATCGGCGTCAAGACAGCGGCGCTTCTCATCAACGAGTATGGCGACCTGGAAACGCTGCTTGCCCGCGCCTCGGAGATCAAACAGAACAAGCGCCGCGAGAACCTTATCGAGTTCGCCGAGCAGGCGCGCCTGTCGAAGACCCTCGTGACGCTCGATACGCAAACGCCGCTCGACGTGCCGCTCGCAGAGACGGCCGTGCAGCAGCCGGAGCCGGAGACGCTTACCGCCTTCATGCGCGAGATGGAATTCTCCACGCTGTTGAAGCGTGTCGCGGAAGGTTTGGGCGCGCCGTTGCCGAAGGGCGCCACGAAACCAAGTGCCGTGCGAAGAAAGAAGGACGACTACGACCATCCTTTGCGCAAGAGCCCGCGCGGGGCTGCGGGCCCCGCCCGCGACATCGACGTGCAAGGCGGCTCGCCCGCGGAACTCGCCATCGAACGCGCAAGCAAGCTCGAAGAGATTCCCTTCGACCGCACCAACTACGAGACGGTGACGGGCATCGCGCGTTTGCAAGACTTGCTCAAGACAGCTCAGTTCCAAGGAAACCTTGCGATCCGCGTGAAGCTGAACACGTCCGATCCCATGACGGGCGAGATCGCGGGCGTGGCGCTCGCGCTTGCGCCCGGCCACGCGGCCTATGTGCCCTTAAGCCATCGCGCGGGCGACGGGCTCGATCTCGGCGGCGAAGACGTGGGGCCGCAAGCACCCTTGCGCGAAGCGCTCGACCTGCTGAAGCCGATCCTCGAAGATGAGTCCGTGCTGAAGATCGTGGCGGGCGCCAAGCCCGACATGGTGGCGCTCGCCCGCTATGGCATCGCGCTTCAGGCCGTGGACGATCCCTGCCTCATCTCTTATGCGCTTGATGCGGGCCGCGCCGACCATGCGCCCGCAAAGCTTGCCGCCGCGCGGCTCGGCCATACCGCGCTCACGGAAAAAGAAGTGCTCGGTACCGGCAAGTCGGCGATCGCGTTTGACCTCGTCGAGGTGGGGCGCGCCACC
>NZ_JBFFQD010000053.1:0-13075 GCF_041573655.1 Methyloceanibacter sp.
ATCCACATCATGTGGGACGACACGGCCTTCGGCGATGTCGGCATCCCTGCGATCCAGAAAGTGCGTGGCTTGACCACGCCGAGCATCAACCGGCTAGCGGAAGAAGGCATCCTGTTCACCCGCATGTACACGGAGGTCGGCTGTACGCCGAGTCGTGCCGCGGTCGTCACCGGACGGCATCCGATCCGCAACGGCATGTACAATATCGGCATGCTCCTGGAGAGCCATGGCATGCGCGGTGAAGAAGTGACCATGGCCGAGGTGCTATCTAAGGCTGGTTACAACACCGCTTTCCACGGCAAATGGCATCTCGGCGATATCGAAGAAAGCTATCCCCACAAGCAGGGTTTCGATGAGGCCTTCTTCACCGGCTACAATCAGATCCTGTCGCTAAACACCAAGCTTGCAGAAGGCGCCAATGCCTCTATCGGCTTGCACGAAAGTATTCTGCCGCTGGACCCCTACAAGCTCGACGACAGCTTCGTGACCAAGGGTTGGGTGATGATCGCCGAAGGCAAGAAGGGCGAGAAGGCGCAGCAATGGGGCGACAACTCCCACGACACCTATGTAAAGATCGATCCGGAAGCGCAGAAGCGCACGCTCGACTTCATTGAAAAGAGCGTGAAGGAGGAGAAGCCCTTCTACATCGCGAACTGGCCGAACCTGACCAGCTTCATTCCCAATCCGAAAAAATGCGCGGTCGCCCGAAGCCTTTTGCAGGACGGGCTCCAGTGCAACATCGACCCCTTCATCGCGAAGCTGATTGCCAAGCTCGAAGAGCTCGAGATCGCCGATAACACACTGATCGTGGCGATGGCCGACAACGGCCCCATGGCCCACAACCCGCCTCCCGGGCTCGGCATGGCCGAAACCATCTACCGCGGCGGCAAGGGTGACTTTCTGGAAGGCGGCGTGCGCGTCCCCGCGATGGCGTGGTGGCCGGGGGTGATCAAGCCCGGTCAACAGGTCGGTGACATCATCCACGAAGTCGATCTGTTCACGACGTTCGCCAATTTGGCGGACGCCACGCAGTATATCCCGACCGACCGCGTCATCGACGGCGTCGACCAGACGGCGCTTCTGTTCGAGGGCGATACAAACAGCCGGCGCGACTATGTCTTTATCTATGCCGGGCCCAAGCTCGGCGCGACAGTAAAAGGCAATTACAAGCGCCATTGGATCTCGTCCGATCCCGTCGGCGAGGCAAGCGGCATCCCTGCTGCCTTCTACTTCCTGCCGGCCGATCCGCGGGAGAAGACGCCGATGCTGGTGAACCTCATTCACCTGAAGAGCCCGTTCAACCGGATGCGCCTGCGGCACGAACTTTGGATGAAAAAATATCCGAACAACAAAGAGAAGTTCGGCGTGCCCTGGACCGGGATTGCGAACGCGTCGCCTGAAATCGAAGCGCTCGCGGATCCAAAGATGGATCTCTCCAAGCTGCCTTTCGATCCGCTAGAATATGTAGAGCATCTCGACGAGCTGCCGTTCGACCCTAACATGGACCCGAGCCTCGGGCAGTGAGGCCGACGAGACGGAAGGTTCTGACCGGAGCGGCCGCCCTCGCGGCTGCTCCCCTTCTTTTTCGTGCTTCTATGGCTCACGCGGACGCCGCGCCGCTACCGATCACCGTTTCGGCCTATCGCGCAGACCGCACTGCCGCGCTTGCCGATGGCCGAACCGGGATCGAAGGTTGCGCTGTGACATTCGAGGAGGACGCCATCGGGGATATGAACACCCATGCCTTCGATGGTCCCGGCACACGGGAAGTCACGGAGATCGGGCTTCATCCCTTCATGCTGGCCTATGCGAATGATGGGTTCCGCGACTACATGCTACTGCCGGTCTTTCTGCTTCGTCAGTTCCGGCATAAGAGCGTGTTCATCCGCACCAACCGGGGCATCGAGCGCCCAGAGGACTTAGCCGGACGCCGCATCGGAACGCCGGGCTATTCCTCAACCTCACTCACCTGGATCCGCGGGATATTCGAAGACGAATACGGCGTGAAGCCGCCCGAGATCGAGTGGGTGGTTTCGGCAGCAGACTCCTCGGCAGAAGCTGCGGGCAAGGCTTCGGCACAAGAGAACCGCCTGCCCCAAGGCGTCAACATCACCACAGGTCCTGAGGGCCTCGACGACAGCGATCTCCTCGAACAAGGAATTGTCGATGCGCTGTTTCACGCGGTGGAGCCGCGCTGCTACAGGCAAGGAAATCCGCTAGTCGGGCGGCTCTTTCCCGACCATCGGGAAGTCGAACAGGAATACTTCAAGCGCACGGGAATCTTTCCCATCATGCACGCCGTCGCGATCCGCCGCGATGTCGCTGCGAAGCACTCCTGGTTTCCGAAGGCCGTGTTCGACGGTTTCGTTGAAGCAAAGACCGAAGCGTACCGGCAGATGGCGCGCCTAGGATGGGCCACGAACATGCTTCCGTGGTTCGGACAAGAACTTGAGGACACAAAAGCCCTGATGGGCAACAATTTCTATTCCTACGGCATCGCTCCCAACCGCAAAGCGCTCGAGACACTGTTCCGCTATTCCTACACGCAAGGGCTTGCGACCCGCGAACTCACGATCGAGGAGCTGTTCGAGCCGTCGAGTCTCACTTTCGAGGACACTGCCTAGCGGATAAAGGCGTCGTCAGCTCGTCACCACAACGACTGCGGAACATTTCCGTCGGCCGCACTGCCGGTAGCTATGCGGATAGGATGAGTCGAAATACATCGAATCCCCCTCACGAAGCGGGGTTTCCTTGCCATCGATGGTCACGACAAGCTCTCCGCCTATGACGTAGATCACCTCGGCTCCTGGGTGCTGGTGGGGTTCTGCCGGCTTTGCGCGTGGTCTAAACTCCACGAAATACGCGTCCATCTTGCGATCGGTTACGGGAAAATCAAGGCATTCGAAAAAGTAACTCGGTGCCTCTCCATCGCTGCGATTGGGCAGCCGCAAGCGGTCCTTCTTCTTAACGACCGCAACGACCGGGCGATCCTTATCGTCGCTGAAGAAGTGATCGAGCCCCGCGCCGAAAACCATCGCTATCTTGAGCAGCGTCGGAAGGGTCGGCACCAGCCTACCGCGCTCGATCTTGGACAGCAGCCCCGCAGACATGCCTGTGTGTTCACCAAGCTTCGCCAGGCTGAGACCCTTTTGCTTACGAAGCCTGTGGATCTTCGGACCGATCTCATAGCTTTCCAAACCTGCTGTCAGGGTGTCGTTGGACATGGGCGCGCCTCTTTTTTCGACTGGTGACAAAAATTCAAAGGATATTTTACTTCTATGATAATTTTTTTTCATTTCACGAAATCGTGTCTGGCGCCGTTCGGAGACCGCCATGTAGCCTCCCCTAACAGGAGTGACACACATGGAAATTCAGACCAACGATTGGCTTGAGCCCAAGCAGTTCCCGACCGTGTCCCTCAATGCACTTCGTGCCTTTGAGGTGTCGGCGCGTCATATGTCGATGAAGAGGGCTGCGCTCGAACTCAACCTGACTCCATCGGCGATTAGCCATCGGCTGCGCCTTCTGGAAAAGACCCTCGGGTGCCGGCTCTTTGAGCGCACGGGATCATACCTCCAGCTCACGGACTCCGGTCGGCAGCTCGCGCCGGCGCTAACGGCCGCCTTCGCCCAGATTATGGAAGCCGTGGGGAGCGTTCGCCGCGATTAGCGAACAGTCCCAAAAGGAGAGACCTCATTATGTTAAGAACCCTTCTCATCAGTGCTCTTGTCGTAACTCTTGCTGCTCGTGATGCGGGCACAAATGAGCAGGTGATCTCCGCTGACGCAGGAAAGATTGCGGCCTCCCTCTTGTCGTATCCTACGGGAAACGCCGCCCCAGCGGGTTGGTTTCATCGCGCATCGGACAAGGCGGACGTCCCGCCCCCAAACACGCTTGCAGTCATTGCGTGCCGGGTTGAGCGAAAGTCTGAGGCCAAAGGGGGCGCCGCCGAACGTGCACATCGGATCGAATGGCGCTTGCCTCTTGAGTGCATGAGAGTCGTCGAGACAGTGCGTGATGCCGCAGCTCTCAGCAATCTGTGGCTACGTGAGCGAAACCCCGATCTTTCCGAACACAGCGTTTGCGCCGAGATTGTAATGACCTACGCACCCATCTGGGAGGCCAGCCACAACAACTGGGCGATCGTAAAAGTGGGCTGTCCGACGAAGATTGTGGACGCGAGTGGTCGAGTCATCGGCTGGCATATGCCCGAGTGCCAGGGCACGATTCCTGGAACGACGTATCCGCTTCGCTGCCGTTTCGACCCAAGCGAAGTCTGACGTGCGCTCATGGACCTAGTGGCCAGGCCAATTAGATCCGAGGAGCGTCAAATTTAGCCACTTTTGCAACAAAGCGGGGTTTCCGGCCCTGTGGGCAAGAGTCCACGAAGCAGTTAGTCTAAAAGTGATTCGCCCTTGCGGTCCGCGGAGAGCCACCCGGCTCCAGCATTCAAGTCTGTGGCAGCGTTCAGCGGCGCGAGGCGATGCCATAGGCAAATGCGTTGTTGGTGAGATGCGTTGGCTATGACGTTAGCGGCGGCGTGGGAGCACGGGGGGACCATGCAAACCAGCAGAGGAGAGGCGACGCCTGACTCAAGGTGGCCCACCGTGCTGGCCCGTGTCCTGGCCTATTCCATTCCGGCTTCATTGCTTCCGCTCGATGCCGCCATCGCTCAAGAAGCGGCCGGGTTCGACGCGCGAACGCTTCTGACACTTGGAATCAATCTCGGGATCATCACCTTCGCCGTCGGCACGGCCATCGCTTGCATGCGCGCGACCAAGCGCGCTCGGGCGCAGGAAGCCAAGGCAGCAGGCGAGGCGGAACGTTACGCCCTCAGCGAGAGCATGCTGGAGACCGTGCTCGCCGCCGAGCCGCAGGCGCTGATGACCCTGACCGAGACCGGAGAGCCCGAGCTTCTCGTCTCCAACCTGCCGGGGAGCTTCGGCGTTCCGCGCGACCCTGCGCGTCTCATGAATTTCGTATCTTGGCTGGACTCAGAGTCGACCGCGGAGCTCGAGCCGGCCATGCAGGCCTTGGCCGAACGCGGCGAGCCCTTCAACCTCATGCTGCGCGCGGCGCGGGGCCGCTATGTCGAGGTCGACGGCCGTACGGCAGGCCGACAGCTGGTGTTCAAGGTCCGTGATACCGCCGGACGACGGCTTGAACTTGCCGACTTGTCTTCCAAACACAAAGAGCTGGAGGAGCAAGTCTCGTCCTTGCGCGCTTTGCTGGACGAAGCGAAACGGAACGAGACCACCCGCGCGGAATCAAAAGCAAGCATCGAGGCGCATTTCCGCAGTTTCGACAGGCTTGCGACCGCGTTCGCCGTGTTCGATTCAGGACAGCGGCTTGCCCACTACAACCAGGCCTATGTGGATTTGTGGCAGCTCGATCCCGCGTGGCTGGCTACGCACCCCCGCGATGGGGAGATCCTCGACCGCCTGCGCCAGGCGCGGCGTCTGGAGGAACGGGCAGACTATCGCGATTGGAAACAGAGCTGGCTTTCTCCTTACGGCTCCAACAAGCAGGTCGAGGACCGCTGGTACCTGCCGGACGGACGCTCGCTGCATGTGATCGCCGATGCCGACGGCAAGGGCGTGACCTATCTCTATGAGAACGTCACCGAGCAGATCGCACTGGAGAGCCGCTACAACGCGCTGATCCAAGTTCAGCGGGAGACGCTCGATACTTTGCGAGAAGGTGTCGCCGTGTTCGCTCCCGACGGACGTTTGCGGCTTCACAACAGCGCCTTCGCCAGAATCTGGCAACTCGATCCGGAATTGGTCGATGGCGAACCGCACGTGGACGACGTCATTGCCCAATGCCGCAAGCTCTACGACGTGCCGGAGGAGTGGGAGCGCACCGTCGCAATGGTGACAGCGATTGTCGCCGAGCGGCATCCTTATGAAAGCCAATTCGACCGGCCCGATGGCACGGTGATCAAGTCTGCTGCATTGCCGCTGCCGGACGGCGACACACTGCTGATCTACCGGGACATCACCGATGCCAAGCGCGCCGAGCGCGCCTTGATCGAGAAGAACGAGGCGCTGCAGGCGGCGGACCGGCTCAAGAGCGACTTCGTTTCACACGTTTCCTACGAGTTGCGGACACCGCTTAACAGTATGCTGGGCTTTGCGCAAATGCTCGCCGAGCCTGCTTTCGGCCCGCTGGCTGATAAGCAGCGCGAGTATGTGAACGATATTCTGTCGTCGGGAACGACGCTGCGCGCCATCGTCGACGACATTCTCGACCTGGCCACGATCGACGCGGGCTCGATCGATCTCAAGCTTGAGCCGGTCTATGTGCGCAATGTCATCGAAGCCGCTTGCCAGGGTGTGGAAGAACGCCTGAAACAGAACGACGTGAAGCTCGAGATCGAGATCGCACTCGGTGTCGACGAGATCGTGGGCGATGCTAGCCGCATCACGCAGATCCTCTATAATCTCTTGTCCAACGCCATCGGCTTTTCGGAGCCGGGCGAGATCGTGACGCTCAAATGCGCCCGCGCCGACGAGATGATCGCCTTCGACGTCGAGGACCGCGGCGTGGGCATTCCAGAGGAGTTCCAGCAGTCCGTGTTCGACCGTTTCGAAAGCCGCACGCAAGGCTCGCGCCATCGCGGCGCTGGCTTGGGACTATCCATCGTCAAGAGCCTAGCGGAGCTCCACGGCGGTACCGTGTCGCTCTCATCGGCACCGGGCCAAGGCACAAGGGTTACGGTCCGCGTGCCACTCAAGCATGAGCCGGATCGGGAGGCGCCTAACGCGCCAGCCTATCAGCTCAACCGCGCCGGATGAGCGCAAGCTGGCGGCTCGACGTTGTCGACCTGGAACAGCTCGACATTTTTGCCAGCCGGGTCGCACTTTCCCTCAAGTCTGGTGACGTCGTCACGCTGAGCGGACCGCTCGGCGCGGGCAAGACCACATTTGCGCGCGCGCTTGTGCGCCACCTTGGCGTCGAGGGCGAAGTGCCAAGCCCCACCTTCGCGATCATGCAGCGTTACGAAACCCAGCGGCTGACATTGGTCCATTGCGACTTCTATCGGCTCCAGCCGGACGAGCTGGACGAGCTCGGGCTCGACGATGCGCTTTCCGAAGGCAGCCTCCTGATCGAATGGCCGGAGCGCGGTGGCGATTGGCTTCCCGCCGACCGGCTCGACATTACGCTTGAGGACGCGGAGGACGATACCCGCCGCATCGACTTGGCCGGACATGGTGCTTGGGGCCCGCGCTTGGAGCGCCTGCACGCGCTGTCGCATTTTCTGAAGGGCACGTCGTTCGCGGGCGCCGAGGCGCGCTACCTGCAAGGCGATGCATCCACGCGCAGCTACGCGCGGCTTTTTGGTGCCGACGCCCGCGCCATTCTGATGAATTCGCCGCGCCAGCCGGATGGTCCCCCGATCCAGGACGGCAAGCCGTATAGCGCACTGGTCCATTTGGCAGAAGACGTGACACCATTCGTGGCCGTTGCCGGCGCGCTCGGCGACTGCGGTCTTTCGGCGCCACAGATCCATGCTTTCGACCTGGACCGAGGGTTTATCGTCCTGGAGGATTTCGGCGATCTCGTCTTTGGGTCCGAGGTCGCGCGGGGTGCAGACCAAGGTGCGTTGTGGCGCGCCGCCGTGGACGTTCTCGTGGCGCTGGCCGATAGGCCGCCGCCGGAGACCTTGCCCATTCCGGGCCACGCCCCCTATCGTCTGCCGCGCTTCGACGCGGACGCCATGTTGATCGAGGCCTCTCTGATCATCGACTGGCTGTGGCCGGCGCTCCATGGCGCCGAGACGCCTCCGACGCTGCGCCAGGAGTTCCAGGACCTCTGGCGGCCGCATCTGGAGGTAGCCGCCGCCGCGGATCCAGGCTGGGTCTTGAGGGATTATCACTCGCCCAACCTGATGTGGTTGCCGGAGCGGACAAGCATCCAGAAGGTCGGCCTCCTGGACTTCCAGGATGCGCTCCGCGGCCCCCTCGCCTACGACTTGGTCTCCCTCCTCCAGGATGCCCGGCTGGACGTGCCCGAGGCGCTTGAACGCGATCTGCTCGACCGGTACTGTGCCGCCCGAAGCGCGCAGAGCGAGTCGTTTGATAGCCATGATTTCCGCAGGCTCTACGCAGTTCTCGGCGCTCAACGCAACTCGAAGATCCTCGGCATTTTTGCGCGATTGGCGAAACGTGACGGTAAGCGCGGCTATCTTGCCCACATCCCGCGGGTGGCGCGCTATCTCGAGCGCGACCTGGCGCACGACGCGCTCGGCGACCTGCGCGCCTTCTATGCGCGCGAGTTCCACGCAAGCGCCGACCTGGCGCCCTTGGCCCTTTAGCTCTTGGCGCTCTAAAAGGACGTGGACATGACCATCGCACGCACGGCCATGGTGCTGGCAGCCGGCTATGGCGCGCGGATGCGGCCTCTCACGGAGACCATGCCGAAGCCGCTGGTGCCGCTGCTGGAGCGCCCGCTGATCGACCACGTCCTGGACCGCCTCGCTGCGGCGGGCGTGGAGACGGCGATCGTCAATGTTCATTACCTGCCCGAGCAGATCGAAGCGCATATGCGTGAGCGCGCGAGCCGCCCGCCGGCAACCAAGATTTCCGACGAGGGCGACCTTCTGCTCGACACGGGGGGCGGTGCGAAGAAGGCGCTGCCAATGCTCGGAGACGGACCGTTCTTCATCCACAACTCCGACTCTGTGTGGGCCGAGGGCGTAACGCCGGCGCTGCCCGCCATGCTGCGGGCATGGGACCCCGAACGCATGGACTGTCTCCTGTTGCTCGCGCCGCTTTCCACCAGCATCGGCTATGCGGCACGCGGCGATTTCGACATGGCGCCCGATGGACGCCTGACACGGCGCGGGGAACGGCAAGTCGTGCCGTTCGCCTTTGCCGGCGTATCTCTGTGCACGGCCGCATTGTTCGAGGACGCTCCGGACGGGCCGTTCTCGCTCAACCTGCTGTGGGACAAAGCGCTCGCCAAAGGCCGGCTCCATGGCGCGCGTCTTGAGGGACGCTGGATGCATGTGGGCACGCCGGAGGCGCTAGTGGAGGCCGAAGCCTCGTTCGAGCACGAAGATGAAGGCGCCTAAGTCTCTCACGGCCCCCCACCTCTACACGATCCCGCCTTCGGCGCCGTTTCTGTCGACCCTCGCCCAGGCGATCATGTCCGGCGATTTGCCGCTTCCTGGCGGAACCAAGCCAGACCCGCTCACGCTGCCGCAAGTCACGATCTACCTGCCGACGCGGCGTGCGGCGCGCGCTTTGCGCGAGGCTTTTCTTGCGCAAGGCGGGGGCGAGGCGATGCTGCTGCCGCGTATCCACGCACTCGGACAGGCCGACGAGGACGCCGCCCTGATCCTTGAGGCGGAGGCCTTCAGCGCGGCGGACGGCGCACTCGGCGCACCGGCAATTCCCACCTTGCGGCGCCGGCTGGCCTTGATGCGGTTGATCCGCGCGCAAGGGGCCGCACCTGCCGCGGAAGCCACGGAGACGGAGGCCGGCGCGGCGCGGTGGTACTTGAGCCCAGGACAGGCGTCAAGCCTCGCCAGCGATCTGGCCGATCTGATGGATGTCGTTGAGTCGGAGGAGATCGACTTCTCCGCGCTCGATGCGCTGGCGCCCGATGACCTCGCTGCGCATTGGGACATTACCGTCCGCTTCCTGAAGATTGTCACCGAGCACTGGCCGCAATATCTGGAAGACAACGGCCTCACCTCGCCGGTCACGCGCCGCAATCTGCTGATGGCGCGAGAGACGGCGCGCCTGGGACGCGGCGCGCCCTATCCGGTCATTGCCGCGGGCTCCACGGGCACGGTTCCCGCCACCGCGCGGCTGCTCGGAACCATCGCCAATCTGGAGAACGGCGCCGTCGTGCTGCCCGGGCTCGATCGTCTTCTCGACGATGAGAGCTGGGACAGTCTGCCGGAGCATCCGGAACATCCCCAAGCAGGCATGGCCGAACTGTTGCGCAAGCTCGGCGTGACGCGCGACGCGGTCGCTTATGTACCCGGCAGCGACCCGGACGGCGCCGCCCGCGCGCGCCTGCATCTGGTGAGCGAAGCGTTGCGTCCCGCCGAGACGACCGAACAGTGGCAGCGCTACCTTGAGAGTGACGCGCTCGCACCGGATGGCCGCGCGAGCTTTGCCAATGCGTTATCCGGTGTGCGCCTGCTTGAAGCACCGACAGCCCATGACGAGGCCGAAGCGATCGCGCTTCTCCTGAAGTCGTGCATTGAAGTGCCCGGCAAGACGGCGGCGCTGGTCACGCCTGACCGTGTTCTTGCGCGCCGGGTGGCCGCGCGGCTCAAAGGCTTCGGTCTCACCGTGGACGACTCGGCCGGTGAGCCCGTCGCACGGACCATGCCGGGCGCGTTTCTCGATCTTCTGCTCGGTGCAATGGAGACGGACTTCGCACCATCTGCGCTTATGGCGCTGCTGAAACATCCGTTGACGCGATTGGGGCGCGCGCCCAAGGCAATCCGCAACGCGGCGCGCATGCTCGAGCGTGGGGCATTTCGTGACGTCTATCTTGGCCAAGGGCTGACAGGCGTGGCGCACGCCTTGCAAACTGCGAATCTTCGCAGGCCGCCAACGGACGCAGAGCGCGACGATGCGCTGGGTCTTGTCGCGGATCTAGAGCAAGCCTTTGCGCCGTTGGTCCGGCTCTTTGAGTCCTCCACCCCGGTAAGCGTGACAACGCTCGCCGAGGCCCATGCGGCAAGCGCGGAGGCGCTGTCACGCGATGCAAGCGGAACGTCGGCGGGGCTGTGGCAAGGCGATGAGGGCGAAGCTCTCAGCCTGCTTCTTGCCGAGCTCATCGAAGAGGGAGAAGGGCTCGCGTTGCGCCCGCTTGAGTATCCGGCCCTCTACCGCAGCCTGCTCGCGGGCCAGGTGGTGCGCCCGCGCGGGGCGACCCATCCGCGGCTTCACATCTGGGGTCCGCTCGAAGCGCGGCTGCAGCAGCCCGACGTCGTCATTCTCGGCAGCCTGAATGAAGGCATCTGGCCGCGGCCCCAAGAATCAGGGCCTTGGCTCAGCCGCCCGATGCGCGCCACGCTCGGCCTGACACCGCCGGAGCGGCGCACGGGCCTGAGCGCCCACGACTTCGCCCAGGCGCTGGGCGCCAATTCCGTCTACCTCACCCGCGCGCTCAAAGTGGACGGCGTGCCCACCGTGCCCTCGCGCTGGGTGCAGCGGCTTGAGGCTTTGATCGGCGCATCGGGGCTTCAATCGAAACTTGTGCCGGAGCAGCCTTGGGTTGCCTGGGCGCGCGAGCGCGATCGCGTCGAACGGTTCGAGCCCGCCGAGCCGCCGAGCCCCCGCCCGCCCGTCGTGGCGCGGCCGCGCCAGCTTTCCGTGACGCAGATCGAACGTTGGATCGCCAATCCTTACGAGATCTACGCCAAGCACATCTTGCGGCTGGAGCCGCTTGCCGAACTCGGTGCGGAACCGGACCCCGCCATGCGCGGGACCGCCTTCCACCGCATCTTGCATCTGTTTGCGCGCGCGCACCCGGATGCTCTGCCGGACGACATTTATGGCGCACTCAAGTCGATCGCCGATGCTGAGTTCGATGCGCTGGCGCACGCGCCGAGCATCGAGGCCTTCTGGCGCCCGAGCTTCCAGCGCTTCGCTCGCTGGTTTGCCGCAACGGAGCCAATGCGACGCGCGGAGATTGCCCGCACGTATTCGGAGACGAAGGGCTCGCTTCAAGTCTCTGACGGTTTTCGGCTGACGGCACGCGCGGACCGCATCGACGAGACGGAAAGCGGCGCGCTCGTCATCTACGACTACAAGACCGGCGGGCTGCCGCGCCAGATCCACGTGACCGAACTCTACGCGCCGCAATTGCCGCTGGAGGCTGCCATTGCCGAAGCCGGTGGATTTGCCGAACTCGGACCGCGCGACGTGGAAGACCTCGTCTATATCCGCGCGTCCGGACGCCAAGAGGGCGGTGACGAGCAGGCCGCCAGCCCCACGTCAGCCCGCACCTTGTCCGCCAAGGCGCTAGAGGATCTGCAACGCCTCGTCGCCTATTTCGAGGATCCCGCCACGCCCTACGACGTCAAGCGCCGCGCGGGCGGAGGCTTCGCCAATGCCTACCGCTATGACGACTACGAGCACTTGGCGCGCGTACAAGAATGGCTGACCGAAGAAGCCGAGGAGGGTTGGTGATGAGCGACGCTGCTCACGACCTCCTCCACGAAGCGGACGCCAATCAGGCGCGCGCGTCAGACCCGAGCGCATCGGCCTGGGTGTCGGCCAATGCGGGCACGGGCAAGACTGCCGTCCTGGTGAAGCGCGTCTTGCGTTTGCTGCTCGCGGGGTCAAAGCCCGAAAGCGTTCTGTGCCTCACCTACACGAAGACCGCGGCGGCGGAGATGCAGAACCGCCTGCTCAAGAGCTTGGCGGACTGGGCGACAATGCCTGACCAGGCCTTGCGCGACGTGCTTGCCGCACTCATGCGCCGCGCGCCGGACGAGGAGGATTTGCGTGCCGCACGCAGGCTCTTTGCCAAGGCTCTCGAAGCGCGCGGCGGTCTCAAGATCCACACCATTCACGGATTCTGCGAGCGCTTGCTGCAGCGATTTCCTTTGGAGTCCGGCGTGACGCCGCATTTCTCCGTGCTCGAAGAGCACAGCGCGGCGCAGCTTAAAGACGAGGCTTTCGACACCGTCGTGGCGGAGGCCGCGGCCGCACCCAATGCCACGCTCGGCCTGGCGCTTACCAAGATCATCGGGCTGACCAGCGAGGACTATTTCCGCCAAGTGGTGAATGTCGTTCTGTCGAAGCGCGCGGCGCTGTCGCGCATGGTCGCGGTGCACGATGGCCTAGAGGATTGGGCGGCCGCCGAAGCTGAGGCCTTGCGGCAGCTATTGGGCGTGGCGGGCAAGGAAGAAGACGCGATTCTTTCCACGCAAGCCGCGATCCTGACGGACGAGCAGATCGACGCGGCCTTGGCCGCCTTCTCCGCTTACGGCAGTGACGCCAAGACAGACCAGCAAGCGCAAGGCGCGCTGGAAAATGCGCGAGGGCTCGATGGCGAGGCGCGGGCAAACGCACTACGCGCTCTGTTCCTCACGCAGAAG
>NZ_JBFFQD010000054.1:0-12464 GCF_041573655.1 Methyloceanibacter sp.
AGCTATCAGGCTCTACGACGGTCTTTCGTTTCCACAATCCGCGCTTCAAGTTCGAAGACGTGGGGGTCTGATGCGTCCAAAGCTCGAAGTGCCCTCGCTAGCTCCAAGACATAGTCCGCGTTGTGGCCGCTTCGACCCGCGCACCTGTTGATCTGCGCGACCATCTCATCGACTGATGCGTCGCCAAGAAAGGCAAAATTTTCGATTGGGGCGCGATACGTGATGCCCATCACACAACTTTCGTCGAAGTAGACCTCGACCTCTTCACGCCGGTAGCCGTTGATCTCGCGTTGATCGAGATGTTCAAACACGTCGGCAGCGACCAGGAATGCTCGACCGTAGCAATGTGCGTCATTAGCTTCGACGAGGGTAACGACCCTTCCTGGATCGTCTTGCATTCCCCGATGATCATGAGACCCCTGCCAGAAACGGCGTTCCCAGCCTCGGATGTAGGCGCGACGCGCCTCTTTGTAGGGAAATCCTTGACGCCAAATCAGCGAGCCGTAACCGAACAACCACACGGCTCTCCCTGCATTAGAGGCTCTTCGCATCCCCAAACCTACCTCGGGACAACGCAGGTTCCTAGGTCGTACCTTTTCAGTCTTAGCCCCAAATCAAAACGACCGCACGCCGTTCGCTTTGATATGAATTAAGGTCCGCTTCTGGCACTTAGCCGACATTAGACGCGAGATTTATCCCCGCCGCTCTTTTGGTGCGCTCTAGGGGGAGGGAACCGAAGCCCGCGCATAAAAGCGGCGGCTCCGAGGAGCCGCCGCTTCGATTGCTCGTTTGAAGTGCGCTGCCGCTTAGTCGGCGAGCGGTGGGATGCGCAGAACCTGTCCCGGATAGATCTTGTCAGGATCGGACAGCATCGGCGTGTTGGCGTCGAAGATCATCTTGTACTTCGTGCCGTCGCTATAGGCCTTCTCGGCGATGGCCCACAGCGTGTCGCCCTTCTCCACGGTGTGGTAGGTGGCTTCAGGCGCCTCTTGCGTGGTTTCGATGTTCTCTTCGACCCTGGAGACGCCTTCGACATTGCCCGCGGCGACGATGATCTTCTCTTTCGTCTCCTGATCGGGAATCTCGCCGGAGATCTTCACGTTCTCGCCGTCGACCTCGACATTGATCTTATCGGCGAGACTCGGATCGCCAACTTCCTTGGCGATGGCCTCGGCGGCGTTGGCGTCGTCGGCGCCGAACAGGCTCTTGCCGGCGTTCTTTACAAAGTCAAAAAATCCCATGTTTTATCCTTTCTGAAAGTATGGGTTCGGTTCGCGAGCACACTTTGTGCTCAAGTTCGATTGAGGGTCTTTTCGCGAGATGCTAGGCGGCGGGCGCGCCGACCATCTGATGCAGCCGCGCGACGGCTTCGCGATCGAGCCCTGCGCCTTTCGCAAGGTTCGTCAGAAAGTTCCGTTCGGCCGCCGTATCCACCGAGATCGCCATCAGCGCCGCAGCATAGATTTGGATGCCGACTTCAGGATTCGGAATGGCGTGCACCAATCCGTCGAGGTCCTGCGGTTTCGACAATTCACCTTGCACGAATTTCTGCTCGTCCGGTGAGATGCCGCCTTCGGAGAGCTTGCCGACGAGGCGCTGCACTTCGTCTGACGAGACCTCGCCGTCCGACTTCATGGCTTCGATCATGGCGCGCAGGCATAGCTCCGCGGTTTCGGGCGCCGCGATCTGCCGGACCTCGGTCTCGGTCAGTGAGACGGCTTGGCTGTCGCCTGCGCTTTGCTGCGCCTGCCAGTTCTTCAGTGCGGTGAGTGCCAGCGTGCCGAGCAACGCCATGGCGCTGCCGCCGATGGCGCCCTTGCTCGCGCCGCTGCCGCCGCCCAGAAGCGCGCCCGCCAAAGCGCCGAGCCCTCCGAGCTGGCCCTTACTCATGCCGCCGACGCCGCTATCGGACCCCAGCATTTGCCCAAGCCCGCCGAGGATGTCGCCAAGACCACCCGCGCCTTGTCCGCCCGGGCCACCAGCGCTCTGACCCGCACCTTTTGCGCCGCCTAGCAGGCTGCCCAAGACATCGCCCAGGCTTCCTGCGCCGAGACTGCCCGCGTCTTGTCCGCTCGCGCTGCCGCTTCCGGCTTGACCGCCGAGCAGGCTACCCAGCAGCGCGCCGAGATCAGGGGAATTACCCGCGGAGCCTAACCCATCAGCGCTAACCGCATGCTCAATGCGGTTCTGGGTCTGCGGCGACAGACCATCGCGCATCAACTGGCCTATGACATCTCCAAGATTCATTGCAGCCTCCGCTCGCAAGGGAACTCATCGGGTTGACTTATTCTTATAGTTCATGACAGGCCCACGACACCTGCACAACCTTTGCAGCCGCGCGGACTTGTCGCTGCCGCACTTTCAGCTTCATCTGCATCAACTGATGGGTTCTGCGGATGGACGGCGCACCTAGGTGCGGATATTCTCCGCAGCCCACGCCTGAGCAGTCATAGGGATCACATGCGCGCCATCGCCAGTCTTGCCAGCTTCGCCGTCCTTGTCATGCTGCACGGCCCGGCCTTTGCCGGCGCCGCGGGAGCGGAGGCCGAAGTCAATATCACCGACGTCCCGGAAACGCCTGCAGACACGCAAATGGCGGCACAGGACGCGCAGCCAGCCGCCGCGGATGGCGAGGGGAGTTCGGACGGGCTTCTCGATGAGGCGCAGCTCGATCAGCTCGTCGCCCCGGTCGCGCTCTATCCCGATTCCCTTCTTGCCCAAGTACTCGTAGCTGCCACCTACCCGCTCGAAGTGGTGCAGGCGGAGCGCTGGGCTGCGGACAATAAAGACGTAACGGGCGAAGCGCTGACCAAGGCGTTGGACGAGAAGGACTGGGACAACAGCATCAAGGCGCTGGTCGCTGTGCCGGACGTTCTTACGATGATGAACAAGGATCTTGATTGGACGTCCAAGCTTGGCGACGCCGTGCTGGCGCAGCAGCCCGACGTTATGGATGCAGTGCAGCGCATGCGCGCGCTGGCGCAGGAGAACGGCAACCTGGAGTCCAATGAGCAGCAGACGGTAACGGTCACGCAGGAGGTGAACGTCAATCAGGCGGCGCCCGCCGAGAGTTCTTCGTCAGGCGGTCAGGCGCCGCCCCCTCAGCAGGTTATCGTCATCGAGCAGACATCGCCGGAGACGGTTTACGTGCCCTACTACCAGCCTTCGGTCGTTTACGGCAGTTGGCCCTATCCGTCTTACCCGCCGTACTACTTCCCGCCGCCACTGGGCTACGGCCTTGGTGGCGCCTTGGCGCGCGGAGTCGCGTGGAGCGCGGGCTTCGCCATCGGCAACGCGATCTGGGGCACGGGCTTTAATTGGGGCCGCAACGACATCAATGTGAACGTCAACCGGAACATCGACTTCAGCCCGAACGCCAACTTTAATAGGAACAACGTCAACGTCTCCAATTGGCAGCACAACGCCGATCATCGGCGCGGCGTGAACTACAACAACAAGAACGTCAGCAACAAATTTAATAAGAACAACGTCGCCAACAAGCGAGACGACTTCCGCGGCCGCAAACCCGGCGATAAGCGTCCTGGTGACGGCGGCCTCGCCGGCAAACGTCCCGGCGACAAGCGGCCTGGTGACGGTGGTCTTGCTGGCAAGCGTCCCGGTGACAAGCGGCCTGGCACGGGCAACAAGCGGCCAAGCGTCGGGGACATGGAGAGCGCTCTCAAACGGTCGGACGGCGGCATCAAGCGGCCCGATGGGAAGAAGCCCGACCTTGCCAATCGGCGCCCCGAGGGTGGCGCCAAGCCGGGCATAAAGAAGCCTGGTGCCGGCGCCAAGCGTCCCGACATCAAGAAACCTGGTGCTGGTACCAAAAAGCCTGCGATGAAGAAGCCCGCAGCGAAGAAGCCTGCCATGAAGAAACCGGCGGCGAAGAAGCCTGCGATGAAGAAGCAGGCAGCGAGAAAGCCCGCTGCTAAGAAACCAGCAGCGAGGAAGCCGCCTGCCCGGAAGTCTTCCGGAAACGCCTTCAAAAAGAGCAGCGGGAGCAAGGCGAGATCCCATGCCAGTCGCGGCAGGTCGAGCGCCGGCAGAGGCGGTGGCCGTGGTGGCGGCGGACGCCGGCGTTAGGGTATCGAGCGGACAGGTTTAGAGGGTTAAGCGATGGATCATAGATTGCGTCTAGTGCCGCGGCTGGCTTGGTGCCTCACAAGTGCCGCGCTGCTGCTCGTTTGCACACCTGTATTCGCGCAGGACTCCTTCGACAGTCCGGAAGCGGCAGCGAAGGCTCTCGTTGCGGCGGCGAAGACCGGCAACCGCGAGGAAGTTCTCAAGATCTTGGGCCCCGATAGCACGGACGTTATCAGCTCGGGCGACGAGGTTGCCGACCGGAATGCCAGCGAGATCTTCGTCGAGGCCTTCGAGGAGAAGAACAGCCTGGAGCCGGAGGGAGACGAGACGACCATCTTGGTCGTGGGCGACGATGACTGGCCCTTCCCGATTCCGCTCGTCAAGAACGAAGGCAAGTGGGAATTCGATACAGACGCTGGCCTTGAAGAGATCCTCCTGCGGCGCATCGGGCGCAACGAACTCTCCGCCATGCAAGCGAGCCTCGCCTACGTGGTGGCGCAGAACGAATACGCGGCGCTCGATGTGGACGGCCGCAGCCCGGCACCTTACGCGCAGCGGTTCTTGAGCAGTCCGGGAGAGAAAGACGGCCTCTACTGGCAAAGTGACGACGGCGAAAGCCCGCTCGGCGCACTCTTTGCCGAAGCCTCGGATGAAGGCTACGAGTTCACCGGCGAACCAAAGCCCTATCACGGCTATTACTACCGGATCCTGACGCGCCAAGGCGAAGAGGCCAAAGGAGGCGCCTTCGACTACGTCGTCGATGGGCGGATGATCGGCGGGTTCGGGTTGGTTGCCCATCCGGCGGAGTACGGGAATTCCGGCATCATGACCTTCATGGTCAATCACGACGGCGTCCTGTTCGAGAAGGACCTGGGGCCAGACACGGCGGAGGTCGTGGCCGAGATCGAGGACTTTGGTCCCGACAGCACCTGGAAGGTCGTCGAGCCTCCCAGCGAATAGGCCGTGAAGGCCGAGGCTGGTTGCAAGCGTCTGCCGATGCGCTGTTGCGCCACGCCAACACGACAACTTTTTGTTGTGAAATCCATGACATAACGCCGGAACAGGTCTTGCACCGTGGTGTTTGTTTGGTAGGGTGCAGTGCCGGGGTTTGAAAGGGTACCACTGATGAAGACTATGAGTTCCAGGCTGTTGATTGCCGCAATCGCGGTTCTGTCCTTCACTGCGGCGGCGCAGGCGGGGGCCTACAGCAAGGCCGTGCAGCAATACTGCCGCGCCGACTACAAGAAGTTTTGCGGCGACTACGGACTAGAGACGTCGGGCTTGCGGTCGTGCATGGACCGCAACGGCAAGAAGCTGTCGAAAACCTGCGTCAAGGCGCTGCTCCGTGACGGCTACGTCAGTCAAGCTGAAGTCAACCGCCGCAAAAACTAACCTTCAGGCATCACGCCAGCGCGAGAACCACGCCGCCACGCCATGAAGCGTGGCGTCCTCTGCGCGCAACTGCCACAACGTGTAGCCCTCAATCCAAAACCGCCGGCCGGACTTGGCAATGCGAATGCCGGAATGGCCGGCGGCGAATCCTTCTCGGTCGACCGCGTCGAGCAGGCGCTGCCGTTCCTCGCGCTCAGGGGCTTCCGCCGACAGCCGCGAGGGCAGCGTTATAAACTCATCCCAGCCATACTCGAAAATCTTCTGCGCCGTTTTGTTGGCGTAGATAAAGCGAGGGTCGGGATCGGTGCTGTGCGCCAGCACGCACGCAGGTGCTTCGGCATAAAGCCAGCGCGCATCCGCGCCTGGGACGAGAAAGGGCGGCTCCACCCCGATCAAGCGGCGGTGGCTGTCTACAAGCAGGTTGAAGAACTGCGGATCCTCGGAGCGGCGCATCGGTCGGGAACCATTTAAATGTGGAAGCCTGCCACCATATAGGGTCGGGATAGGGTTTCCAGGGACGTTGAGACGATGAATGACATAAACGACCTCGACGCGAGGCAAGCAGGGACATTCAAAATTGGCGGGGAGATCGACATCCACCGCTTGGGCTTCGGCGCTATGCAGATCACAGGGGCGGGCGTCTGGGGCGAGCCGGAGGACCGGCCCGAGGCCTTGCGCGTGCTGGAGCGATTGCCGGCGCTCGGCGTGAACTTCATAGACACTGCAAACTCCTACGGCCCGGACGTGTCGGAGATGCTGATCCGCGAGGTGCTGTACCCGTATGACGGGCTGCTCATCGCCACGAAGGCCGGGTTCGAGCGGCCGCGCGCGGGCTTCTGGGTTGCCAATGGCGATCCCGAGCTTCTGCGGGCGGAGGCGCTCCGAAGCTGCGAGAAGTTGGGCGTGGAGCAAATTGCCTTATGGCAGTTACACCGCGTCGATCCGAAGGTTCCGCGGGAGGCGCAGTTCGCTGCGGTCCGCGCGCTGATAGATGACGGCATCGTGCGTCATGTGGGCTTGAGCGAGGCGAGTGTCGAAGACATCGAGGCCGCGCAGGATGTGTTCCCCGTCGCTACGGTGCAGAATCTCTACAACCTCGTCAATCGAAGGAGCCAGGACGTGCTCGATTACTGCGAGGCGAAAAGCATCGGCTTCATTCCCTGGTATCCGCTGGCGAACGGCAAGCTGGCGCGCGAAGGCTCGATCCTGGATGCGGTGGCGCGCGCGCATGACGCCAGTCCCAGCCAGATCGCGCTCGCCTGGTTGCTCGCGCGCAGTCGCGTCATGCTGCCCATTCCCGGCACTTCGAAAGTCGCGCATCTGGAGCAGAACGTGGCCGCGGCCAGCATCACCCTCACGGACAAAGAGTTCGCGGCGCTCGACAAAGCGGGCCAAGCGGGGGCGGGCTAGGCCCACGCAATATTCGGGGTAACCCCTTTGTCGTCTCCGGGCGTAGACTGCGCGGAGAGTGAAACGTTGCCAGGAGCGGGCATGCTGCGCGAAGAACTGATTTTCGTTGGAACGTGCGACATCGCCGGGCTTGTTCGCGGCAAGGGGTTTCCCGCGGCCGAGTTGCCGGCGCGCCGCAAGACCGGCATCGGTTGGACGCATTCCAATCTGATGCAGACCTGCTTTGGTCCGATCCTCGACACCCCGTTCGGGACAGGGGGCGATCTTATGATCGTCCCGGACCCCTCGGCCGAGGTGCATGTGGACTTCCGCGACGATACACCGGCGGAGCACTTCTTCCTCGGTGACATTCGAGAGCCCGACGGAACGCCGTGGGTGTGTTGCGTGCGGGAGTTCCTGCGCCGGTCTATTGTCGCGTTGAAGGCGGCGAGTGGCTTGCAGCTGCTTGCGGCCTTCGAGCATGAGTTTGTCTATACGGGCGTCGAAGATTTGCCGGGTCATGCCTACAGCTTAGGTGCCTTCCGGCGCCAAGGCGTGTTCGGCGAAATGCTTATGGCGGCGATCCGCGCGGCGAGCGCCAAACCCGATAGCTTTCTCGCCGAGTATGGTCCACGCCAGTACGAGATGACTGTCTCGCCTGTCCTTGCGCTCATCGCGGCGGACCAAGGTGTCATCGCGCGGGAGATGGCGCGCGGTGCGGCCTTTCGCCTTGGGCACCGCGCAGTCTTCTCGCCAATGCCGGTGGCCGACGGTGCCGGAGCCGGCGTGCATATTCATTTCAGCCTGCAGGACGAGGCTGGCGCACCTGTGACGTTCGACGCGGATGCGCCATACAATCTGAGCCCCGCGGCAACGCATTTTGCCGCCGGCCTGCTGCATCACATGCCGGCCATTTGCGCGATCACCGCGCCGTCGCCGGTGTCGTATCTGCGGTTGACGCCGAACCGTTGGGCGCCGACCGAAGCCGACATAAAGATGCAAGATCGCAGTGCGGCTTTGCGTGTTTGCCCTGTGTTCGCCACGTATGACGAGCAGGCGCGCGCCGCGCAGTTCAATTTGGAATTCCGTGTGTGTGACGCCGCCGCCAGTCCCTATATGGCGCTGGGTGCGATGATCTTCGCCGGCGCCGACGGGATCGCGCGCAAGCTTGAACTGCCGAAGACGGCGCCGCCGTTGCCGCATTCCTTGGGCGAGGCGCTCGATGTCATGGACGCGAGCGATCGCGTGAAGGAATGGTTCGGGCCGATCTTCTTCGAGGCGTACTTACGCCACAAGCGCTCCGAGGTGGCATACGTGGCGGACCTTGACCCACAGGCCCTGTGCGCACGCTACGCGGATGTCTACTGAAGGAGCTGGTGATAACCGTCTGCTAACGGTGTCGCCTAAGTCCGTCTTTCGTTAGACCTGAGCCTGTTACGCTGGCGCTGGAGGTGAGGGTCATGCGGAAGATCATCTTTTCGCTCGTGAGTCTGTTGGGCGCCCTGGCGCTCGCGGGGTGCGGCGACGATGAGTCCAAGAGCGCGTTCATCGTCTGCGAAAGCACCTATGCGCTGTGCACGACGGCGAAGTGCGAGCCGGCCGACGGCAGCACGGACACGGTATCCTGCGCTTGCGACGTCAAGACGGGTTATTCCGCCGGACAAAAGCCGTGCACGAAGGAAGCACAGACCGCAAAAGGGAAAGAGATCAGCTCGCGCTACTACCCCATCAAGAGCTATGTCGCGTGCAGCAATGACCGGCCTTGGGCCTGGTGCCTCGACAAGCCATGCATTGTCAATCCCAGCGACCCGACCAAGGCTTCGTGTGCGTGCGCCGTGACCAAGAGCAAGGACCCATACGTGGTCGTTACCGACCGATATACGGATAGCACCTGCACCACCGACCTTTGGTCGTCAGCAACGGTCGCAGACGCCACGGACCTCACGGATTTCCTTAGGTCCAACGAGCATCTCAAGCCCTTCGATATCGAAGTCCTGAACACGCCGAACTAGATCAACACCCCGGAACGAGGTCGAGAACCTCCTCCGTGGACAGCATGCGGCAATAACCTGCGAAGCACTGAAGCGCTGCCGCATGTCGCGCTTCGGTCTCCGATGCGCAGGCATCGTGTACGCAGGTCATGAAGTAGCCGCGGTCGGCGCCGTCCTTCACGGCGTGATCGATGCATTGATCCGTAAGGTATCCGGTGACGAACACATCCTCGATGCCCATGTTGCGCAGAAGGTAGTCGAGGTTTGTCGAGTTGAACACCGACGAAGATGTCTTGGGCAAGACAATCTCGTCCGGCAGCGGCGCGAGTTCAGGAACCACCTGCGCTTCGTGAGAGCCCTTGGCAAAACCCATATTGGAGAGCTTGTAGTCGAGGCTGCGGTCGCGTCCGTCCGCCGTGAGGCTTTCGATCACCGTGTAGATCACCTCAAGGTGAGCGCCGCGGAACGCCTCGACGAGCGAGCCGATATTCGGGATCACGCGCAACGCCGTGGCCTTGTAAAGCTCTGGACGGTTCTCGGCCTCGAGTGGCCCGCACGTGCCGTTCTGCACGTCAATGATCAGCAGGGCTGTGCGGCCCTTGGCGATGGGACGGTCGCGCGTAATGGAGAGCGTGGTCATGCTGGCGCTGGCTTGTTGTGCTATCGCGGCGGACGGAGTGAAATGGCTGCTCGACAAATGATCGTAAGGCGGAGGACTTTAGCATGCGAGGGCTTCTGATCGCGGTTTCCCTTCTGATCTGTGCCAGCGTGGGTGCGTGCGCCCAAGACAGCGATGTTGCGACCATCGAAGCGGTTGACGACGTCGTGGGCAGGCTGGACGAGGCCTTCGAGGCGCAAGATGCGGCAACCATCAAGTCCTTGATGACGCCCGGTCATTTGGCGGTGACGCCCTTCTACGGCACGCCGCAATCGGTCGACGAGCTGCTCGCCACGCTGGCCGACTACAAGATCAAGCAGACGGAACTCAGCGAGCCGACGGTCACACTGCTCGGACCCGGCAGCGCCATGCGCACTTTGACCGCGAAGCTTGAAGGGACATTCGCGGACAAGCCGATTTCTGAGAACGTGTTCATCACCGCGATTGTGGTCAAGCAGGGCGGCAAATGGCGCGAGAGGCTCTACCAGGTGACGCGCCTTGCGCCCTAAGCCCGACGCTTCGGTCCGGGCGGGAAGCCTCGGTGACAGCCTGCCCGGCGGGCCGCAAGCCAAGGAGGCGGTCGATCTCCTGGCCGAAAGTTCCGGCATGCGGGTCGAGCGTATTGTCTCCACAGGGCAAGTGACCCCGGAAGATCAATGGTACGATCAGGCCTGGGATGAATACGTGCTCCTCGTGGCGGGCGCGGCGCGCTTGCGTATCGAGGGCGAGGAGGAGGACCGCGCGATGCAGGCCGGAGAGTGGATCATGCTTCCCGCCCATTGCCGCCACCGGGTGACGTGGACGCAAAAAGACCCGCCCACTGTCTGGCTAGCCATTCACTACGACACCTCAAAATCACAAGCGTAAAAGGAGGATCCCATGCAGACCACTTGGATGCCGCATACGCAAGAGGGCGAAATTCATGACCGCGCCGATCTGCCGGAAAGCGTCTTCGCCTTTCCCGTGCAGCGCAGAGAACCGCTGACAGATGCCGCGCATGTGCGCAACGCGCTGGCACGGTTCGATCAGGTCGAGGGCGTCACCGATGCTGACCGCGACCTTGCTTTCGCGAACATCAAGAAGGCTGCGGCGCATTACGGCCTCGACCTGCGCGAAAGCAGCTGGCGCGAACTCTGACGCCTAGCGGGCGCTGATCAGCAGCGTGATCAGAAGCATGAGCGGCGTGAGGATGTCCCACCAGAAGATGGGACCCGCATTGTTGGCACCGAGTGGATCAAGCGCTTCGGCCTGCGGGGTATCCTGGCGCTGCCGGTCCACCCCAATGCGGGGCGCGTGCGGAAGGCCGCGTGAGTCTTTCAGCACTAGGCGCCGACCTTATCCCACTGCTCTGTGAGCCAAGTGCCCATGCGCTGCCGCATGGTGCGGTGGGCGACGCGCAACACCCGGCCCATATTCATGAAGCCGTGCACCGTGCCCCGATAGCACGCATAGTCGACCGGCACGCCCGCTGCGGCCAGCCGCTCGGCATATTCAGCGCCCTCGTCGCGGAACGGGTCGTATCCCGCGGTCACGATCAACGCCGGCGGTAGACCCGAATAGTCTTCATAGAGCGCGGGCGTGGCGCGCGGATCGGCAATCGGCCAAGCGGTTCCGAAATAGTGGTTGAAGAACCAGTGGATCATCTCTTCCGGAATGGGGAATTGCTGGATCAGCTCTTTGCGTGACGGGCCCCGCGCGCGCAAGTCGAGGGCGGGATAAATCAGGAGCTGCGCCGCGGGCCGCGCCTCGAGACGGCCTTTGGTTTCGTGCAAGGCCACGGCGGCAAGGCCGCCACCGGCACTGTCGCCGGCAACCGCGATGCGTGCGGGGTCGAGCGACATGTTTCCCGCCTCGCGCGACAACCATTCGAGCGCGGCGACGGCATCGCAGACGCCGGCTGGAAAGGGGTGCTCCGGCGCCAAGCGGTAATCCACCGAGAAGACCGTCGCCCCGGTGTCGTGACATAAGATGCGGCAGAGCGTGTCGTGGGTGTCGAGGCTGCCAAGAACGCCGCCGCCGCCGTGAAAATACAAAATAGAGGCGACACCCGGCCGCGCGGGTTCGTATTTGCGGACACGGAGCGGGCCTTCGGGCCCGGGCACCGTAATGTCCGCCGTGTTGCCGACGTCGGGCGGCGCGACATCCGTCTTGGTAAGAGAGCGGCGATACTCGGCCCGCGCGCGCTCGTAGTCGTGCTGCCATAGCGGCCTCGTCGTCGAGGACCCGACCCAGAAAAGCAGCGCTTCGGTCTCGCGGTCGAGGCTCACCGTTGGTGTCCCTGTTCCCGATAAGCGTTTCGTGACGTTACATAGTGGCTCCTGCCGAAGATTGAAGAGCGCGCCGTATGCGCTCCGAAACAAGAGGCACGCTCAGAAGACGGAACGGGCTAAAGGCGTGGGCACTCAACTCAGAACCGCCCCCACAGTAGCGCCAGGAACGGCGGAAGCGGGCTTCTGTGATGTCCAGGACCTGGAGAGCTTCAGGCTGCGTGTGGGGTTCTGACGGGGTTATCTGTACAGACCCGATGCCGTCAGGGCCTCCGCTTCTTACCATAGGGATGGTGCTCTCAAGGTTCCCGGAAGGCAGACGGCCATCGGTCAGGCTTGTCGTCCGGGAACCGGCGTGATGTCATGGAAGCCTCTCTGTGCTTCCCCCGCGTATGCTGAACTATCGGAAGCCATAGAACTCATCGTTCAGGTACTTGATGAGGTCCTGCGTTTCGCTCGCAGAGAACCACACCTGGGGTTTTTAGCGGCTCGATTGTCCAGCTAGTCCTGGAAGCTCTGGGCCTCCCATTCCCCAAGAGTGTCGCGCGCTATCTCGCGAAAGCGACCGTCCTCTGTCAGTTCCGTGATGCCCTTGCCGAACTTCGGTGACAGCGCAACGCAGGGAGACTTCTTCGAAAAGGCCACAAACAACTCCTCCGAAAATAGCTCCGGCTCCAGCGG
>NZ_JBFFQD010000055.1:0-12450 GCF_041573655.1 Methyloceanibacter sp.
CGACTTCCTCGGCAGACTTGCCGTCCTCCGAAAGTCTGATTACGTCGATGCGCTGTCCGACCGGTGTTCCACCGAATCCGATGCCCATGATGCCGACGACCAAACGTCCGTCCCAAGAGCCCCACTGATCGCCGGTCAGAAACGCGGCAGAGGATGTGCCTTGAGACTTTTGGCATTCGAAGGACGTTTCGGGATACATATCCCACGCAGTAGGACATAGTTCCCGCACGAAACGTGCAACGATGGTTCCGCTAGTGCGGCGGTCGTGTCGTAAGGAGCAGAATCATGACGAACAGAGTGATGACGCTTGCCGGTGTCGCGATTGCCGGGCTGCTGGCTGGCCCGGCCTTTGCCGAAGGGCCGGTGGAGACGACGGTCACTTACGAGTGCGCCGGGGGCAAATCCATCGTGGCGATGTACACGTCTGACGAGGTGGCGCTCACCTTCCACGACGGGCGCAAGCTGGCGCTTCCGCAAGTCATCTCGGGGTCCGGGACCCGGTACGCCAACGCCGACGAGAGCATCCAGTTCTGGTCCAAGGGCAAGACGGCCTTCGTCACGGAAGGCTCGGATGACAACGTGACCTACAAGGATTGCGTCGCCGACTGAGCCGGGCCGGCCCGAAGGCGGGACCCGCCAAGATTCTCTTCCCAAGTGTTGCTGCGCTGCAATTGCGCGTTAACCGCTCCTCGTATAATTAGCGGCCTTCAATCTATGCTGACCTTCGAGGGGGTAACGATGCGTCTTGGCGCGTGGGGGTGGAGTCTGGCCGTTTGTGCCGTGTTGCTGTCGGGGAGCGCGTTCGCCGTCAGCCTGTCGTCCTCGCTCAAGAACTATTACGCTGAGTTCGAGATCGTCCTCGAGTGCGAGGTAAAGGAGCATCTCTCGACGGCCGAGGCCGACGCCGCCGAGGCGGCGATCGACAAGATCGAAGACTATTTCCTGGCGAAAGACTCCTCGATCAACACCGAGAGCCTCCAGAAGAAGGCGGTTGCCGACAAGAACGAGGGCCTACGGATTATGGCGCGGAGCGGTGGGGGCCTTACGCCCTATTGCCGGCAGTCCCTGCGGGAGCTCTTGACCAAGGCGAAAGAGATCGGACCGGCCGCCCAGTAGCATATCCTCCACATTTTGCCCGCGCGCCTATGGGCCGTCCTTGATGCGGCAAGGCCTCGATCCTAGATGTCGGATAGGCCGTGCCGGGGCAACATTGGAGTGACGAGAATGCGTCCAAGAGGGCTTTCCGCTTTTGTGTTTGTTGCCGCGCTGCTGGCCATGGTAGTGCCGTCGGTTGCCCAATATTCGAAAGCCATAAAAGGCGCCTGCCGGAACGACTACAAGCGGTTCTGTTCGACCTATGCCGTCGACGATCCTGCCTTGCGCAAATGCATGGACAAAGCCGGACCCAGCCTGTCGCAGAGATGCGTCGCCACGCTCGTGAATTCGGGCCTGGTGAGCTACCAGCGCGCCACCCAGCGCTGGGGGCACAAGCTCGAGAAGGTCCAATAGTCGTCGGAACGAGGATCGCGCGGCGCTGCCCGCCGGTCTGTTGCCAAATGCATAATCAAGAGCGGCGCCTTTCTCAGGTAATGCAAAGTTTTGCTTTGCGTCTTATTCACTCTCAGTGGCCAAGACTTATTCACAGGCAGTCTTGAGATTATTACCAATGTTCCTATAGACATTGCCAGCTGGGCCCGTTGCTTTGCTCTAAGTTCCAGCTGCATCGACTCGATGAAGAGACTAAGGAGCCCCCCAAAATGCACAAATTTGCACTGACTTTTGCAATCGCTATCAGCACGTTTTTCTTGGCCGGTTCGCCGGCGTCCGCCGTCGATTCTGCCACGGCGCTTCGGGTCCTCGATCCGGACAATGACGGCACCATCGACATGAGAGAGGCTCTCAGGGGCGCCAAGAGGGTGTTCAAGGCCATCAATCCCGACCGGGACGGTACGCTCGACGCTGCCGAGCTCAGGGGACGCCTCAGCGCGGCTGGCCTCAGGGCGGCCGATCCGGACGACGACGGCACGTTGAGCTGGAGAGAGTACAAGAGGCTCGTCAAAGCGCTGTTCGTGCTCGCCAATCCCGACGATGACGGCACGATCGACCTGAGGGAGCTTCGTTCTCCGGCCGGTCGGCGGCTGCTGAAGCTCATCTATCTCTAGGCCTTCACGGTAAGGGCGCGGGCCGGATTTCCGGTCTCGCGCTCTCATAGCGTCTGGGGCCGGGCCCTGCCATTAGCAAGACACAAACCATCTTCATGAGAGGGTTATACGGACGGCTGACCTCAAGACGGGGAGGGCGGCTGAACGGTATCTTGCGGCGGGGGAGAAGCCGGTGACGGATCTCTACAAGACTTTGGGCGTGAAGCGGACCGCGGCCCCAAAGGACATCCACAAAGCCTATCGCAAGAAGGCCAAGTCGGCGCATCCGGACAGCGGAGGCTCCGTCGAAGCCTTCAACACGCTGGTTCTGGCCTATTCGGTGCTGTCGGATAAGGGTCGCCGGACCCGCTACGACGAGACCGGCGAAATCGACCCGCCGCGGCCCGACAATTTCGATGGCGGCGCAATCGAGATCATCGCCGACAAGCTGGGCCTGGTGATCCACGCCGAGCAGGATCTGGCCACGATGGATGTGGGCCGGCTGATCGAACAGGCGATTCGCGACGACATTGCCGCCCGCAAGGCGAGCGTCACCCATCAGCAGCGCGCTGGGGAACGGTTGGCGGCCTTACGTTCGCGCACCAAGCGCAAGGCCGAAGGGGACGCCAATCTGGTGGCCCGGGTGCTCGATTGGCACGAACTGGCGATCCGGAACCACATCAAGAAGCACGAGGAGTCGATCCGCTTCTTGGAGCGGGCCCTCGAAATTCTGCACGGCTATTCCTTTACGGACGACCTCGCGGCCGCGCAGGCCGAGGAGGTGGCCGGCGCTCTCAATGACATTCTCGTGGCCCTCGACGAACTCGCCGCGGTCCTCAACACGACCCCGTCCCGGGCTGAGGCCATGCCGCAAGGGGCCGGGCCGACCGCCTTCGGCTAGTGCTTCAAGGGGTGGCCGAAAGGCTATGTCTCGAGTAGATTTTTCGGCGATCTCTTGGGGGGTGGGAGTTTGCGTCGATATTTCCTCATCGCCATGACGTGCTGCATGGCCCTGGCTGCTTGCCTGGGGGCCTTGGCGGCCGCGCGCGCGGAGACGCAGACCGTGCCGCCTTTGCGGAAGCTTCCCTGGGAGTCGGACACCGCCGCGACGCAGCCGCCAGAACCTGCAGTCTCCCCCTCCGTGTCTTCGCCCACGCCGGCGCCTGAGGCGGCCTCCGAGACGGACTCAGAGGAAGAGACTGACACGGCGAAAGACGAGCCGGACGAAGGCGAACCGGAGGAAGTAGCTGAGGCTGCCGACCTGCCGCCAGTGCCCGCGCATCCGACCGTGACGATTATCCGGGAAAAGCTGACTGATCCGAAGGTCACGAAGGACGCGGCCGATGAGGACGTCGCTGGGCTTCAGGCCTTCTATCGTGCTTGGGGCGAGCCACCCTTGTGGGTCACGGAGACGGGACTGTCGACCAAAGGGAAGGCGGCCATACGCGAGATCGGCAAGGCCGACGACTGGGGCCTCAAAGCGGACGACTTCACCGTGCCGGAGGCCGATGTGCAGCTGGCGACAGCAGAGGCCCAGGCCCTTGCCCAGATCACGCTCGATCTCGCCATTCTGAAATATGCGCGGCTGGCGAGCGGCGGCGAGCACGTGCCGTCGGAGATTAGCGACTTGTTCGATCAGTCGCCGCCCTTCCGCGACCCCAAGATTGTCATGGCCGATATCGCCGCGTCGGATTCCCCGGACATCTATCTGCAAACGCTGCACCCGGCCCACGAGCAATTCGACCGTCTGCGCGATGCGTTGATCGAGGCCCGGAAGGCCGACGAGCCGAAGGAAACCGACATCAGGCGGCTCCTCATGAACATGGAGCGCTGGCGTTGGATGCCCGAGGAGCTCGGGCCGCTCTATGTGTGGCTCAACACGCCTGAGTACATGCTCTACGTGGTGAAGGATGGAGAGACGGTCTTCAAGGACAAGACACTGGTCGGCACCATCGGCAATCCCACACCGGTGTTTTCCGCCGACATGGAGACGATCGTCTTCAATCCCGATTGGATCGCGCCTCCGACGGTCTTAAAGGAGAAATTTTGGCCGGCGTTGAAGCGCAAGTACTACGACATTCTCAAGTCCAACAAGATCAGCGTGAGCTATCGAGGCAAGCGGATCGATCCGAAGAAGATCGATTGGCAGCGGACCAACATTCACAAGTTCACCTTCAGGCAGAAAGCGGGCCCGAAGAACGTGCTCGGCAAGGCCAAGTTCCTCTATCCGAACAAGCACGTGGTCTATATGCACGACACGCTTCCGCCACGGCGCAAGATCTTCAAAGAGGATAAGCGCGACATTGGTTATGGCTGCGTGCGCATGTCCAAGCCGCAGGCCTTCGCAGCAGTGATGTTGGCCGAGGATCAGGAACTGCCACAGAGCGACGTCAAGAAGTTCTGGAACAAGAGCGTCAACAAAGCGGTGAGCATGGAGAAGAAGCCTCCGGTCCACACGACCTATTTCACGGCGGTGGTGGATGAGGAGGGGAAGGTCTCGACCTTCAAGGACCTCTACGGTCTCGATCGCATGCAAGCCAAGGCCGTCTTTGGCAGTGTGGATGGTTTTCCGAAACCGCCGCCCGAGAAAAAGCGCCTCAGCCAGAGCGTTGCCGCGTCCTCGCGCGACAGCAACACGGGTGCAGGTTCCACCAACTCTCTCGGTTTCGGGGACTGAGTTCCGCGCTCAGCTCGCGGCCTGCGGCCGGCCCTTGCGGCTGACGCGTTGAGCCTTCCGGCCTGCGCGCCCGTGCCACCACACCGCGACATTGTCTCCCAACATCAAGAGGCAGGGCGTTAACACGAGTGTCAGCATCGTCGCGAATGCCAACCCGCCGGCAATAGAACTTGAGAGCTGCGTCCACCATTGCGTCGACGGCGCTCCGACGGAGACGTCTTGGCCAATAATGTCGATGCTAAGACTGAAGACCATCGGCATGAGGCCGAGAACCGTCGTAATGGACGTCAGCAGGACAGGGCGCATACGCTGCGCAGCGGTACGCAGGATGGCTTCCTTGGCCGGTTGGCCCCGTGACCTCAAGTCATTGTAGGTGTCGATCAGAACGATGTTGTTGTTCACGACAATGCCGGCGAGCGCGATGATTCCAATGCCGCACATGACGATGCCGAACGGTTGATCGGTCGCCAACAGGCCAATCATGACGCCGGCCGTGGAGAAGACGATCGCGCTCAACACGAGGGCGGTTTGGTAGAAGCTGTTGAACTGCGTGACCAGAATCGCGACCATCATAAAGATGGCGATGAAGAAGGCCTTTATCAAAAAGTTTCCCGCCTCGCGCTGGTCCGCGTCCTGACCCTTGAAGCGCACGGTTACCGTAGGATCCAAGTCGGTCTCGGCGACCGCAGTCTTGAGTTTACGCACCTGGTCGTCGACCAGCAGTCCCTCGGCCACATCGGCTTGAATTTCGAGCACGCGGCGGCCGTCGGTGCGGTTCAAATTACCAATCTTCTGGGCCGGTTCGAAGCTCACGAAGTTGCCGATAGGAACTTGGCCTTTATCGGTTGGCACGCGCAGCCGATTGAGCTGTTCGAGATTGCGCTCGGCGAGGGGGAGGCGCAGGCGGATATCGACTTCTTCGTCGGCATCGTCCGGCCGGTATTCGGCAACGAAGATCCCATTGGTGAGCATGCTCACGGCTTCGCCAAGCACGGCGACATCGGCCCCGTTGCGCGCGGCCTTTTCCCGGTCGACTTTGAGGCGCCACTCGATACCGGGCAACGGCCGGCTGTCTTGCTCATCGACGAACCCGCCGATCTTATTCATTTCTGCGCGTAGCTTCGTGACGACATCCGGCATCTTCTCTGTATCGCGAGACGTCACATGTAGTTCCACCGGCTTGCCAGCCGTGGGTCCGCCTTTCTGTTTGCGTACCTCGAGGATAACGCCTGGAATGTCAGCCGTACGGGTACGTACCTCTTTGAGTATCTCCGAGGCTCTCGGGCGGGTACGCCAATTGGTCAATTCAAACTGGACAACACCGATGACGTCCTCGGCCGATCCGGTTTGCGACGGCGGCGCCCCGGAACCGATCGTCTTTGCATAGACAGTCTTGAAGTGCGGCATGCCGAGGAGCCGCGTCTCGACCTTGCGCACGACGGCATCCATTTCCGTGACTGATAAATCGCCGCGCGCACGAACCTGGACCTGGGCAATGTCTTGGTCGACGTCAGGAAAGAATTCAACGCCGCGGCCAAACATGCCGAATGCGGTGTAAGTGCCGATCAGAAGAGCCACGGTGACGCACAGAACCTTGGCGGGGTGGGCAAGAAGCCGCTTGAGTGTGTTGAGATAAGCGCCGGCCGCGCCGCCTATCTTGTTCAGGTCGCCATCTTCGGCAGCTCGGATGGTCTGCAGCAGACTGCCGTCCCCCTTGTCTGTTTTGCCGAAAATACCGCCGAGCACGGGGATAAACACAAGCGCCATCGTCAACGAGGCCGCCAGCGTTACGAGAACCGTGATCGGCAAAAACTTCATGAACTCCCCGACGATGCCGGGCCAGAACAGCAATGGTAGGAACACCGCCAGAGTTGTCGCGGTCGAGGCGGCGATCGGCCATGCCATACGCTTGGCCGCTTCCGAATAGGCCTGTTTGCGGTCTTTGCCTTCCTGCATTTTTCGGTCGGCGAGTTCCGTGGTGACGATGGCACCATCGACGAGCATGCCGACAACGAGGATAAGGCTGAACAAGACGACGATGTTAAGCGTGAGGCCCATCAAGGAGATGGCAAGGATTCCGGCAAGAAACGAGCCTGGAATTGCCAACCCGACCAAGATGGCCGACCGCACGCCTATGGCGGCGATGATGACGATCATCACCAGCGCGATCGCGGCGAGCACATTGTTCTGAAGATCGCTCAGGATGTCGCGAATTTGCTTGGACTTGTCCTGCATGAAGCTGACTTGGACGCCCGGCGGCCAAGAGGCTTGTTCCTCCTTAACGACAGCGCGCACCTCTTCGATTGTCTCAATGATGTTTGCGCCAACGCGCTTTTTGACTTCCAGCGCCAAGGCCGGATTGCCGCCGACGCGCGCAAACCCTTGCGGGTCTTTGAAGGTGCGGCGAATCGAAGCGACGTCGCTGAACTTGACCACCGTGGTGCCGACAACCTTGATCGGGAGATTCAGTATGTCCTGAACTTCTTCGATGACACCTGGAACCTTAAGCACCATGCGGCCGGCGGCAGACTCCAATGCACCCGCTGCGACCAGCCGGTTGTTGCGCCTGACTGTGGTCAACACGTCGGCGAAGGAAACGTTGTAGGTTTCAAGCACCATCGGATCGACGACGATCTCCAACAACTCTTCCCGGTCACCGCCGATATCGACGTCGAGTACGCCCCCAAGGGCTTCGATTTTGTCCCGCAGATCGCGCGCAATGCGCACCAAGGTGCGTTCGGGTACATTGCCAGACAAGCCGACCGTGATGACGGGAAAGAGGGCGACGTTGACCTCGTTGACCCGGGGTTCGTCAGTCTCAGGAGGTAGCTCGGCGCGAGCAATATCGACTTTCTCGCGCACGTCCTCGAGAGCTGTATCGGGATTAAAGCCTGCATCGAATTCGAGCGTGACGGATCCGTAGCCTTCCTTGGCCACGGAGCGCATCTCCTTGATGCCCTCGATGGACTTGAGTTCCTTCTCCATGGGGCGGATCAGGAGTCGCTCGGAATCTTCGGGCGAAATGCCTTCATACGTCATCGAGACGTAGATGATCGGAATCTGAATGTCCGGTTCGGCTTCCTTGGGGATGGTCGTATAGGCAACCGCACCCATGACGATAATCATGAAGAACGCGAGCGCGACCGTACGCGTTCGCGCAAAAGCGGCGTCGATGATGCCGTTCATTGAGCGGCCGTCGGCTCGTCGACACGGCGCGTTGTCAAACGTGCCGCTGCCTCTTTCGAACCGTCCATGCCGGTGCTGCCCTGTTCCTCGGCGACTTGGACCTGCTCGCCGATCTGCACGTAGCCGTGACCCAGCGTAATGATCCGCGCTTGAGGCGGCAGGCCGATCACCCAAGCACCGCTGGCGTCCGACATGACGATGGACGCCTCATGGAAGACGACGCGGCTGTCTTTGCCGACCGTCTTGACGCCGAGCTTGCCTGCCTCGTTGAGGGACAGATCGGCCGGAGAAACGAATTGCGCCATCACCGATCCCGTGGGGATCCTTGCCTCGGCGCTGATGCCGGACGGAATTGCGCCGTCCGGATTGGGAAGTTCGATCTCGACCCGGAAGGTCCGCGTCCCTTCGTCCGCGCGCGCGGCGATGTAGCGGATCTTTCCTTCACCCTTCTGACCGGTCGCAAAGGTGACAGTTGCCTTCTGACCGACCTTCAGATCGGTAATGTCCTGCTGGGTGATCTGAACACTGACGACGAGGGGGTGATTGTCGACAATTGTCGCCACCTCACCATTCACGTCGACATAGGCGCCGAGCTCGATAGGAACCGTTAGCACTTCTCCCTCGAACGGCGCTTTGATGTCTAGGCGCTCCTGCTCGATCATCGCCACTTCAAGCTCGTGCTTCGCGGTCTGTAACGACGAGTAGATTTGGTCCGATTGTCTTTGTGTCTGGTAGCCCTTCTTGCCAAGAGCCTGCGCTGCTTCGTATGCGCTTTCCTGCTCGCGCAGTCGCGCCTTTGCGCGTTCGATCCGCGCCTCGCGGGCGTTCGGCTCCAGCCTGGCGATGACATCGCCGGCCGCAACAGTGCTGCCTTCGTCGGCCAAGATCTCGGCGATCTGTCCCAAGGTCTCGGCGCGCACGGTCACGGTCCGGTTCGGCTCGGCTTGCCCTTGTGCGACGACGATTTGCGATACGGGTTTGGCTTCTTGCGTGCGAACCGCAACTCGCATGGTCGGAGCGGCATCGGCCACTGGCGTGGTGCCGTCTGCCTCTTTACCAACGGTTCTCAGGAAATAGCCGCCAAGCACCCACGCCGTGAGGGCGAGCGTCAACACCGCAGCGATGATGTATGATTTTTTCAAAGCCTAACGCTCCAACTCGTTCTCGCTGCTTTGCACCTGCTTGGGGTCACGCGGATGGCCGCGCGGAGGCCCGTTTGTGGCGTGCCGAACCTTGCCGTTCGGCGTCCCATTCATCGATGACATTCAGGAAGCTCTCAATGAGCGCCTCATAAAAGGCATCCAACTCCTCGAGCCGCTCATGGGTCTCCGACATGTCCTCCGGAAGCGACTCCTGGGTGCCTTCGACCACCTCGCGTGCGCGGCGCATCCGGCGGACAACCCCACGCAACATGCGCGCGTAAGGCTGGCGGCTCAGCCTGAAATAATCCTGCCGGTCGCCCGGCGTGGCGGTTCGCTCTATGACACCCAACTCCTCCAACAACCGTGTATTCGTGCTGATGCTCGCGCGGCTGACACTCAAACGCTCAGCCAGCTCGGTCAGGCTGAAGGGGCCTCCATGCATGATCATGAGGCCCATAATGCGGCCAGCAATGCGGGGGAGACCCTCACCCTGGAGGATCAGGCCCATTTGCTCAACGAATTCAATGACTACGTCTTCGGATTTATCTGCCATAAGTGACAAATAGTCCTTCTAGTACGTTCAGTCAATACTGAACGAACGAGACGCACAGGCGTCCGATCTGGCGGAAGCAGGGAGGCGCACCCGTAAAGCCTCCAGGGCGCCAAGCGGCCGCAAAGGCTGCCAAGGGGACTTGCGACCTCTGGCTGGTTTACTCGCCTCCGGCTTGCCTCTAGAAAACTCCAACAAAAACGGGCCGGGACCTGATGTTCAAAAAACTGCTGATCGCCAACCGCGGAGAAATCGCCTGCCGTATCATCCGAACCGCGAAGCGGCTCGGAATTGAGACGGTGGCTGTCTATTCGGAGGCTGACCGCGACGCCCTCCATGTCGACATGGCCGACGAGGCGGTGGGGATTGGTCCCGCCGCTGCGGCGCAGTCCTATCTCGTCATGGATAAGATTATCGCTGCCGCCAAGGAGACGGGGGCCGACGCGATTCATCCCGGCTACGGCTTCTTGTCGGAGAATGCCGCGTTCGCAAAGGCGCTGAAGAAGGCGGGCATCGCCTTTGTCGGTCCGAACCCTAGGGCCATCGAGGCCATGGGCGACAAGATCGAGTCCAAGAAGCTCGCAGCCAAGGCGAAGGTCTCGACGGTGCCGGGCCATCTCGGCGTGATCGAGGACGCCAAGGCGGCGGTGAAGATTGCTGACGACATCGGCTACCCCGTGATGATCAAGGCGTCGGCCGGCGGCGGCGGCAAGGGCATGCGCATCGCCTATAGCAGCGATGAAGTCGCCGAAGGCTTCGCCTCATCGCAGTCGGAAGCGAAGTCGAGCTTTGGCGACGATCGTGTGTTCATCGAGAAGTACATCGAAGAGCCGCGGCATATCGAGATTCAGGTGCTTGGCGACAAGCACGGCAATGTCATTCATCTCGGCGAGCGTGAGTGCTCCATTCAGCGACGCAACCAGAAAGTCATCGAGGAGGCACCTAGCCCGTTCCTCGACGAAAAGACGCGTGAGGCGATGGGCGCGGAAGCCGTCGCGCTATCCAAGGCCGTCGATTACGACACGGCGGGGACCGTCGAGTTCATCGTCGACAAGGACCGGAACTTCTATTTTCTGGAGATGAACACCCGCCTGCAGGTGGAGCACCCGGTGACGGAGCTCGTGACGGGGCTCGATCTTGTCGAGCAGATGCTGAAGGTCGCCGCGGGCGAGAAGCTGTCCATCAAGCAGAAAGACGTGACGCTCACCGGCTCCGCCATCGAGTCGCGCATCTATGCGGAAGACCCGGTGCGGAACTTCCTGCCGTCCACGGGGCGGCTTGTGCGCTTTCGTCCGCCTGAACTTGGGACCGAAGACGGCGTTACCATCCGCCTCGATACCGGGGTGGAGGAGGGCGGCGAGATCTCTGTCTATTACGATCCGATGATCGCCAAGCTCGTTACACATGCGCCGACGCGTATCGAGGCGATCGAGGAGATGGGGTGGGCACTCGATGCGTTCGCCATCGACGGGTTCCGCCACAACATCCCGTTCCTCGCGGTGCTGATGCGGAACGAGCGGTGGCGGGAAGGGCGTCTGTCCACCAAGTTCATCGACGAGGAATTTCCGGACGGCTTTCACCCGCCAGTGCCGGAGGGCCACGTTCGCGACGTGCTGGCGGCGGTTGCAGCCAGTGTCGACTATCTGTCCAACAACCGGCGCCGCATGATTACCCAGCAAATGTCTGGCGAGCCCGTGCAGTTCACCGATTCCCGCGTGGTTGATCTTGGCGATCAGCCTGTCAGCGTCGGCGTTTCGGGACGCGACTATCCCATGACCGTGACAGTGGGCGGCGAGGGGAAGGGCGAGAAGGCGCGGGAGATCGTGCTCGACTCGCCTTGGTGGTTTGGCGACCCCGTTTGGGAAGGGACAGTCGACGACGAAGAGGTGGCGGTCCAGGTGCGCCCAATCCTCAACGGCGTCCACCTTACCTATCAAGGCGTGGAGGTTCCGGTCCGCGTCTACACCGAGCGTGAGTCGGGCTATCTGGCGCTGATGCCGGTGAAAGAAAAGCCGGACATGTCCAAGTATCTACTCTGTCCGATGCCGGGGCTTGTCGTGTCGCTTGCCGTGGAAGAAGGCCAGGACGTGTCGGCCGGCGATACACTTTGTGTCGTCGAGGCGATGAAGATGGAGAACGTGCTCAAGGCCGAACGCGACGGCACGGTCGCCAAGGTCCTCGCCAAGCCGGGCGACAGCTTGAATGTTGATGCGGTGATCCTGGAGTTTTCGTAAGGACGCGGCGTGAAGACCGTCACGGTCAGGATCAAAGGCCGGGTGCAGGGCGTCTACTACCGCGTCTGGACGGAACAGGTCGCGCGCCGCCTTGGTCTCGGCGGCTGGGTGCGCAACCGCCGCGACGGCAGTGTCGAGGCGGTGTTCTCCGGGGCTCCATCCCAGGTCGACGAGATGTTGCGGCGCTGCGCCGATGGCCCACCCGACGCCAAGGTTAGAAGCGTCTCGGTCACGGACGAGGGCGGCGCGCCGCCCTCAGGCTTCGCGGTGCTGCCGACCCATTAGCGTGGGCGCATGAAGATTTGCGCAAAACTTTCTTTGAGCGCCGCGTCGACCCGGGACATGTCCGTCTCGGCGCCGAGCGCCGCCAAGCTCGTGACCTCAGTGTCATGCAAGCCGCATGGCATGATGCCGGAGAAGTGCGCGAGGTCGGGGGCCACGTTGAGGCTGACACCGTGCAGCGTCACCCAACGCTTCACCCGCACGCCGATGGAGGCGATCTTCGCATCGCCCACGAAAA
>NZ_JBFFQD010000056.1:0-12343 GCF_041573655.1 Methyloceanibacter sp.
AGTTTGAACGAGGAGCCAGGCTGGCGGCGCGCCTGTACTGCGCGATTGAACTTGCTCTGGTCATAGTCGCGGCCGCCAACCATGGCGAGCACGCGTCCGTCCGAGCGCATTACGACCATGGCGGCTTGCGTTGCGCGGCGCGCCTTACCCTGCTTCGCAAGGACCCTACCCACTGCCGCTTCAGCAAGATGCTGAAGCTCCGGATCGAAGGACGTGTGGACCGGCAACGGAGCATAGTTGCCGTTGCGCGGAACCTGCCGTGCTGGCCACCCAGTCTGCGTAATAGCTGCCGACGGTCTCACGAGACTCGATCCGCGGTAACACGTGGACAAGTGCCGTGCGCTGCTCGGGGTCGAGCTTGCCGTTGTCGAGCATGGCGTCGAAGACCGCTTCGGAGCGTGCCTTGGCCGCCTCGGGATCGCGGTTGAGCGCTGTCGGCGCCTTGAGTAACCCCACCAGGTAAGCAGCTTGAGGGAGCGACAGGTCCGCAACAGGCACTTCGAAATACCGCTTCGCCGCCGCGCGCAGGCCATAGCAGCCTTGGCCGAAATATGCGCTGCTCAGATAGCGTTCCAGGATCTCATCTTTGGTGAGACGCAGCTCTAGCGACAGCGCGAGCCACGCCTCCTTCTGCTTCCGTTCCAGCGTACGGTCGGTCGACAGCAGCGAGTACTTCACCAATTGCTGCGTCAGGGTACTGCCGCCTTGGACAATCCGCCCGGCCGCACGGTTGGCCAGGGCCGCGCGCGCAAGCCCGATCGGATCGACCCCGAAATGGTAGTAGAAGCGGCAGTCTTCCATGGAGAGCAAGGCGTCGACGACGTGCGGCGGCACCTCCCCAAGAGACACCAGCTCGGCCACGCAGCCGCCCCGGCTCGCGAACGGCTGACCATCGTTTCCGTGAAGGACCAGGGTGCGATGCGCTGCCGGCTCAAGGGCCTTCAGAGAATAGTCTTGGACCGGCGGTGAACGCATCACATACGGAACGGCGATTGCCCCGCCAGCGACGACGAAGCCCGTTAAGACGGTCGACAAGGCTGCAACGGCCAAGTACCCGCTCTTCGCCACTATCCCCGGTATGCGCATCTCGCCTCCACGCCTGCCCCGACGCGAGACAATACTTTTGTGGCGGTGCAATGACGACCCCGCTCTGGCGGCCTAAGCGGATTGCCATGGCCGGAAACATCACGGTAGAAATGGCTTGTTGGGGGAGGACTCTCAAGGATGGCGGTTCGGCGCTTTCGGCCCGGGCCTCCCTGAAACACGGAAGGCCCAAATGGCGCATAAGTCACTGATGGCGCTGGCAAGCGCCATGCTCCTCTTTTTCGCCACCACTGCTGAGGCCGCGCGATGCGGCAAGAGTGCCGCCGGATTCGAAAAGTGGAAGCGAGCCTTTGCCAAGGAGGCGCGGGCCAACGGTATCGGCCAGCGCGGGCTCAACGCGTTGAAGGGCACGCGATACGCCTACGGGACGATCAAAGCGGACCGCGGCCAGCACAGTTTCAAACTCTCTCTGAATCAGTTCATGAAAAAGCGCGGTGCGTCGGCCATTGCCTCTCAGGGCAAGCGGCTGAAGCGCTCCAATGCGAAGCTCCTCGCCGCCATCGAGCGTCGATATGGCGTTCCGGCGGGCCCGCTCCTCGCCATCTGGGGTATGGAAACCGGCTTCGGCCGCTATATGGGACGACAGAACACCCTGTCTGCGGTCGCAACGCTCGCTTACGACTGCCGGCGGCCCGAATTCTTCACCGAACACCTCTACGCGGCCCTGCAACTGATTGACCAGCGCCGGCTGGCCGCCGGGCAACGCGGCGCCATGCATGGCGAAGTGGGTCACACCCAGTTTCTGCCTAAGAGCGTCCTACTCTACGCGGTCGACGGCGATGGGAATGGGCGTGCCGATCTCAACAGCAAGGCCGACGCCCTCGCCTCCACTGCGAACTTCCTGCGCGGCCATGGCTGGCAACCAGGCGCCGGCTATCAGCCGGGCCAGCCCAACTTCAGGGCGATCCAGGGCTGGAATGCGGCGGGCGTCTATCAACAGACCATCGCCATTGTCGGCCGCCAGATCGACGGCGGCTAATGGCGCAACGGAAGTCTTCAACGCGCAAGAGCCGATCGCGCAAGACGACGGGGCGGCGGCGTACACGTAAGCGGTCGACCAAGAACACTCTCGCCAAGCAACTCGGCAAGGTCATCGCGCTCGTGCTCGTACTGGGGCTCGTGCTGCTGCTGCAACGCTATTGCGGCATTGCGCCGGTGCCCTTCGGCCCGAACGCCAACATCGTATCCATCGATGGCGACACGCTGCGCGCCGGCGACGGTACGGAGTACCGCATCTTCGGCATTGATGCGCCCGAGCTAAAGCAAACCTGCTGGGAGCTCGGCGGCAAGCAATGGCAGTGCGGCCGCGCGGCGAAGGTGGCGCTGACCAAGCTGATCAAGGGCGGCGACGTGAGGTGCGAGGTGAAGAACACGGACCGCTATGGCCGCTCCGTCGCCAAATGCAGCGCCAAGGGCGTGCCCGATGTCGGAGAAGCACTGGTCCGCGACGGCTATGCCATCGATCTGGGCCGCAAGACCCGGCACGCTTATGCGAGCGTAGAGGCCGAGGCCCGCGCCGCCAATCGCGGCATCTGGCGCGGTACCTTCCAGCGGCCGTCCGAGTGGCGCTACGAAAACCCGCGCAGGAACTGATTTGAAAAGAAGAGTTTGCGCGACCGGCGAGGAGCCCTTGGGCAGACGCCGGTCGCGCGTGATCCTGTCTGCCTACGCGGCTTTGGCGTAGTAGGACTTCAACTGGTTCAGCACCGCAGCCTTGTCGACCTCCGCGCCCATGGCCAGCATGGCGTCGGCGAAGCGGCTGACGATCTCGGTGATCTGCTCAGGGCTGAGCTGGTTGAGGATACCGATACGGACCTGCACGGGCTCCGACAGGGTCGGCCAAATGCCAAAGCCCTGGGACCGTGCGCCCTGCACCAATTCCTTCTCCCGGCCGGCAAGCTTGCCCGGCAGGTTGAGCACCACGAGGCTCGGCATATCCGACGTCACCTCGCAGCCCATGGCCTCGACGGCCTGGCGCAACGCGGCTTCGTGATACCGGTAGTCCGCCGCCTTGGCGGCACGGCCATAGGACAGCAGGATGCGCAGCGCCTCGTGAAACGCCGCCACGGCGTAGCAGGAATGGGTCTGGTGATAGACCGGCGTTTCGACATCCTTGCCGTCGATGATGCCCCAATGGCGCGCATCGAGGATCGGATGGTTCACGAAGGTGTAGCAGCCGCGCTTCTTGACGACCTCGATGGCCTTGTCGGTGAAGCTGACCGGCGCGTAGGTCAGCGGCAGCGACAGCACACCCTTCTGCGGACACGACGCCCAGGCCACCACGCCCGGATAGTCGTCGATGCTGAAGTCGCCCACGCCGAGGCTCGACACGGCGTCGACGATGCCCATGACCCCATGCTTCACGCAGGCGTCGGAAAAGCCTTTGAGGTCGTTGACGCGGCCCGAGCCGGTCTCCCAATGGGCCATGAACGCCCACATAGGCTTGTGCTCGGCCAGCGCCTTTTCCACAGTCTCACCGGACACCGACTGGCCATGCGGCACGGTCACGGTGACGACGTTCTTCGGCTTCGGGTTGACGGAGTCGGCAGCGAGATCCTCAAGGGACGAGGCCTTGATGCGGATGGTGAGGTCGTCAATGCCCGAGAACGTGCCGTTGGCGAAGGTCACGACCTTGTCGCCCGGCAGGATCAGGCTGTGAACGCAGTCGAGGCCGCTCCAGCCGGTGCCGGCCACACCGAACGTGTAGACGTTCTTGGTGCCCCACAGATCGCGCAGCATCTGCTTGGCTTCCTTCATACCGCGCAGCACGTCCGCCTGCATGTGGTCGGCGACGCCGGTCTTGGCGAACCGCTCAAGCACGCGCGGATCGGTGTTGCCGGGCCCCGGGCCGGCGGCAAGCGTCTCGGGGATTTCGAGCTGCGGAAATACGGTCATGGGAACACCCTCTATCTAACTGGTCGAAAAGCTAGGAATTCGGCCTAATCGTCTACCGGCCCAGGCGGGGCGGGGCAAGGCCCCCGCGCCAATTTTGGCCCGCCCTGGCCCTGCCGTCCGTCAGGCCGCCTTGTCCCCGCGATGGGCCAAGACCATATCCGCAGCCTTGCCGACGAGCTCGGCGAGGTGATCCGGCTTAGCCTGGAAGGTCCCCACCCCGGATGTCGCCGAACGCAGCTCCACGATCAGGTTCTGGATCTCGGCCTCCGGAATATGGGCCTGGACCACATCCCAGCCGGGCCAGTCGGGCCGCGCATCGAAGCCTAGAATCTGCCCCCGGTGGGACGAGACGATGGAATTGATGCGTGCCGTGGCCTCCGACGGAACAGCGATCTCGACGGCCATGATCGGCTCCAATAGAACCGGCTGACACTGCGGCATGCCCTCGGACATCGCGAGCCGCCCTGCCTGACGGAAGGCCATGTCCGACGAATCGACCGAGTGATAAGACCCGTCGATCAGGCATACGGCGACATCCACCACCGTAAACCCGAGCGGTCCGGCGTGGAGATAGTCCCGCACGCCATGCTCGACCGACGGGATGTAGTTCTTCGGCACAACACCGCCGGTGATGGTTTCGGAGAAGGCTATCCCCTCGCCGCGCGCCAAGGGCTTGATGGTCACCACCACATCGCCAAACTGGCCATGACCGCCGGACTGCTTCTTGTGGCGTCCACGGACCTCGGTCGATTTGCGGATGGTTTCCTTGTAGGGAATTTGCCGCGGCAGGGTTGCCGCGCCCACACCGTACTTGCGGATCAGCCGCTCCAGGGCCACACGCAGATGCATCTCCCCTTGCCCCCACAGGACCATCTGACCCAGGTCCTGATCGTGGGTGATCGAGAGCGAAGGGTCATCCTCGATAATCTTGGCCAGCCCGGTCGTCAGCTTCACGTCGTCCTTCTTCTCCCGGGCTTCAACTGCGAGCCCAAACACGGGCTGCGTGATCGTGCCCGGCTCAATCTTGAGTGACGCGCCTTTCTCCTCTAACAGCGTGTCGCCGGTCTTGACGCTCTCCAATCGGCCGAACGCGACGGTATCACCGGGTTTCGCAGGGCCACGCTTTACTGGCTCGTGTCCCAGGAGATTGAACACGCCGGTGATCCGTTCCTCGCTCTCGCCGCCATAGACGGAGTCGCCATCAGCGAACTCACCCGTAAGAACCCGGGTGAGCGACAGCTTGCCGGCATGGGCCGTGTTGAAGGTCTTCATCACGAATGCGCAGGATTTGGCGCCTTCCGCGCCGACCCGCTCCGCCGTCGCCGCCACGAAAGGCGCTTCATGACGGAGCGCCTTCAGAAGCCGCAATATGCCGTTGCCGTTCTCTGCCGATCCCAGCAGGACCGGGCAGATGAAACCTTCGCGCAGATCCGTGGCCAGATCGTCGAAGACCTTGTCGCGCGGCGGCGGCACGTCTTCGAGAAGCTGCTCCATCAGTTCGTCGTCATAGTCGGCGAGCTGCTCCAGCATCGAAAAGCGCGCCTCTTGCTCGCGCTCGGACACGGCATCGGGAATCTCCACCACCTCGGACGGCGCGTGCTCGCGATAGACGTGCGCGCGTTCCAGCGCGAGGTCGATGAAGCCTGTGACGATCTCCTTCTCCCAGATCGGAACCTGGCGCAGCACGAGCGGCACGCTCGAGGCGGGCTGCAACATCGGTAGGATGTCGCGCACGCGCGCCTCCGCCTTGTCGATCTTATTGAGAAATAAGAAATGCGGAATGCCTCGATCCTCCAGCTGTTTGAGGATCAGCTGAAGCGCAGGCACCTTCTTCTCGTCGGGCTCGCACACCACCACGGCGGCGTCGCACGCGGCCAGCACATTCGCTGAGTCCGCCTGGAACTCGATGGAGCCGGGACAGTCGAGGAAGGTGAATGTGTCGTCGAGAAAATCGATCGTGGCCGCGTTGAGCTCGACGCTCATGCCGTGATGGCGGGCTTCGTCTGAGGCATCGCCCGCCGTGTTCTTGGCGGCGACACTGCCTTGCCTGTTGATGGCGCCCGTCCGCGCCAGAATAGATTCGAGAAGTGTTGTCTTACCGCTGAGATAGGGGCCAACCAGTGCGATGCAGCGGGCGCTGCGGGCTGGTTGGCCCTGCGCTTGGCCCATGCTCTCCTCCCTTTGCCTGCTCGCAAAAGTGGACCTTTTCGGCCCTTTTTTCCTTCCGCGAGCCTTGAGGACACTATCGTGTCAAGGGACAGGCACTCTGGCAAGAGCCGCGAGTCGCCAAAATTGCTGCAGCACTTCTGATCCCGTGACGGAGCCAGTAAGGTGGCGCCTCGTCACGAACGGGGAGTTCCATGCGTTTCGTCTTCTGTCTTGGGTTGTTGGCTTTGCTTTTGGTGGCGCTTGCGCCTGCCGGCGGCGACCACGCGTCGGCCTTTACGCCGATGGCGCCGTCAACGCCCACATCGATCGTCCTCGATGCCAAGATTGTCTGCGGCGACTTTGGTCAAGGCTACACCTGCCGGAGAGAATCCGGCGCCATCCGCCGCGGCAAGATGCGGAAGGTTCCGAGCTCCCGATCGAGCAGCGGCTCAACCAGTTCCGGCGGGGGATGGTTCGGCGGCAGCGACGACGAGGATGCTCCGCCGCCTCCCGATGCTGCCGCAGGCGCAAGCGGTGGCGCTCCGGCATCGGGCGCTTGCCCGCCCAACTCCGAACGTCTCGGCGGACATTGCATTCCCTATACCCAGTCCTGCAAACGCGGCCTTGCCGCGAACGCGCCGCCGCAAGTCTGCCGGGGCGCTGAAGAGAAACTGGTTTGCGACTTCCGCGCCGACGGCCTGAAGGATTGCTGTTGCCGGACCTACAATAAGTTCTAAGCGCGTGCGCTATTCGTTGGCATGCGGGCCCAAACTCAAGACCACGCCGCTCTAACGGCGTCCAGCACGTGGCCAAATTCGCCAAAGACCCAGTAGTGGCCCGCGCCCTCGATGATCTCGAGCTGGCAATTGGGGAGTTCACCGGCCAAGAAGTAGGCCGCGTCCGGCGGTACGACCGTATCCTCACTGCCTTGCCACATGACGGTCGGAACGGCGACCTCGCCGAGCGGCAAGTTCCACGCCCCACAATAGAGCCGCAAGTCCTGGAGCGGACCTTCGACACCCGGTCGCAAGCCTTCCTTCATCGCCGTCTGGAGATTTTCCCTGACCTCCGGTCGATACAACACCTGCCGGTCCGTCTCCGGCACACGTTGAAGGAGCAGGTGATAAGCGGCCCCCGGCGCCCACTCGATCAGCGTCCTCAGTCCCATGAAGAAGGCGCCCGCCGCATGCGGCGACGGCGCCATGCGCGTGAAAATGAACTGATGCAGATGCGACATGCGGATGTGATCGCAATCGGCGATCGGCCCAACCGGCCCAATCAGCAGAAGCCGCAAGATCCGGTCCTTCAGTAGGGACACCGCCGCGATCGCGTGGGGGGCCCCACCCGAGACGCCGATCAGGGCGAAGCGATCGAGCCCGAGCGCATCGGCGATGGCCTCCACGTCTGAGGCCGTCTGCGGCAGCGCGTCAAAGTGATGGGCCTCGGACAGGCCGTAGCCCGGACGCTCCGGCGCGATGATGCGCAAGCCCCTCTCCCGCGCACCGGCGTCGGTCAGCGCGAACATGTCACGAGAGCCCGGCGTGCCATGGAGGGCAATCGCCGGCAAGCCGTCCGGATCACCATACTCGGCAAAGCCGATCCTCCGCCCATCGGCGAGGCGGTGCACCCGCGAGGAGCGGCCGGTAGCTATCGGGCTATCGTCTGTAACGCGCGTATCCATGGATCCTCGAGGGCGCGCTGGTGGGCCCCGCCCCCAAGGCCAGGCTCAATTGCGCTAATCGCAGCCGATCATGATGTCGCCGGGATTGATGATCAGGGCCACCGTCTTGCCTTCGAACAGCCCGAGGGTCTCGAGCGAGGCAATGGTGACGCTCACCTCGACCATAGAGTCGCCGGCGATTTGCACATAGACGATGGCTGTCACGGCACCCTTGCGGATTTCCATGATCTTGCCTTCGATCTGGTTGGCCGTGCTGAGCTTCGAAAGTTTCATGGCCTCACCCTCCGCTGATTCGACGCCAGTATAGACCTGCTAACGAAGGCTCGCGCAAAAGCGCTGGATGCGGTTGCAGGCCTCTTCCAAAGCCTCGATGCCAGTTGCATAGGACACCCGGAAGAACGGCGACAACCCGAACGCAGCGCCGTGGACCACGGCCACGCCCTCTTCCTGCAGCAACAGGGTCGCGAAGGCCTCGTCGTCAGCGACGACGTCGCCCTTCGGCGTCTTCTTGCCAATGCATCCTTCGCAGGACGGGTAGACGTAGAATGCGCCTTCCGGCGTGGCACAACTCAAGCCATTCGCCTGGTTCAGCATCGAAACGACGAGGTCGCGCCGCTCCTTGAACGACGCCACCCAGTCCCCCAAGAAGTCTTGCGGACCGCGCAGCGCTTCGACCGCCGCCCACTGGCTGATCGAGCACGGGTTCGACGTCGACTGCGATTGCAGCTTGCCGATCGCCTTGATGAGCGGTGCCGGTCCGCCGGCATAGCCGATACGCCAACCGGTCATCGAATAGGCCTTCGACACGCCGTTCAGCGTCAGCGCCCGGTCTTTCAGTTTGGGCTCGACTTGCGCCGGCGTAGAAAATTTGAAGCCGTCATAGACCAGGTGCTCGTAGATATCGTCGGACAGCACCCAGACCCGCTCGCGGCGAAGCAGCACGTCGGTCAGTGCTTTGATCTCATCGCGCGTATAGGCCGACCCTGTCGGGTTGGACGGCGAGTTGAAGATGAACCACTTCGTCTTCGGCGTGATCGCCTTCTCGAGCGCTTCCGGGGTCAGCTTGAACCCGTCCTCGAGCTTGGTCTGGACCACGACCGGCTCCGCGCCTGCCAGCAGAACGATATCGGGATAGCTCACCCAATAGGGCGACGGGATGACGACCTCGTCGCCCGGGTCCAGCGTCGCCAGCAGCGCGTTGTACAAGACGTGCTTGCCGCCCGAGCCCACGGTGATCTCGGTTAGCTGGTAGTCGAGCCCGTTCTCGCGCGCGAACTTCTCCGAAATCGCCTGCTTCAGCTCCGGGATGCCGTCCACGGCGGTGTATTTGGTCTCGCCGCGCTGGATGGCCTCGATCGCCGCCCGTTTGATGTTGTCGGGCGTATCGAAATCGGGTTCGCCAGCGCCAAGACCAATCACGTCGAACCCGGCGGCCTTCATTTCGCGCGCCTTGCTCGTGATGGCCATGGTGGGAGACGGCTTGACCCGTTCAAGCGTGCGGGAGACCAGTCCCATGAAGAACTCCTCTAAGGTCGAAAGATGCGGGAAAAATTCGAGGCAACCCTATTCGGGCGCGCATATCCTCGCAAGTGCAATGCACAATATGACAGTGCAAAAAAGGCCGCAGCGCGGGATAAGCGCGCCCCTTGCGGCTTTCCCAAGCAGAACAGCCAGCGTCCACGCGAGACGCGTGCCACACATGTGGCGGGAAGCTCCGCCTCACAGCCACATTATGGTTAAGCCTCCGCCCCATTGCGGTGCTCAACTGACGCCCGTTGCCGAACATCGAGGGCTCATCGACGATGCTGCGCCGCCGCGTTCCGCGCCCCTCCCAGCTCCCAGCAGCCTGGCCGCTTCCAGCGCTGATGGCGGCCGTAATCCTTGCCGTTTCAAGCTGTCCCGCGCCGGTCAAAGCCGCAGAAATAGCTGAATCCAGGGCGGATAGCGGTGTTTTTACCAGATTTGAGCAGGCCCTGAAGCTTCCCGCCGGGCGGGGCTATGATAATGTCACGACTCAGGCCGAAAGCGCTGAGCCGACGGCCCCAAACGGCAAGACAGGGCAAATCACGATGTTCGTCCTTCTATTCACCTTCCTTAGCGCGGTGACGCTGCTCATGTGGCGTCACTCCCGCCGCGACAATGCCTCCCCGCGGCGGATCGGGAGGAGGATCTGATGCCGTTACGGGGGTCGGTACAGCTCCTCCTCCTTTCCCCTCGCCGGCGCGTCGCGCGCCGGGCCGGGGTTGGAACGGCTGTTGCGGTTTTGCTACTTGCCGCGGCGGCCCAGTTCCAGCACGCGCTCCCGCCGATCGGCGAGGATGGGTTTGTCCAGGCCCTTCGCCAGAGCGTCTGGAAGCGGGTGCTTGCGGACCAGACCCACGCCACGCCTTGGCCCTGGCAGGACCTCTCGACGAATATGTCGCGCGCGCCAGGGGCGACGGTGCCCCGGCTCGGCCTGAGCGCCGCCTTGCGCGATCATGTCGTTTCCGAGCCCGCCTCACCGGCGCCGGACGGCCGCACCACCAAGACTGTTTCGAACGCACCGCCGCGGGACCACGCAGCCCAAGGTCGAGAACAGCAAGGCGACGTGGCACTGAGCGACGTCACCATCGGCGACAGCATCACCTTCACCGGGACCGACGGCGCCACGTGCGTCTATCAAGTCACCGGCCGCCGCGTTGTGGACCCGCACCTTGCCGCGAGCGAGGCAGAGCGTTTCGACGGCGAAGCCTCACTGTTTGAGTGCAGCCCGCTGGAAAGCCTGATCATGCAGGCAACGCAGGGCGCGGCCCAAGTCGAGCCAACAGCTCCTGTCGCCCCAGGCGGCGACCAGCAAAAACTCTAAGACAAACGTCTACTGAGGGGGCGGTGGCGGAGGCGCGGCTTCCGCGGCCGGTGTAGCTGCGGGCGTCTGCTGCGGCACCACCGTTTCACCCCCAGCGGCAGGCGGTGCAGCGGGCGGCGCGGTTGGGGTCGGCGGCACGACCCTTCGGACCGCAGGAGCCCGGTCGCCTTCCACCAGGGCCTTCAGCTTCTCCAAGCCGGCGCGATACTCCGCACCGATGAAGCCGTCAAGCATCAAGGCCTTCCAACGCTTGAAGGGGCTAGAACCCGTCTGATAGCCGAAGCTCCAGGTCACCTTGCTCCCGGAGCCGGACGGCTCGAGCTCGTAGCTACTGTCGCCTTCGAGCCCATTGATGTTGGCGGTGAGATCCACGCTGCGGGACGGCTCGGTCTGCACGATCTGCATGCTGCCGGTGCCGATGGATGGCTTACCACTCACCCACTCGACTTTCGCACCCTTCCCTTCCCGTGGGCCGGAATAGGTGAACTTCATTTCCGGATCGCGGGCCACCCACGGCGACCACTCCTGGAACCGGCGCAAGTTATTCAGATAAGGATAGACCGCATATTCCGGTGCGTTGATGACGACCGATCGCGCGACGGTCACATGTGCCGGCAACCCCAGGGCCACGGCCGCCAGAATGAGTACCAGAGCGCTAAGCCCCAGGATCAGCCGCATTGTTGGCCCCATCACACAAGTCTCCTCATCGTTCGGCGTAGAGTCCCCCGAAAGGCAGACAGCCAGCCCTGTTGGGGTCGGCCAACGCCCTCGCTTTTTCACAGAAAACGATTAAAGTCCGCTCGTCAACAAGAGGGAGGGTAGAGATGAGTCTGTCAGCACCGACGACCATCGTCTTCATCGTTTCGGCTATTCTGGCGGCATTGGCCGTCATCGGCACGTTCATGCCGATTCCGTTCATCACCGAAAATGCGTTCTGGGTCGCCGTAGTCGCCTACGTGATCCTGGCATGCGGCAATATTTTCAGAGGTTTCTAGCCTCAAGAGCTTGAGGTACGTGGAAAGAGGAAGGGCCGGCTGAAAAGCCGGCCCTTCTGTCGTCTAGTCGTCGTCGTCCCGGGCCCACGATGGCCGATAGGGCATCGGGGTCGGCCGCGGTCCCGCCGGCGCACCTGGCATCGGCGGACGCGGCGTACCGAATCCGGGCGAACCGCCCGTCGGCGTTGCCGGGCTGCCAACACTGGGCGACGGTGGGGTCACCGGACGCGGTGTTGGGGCGACCGGGCTCACCGGCGCAGCAGCGACCGGCTTTGGCCTGACCACCGGCTTGGCCGCCGGTTTGCGCCTGACGGCCTTTTTGGCCTTCGCTGCGGACTTGGTCGCCGGCTTGCGAGCCGGCGCCGATCGCGCAGACTTCTTGGCCGCCGACTTTCGAGCCGTCTTCTTTCGAGCCGCAGTCTTCCGTCGAGTGGTCTTCCGCGCGGTCCGTGCCGTCTTGCGGGCGGCGGTCTTCCGCCGCGCGGTCGTCTTGCGAGCAGTCTTCCGCACTTTCCGTGCTGTCTTGCGCGCCGTGGTCTTCCGCCGAACGCCGGTCTTGCGAGCGGTCCTCCGCACTTTCCGTGCTGTCTTGCGCGCCGCAGTCTTCCGCCGAACGCCGGTCTTGCGAGCGGTCTTCCGCACTTTCCGCGCAGTCTTGCGCGCCGCGGTCTTCCG
>NZ_JBFFQD010000057.1:0-11352 GCF_041573655.1 Methyloceanibacter sp.
CTTGGCCGCGCGCAGGTCGGCGGCAACCCGCTCCTGTTCCCGGCGCAACCAGCGGCGCACCAGGATAAACCCGGCGCCCACGGCGGCGATGAGGAGGACCTGCGCCATGGCCTACAGCCCGAAACGCGACCACAGGGCGCGCGCCTCGATCGTCGACAGCGCATCCGCGGTGAGCCCCTCCGGCCACAAGCGGAAATCGAAGCCACCGGTGCCGAAAGAAACGCTGCGCTTGCGGCGTAACCAAGAGGTGGACGGCGCCACGAGCTTGAAACGGACGTTTTCGCCGAAGACCTCACGCATCTTCGTACGCACATCCGAGATCCCGTCGATGAGACCGAGCTCCAAAGCCTTCTTGCCGCCCCAGAACTCGCCGGTGAACAGCTCGATGTCCGCCTTGTCGAGCTTGTCGCCCCGGCGCGACTTGACGAGATCAATGAAGGCCTCGTGGATGTCGAGCTGGATCGCCTTGATGCGCTTCACGTCGGCGGCTTTCTCTGGCAGGAACGGATCGAGCGTGTCCTTGTTCTTGCCGGCGGTGTAGACGCGGCGCTCCACGCCGATCTTCTCCATAAGGCCGGGAAATCCAAAGGCGGCGGCGATCACCCCGATCGATCCCACGATCGAGCTCTCATCGGCGTAAATCTCATCGCCCGCGCAAGCCAGCATGTACCCGCCGGACGCGGCGACATCCTCGGCGAAGACATAGACCTTGAGGTCCTTCTCTTCGGCGAGCGCACGGATGCGCTTGAAGATCAACGTGGATTGGACCGCTGAACCGCCAGGCGAGTTGATCTGGATCGCGACTGCCTTGGCGCCGCGCATGGTGAACGCCTTTTCGATCGCCGAGGCCACCGTCGCTAGCGCCAAACCCTGCTTGAACGGGGAATTGACACCAATCGCACCACTGAAACGCAGCACGGGCACCAAGGGTCGAGACTTCGTCCACTTCTTCGGGAGCAGTGACTTCAACATCTTCGTAAATCCGCTATCGTTCATTCGTTCTCCGTATCGTCGCACATTCCCAGACCGTAGGGTGGGTCCTTTAGACTTGTAACAATAAAGGCCAGAGCTGGGCAGCGCCGCAGCCCAGGAAACTGAGGGCTATTAACCCCATCATACGGCCAGACACCGGTCTGTCCGAGTAGAATGCTAAGGTCACTCCTACGTGGACATTTTGTCCGCTCCCGAGCGATGCGTCGATGGGGAAGCAACGCTCCTAGGGAGGGTCTTGTAATGAAGAAGTTTGCGTTCCTGAGCATTGCCATTGGCGCGTTGGCGTTCATGGTCGTGTCTCTCGTCCCGCAGCCGGCCGATGCCGGCTGGCGCCGCAAGGCGTGGCGCCAGGGCTATTATGCCCCGAACGTCTACGTCGCGCCGCGAGGGGGCTACTACGTACCGCGCTGCGGCTACACCTATCGCTACCGGCGCTGCGGCGGTGCGGGCTATCCATACGCCTACTACCCCTATTGGCGTGGGCGCTACCAGCGCGGCTGGTACCGCTAAGCGTACACAGCACTTACCTTTCGAGTTCTAAAGGGCCGCTCCTGCCGACACGGGAGCGGTCCTTTTTTGTGCTTGCCGCTTTCTCATGGTGAACGGCGGATTAACGCGCATCTCAGCTTCGGTTCAGGCCATGCCTCCTAAAACAGCATGCAAGACCGAGGAACAACCCAAGGGCTTTCGCGCCCTGTTGGAGGCAAGCATGCTGAAGAAGACACTCATCGCGGCGGCGGCCGTCTCCTTGATGGCTTTCGGCGCCACGGACGCCTTCGCCGGCAAAGGCGGCGGTGGCGGTCATGGCGGCGGTGGCGGTCATGGTGGCGGCGGTGGCGGTCACCATGGCGGTGGCCATCATGGCGGCGGTGGCAAGCACGGCGGACATCGTGGCGGAAGGCATCATGGCGGGAAGCATTACGGCCACCATCGGTCGCGCTATCCGGCTTGGTGGCTCAGCTATTCCTACCCGCGCTGCTACTACGAGGCCCGCAAGGTGCGCGTCAGAGCCTATGACCGCCGCGGGCGCCGTTACTACAGGTGGGTCTGGAGAGACGTAAGGGTCTGCTAGCAGACCTTACGGGCCCGGGAGCTCTCCTCACGCCCGGGCGATAATGGGGCTGCCGCTCATCCCCCCTGAGCGGCGGCCCCTCATTTTTTGCCGACCCTTTGTGGACCGCCGAGTTGTATGCCGCCGAAGCGAAGCGGCTCACCGCCCCGCAGCACAGCCTCCACCTCGTCCGTATAGCCGCCGTCCGGCCCATGCAGTATGAGCCCGGACAGGAGCCGCAAGGGTCCGCGGCTGCCTTTGCGGCCCTGGACGATAACCCGCGTGGCAGGCTCGCCTGCTTTCGGGAACAACGGAAAGACGGCGATGTCACCGAAGCGATCCTGAAGCGGCGGCAAGATCTCGCCAAGACGGTCGGCCCGATGGATCACGCTCACCGTGCCTTTCGGCGCCGTCATGGTGGCGAGGAAGCGGATCCAGTTTTCCAGCTCGCCCGGCGGCATCACATGGGCAACGGCCCGGCCGGCATCGGGCGCAGGCCGCACGGCACCCTCGGCATAGAATGGCGGATTGGCCATCACGTGGTCGTAGCCCTCTCGCACGAGCCCGGCCGCTTCCAGGACCTTTCCTGGTGCGGTGATGTCCGCGTTCAGCGCACGAAAGTATTCCGTGACACCGTTCTCTTCCGCATTCTGCATCGCCAGAGCGCACAACCGCTCATCGATCTCCACGGCCGTCACATCGACCTCAGGGCTCCGCGTCAGAACGCACAAGCCAGCCACACCGACGCCCGCGCCCGCATCCAGGACGCGGTCTCCCGGCCGCGCGAGCACCGCGGCGGCCAGAAACACCGCATCGCTGCCGGCTCTATGGCCAGATCTAGGCTGGACGATCTTGATGCGCCCACCGAGAAAATCGTCGGTGGAGGTCGCGGCCTCAGGCTCGCGGCTAGGCTTTGGGTTCGTCAAGGGCATGACCGACACCGGCCTCGGTGAGCAAGTTGCGCGCCTGATTGATACACCCTTCCTCAACCAGGACGCGGCGGGGCAGAATTCCGATGGAGCCTTCCATAATGCTCATATTCGTGTCGAGCACGATGAAGCCGATCCCGGCCTCGTTCAGCAATGCGCTGACAAAGGACAGAAGCACCTGGTCATTGGAGCGCAACAGTTCCTTCATGGTCGAAAAATCACCTGTCTCATCCCGTTAGACCGCTCAGCTTGACCTTCGTGGTGGACCATCGACAATATCTCGGCAATAAGCTCTTTGATACCGGGAGGAGACCGTACCCTTGGGCGTTGTCGTACAGCTATCGGGTTCTCAGGACGCAGGCGCAAGTCTTGCACCGCTCACCGCGCTTGTCGGGGACGACATGGGTCATGTCAATCGCATCATCCTCGATAAGGCCGGGTCCAATGTCGAGCTGATCCCCGAGCTCGCCCGGCATCTGATCGACTCCGGGGGGAAGCGCTTACGCCCAATGCTGACCATCGCCGCGGCCAAGATGTGCGGCTATGAAGGCGACGGTCACGTGCAGCTTGCCGCCTCCGTGGAATTCATGCACACCGCAACCTTGCTCCACGACGACGTCGTCGACGAGAGCAGCCTGCGCCGCGGCAAGATCGCCGCGCGGCTCCTCTGGGGCAACGAAGCCAGCGTTCTGGTCGGCGATTACCTACTGGGTCAAGCCTTCAAGATGATGGTCGATGTTGGCTCGCTCGGCGCGTTGCGCATTTTATCCGACGCCGCAGCGATCATCGCCGAAGGCGAGGTGATGCAGCTCACCGCCGCGAACAACACCGAGACGACTGAGGACGATTATCTCGCGGTGATCGACGCCAAGACCGCGGCGTTGTTCGCGGCCGCCACGGAAGTGGGCGCGGTCATTGCCGAGCGTCCGAAGCACGAGGCGGCGGCCTTGCGCTCTTACGGGCGCAATTTGGGTCTCGCCTTCCAGCTCGTGGATGACGCGCTGGATTATTCGGGCGAGCAGTCGAAGTTGGGTAAGAGCGTTGGCGACGATTTCCGCGAAGGCAAGGTCACACTACCTGTCGTGCTGAGTTACCGGCGCGGCAACCCCGAGGAGCGCGTGTTCTGGGAGCGCACGATAAAGGACGGCAATATTGGCGAGAACGATCTCAACGAGGCTGTCGATCTGATTGCGCGCCACAATGCGCTGGCGGACACTATGGAACGCGCGCGCCATTACGGCGCCATCGCCCGCGATGCGCTGGCGATTTTCCCGGACGGTGAAATCAAAGAAGCGCTCCTGGAAGCGATCGAGTTCTCCGTCGATCGGCCCTACTAGCGAGGCTTGCCGGGGTCGGGATCGCCAAGCGACCCCGAGGCGATCCACCAATCGGGCTCTTGTTGCGCAAGAGATGCGGCCGCGGCGTGCGCTTTTTGCGGCGTGGCGAACACGGCAAAGCAAGTCGGCCCGCTTCCCGACAGGCGCACAAGCTGGGCTCCTTCGAGTTTATTCAGCGTGGCAAGAACGGCCTGGATTTCTGGCGCGCGCGCGACCGCCACGGGCTCAAGATCGTTGGCGCGGGTGCGCGCGAAGTCGATCAGCTTTTCGAAATCTCCGGCAAGGTTTGGAGTCTCGGGCATTGGCGGCGCGGAATCGATCGGTGCCGCGTTCAGCGCACCATAAACATCCTTGGTCGCAAGCTTCACGCCGGGATTGGCAAGCAGCACGCCACAAGCCGGAAATCCTCGTAACGGCGTCACCACTTCGCCCCGTCCGGTCATGAGCGCAGGCGCGGAGTCCAAACACACAGCGACGTCGGAGCCGAGCTGCGGTGCCAGCTGAGCCGCGATCTCGTTGCTGAGCTCGCCCGGGTTGGCGCGAGCGATGAGACGCAGCGCCGCCGCCGCATCTGCCGACCCGCCGCCCAGCCCGGCCGCCACGGGCAGCGTCTTGACCAAGCTAAACTGTCCCAGCGTCAGGTGCGGCTCTTTCGCCTTCGCGGCTTTGGCGGCGTCGATGATGAGATTGTCCGCACCGAGCGCAGCCGCGAACGGTCCTTCAATCTGAAGATCGAGACCTTGCTGCGGCGTGAGCTCTACGGTGTCTCCAAGACCGGCAAAGGCGACGAGGCTGCGCAATTCGTGAAAGCCGTCGGCGCGGCGCCCCAACACCTCCAATGTGAGGTTGAGCTTGGCCCAGGCAATATCGCGATGGACGGTCATTTGCGTGCCGCGGTCACAGACGCGCTGCGCCGTCTTGGTCGCGACGGCGCATATGTCTGTTGCGATGGCTTCTACTGCGAGGCGTTGGGCTCGTCCTGCGTCGTGCTGTCTGACGCCGCCTTGGTATCGGGGGTTTCCTCAAGGCCGATCGCGATCTTCTTGTTGATCTTCTTAATCAGATCGTCCTCTGGCTTAAGCGACAGAGCCTGCCCCCACTGGTACCGGGCTTCGAGCTTGCGGCCCACGCGCCAATAGGCATCGCCAAGATGATCGTTGATGATCGGATCGTCGGGTCTGAGCTCGACGGCGCGCTCCAAATGCTCAACCGCCGCAGGCATATTTCCGAGCCGGTAATGGGCCCAGCCAAGGCTGTCGACATAGTAGCCGTCATTCGGCTTCAGCTTCACGGCCTTGCGAATGTAGTCCATGGCCTGTTTCAGGTTCATTCCCTGATCGACCCACGAATAGCCGAGATAGTTCAGGATCAGCGACTCGTCCGGCGCGAGTTCAAGCGCCTGCTTGAAGTCGGCTTCGGCTTGAGGCCAGTTCTTCAGGCGCTCATTGCAAACACCGCGCGAATAATAGAGCGCCCAGTTCTGCTTGGTCGGCTCGTCGATCAGATCGATCGCGCGGGAGTAGTACTCATGGGCCTCATCGTAACGCTCATGGGAGCGAAGAATGTTGCCGAGCGCGTCCATCGGGCGTCCGTCCTTGGGGCTCTTCGCGATGATTTTCTCAAGGAGCGCCTTGGCTTCGTCGACTTTTTCCAGGGAGTTGAGTGCGAACGCCTTCTGGATCTGTACGTTGATCCAAAGCGGCGAGTCCTCCGGGATATGACCGAAAGCCTCGATCTCAGCGTCGTACTTCTTGGCCGTCTCATAGGCTTCGGCGAGCGCGATGTGGGCCAGCGGGAAATCGGGCTTCAGATAGATTGCGAGTTGGAGAAACACGATCCCCATGTCGAGACCGCCCTCGCCCGCAAGCGCATCGCCGACGCCGTAGAACACTTCGGCGAGACCCTCTGTCGGATCGGTTGCCATCAACGGCGGCGTTCCGCCGTTATCGATCTCGGCGAGCAATGCTTCAGACAAGGGATGCGGCGCACTCTTTGACATGTGGGCCTTGAGCGTTTTGACCGCGAGTTCGCGATCGTGCGCGTTCACAGCGTGACGCGCAAAGGCATCGGCCACTCTGAGCGTGGCTGGGTTTTTCTTGAAAGCTTTCTTGTAGGACTGACGCGCAAGCTGGTGGCGTCCAGCGATGTCGGCGATGAGCCCCCGGTGGTAGCGCTGGTAGTACTGGGCCCAATCGGCGGTGCTGAGACGATCCAGCGTCTCGAAGGCTTCGTTGTGCTTGCCGTCCGCTTCCAAGACCCAGGCACGCGCAAGCGTTGAAGTCAGGTCGGCGATGGGACCTTGGCGGGCGGCGGCGAAGTGCTCTTCGGCTTGTTTGTACTCGCGCTGCTTGAAAGCTTCGACGCCCAGCAAGAACTGAGCGACTCGATGAGACGGCTCGACCTTGACCAAATCCTTGGCGAGCTTGACGGCGCGATCCCAGCGCGCCGCGGTGGTCTCCAGCAGGAAGGTCTGCTCCAGGATGACTTCGTTGTCGGGATCGCCGGCAAGCGCCTTGGAGTAGAACTCGGCCGCCGCACGCGTATCGTGACTGCCGCGCGCGACACGGCCCGACAGGTAATTGCCAAGCAACGTCCCGGCCTTGGACTTACCGGGATCCGCCGGGATCACTTCGGAATAGGCGGCAGGCGCTGCAAGGATTGCGACGAGGAGGAGAGACCTCCACGCCCATTTGCGCAGCGTCCCTCTTTCAGAAGTTGTCATCTTGTCGGTCCGGCTATCCGCCGCCCCAAATTGTTGTGTGCCGTGGCCAAAGGTATGGGCTTTTCCCAGCCCTGCAATAGCTTTTTTGAGGGCCAATCGCGGCGCGTTTATGGCCTCAAAACGGGAGGCCAACAGGGATTTCAGGGTCACATATTCGCGTAGTTGGGCCCGTCCCCGCCTTCCGGAGGTGCCCAGGTGATATTCTGGGCCGGGTCCTTCACGTCGCAGGTTTTGCAGTGGACGCAATTCTGCGCGTTGATCTGAAAGCGGACCGTGTCGCCCTCCTCCACTACCTCGTAGACGCAAGCCGGGCAGTAGCGCTGCGCCGGCTCGGCATACTCGGGCAGGTTCTGGTCCACCGGGATCGAGGGGTCGGTGAGCTTCAGATGCACCGGCTCGTCCTCGTCGTGACTGGTGCTGGACAAGAACACCGACGACAGAATGTCGAAGGTGAGTGCGTTGTCCGGCTTCGGATAATCGATCGGTTTGGACTGCGCCGCCGTGTCGAGGCTCGCATAGTCCGGCTTCAAATGTTTGAGAGTGTGACCGAGAAACGGAAACAGCGTGTTCAACCACATATCGATGCCGCCAAGTATAACGCCGAGCCGCGTCCCAAAGCGCGACCACAGAGGCTTCACGTTGCGGACCTTCTTCAACTCCTTGGCAAGCGCGCTCGACTTGAGCTTCTGAGGATAGGCATCCAGCGTATCGTGCGCCCTTCCCGCTTCGATCGCTTCGAATGTCGCTTCCGCCGCCATCATTCCGGACAGCATGGCGTTGTGCGAGCCCTTGATGCGCGGCACATTCATAAAGCCCGCGCTGCATCCGATCAGCGCCGCCCCCGGAAAGGCCAGCTGCGGGATTGCCTGCCAGCCGCCTTCGGTCAGCGCGCGTGCACCGTAGGCAATGCGCTTGCCGCCTTCCAAATGCTGGCGAATGCGCGGGTGCAGCTTGGAGCGCTGAAACTCCTTGAACGGGTTGAGATACGGATTGGCGTAATCGAGATGCACGACGAAGCCGACCGACACCAGGTTCTCGCCAAAATGATAAAGGAACGACCCGCCGCCGGTATTGTCCTCAAGCGGCCAGCCCATGGTGTGCTGGACGAGACCAGGTTTGTGCTTCTCTGCCGGGATCTCCCAAAGTTCTTTCAGGCCGATGCCGAATTTCTGCGTGCCGCTCTCACGGTCCAGGTCGTACTTCTTGATGAGCTCTTTGCTGAGAGAACCACGCGCGCCCTCGGCAAGAAACGTGTACTTGCCGGTCAGCGCCATGCCGGGCGTATAGCTGTCCTTGTGGCTGCCATCGCGCGCCAGACCGAGATCGCCGGTGACGACGCCTTCGATCTCGCCGCCGGCGCCGATGATCGCCTCGGTCACGGAGATGCCCGGATAGACCTCGACGCCCAAAGCTTCCGCTTGCTCGCCAAGCCAGCGGGTGAGGTTGCCGAGGCTTCCCGTGTAGCAACCGTGATTGCTCATGAGCGGCGGCATAAAAATCGTGGGGAGACCGAGGCCGCCCGTCTCCGACGTCAGATAATGGAAATGGTCCGCGCTCACCTCGGTGGTGAGCGGCGCGCCCTGGTCGCGCCAATCGGGGATGAGCGCATCGAGGGCAACAGGGTCTATCACGGCGCCGGACAGAATATGGGCGCCCACCTCGGAGCCCTTCTCCAGAACGACGACGGAAACCTCTTTGTCCTTCTCGGCGGCGAGCTGTTTGAGGCGGATTGCGGCGGCGAGGCCTGCGGGCCCTGCGCCGACGATCACCACATCGAACTCCATGGTCTCGCGTTCGACCTGATCGCTCTCGCTCATCTCGCCCCTTTCGTTCCAAAGGCTTTTTTGGTTCAAACCTCCGCCGCTCTGCCCGCTCCGCCCCGCAGGCACAGCAAATCGGTGCTAAATTGAAGCCACCCAGCTTCACGCGATGGCCCGGTGGGCCGGGCAATGACAAATAGAGGATCGGCACGGGCATCGCAAATGACTGGAAGCCAAGCAAAAGCAACCGCGGACGTGCTGGCCTGGTACGAGGCCATGGGCGCCGACGAGGCCATTGGCGAGGCTCCGGTCGACCGCTTCGCCGCACCGCCAGCGCCAAAGGCCAAGGCAGCGCCCCAAAAGCCGGCCGCGGCGCGTCCCCGCCCGGCCCCTAACTCAGCGAAGCCCGCCGCATCGGCTTCGGCATCGATGGCGCCCGAATCCATTGAATCGGCGGCGACGCTCGAAGAGCTGGAGGCGCTTGTCGGCCAGTTCGAAGGTTGCGCCCTGAAGCGCACCGCCAAGAACACCTGCTTTTACCGCGGCAGCACGGCAGCTCGCATCATGCTGATCGGCGAGGCGCCGGGACGCGACGAGGACCTGCAAGGCAAACCCTTTGTCGGGCGCGCAGGGCAATTGCTCGACCGCATGCTTGGCGCCATCGGCCTCGACGAGAGCTCCGTCTACATCACCAACACGATCTATTGGCGCCCGCCAGGCAATCGCACGCCGACGCCTGAAGAGATCGGCTCTTGCGCGCCGTTCCTGTCGCGGCAGATCGAGCTGCTCAAGCCCGACGTCATGGTGCTGCTCGGCGGCGCGGCGGCGAAGTCCATTCTCGACGTCACCGACGGCATCATGCGCTTGCGCGGGCGGTGGAAGATCTACAGAACGGAGACCCGCGACATTCCCACGCTCGCGACGCTGCACCCGGCCTATCTGCTCCGCAAACCGGGCGAGAAGCGGCTTGCATGGCGCGACATGCTGATGCTGAAGGAAAGACTGGAGAGTTTGAAGACATGACCGCGCGTATCGACGAGAGCCGCCCATTCATCCCCGTGCGCATCGCCGTGCTCACCATCTCCGACACGCGCACGCCCAAGACGGACAAGTCGGGTCCGCTGCTGGTCAGCATGATCAAGGATGCAGGACACGTTGCGGCAGAGCACGCCGTCGCACCGGACGAAGAGAAGAAGATCCGCAAGCAGGTGAGAAAGTGGATCAAGGCGAAAGACGTCGATGTCGTGATAACCACGGGCGGCACCGGCTTCACCGGGCGCGACGTGACGCCGGAAGCCGTGCGCCCGCTATTCGACAAGGAGATCGACGGCTTCTCCGTGCTGTTCCACATGCTGAGCTATCAGACGGTCGGCACGTCCACGGTGCAATCGCGCGCTTGCGGCGGCCTCGCCAAAGACACGCTCATCTTTTGCGTGCCGGGCTCACCGGGCGCTTGCGAGGACGCCTGGAACGGCATCCTCAAATTCCAGTTGGATAACCGCCACCGGCCCTGCTCGTTCATCGAGCTGATGCCGCGCCTTACCGAGAGCAAAAAGAAGAAGGCGAAAGCCAGTTAAGGCCGCGACACATCACGGGCAGACGGCATCGAATTCGGGCGGCAACGCGAGCACGGTGACCTCGTCGTCACCGGCGGTCGCGTCGCGAGCGTAGAGCTCGGGAATCACCACCAGCTGTGCCCCATCGGCGCTGCGCCGGATCGCCAGGTCGGCGGGCCCCTTTAGGTCGGACATGGTGCCGCCCGGCTCAAGCGCGAGCGTGGTGGCTCTTTGGCCTTCGCAGCTGACTGTCACTTTGCCGGGAATGTCGCCACGAATCTGGGCGTTCAGCATCACGCCGCCAGCGGTGAAGTCGAGGCCATCGAGGGCACCCAGGTCGCCGTCGACTGGCGGCGGCAGATTGTTGTTGGCGATGTCCTTCTTGGTCAGGGCGTAGATGCCGCCGTTTGCCGGGTCGGGCAAGCTCGCGAATGCCCCAACGGTGTTGACGTAGATCTTGCCGTTCGTGGGCGAGACCTCGACCCCGTCAGGGTTTCCGGGGATCGCGAGGAACTTCGGCGGATCGGCCGGAGACTGACCGTCCGCAAGAGCGTCAAGCGCGCTGTGCGGGATCATCCAGACGCCACCCTTCGCCTCGAACGGCGGATCGAACTGACCTGCCCCGATCGCGGTGTCGGTGACAAAGAGGTTGCCATCGGCGTCGAACCCCAGCGCGTTGATCAAAATGATCGGGCTACCGTTGATCTTCTCGAACACCGATCCCTGGCCAGTGTCGATCTCGCCGAGCACCTTGCCGGCTTCGCTAAACGCTAGAAGCTTACTGCGCATGCGGGTTGGGTCCTTGACCACCTGACCGTCGCTATCGACGAACGGTGCCGAGCCGGTGCACAGAAAGATGGTACCGGCCGGGAACTTCTTCGTAGCCACTGGCAGGACGCCCATGCCGAGCGGCCCGGTCAGGCCGTCGATCAACTTCTCCTCGGCCATCGCCAGCTCACCGTTGCCCTTGACCTTCAGCTTACTGATATACCCCGCGCCCTCGA
>NZ_JBFFQD010000058.1:0-11327 GCF_041573655.1 Methyloceanibacter sp.
CCACAACTGGACCAGCGGAGGAGCCGGCCGCAAGGTCGGCAGCGCCCGACTACACCGCCGAGATCCAGCCCATCTTCAACGCACGCTGCATCGCCTGCCATGGCTGCCTTGGCTCGCCATGCAACGTCAAACTTTCGTCGTTTAGCGGGGTCGAACGCGGTGGCTTCGGCGAGAACCCCTATTCAAGCCATCTGGAGAGCTCTCCGCGCACGGGCATGAACGTGGTGCAGACGACAGCACAGTGGCGCAAACGCGGATTCTATCCTGTCTTGTCGCGCGACGGCTCGAGCCAAGAGAACGTCGCCCGCTCGATGCTCTATCAAATGGTCAAAGTCGGCGCGGGCCACAATAAACCGGGCTTCTCGCGCAAAGCCCTGATGCCCGTCTACGCCAAGCGCTACGACCACCAATGCCCGGCGACACCGGAAGCCCTGGGCACGCACCTCAAGCAGCACCCCGCTGCCGGCATGCCCTTCGGCCTGCCTGCGCTCGACGACAAGGACGTCACGAAACTTCGGGCGTGGGTGGCAGCAGGCTCACCGGGCCCGGCGGATAAAGAGCGTCGCGCCGCGGAGATGGTGACGGAACCGGCCGCTGTCCTCGCCTGGGAGAATTTCTTCAACGCATCCGACAAACGGTCCAAGCTCGTCGCGCGCTACATCTTCGACCATGTGTTTCTGGCGACGATCGTGCTGGAGGAAAGTCCCGGGGATTTCTTCAAGCTCGTTCGGTCCAAGACGCCGTCCGGCAGCGCGAGCGCGAACCCGCCGGCTCCGGTCGAGATCATCGACACACCTCTCCCCTACACCGACCCCTACGCTCATGCTGGGGTCGATCGGTTCTACTACCGCCTGAAGAAGGTCACCGCGCCGATCATCCAGAAGAACCACTTCGTCTGGCGGCTCAAGCGTTCGGATATCGACCATCTCAAAGACCTGTTCCTGGGCCGCGATTGGGGCACGACGGAGCATCTCGATCCGCCGTGGGGGTCCGGAAATCCTTTCCTGGTCTTTCAAGCCATCCCGACCGAAGCGCGTTACCGCTTCTTGCTGGAGAACTCCGAGCTGATCGTGTCCGGCATCACCTACGGCCCGGTCTGTCTTGGACAAACCGCGACCTTCGCAGTCAAGGACCAGTTCTGGGTCTACTTCGTCGATCCAAAATACGACGTGTCGGTTCTCGATCCGAAACTGGGACTGGACACCTGGGACACGTTTATGGACCGGTCGCCGCTCGGAAACGACGCGTACGAGGCCGCCTACGCCGCCGCGCTGAAGAAGCTCCGTCCCAAGGGCTACACGATCGACGCCATTTGGAACGGCGACCGCAAGAATTCCAATGCGTGGCTGACGGTGCTGCGCCACGAGAGCAATGTCTCGGTGATGAAGGGCCGGCAGGGCGGCATTCCGCGCACGCAATGGCTCATGAACTATGGCGGCTTCGAGCGCATCTACTACGACACCGTCGCCAGCTTCGAGTACTGGTCCGGCGACATCCCGAAGCTGGAAACGCTCGTGTTCTTCAACTATCTGCGCCAGGAGTTCGAGGACAACTTCCTGCTGCTGTTGCCAGAAGGCGCGCGCCAAAAACTTCGCGACGACTGGACGCAAGGCATCGGGCAAGCCGCGCTCGCGCTGGAGCCGTTCGCCGGCGCCGATCAGCCGACGCAAATCAAGACCAACAAGAACGATCCTCTGCTCAGTCTGATTGCGGACATTCAGGCCCATATGGGCGAGACCGTCAGCGGACCGCCTGACCGTTTGAACCCGCGCGTCAAACCGGATGTGTCCTTACGCGACCCGATCAAGAGCTATGACGACTGGGTAGCGGCGGCGTCACTGCTGACCCAGACGCAGGACCATAAGTTTCCGCGCTACCTGCCGAGTGTCATCTTGCTGAAGCTGAACGATGGCGAGGACTCGCGCGTCTATTCGCTCATCGCCAATCGTGTCTATGCCTCCCAGGACACGATCCTGTTCCAGGACGGCCAGTCCCTGCCGGACCTCTATACGATGAGTATCTATCCAACGATCGTCGGCGGCTTCCCGAACTATTTCTTCGAGATGGATCTGGCGCAGGCAGACGACTTCCTGCGTGGCTTGCGCGATGTCGGGTCGCTTGCCGACTGGAACGCGTTACGCGACCGCTACAGCGTCTTGCGCAACGACGCGCGGTTCTGGCCGACTTACGACTGGTTCACGCAATGGAATTTCGAGAACCGCAAGTCTGACGCGGGCTATCTCGACCTCTCCTACTACGACCTCTTCGACTCGGTCTATTGAGCGCGCGCGCCTACGAGCGGTAATCGGGGTTCTCGTAGCCGAACCGGCACCCGGCCTTCCACGCCTCGCGGTTGTTGCCGTGATTGGGATAGCCGCCTGCGTCCTTCAAGATGCGCGCAAGGTGCATCAGGTTCCAGGTCATGATCGTGGTGTTGCGCTGGGTGAAGTCGTTGTCGAAGCCGATGGGCCCGGCGTCTGATGGATCGCCATAGGACGCCCCCGGCCCAGCCTCGCCGATCCAGCCGCAATCGGCCTGCGGCGGGATGGTGTAGCCGAGATGCTGAAGCGCGTAGAGGATACTCATGGCGCAATGCTTCACGCCGTCCTCGTTGCCGGTGATGACCGTGCCGCCGACCTTGCCGTAATAGAGGCTCTGTCCCTTGTCATTGAGCAGGCCGGACATACCGTAGAGCCGCTCGATGAGGATGCGGCAGATGGAACTCTCCTCCCCCAGCCAGATCGGCGTGGCGACGATGAGAATGTCGGCGGCCTCGATTTGCGGCCACAACGACGGCCAGTCGTCGCGGTCCCAGCCGTGCTCGGTCATGTCGGGATAGACGCCCGAGGGAATTTGATGCGCGGCGGCATGGATCTGCGCCACGCCCACGCCGCTCTTGCGCATGATGTCCTCGGCGACCGACAGCAGCAGCCGCGTGTGCGAGTCTTCCAGTTTGCGCTTGAGCGAGCAGTTGACGGTGACGGCTGTGAGATCAGAGAAGTCTGTCTTGTTCTCGGCGCAGAGCTGCTCTTGTTGGGCATTGAGCGGCATGGCGGGGGCTCCCAGTCAGTGACGGCGACGGGCCCACTCTATCCGGCTTCTGAGCGCACCGGTGACCACATTGAATAAACTCTCGGTGATTGCCCCCCTCGATGCAAAAAATTGAGAGTGGCCGCATGGGAGGGGAATGCGGCCACTCTCCTGAGCCCTGACTATCGATCCAGGTGGGTCTGATAGAGGTTCGGGAAACCTTCCGCGGCGACGGGGGCGACGCCAACGGTCATCAGGGCGGTAGCAATCAGAAGGGTCTTCAGCATTTTCGTTCTCCTTAGAGAGGTTGGGGCAAGGCTCTGCCTTGGGAGGAACAGGGGCCTTTGGTTTTTCGATCTAGCGATCGAGGTTCGTCTGGTAGACGTTCGGGAAGCCTTCCGCGGCGGCGGGGGCAACGCCGGCGGTGACCAAGGCCACCGTAATCAGGATCGTCTTCAACATTGTCGTTCTCCTTCGAGTTGGTTGGTTGCTCTGAACGCCCCGTTGATATCGGGTTTGGAACCGTTCGTTCAACTAACAAACTCTCACAAACGCGTGTTTGTTGACCGATTGGTCTATAACCAATCCGTGATGAGGCCGTGAGGAGCTTGAGCGGCGCGGGGCTCACGCTACACCGTGCGCAACGCGCTATCGATGATGGCTTGAAGGTCTTTGGGCGGATAGCCGGAGCGCGCCAGGACGCGCAGGCCCATATAGGTGTTCAAGATATACGCGGCCGTGGCTGCGCGGCGCTTGGCCGACCAGCGCCCCGCCCGCCGGCTCTGCTTGAGGGCCGTGGCGATGCCCTCCTCAAGCCGCCGGAACATCGAGGACACCTTGGCTCCGACCTCCGGGTCGCTGCGCGCCTGATCGACGGCGGCGTTACACAAGAAGCAGCCGCGGTGCGAAGCATCGACCTTCGCACCCTCCAGCATGGCACGCACGCGTGAAAACCCGTCGCCGGCCTTTGGGTCGCTGAGAAACGCGATGCCCTCTTCGACTTCCGTCTGGTCGTAGCGATCGAGCGCGGCGAGGTAAATGCTGTGCTTGTCCTCGAAGGCTTTATAGAGACTGCCGCGGGCGATTTTCATGGCCTTGAGCAGGTCCTGGAGCGACGTGCCCTCATAGCCCTTCAGCCAGAACACGCCCATGGCGCGATCGAGCGCCTTGTCGATGTCGAATTCCCGCGGCCGCGCCATTCGCCTTCCCCCTCGGCGGATCATGGGGGATTCGTGACCGTTCGGTCAACTTTTTGCCCCGGCGAAACACCGAGCCCGAGCGAACTCACAGCTTTGCTGCATCCCACCTAAGCCAAGAAATCGGCCAACATTGCCGCCAGGTTGGCGATAGGGGGCACGATCTGATATCCATCAGCACCCGTTGTTTGAGTCGCCGGTGAATCTTGGGGCCCGGGCTCAGGCTTGGAGCAGGGTCGGGGGACGCACCATGAAATACCTAAAGTGGCTTGGGCTCGTCCTCGCGATTCTCGCGGTTCCCGTCGTCGCCGCCTATGCCATCGATCGGCTGTTCCTGGCGCCTGATTGTCCGGACTGCCACACCGAGGCGACGCGGGCGCTTCCCCTGTTCGACGGCACGCAGGACGGCTTGGTGCGCATACAAGCCAGCACCATGGAGTTTCGCGCGCGGGCGGCGGGATTCGACAACGCGCATGGCGACGGCGTGATCTTGCTGCATGGCTTCCCCGAGACCTCGGTCATGTGGGAACCGCTGCTGGGCGAACTTGGGGACGCAGGCTACCGCGCCATCGCGTTCGACCAGCGCGGCTACAGTCCAGACGCGAGGCCGTCGGGGCAGAAGGAATACACCAAAGGCAAGATTGCCAGCGACGTGCTTGCGGTCGCCGACGCGGCCGGCTTCGACAGGTTCCACGTCATCGGCCATGACTTTGGTGGCATCATCGGTTGGACCGTCGCCGACCGCCATCCGAAGCGGGTGCTCAGCCTCACCTCCCTGTCCACGCCGCATCCTTTGGCGATCGCCAAAGCACTTTCGAACGCAAGCTCGCAATGGCCGCGCAGCAGCTATGTCCTGTTCTATTGGCTTCCCCTGCTGCCTGAGTTGGCCTTAGGCTTCGATCAAGCCGCACTTCTCAAGTCCTTGAAGTGGCGGGATCACACGAACGAACAGGTCGAAGAATACCGGCGCATGTTCAGCGAACCCGGCGCGCTCCATGCCGCCTTGAATTGGTATCGGGCATTCAAATTCCGCTCCCTCGACCCGGTTGGCAAGGTTCGCCCGCCGACCTTGTTCATCTGGGGCCGCGAGGATCCCGCCTTCAGCCGCATCGCGGTCCTCGAGACAGCAAACTTCATGGATGGCGCCTACCGCCTTCACCCCGTCCCTGCGGGGCATAACCTCCTACTCGAAGAACCAAAAATCGTGACCGCGGACATCTTGGCGCATCTCGATACCGCGACGAAAGTCGCCAAGCAATGGGCCGTGGCGCTGAATGAGAAGCCCCAAGACAACGACTCGCCATGCGACCAGGCGCCGCCGAAATGCCTGCGCATCGTCCTGTCACCGAACGGCGGCACGTTCAGGATCCGCAATCGCTGCGACGATGCGTACAAAGGCGTGGTTCGCATCTCCTGCTCAGGCTGGGCGCCCGACGCCGCAGTTGAGTATCGCTTCAGCCTCGGCGCCGAGACGGAGATGGCACAAGAGAGCACGGGCCTATCCAACGGCACGTGCTACTACCGGCATCGGCTTTGCGCGAAGAAGGGTGCACCGCCGCCCCAGCCCCGCCCTGCCGCGCTGTTCCCGTTCTAGAACAGTCCCGGGAAGACCAATGGTATCGTCGCGACAAGCAGAAGGACGGCGAGGATCACCGACAGGCTGAGCTCGGTGGCCATGCCCGGCGGGTGAATCTTTTGATCGTCGAGGCGGTAACCCGTCCGCACAAAGCGGAACGTCGCCACGATGATGAAGGCAATGCCGACAAGAACAAAGCCCTGGCCCGCGCCATGACCGAGATGGCTCGACAAGGCCTCGAGCTGCGCGCGATCTGCAGGGTTGATCGAAACTGCGGCCGCCATGGTGCGCACGAAGAGATCGAACCGGTCGATGAGAAAGCCGAACGCAATGACGGCAACACCGGTGCGCAGCCACGCCAGGAAGGTCCGCTCATTGGCGGCGTGGTCGGAATAGGATCTGATCATGCCGAGCCTCGGTCCTCTAAAGCTGCGTTAGCTTGGCCGAAAAGCGCCAAGAATGGCTTAAAGCCGCCAGCAGAGCCCTGGAAGGCTAAAGTGGCAAGGCCGGCCAATCCACGCTTTCAATCTTGGGCCGCTTGGAGATCCCGAGACCATCGAAGATGTCGTTGAGCACGTCGTCGCGCAAATTGTTAGTGGCCTGCAATGCCATGAGCTGCAATTCAGCGTCGCTGCTTGCACTTATGGCCTCCTTGGCGCGATCAAGCTCCTCTTGCGAGAGATGATCATGCCCATTGGGCAACGCGAGCAAACGGAACAGGGCAACTCTATTGCCGAACTGGTGCGAATAGAGTTCGCGGTTCAGCTGAGCTTCGCTCGGTTTCTCCAAGGAGCGCGAAATGGCGTGCGCCGCGATCGATCCTGAGAACATGGCAAGGACAACGCCAATGGAGTTGATCGGGTCGACGAAGGCTGCAGCATCGCCGGCCAGGTAGCAATTGCCGACGGTCAAGGCAGCGGGCTTGTAGGCGTAGTTGCGCAAGTTCCGAAGGCTTCCAGGGATGAAGTCGTCTTCATCGAGCAAGCGGCCAGTCAGCTCAATATTGGAAACATGGCGCCGGAATAGCTCTTCCCGATCCTCCGGCGAGTTGCCGCGCAACTCGGACAGACGTTCCCTGGGTATGATCACGCCCACGCTAACGCACTTGCGCAGCATGATATGCCACGACCACCCCCAGCCACCAACGGTCGACATTAGCGTTGCCGGCGGATGCTCAAACTTTTCCTCATCGTTGCGAACGTCGCCGTCAAAAGTCAGGTATTTGCTCTTGCGGTAGTATCCCCAAAACGCCGAGAACCGCAGCCCTTCGTCGAAGACGCGCATCTTCAATTGGTTGGCGACGACCGCCGCCTGTCCCGAGCAATCGAGGACATAGCGCGTCTTCAGACAGCCCGGCTGCCCGTCCGCGTCTCTATAGTTCACCGTCGTGATGGGGCCTTCCAAGTCATCGATGGTCGTGACCTGCACGCCCTGAAACACTTGCGCGCCGCCCGCTCCGGCCTTGCGCAATAGGATATCGTCGAAGATATCGCGCTCGACATGAAGCGGCGGCCGCTCATGCCCAAAGTCGCGAAACCTCAGCCGGCGCAACTCGCTGCCCCAGTAGGAAAGCCCGCCGCCTTTGGACAAAAATCCCTCGCTGACGATGTCCTCGGTGACGCCGAGCTCGTCCGTATAACGCCAGAAGTGAGGGATTAGGCTCTCGCCGACCGTGTTTCGTGGATGAGCTGCCTTGTCGATAAGCACGACTTGATAGCCGCGCGACGCCAACTTATTTGCAGCCGTCGACCCAGTCGGCCCGCCGCCGATGACAGTGACATCGCATTCTTGTGGAATAGTTGGACTGCTCATGCGCGCTTTCCCGCCAACACCAAAACGATATTGAGAGTTTTTGCTCTCATGTCTGCTTAATCGATGTCGATAGCGAACGGTTTCTCCAGAGAGACATAGCCCAGACTGAAGCCGTATTTGCGGCCCAGGGCATGGCAGTGCCGAACGCCACTGGCATGAATGTCACCGATTGCGCTGAAGCCTTGTTTGCCGGCGAACCCCAGCAGGGCCGTCTCCGTCATGCACGCCAGCAAATGGTTTTTCGGCAGTTCAATAACATCCAACGTGAACTGGTTGTTCTCAGGCGCCTTGGCAACGCCGCCCCGGATGAAGGCGATATCGGGCCGCTCCGTGACGAGATCGGTATCGACGTCGGTCGGCACCGACACGTCGCAGATGATTTGAGTCGTGGAACCGACGTTTGACGGCGTCAGGATCGGCGTGATGGAATTCGAAGCCGTCACGATCACGCTGCAATCATTTAGATCCTCGATGCTACCAGTCACGGCAAGGAAGGGGTCGGTGCCATAACGCTCAATCACCGCCTTTCTCAGCCGCGCGCCCGCTGAGGGGGCCTCACCGTTCATCTTGACCCCATTGGACGAGGCGAGCCTTGCTTTCAGTTCAAAATCGGCGATTTCAGCCGCCAGGCCCGTCAAGAGCTCACTCCCATGAAGCTGTTGCTGCTCCAGCGCGGCGTCATAAGCTCCAACGGCCGCGCGTTCGACCCGCGCGATGCTCGCATTCCGGCCGACGAGGTGCAGGCGAGGGAAATACTCGCTGAGCAATTGCACGAGCGTAGCGCCGATATTGCCGCCCGCGCCAACGATGCCAACCTTGGCCGTCGCAGGATCGATGTCGCGCTCGCGCATGGCCGCAAGAACGGCCTCTACAACAAGAGCGACCGTGTACGTATTGCCCGTCGTGATCTGCAACTCATCGAAGCCATTGCGCACCGCAAGCCCGTTGCGCGTAATCACCGAGAGCAATCCGCCAAGCCCGACGACGCTCGCACCTTCCTCGGCAAACTGGTTTACCGCCGCATTGACCCGTTCCACGATCTTCGCAGACTCGCCGTTGCGGAGGGCCTTCACGATCGCGCGGGCCGTCAACGGCAGCGTATAGACCTGGAAGTTCAGGGCTTCGCCGGACGAGGACAGCAGCGGCACGCTCTCAATCAGGATCGGGTCGACCAGCCTTTCGGCAAGACTCTCCCGCTCCCTCTCTGTCAGGTTCAGCAACGACGGATCCAGGAGGCCGATATCGTTCGAGCTGATCATGTGGCCTAGGAAGACGGCTTGCTTCTGGGCCGCCGTGACGCTGGCATGGACAGGCTCTGTCCGCCCCGCGACGGGGTTTTCACTCAACTTGAACGGCGTCTGCCCCTCCCTGCGGAAGCTCTGGGCCAGATGACGCACAAGATCGGCTGCATTGCCCGATGCGATGACTTGGCAGACGGCCTCAACGCTCCGTACGGCTTGATCCATCTCTGCACGCGATATGTAGGCGGACGGCTCCAGGCGCAGCGTCGATGGACGGGACAATGTGGTTCCGACGCGAACCCCGCACCGATGCAGCAGATAGCTCGCGACAAACACGCCCAGAAGCCCCTGCTCCGACAGTCCGCGTATCAGCTGCGAGGCGTTGTCCTGCTGGCTAGAAAGCTCAAATCCGGCCATGAGCCCGCAACCGCGCACTGCCGATAGCACGCCAGGATACCGCGCCTTCACTTCTTCCAGACTGTCGGTGAGATACTTACCGGCGACGCGCGCGCGCGTCGCGATATCGTCCTCATCCAAAAGCTGCAGGGCACGCAATGCCACCAAGGCGCCGTGGTCGTCCTCGGCGAAGGTCGAGGTATGGGCGAAGCCATAACCCTCGGCATAGCGTTCGGCATCGATCAGCAAGGCCGTCGTCTTTGTCAGACCGCCCCCGAGACTCTTGCCGAACAGATAGTAGTCGCCGCGCAAGTCGATCAGCGACGAAGCAGTAAACGCGCCGGCGCGCCCCATACCCGATTGAATCTCGTCGACGACGATCGGACATTCGACCGCGTCGGCAAGCTTGCGCAACGTGCCGGCAAAGTCTTTTGACAGCGGGAAAATCCCGCCTTCGCCCTGGATCGGCTCCAAGAATAGCCCGGCGATGCGGCTGAAGCGGACAGGGCCGTCGCTCGTCTCGATGTCCCCCTGGTAGCGTTCAAATATCTCCGAGGCTGCCGCACTGTCGTCTCGCGGCAGCCAAACGACTTCAAACGGCCCGTTCAGTCCGAGCGCATCACGGCCCGGCGCATGCCAGGTCAAACTATACGCCCCCAACGTCTTGCCGTGATAGCTGCCCTCGATAGCCAGGACGACCGGCGGCTTGCTAAGGGCTTCCGGCGCGTCGATGCCGGCGCTGTTGCAAGCCGCATCAAATGTCTTGAGGCGTTGGCTCCACTCAAACAACGCGTGCTTCAGTGCGGCATCGACCATCTCGGCGCCGGTGCTGCCAAGCACGACCCGATAGTCGCGCCCCGTGAGGGCAGCGACACGCGAGACCAAGTCTTTCGCAAGCGTGCCCGCCGCCGTGCGATTGGCCATTTGCACGAATTTCGGCCTGTGCGCGGCGAGAGCCTCCCGGAGCACACCAACCAAAGCGGGATGGTTATGGCCGAACAGCGTAGAACCGAAGCCGCCAACCATGTCGATGGCATGGACCGGCACGCCGAATCGCGAACCGCTCAGCCGGTCGCCAACCGCCGAGTCGAAATCCACATCCAGCAACATCTCCTGCAGCGCCGCAGTGAAATCGGGCCGTATCGTCTCAAGGTAATCTGTGGGATCGGCGCGCTGTTTGATCGCCTCCAGAAACGCGCGCGCATCGCTGACGCTTTGCTCATCGACGGTTTGGGGCCCGTTTCCCTGATCGTGTCGCTTGCCGGCCACGGGGACTGGAACCTCGACGCGCGGCAGATACGGCGTAAGCGCCGATACGCTTGGCGGTTCGGGAGACTTCGGCGCCGGCGCCGATCCGTTACTCTTCGCCCGTGCGGTTGTCACGAAGGCATGGAGTGCGTCAACAGCCGCACCGAATGTCATGTCCTCGGAGAAGATTTCCGGGTCCGGCATAACGCCGAGCTGCTTCTCAAGCCGCAGCCCCAACTCAAACGCGGCGATGGAGTCGATGGTGAATTCATCGAACTTCGTGCCTTCGCCGATGTCATCCGCCATCATCGATGTTGCTTGCGCAATGTTACGCCGGAGCAGTTCGAACAACTCCTGCCGCGTGATCGTTGAAATAGCAGAGGCGGCCGGAGGTTCTTGCGCAGGCGTTTGCGCAGGTGCTCGATCAGGCGCAGGCTCTGGCACCGGCGCCTCGGAACGGACAGTCTCAGACGGCTTTGCCACCTTGGCGGGCGGCGCTGTCCGGGGTCCCGGAACCGGCGCGCCGTCGGTAAACCAGAACCGAGTGCGGTCAAAACAATATGTGGGCAGCGCCAAACGCCGGCGGCTGAAGGGTGCATCGAGCGCCTGCCAGTCGACGTCGACGCCGATGACATAGAGGGAGCCCAGCACCACCGCCAGCTGCTCGCAGTCGTCCTTGCCTTGGAACAGGCAGGACATCAGAGGCGTACCACTTGCGGCGCCAATCTCCGCGAGTAGAGCGGACTGCGATCCAGCCTCGACGATCATATCGACACCGGCCGCGAGCGCATCGTCCAACGCCTTCTGGAGCTTTTCGATTGTCTGCTC
>NZ_JBFFQD010000059.1:0-10960 GCF_041573655.1 Methyloceanibacter sp.
AGGTCGAGCAACATCAAATGCTCGGCCCGCTCTTTCGTGTCGGCCAGGAGCTCTTCGGCCAGTGCCTTGTCTTGCTCAGGCGTCGTGCCGCGGGGCCGCGTGCCTGCGATCGGTCGGATCGTCACCTCGCGTTCTCGCACGCGCACGAGAATCTCGGGGCTGGATCCCACAACGGCGAAGTCGCCGAAGTTCAAATAGTAGAGAAACGGAGAGGGGTTCACACGCCGTAAGGCGCGGTAAAGCGCAAACGGGGGAAGCTCGAATGGCGCTTCGAAACGCTGGCTGAGCACGACCTGAAAGATATCGCCGGCGGCGATGTACTCCTTGGCGCGCGCCACCTTCGCCATGTAGTCCTCGGGCGGCGTGGTCGACCTGGGCTCAGGATGAGGCGCATCCGCACCCAGCTCGCCACCGTGGGGCAGGGGCTGGTCAAGGCGTTCCAGAACAACGTTGAGCCTGTCCGCGGCCCGCGCATACGCCGCCTTGGCGCTGACGCCTTGCGCCGGGCGTACTGGCGTCACCACGGTCATCTCGTCCTTGACGCTATCGAAGATGACGATAAGCGTCGGCCGCACGAGAATACTACTCGGCACGTTCAATGGGTCGGGCTTGCCGCCCGGCAGATCCTCGGTCAACCGGACCGTGTCGTAGCCCATATAGCCGAAGATCCCGGCCGCCATCGGCGGCAGCTGATGCGGCAGGGTAATCGCGGACTCCGCGAGCAAAGCGCGGAGCGAGGCGAGCGTGGACTCAGACGTCGGCGCAAACGCGTCCGGATCGGCCTGCGGGCTCCGGTTGATTTCTGCGGTGTTTCCCTCAGAGCGCCAAATGACATCCGGCTCACAGCCGATAATCGAGTAGCGGCCGCGCGTGGCGCCGCCCTCGACGGACTCCAAGAGGAAACTGTTGGGCCACTCATGCGCAACCTTGAGCATCGCCGAAACCGGCGTCTCCAGGTCGGCCACGAGCCGCGTCCACACGACCTGCGGCACGCCGTCGTCATACAGACGCGCAAAGCTCCCGAAGTCCGGTTCGACCGGGGCCGAACCGCCGTCACGCGGAAGGGGTGTCACCGGGACCGGCGCCGGGCTCATGGCTCCTCGCTGGTGCCCACCAGCTTGGCGAGAGCCTGCTGATTGACGCGAACGCCATACCGGCTCTCCAATGCGCTGAAATACTCCGCGATCGTATCCTCGCTGAGCAAGAGCCCGATCTGGGAATTCAGCCGCTTCTTGACGCGTTCATCGAGTACCGGCGCTGCGACGATGTCCTCGACCTGAAACACGATGCGGCCTTCGTCGACGCCCGAGGGCGCCGAACCGAACCCGCCCTTCGGCAAAGTGAAGGCCTGGGACACCGCGGCGGGCAGCACGTTCACGGTGATGTCGTCCCGTTTCAAAGCCGAAGTCGGCAGGATCTCCGTATCGAGCTCTTGAGCGACGCCGTCCAGCGTCTTGCTGCCGTTGTTCAAAGCCGAGACCAAGCCTTGCGCGAACTTGGAGACCTGGTTCCGCGTTGCCTCACCCCGCCAGTCGCTCTCGACTGCCTCACGAACCTCGTCGAACGGCTGCAACTGCGAGGGCGTCACGCCGAGGACCTCGTACCAGATGACACCTTCGTCGCGCGCATCTATCGGATCGTTCTCGATCCCGGCATCGGTGGCGAACACACCGATCAGCAGATCCTTCTGCGCCGGGAGCGTGACCGCCGACCCGCCCGGTGTGCGGCCCTCGCGATCGACTTGATCGATCACTTTGTAATCGAGCTTCAGCTTGCCCGCCGCCTCTTCGAGCGTCGATCCCGCAGCGAGCTCGTCCTCAACCTGGTCATGCACGTCGAAGATGGCGCCCGAAGACCGGTCCTTGAGAATCTCTTTCTCCAGATCGGCCTTCGCCTCGTCGAATGTCGGAATCTTCTCCGGCTCGATTTCGACCACCCGCACGACCGCGAAGCTTCCAAGCTTGCCCTCGATGGGCTCGCTGACGGCATCCTTGTCCAGCTTGAACGCCGCCTCGGCGATCGCCACATCGGCGAAGTCCTTCTTCGAAACAGTGCCAAGATCGATGTCCGTCTCAGTCAGACCCAGCTCCTTGGCGACTTCGACGAAATCGGTCCCTGAGGTGATCTTCTGATGGGCCGCTTTCGCGGCTGCCATGTCCGGCAAAGCGATTTGCTGGAGCTGACGGCGCTCCACGTTCCCAAGCGTCTCCTTCTTGGCCTCGTACGTTGCCTTGAGATCGTCTTCCGTGATGTTGAGCTCGTCCTTGACCGTCTCGGGTGTCACGGCGAGCACACCGACCTTGCGGTATTCCGGCTGTGTGAACTTCGCTTGGTGATTGTCGTAAAACTTTTTCAAGTCCTCGTCGGTCGGCGCGCCAACGCCGTCCGCGGCCGACTTCGGCACAAGCACATATTTCAGGATACGCCGTTCCTCGTTGAACTGGTTCAGCGCATCCATCAATGCCTTGGGGCTCTGCGCCACTTCGCCAACGGTGACGAGCAGCTGCCGCCGCAAATTCTGTTCGCGCAGCGTGTAAAGATAGCTCGCTTCGTTCATGCCGATATTGCGCAAGGCGGCCTGGAAGTTGAGCGGGCTGAAATTTCCCGACGCATCCTGGAAGGCCGGATCCTTCATGATCTGCGCGAGCAGCGCATCGTCGCTGACGCCGAGGCCCAGGTGCTTCGCATGGGTATCGACGGCAGCGCCGCCGATGAGCCGCTCCAGGACACGCGTGTCGAGCCCGGCGGCTCGCGCTTCCTGCAGACTGAGGCTGCGTCCCTGCTGCTGACTCATCGAGCGCAGCACATCCTGCTGCACGCGGGCATAGTCCTGCGAGCTGATATCCGTATCGCCAACACTGATCAGGGTTTGCCGGCCGTAGCCGGTGAAGATGTCTGCAATACCCCAGACGGCGAAGCTCACCACCAGCAGGGCAACCAAGATCAGACCCAATGTTCGTGCAGCGCCTTTGCGCAATGTGTCGAGTGCCACGCCTCGAAAACCTTCTCTGTGATCAATTGCCAAATCCGCGCCGGCGTCCGATGCTAAGACGCTCCAGCGCGGCGCGCGCATCATAGGTAGCCAATGCCAGCGCGGCAACACGCAGAAATACCTGAAAATCCGCATTTCAAGTGCCACAGTTAGCAGGGACCGAGGAGGGGACGTGACTGCGATCAGACCGCTTGTCGCCGGCAATTGGAAGATGAACGGCACCAGCAGCGCGCTTGGCGAGCTAGTCGCGTTGCGGGATCGGCTGGAGAAGGCGCCGCTCCCGGAGGTCGAAGTCATGGTTTGCCCGCCTGCGACCCTCCTGTCACGCGCCGCCAGCGTCCTCGCCGAGACCGCGATCGCGCTTGGCGCCCAGGATTGCCATCCGCTTCCCTGTGGCGCCCATACCGGCGACATTTCCGCCGAAATGCTGGCCGACGCGGGCGCCACGGCCGTTATCGTCGGCCATTCCGAGCGGCGCATCGACCACGGCGAGACCAGTGAAACCGTCAACGCCAAGGCACGCGCTGCCTATCGCGCAGGGCTGACCGCGATCGTCTGCATCGGCGAGACAGAGGAGCAGCACCGCGACGGCGAGACCGTCGACGTCCTCACCTCTCAGATCCAGGGATCGGTGCCGGAAGACGCCCAAGGCTCCAACACCGTGCTCGCCTACGAGCCTGTTTGGGCCATCGGCTCTGGCCTCACGCCCACGCCTGAGGACGTGGCCCGGCTGCATGGGGTCATCCGGGAGACCCTGGGCCAGGTCTTGGGGCCGGACCAAGGCGGCGCCACGCGAATCCTCTATGGCGGGTCGGTCAAGCCCAGCAATGCCGCCGAGCTGATGTCCATCCCCAACGTCAACGGTGCCCTGGTCGGCGGCGCCAGCCTAAAGGCCTCAGATTTCTGCGAAATTCTCGCTGTCTATCGGAGCGACTCGGCCACGTAGCGGGTCCCGAAAACCTTGGGCCCCGGCTTGCAAATCAGATAAGGTTCGCCTTGCCATCCACCTGAGGATGGCGGGGGAACCACGATCCCGGGAATGAGATGTCAAAGCTGCGCCCGATTGCCATCGCGCTGCTTGCCGCTTTTACCGCCGCGCCCATGAGCGCCGGCGCGGAGCCGCTTGAGCGTGAAGAGTGCAAGGCACTCGAATCGCAAAAGCGCACAATGCTCACGCCCAAGATCAAGACGGCTCTCAAGCAGGGCCCAGATTGGGTCAAGGAGAACCTCCACGACGCCGCAGAAATCGAGAAAATTCGCGAATATCTACAGGTGGAGGAGAAGGTGGCCTTCCGCTGCCGGACCGACGGGGTGCGCATTCCCAAGCCCCTGCCGCCACCGCTTCCCGACCGCAAGCCGGCCGTACCGACATACGTCGCCGACGGCGCGCCCAAGATTCTCGCAGGGGTTGCAGCCACGTCCTTCCTACCCCTGCGCAACCCCTCTCGATCCGATACCAAGACCGTCGAGGCCGACCCGCCTGCAGGCGAGGAGAGCGCCGGAGAAGGCGACATTACGACCGCTGCCGACGAAGAAGCCGAAGCAGGGCCTAGCCAAGCGATAGCGGATTCGGATAAGACAGCGCCTTCCGAGAACAAGGCGACACAATGAGTACTGTAATTCTGCTGATTCACGTCATGATCGCTCTCGCGATGGTGGGCGTCATCCTGCTCCAACGCTCCGAAGGCGGCGCGCTTGGTATTGGCGGCGGTGGCGGCGCCGGTGGCGGCGGCTTCATGACTGGCCGCGGCGCCGGAAATGCCCTGACCAAGACGACGGCCATCCTGGCGGCATGCTTCTTCGTCACCAGCCTGACCCTCTCGATCCTGGCGACCCAGCAGCGGGGCGACACGCCGAGCATCCTGCCGTCGGGAAGCGGCGGTGAAGGTGGGCTGAACCCGCTTCAGATTCCGGGCACGCCAGCGCCCAAAACATCGGATACGCCCGCCGCGCCGCAAGCACCGCAATCCCAATAGGCGTTTCACACAAGAAATTCTGCTCCAAGACGTCTCCCCACCCATGATGGGGCTACGCCTTGGCGTGGACTCGGTATAAGGTCGAGGCCCATGGCGCGGTACGTCTTCATTACCGGCGGCGTGGTTTCCTCACTAGGCAAGGGGCTCGCTTCGGCAGCGCTCGGAGCGCTTCTACAGGCGCGGGGCTTTAGCGTCCGCCTGTGCAAGCTCGACCCCTACTTGAACGTCGATCCGGGAACCATGAGCCCCTATCAGCACGGCGAGGTGTTCGTCACCGACGACGGCGCTGAGACCGATCTGGACCTTGGGCACTACGAACGCTTCACCGGTCGGCCGGCGAGCCAAGCAGACAACATCACCACGGGCCGCATCTACCAGGAGATCATCGCTAAGGAGCGCCGCGGCGACTATCTCGGGTCCACGGTTCAGGTCATTCCCCACGTGACCGACGCCATCAAGGCGTTCGTCACCACGGGCAACGAGGATGTCGACTTTGTCCTGTGCGAGATCGGCGGCACCGTGGGCGACATCGAGGGCCTGCCGTTCTTCGAAGCCATCCGCCAGCTCGGCAACGAGCTGCCACGCGGCCAAAGCGCCTATATCCATCTAACGCTGCTGCCGTTCATCCCGAGCGCGGGCGAACTCAAGACCAAGCCGACGCAGCATTCCGTCAAGGAGCTGCGCTCCATCGGTATCCAACCGGATGTCTTGTTGTGCCGCGCGGACCGGACCATTCCGCCCGACGAGCGCCGCAAGATCGCGCTGTTCTGTAACGTGCGGCCCGAAGCGGTCGTCCAGGCGCTCGACGTGGCGAGCATTTACGACGTGCCGATCGCCTATCACGAAGAGGGGCTCGACCGGGAGCTGCTCGCGGCCTTCGGCATTACCGATGCGCCCGATCCCGATCTTCGCATGTGGCGGCAAATCTCCGAGACCATCGCCGAGCCGGACGGCGAGGTGACCGTCGCCATTGTCGGCAAATATACCGGGCTGCAGGACGCCTATAAGTCCCTGAACGAAGCCCTCGTGCATGGCGGCATCGCCAACAAGGTGAAGGTCAATCTGGAGTGGATCGAGGCGCAAATCTTCGAGAGCCAGGACGCCGCCGCTTATCTGGAGAACGTCAACGGCATTCTCGTGCCGGGCGGGTTCGGTGAGCGTGGCGCCGAGGGCAAGATCAAAGCCGCGCGTTTTGCGCGCACCAGGCAGCTTCCTTATTTCGGCATCTGCTTCGGCATGCAGATGGCCGTGGTAGAAGCCGCGCGCAACCTCGCCGGCATCGAAGGCGCCAGCTCCACAGAGTTCGGGCCTTCGGCAGAACCAGTGATCGGCCTGATGACCGAATGGATGAAGGGCGACGAGCTGGAGCGCCGCGAGCAGAACGGCAATCTCGGCGGCACTATGCGGCTCGGCGCCTTTGACGCGGCGCTCGCCAAAGGCAGCAAAGTGGCGGAGATCTATGGCGGCACGGAAATCTCCGAACGCCATCGGCACCGTTACGAAGTCAACATGCGCTACCGCAATAAGCTGGAAGCGGCGGGCTTGCGATTCTCCGGCCTTTCTCCCGACGGCCTTCTGCCGGAGATCGTCGAGATTCCCGAGCATCCGTGGTTCATCGGCGTTCAGTTCCATCCCGAACTGAAGTCGCGGCCCTTCGCGCCGCACCCGCTGTTCGAGTCGTTCATTGGCGCGGCGGTCGAGCAGAGCCGCTTGGTCTAGTGCCGTCGACCTGACATGCCCGAGACACGTCACAAGGGTTCCTGCGCCTGCGGTCAGGTGCGCGTCGAGGCGAGGGGGGAGCCGTACCGCATTGGCCTGTGCCACTGCCTGACCTGCCGGAAAGCGCATGGCGCGCCGTTCAGCTTCTATGCGGTGTTCGACCCGGAGGCGGTGAGCGTCGACGGCGACGTGATTGCCTTCGCCAGCACCGAACATGTCCGCCGCTATGCGTGCGCCGAGTGCGGGGCGCCGGTCTATTCGACGTACGGGCGGACAGACGAGTTCTATCTGCATCCCGGCTCGCTCGACGACATCGGGGGCTTCGAGCCGACCTACGAGCTTTGGACCATACGGCGCGAGCCTTGGCTGCCTGAAATCCCGAGCGTGAAGTATCGCTATGAGAAGAGCCGCCCCAAATGGCGGCGTCACGAGAACTAGGGTTCCCCGTTGACGGCTCTGGGCCATAGCCCCATGGTCCGCCCCAAGGAAATCGCCCATGAACGAAGCCATGAAACCCGCCCCAGCGGCCGAAGTCGCCATCGGAAATGTCAGGTTCGGCAATGACTTGCCGCTGGCGCTGATGGCGGGACCTTGCGTCTTGGAAAGCCGCGCCCATGCGCTGGAGATGGCCAGCGCGCTGAAAGAAATCGCCGCAAAACTCGGCGTCGGGCTCGTCTACAAGTCGTCCTTCGATAAGGCGAACCGCACCAGCGCGGCGGGCGCCCGGGGGCTCGGGCTCAAGCAAGCACTCCCCATTTTTGCCGAGGTTCGCGAGGTGACCGGGCTTCCCGTCGTCACGGACGTGCACGAGCCGGAGCAGTGTGCGCCTGCCGCTGAAGCGGCGGATGTCCTGCAGATCCCGGCCTTTCTGTGCCGCCAAACCGATCTTCTCGTGGCGGCGGCGAAGACGGGCAAACCCGTGAACGTCAAGAAGGGACAATTCTTGGCGCCTTGGGACATGCGGCACGTGGTGGCGAAGGTGACGAGTGCCGGCAATCCCAACGTGCTTGTCACCGAGCGCGGCGTGTCGTTTGGCTACAACACGCTCGTCTCTGACATGCGCGCGCTGCCCATCCTCGCCGAAACCGGCGCGCCGGTGATTTTCGACGCGACCCATTCGGTGCAGCAGCCTGGCGGGCAGGGCGCCTCGAGTGGTGGCGAGCGGCGTTTCGTGCCGGTGCTGTCGCGCGCGGCCACGGCCGTCGGCGTGTCGGGGCTCTTTATCGAGACCCACCAGGACCCGGACGCAGCGCCGTCGGACGGCCCCAACATGGTGCCGCTGAAAGAGCTGGAGCCGCTGCTTGCCGAATTGATAGAAATCGACCGCTTAGTGAAGTCCCAAGCCTAAGACGTTTTACGCCGGCGCAATGAGACGCGCCGCTTCACCATCCCAGCGCCACAGATTGTCTTCCGTGAGGTGCGTGCCGCCCCACCAGTGATCCACTGCGCGGTGCTTGGCCCAATCGGCGCCGCCCGCAAGCACCGCCTTGCCGAGCGATGTCAGGCTCAAGCGGCTGGTGAGATAGGCCTTTGCAAGTTCGGGATCTTGATACTGAAACGGCGCGGACTCCAATCCCGCAATCAACGGTTCGTCGGCAAGCGCAAGCTGGTCCAGCAATCGCCAGAAGCTCCAATCGCCCATGAACTCGGCGTCTTCCATCTTCTGCACCGCGACGAAGGCTCCGAGCGCGGTCGCGGACTCGTCGGCTTCGATCGCTGCAAGCATCTGCCGCTCTGTGCGGGAAAGACCATCCACTCCCGGAAGTTCCTCCAGCATCCGCACGACAGCCGCGTGCAAGAACGGAAGCACGGAGAGGTCTTCATCGAGCAGCGCGGCCCACGCTTCGGGAGTCGGCTGACGAAAAGCGGCCCATGCGCGTTTGGCCAGATCGAGCTGCGCTTGCGTGACCGGCACCGCAGACGCCGCAAGTTGCGGAATCGCGTCAGGTTCTTGGCGGCCGATATAGTCCTCGACCTGGACCAGCGAAAGCAATCCGGCTTGAGGCGGATGATCGGCGAACCAATCAAGGACCTGCAAGAGTTGCAGCTGGTCGTATAGGTCGTGCTCAAACCACAGCATGACGCGATCGAACTCAGCGCTAATGCCGAGTCCGCGGTCACGCGCCGTCATCTCGAACTCTATGGTGCCGACATCACTTCCGGCCAAACCGGCCAAGTATTCAGCGCGGGCCTTGGCAAGAGCCTCTCGCGTGTCGGTGAGAGGCACCGGCCCTTCGTGCAACACGTCACGCCAAGGCAAGACCTCGGCGCCGATCAGCGTCTTGCGCAGGAGCTCGCCCGCAACATCGCCGTTGGTGATGACCAGGTCGGTCATCCGATCAACCGCGTCCCCGATAAGGCGCAACGCCCTGGTCGGGGATCCAGACGCCTTCGGGCGGCGTACCATGCTGCCAAAACACGTCGATGGGAATGCCGCCGCGCGGATACCAATAACCGCCGATCCTGAGCCAAGACGGCTCGATCAAGTCCACGATCTGCTTACCGATGGTGAGGGTCGCATCTTCATGGAACGCGCTCGCATTGCGAAAGCTGGCTAGAAACAGCTTGAACGACTTCGACTCCAAGAGCCATGCGCCGGGCGCATAGTCGATGACGAAATGTGCGAAGTCCGGTTGCCCCGTCACCGGACAAAGGCAGGTGAACTCCGGCGCGGTGAAACGCGCCACATAAGCCGTGTCCGCATGCGGGTTGGGGACGCGCTCCAGCACCGCCTCTTCAGGCGAGCCAGGAACTTTCGTCTCTTGCCCAAGCTGCCGCAGGCCTGTGATCTTGCGCGTCATCGTCTACTCCGCAGCGAGCCGCATGGGCGGTCCATGATAAACGCAGCCCTCGTGGCAGGAATCCCGCGCCACCACGATCTCGACCAGGCCGGGAAGCCGGTTGTGCAGCCGGTCCCACAGCCACATGGCGATGCGCTCCAGCGTGGGATATTGCAGGCCCTCGACCTCGTTCAGCATGCGGTGATCGAGCGCGTCGCGCGCCTCCGCCACGGCGGCGTCCAACTCATCGAAATGCACGATGATGCCCGTGTCCTCGTCGGGCTCGCCGTCCACGCTAATGCGCGCACGGAAGGAGTGTCCATGCACCCGCGAATTCGGGTGACCCGGTGGCGCCGATGGCAAGAAGTGCGCCGCCTCGAAGAAGAATTCTTTGTAGATACGCATAGGGGCTGTTTAGGGGATTTCGCGTGACCGGACCAGAGGTTAGAGCAGCCTCGCGACGTTTACGGCAGGCCCAGCAATTTGTGGGTCTGCAGACTCAAGCGCCATTTGGGATGGGCCAGGCAATAATCAATGGCCGCCTGCAGATGTTTGACGCCGCCGGTGCCATCGTCCAACGGTTGCAGCAGGTAATGGCTGAAATTGAGCGTCTGGACCTCCTCCGGCCACAGCCTGTCTTGCGGATAGACCAGCTTCAGCTCATCGCCTGAGCGCTGCCGGAGCGGCGCGCCGGGCTTCGGACTGACGCAGACCCAATCGATCGAGGTGAGCACGGGGAGGGTGCCGTTCGTCTCGATGGCCACCTCAAAGCCGACTGTGTGAAAGGCATCGACCAACGCCTTATCGACCTGCAGCATCGGCTCACCGCCGGTCAGTACGACGAAGGGCGGCGTGCCCGAATTGCCGCGCCAGGTCTCGCGACAAGCCACCGCCAAGGCATCGGGGCCCGCGAACTTGCCGCCGCCCGGACCATCGGTCCCAACAAAGTCCGTGTCGCAGAAATCGCAAATCGCCTGCGCCCGATCCACCTCGCGGCCCGACCACAGATTGCAGCCCGCAAAGCGGCAGAAAACCGCCGGCCGCCCGGCCTGGGCGCCTTCGCCTTGCAGCGTGTAGTAGATTTCCTTGACGGTATACATCTGGCGCGGAATTTGACGCCTTCGCGTCCCGCGAGCAAGTGCCGAGGTGCCGCAACGTAAAATCGCCCGGACATCTGAATCGAGCGCGATGCCCGGGCGATCCACCTATCCAGAGCTACTCGGCCTTTTTCTCGCCGGGCGGCGTGTACTTGCCCGGAATGACCTTTTCCGGCGGGTTGGTGACGACAGCGGCTGGCCTTCTCGTGGCCGGCCTTTTTATTGTCGGGTTCGCCGCCGTCACGAGCAAGACGTCGCAACCCACCTGAACGCAGCCTGAACCAAGCGTTGTCTGGCGGTCACTTAGCGGCTTTGGTTGCGCGACCGCTGGAGGAGGCTTGCCATTCCCAATAGCCCTTGGCGCGGAGTTCGCAGGCCGGACATTCGCCGCAGCCA
>NZ_JBFFQD010000060.1:0-10847 GCF_041573655.1 Methyloceanibacter sp.
CATCCAAACGTAACGGGCATCCATGGTGAGATTGTAGCCGGTGGTGCCGGCGCAGAATACGACCATGCCGCCGCGCTTCACGATGAAGCAAGAGACCGGGAAGGTCGCCTCGCCCGGATGCTCGAACACGCAGTCGACATTCACGCCCTTGCCGGTAACGTCCCAGATGGCCTTGCCGAACTTGCGGGCTTCTTTGAACCAGGTGTCGTATTCGGGTGTGCCGACCTTCGGCAGCTGGCCCCAGCAGTCGAAGTCCTTGCGGTTAATGACACCCTTGGCGCCGAGCGACATCACGTAGTCGCGCTTGTCGTCTTCGGACACCACGCCGATGGCGTTGGCGCCGGCCGTGGCGCAAAGCTGGATGGCCATGGACCCCAGGCCGCCGGAGGCGCCCCACACCAGCACGTTATGGCCCGGCTTCAGCGTATGCGGCCGATGGCCGAACAGCATGCGATAGGAGGTGGCGAGCGTCAGCGTGTAGCAGGCGGCCTCCTCCCAGGTGAGGTGCTGCGGCCGCGGCAGAAGCTGGCGGTCCTGAACGCGAGCGAACTGCGCGAACGAGCCGTCCGGGGTCTCGTAACCCCAGATGCGCTGAGACGTCGAGAACATCGGATCGCCGCCGTTACATTCCTCGTCGTCGCCGTCGTCCTGGTTACAGTGAATGACGACTTCGTCGCCGACCTTCCAGCGCTTCACCTTGGAGCCCACGGCCCAAACGATGCCCGAGGCATCGGAACCCGCGATGTGATACGGGTTCTTGTGAACGTTGAACATCGAGACCGGCGTACCGAGCGAAGCCCAGACGCCGTTGTAGTTCACGCCCGCGGCCATCACGAGAACCAGCACGTCATGGGAATCGAGCTCCCATGTGGGTACCACCTCGACCTGCATGGCCTGGTCCGGAGGACCCTCACGATCCTGGCGGATCGCCCAGGCGTACATGTTCTTCGGCACGTGACCGAGAGGGGGAATCTCGCCGATCTCGTAGAGATCTTTGACTTCACCCGTCGGTGCGGACGTTTCTGGAGAAACTTCAGCTATCGACATCTCATTCATCCGGTTGGTCCCCCCAGTCCTTTTTCTAAAGGCGCTCTTTTTGCATTGCGGCAATTGTCATCGATCTGTTTCGCAACTGCAACATGTTTGCGGGCTCGTAGACTTAGCCTAAGCCCGCCCCAAAAGCGCCGGGGCTCTCATGGAATTGCCCTATTTTTGGCAGGGCTGCCTCATTCGGTGTGGAGGGTTAGCAAAAAGCGGGGCCTCTGCCCAGGGGTTGATTCATCCCCAGCGACGAAACGCGCATCGGGATCCTTTGCGTCAAAGAGGCCCACTTTGGGCCTTTGAACCCAAGGGCTGGGCGTTTTAGAACCTTTTTAGCCGATATTGCCCAGGCGCATCGGGCATGCTTCGATGCAGCGCACACCAACCTCAGGAAGATCATGAGCGTCAAGACCGAACGCGACAGGCCGTGGATGTTCCGCACCTATGCGGGCCACTCCACCGCCAAGGCCTCCAACGAGCTTTACCGGAAGAACCTGTCCAAGGGGCAGACTGGGCTTTCGATCGCCTTCGATCTGCCCACCCAGACCGGATACGATTCCGACGAGGCGCTGGCGCGGGGCGAGGTCGGCAAGGTGGGCGTGCCCGTCTCGCATCTCGGCGACATGCGGGCCCTGCTCAAGGGCATCCCGTTGGCCGAGATGAATACCTCGATGACGATCAACGCCACGGCCGCCTGGCTGCTGTCGCTCTACGTGTCACTCGCCGACGAGCAGGGCGTCGATCGCACCAAGCTGACCGGCACCGTGCAGAACGACATCATCAAGGAGTATCTGTCGCGCGGCACGTACGTGTTTCCGCCTGATCCTTCGTTGCGGCTCATCAAGGACGTGATCGTCTTTGCAAACCGCGAGCTGCCGAAATGGAACCCGACCAATGTCTGCTCCTATCATTTGCAGGAGGCAGGCGCGACGCCGGCACAGGAACTCGCCTTCGCGCTGGCCACGGCAATCGCCGTCCTCGATGCGGTCAAGGCCTCCGGCGAAGTGCCGGAAGAGAAGTTTCCGCGCGTGGTCGGCGCCATCAGCTTCTTCGTCAATGCAGGCGTTCGCTTCATTACCGAGGTGAGCAAGATGCGCGCCTTCGTCGATCTCTGGGATGAGATCGCGCGCGAACGCTACGGCGTCGAGGAGCCGAAATTCCGGCGCTTCCGCTATGGCGTCCAGGTGAACTCGCTTGGCCTCACCGAGCCGCAGCCCGAGAATAATGTCTACCGCATCCTGCTATCGATGCTGGCGGTGACGCTGTCGAAGAAGGCCCGCGCCCGCGCCGTGCAGTTGCCTGCGTGGAACGAGGCACTCGGCCTGCCGCGCCCCTGGGATCAGCAATGGTCGCTGCGGCTGCAGCAGATCGTCGCCTACGAGACCGACCTCCTGGAATACGCCGACATCTTCGATGGCTCCGAAGTGATCGACCGCAAGGTCGAGGAGTTGAAGGAACAGGCTTGCGCCGAACTCGCCAAACTCGATGCCATGGGCGGCGCCGTGGCGTCCATCGATTACATGAAAGAGTCACTCATCGCTTCGAACGCCGAGCGCATTGCCGACATTGAGCGCGGCGATCAAACACTGGTCGGCGTCAACGCCTATACCGAGACCGAACCGTCGCCGCTCGATTCTGGCGTCGAAGGCATTCTCACCGTGCCGGAGTCCGTGGAGATCGAGCAGATCGCCGCGCTGCAAGCTTGGCGGCAGAAGCGCGATGACGCGAGCGTGCGCGAAACTTTGCGCGAGCTGAAGGATGCGGCCAGCGAAGGCCGCAACATCATGCCCCCGTCGATCGCCGCCGCTAAGGCCGGCGTTACCACCGGCGAATGGGGCGCGGTGCTGCGCGAAGTCTTCGGTGAATATCGCGCGCCCACCGGCATCGGCGCCTCGCACGAGATCGACGAGGCGCGCCTGCAAGACGTACGCGAGCTGGTGAGCCAAGTCTCGGGCAAGCTCGGCCGCACGCTCACCTTCGTCGTCGGCAAGCCCGGCCTCGATGGCCATTCCAATGGTGCCGAGCAGATCGCCGTGCGCGCGGACGATGTCGGCATGAGTGTCGTCTATGACGGCATCCGCCTGACCCCCGATCAAATCGTGGAGCAAGCCAAAGAGGCCAAGGCCCATGTCGTGGGACTTTCCATCCTCTCCGGCTCCCACGTGTCCCTGGTGCGCGACGTTGTGCAGAAGCTGCGCGAGGCGGGTATGGGCGAGGTGCCGGTCGTTGTCGGCGGCATCATTCCGGCCGAAGACGTCAACGTCCTCAAGCAGTGCGGCGCCGCAGCCATCTATACGCCGAAGGATTTCCAGCTCAACGAGATCATGACCGGGATCGTCGATCTGGTGGACCAAAAGGTCGAGGTGCTGGCCGAGGCGGACGTTCCCGTGCCGCCGCTGGAAGCCAAGGAAAAGCTGCACCTTTAGAAATTCCCCGGTTCAGGGGCCATGACAGCGGAGCAACTTTGCCGCTAGAGTCCTGGCAACGCTGATTTTTCTTCTGGCGTCATGCCAAAAGAGGCGCATCAAGGGGGGGACATCATGGACTTCAAACTGAGCACGCCGCGCCGGCAGACCTTTCTCATCTCCGTCATCCTGGCCGCACTCGTGGTGATCGGCATGATCGTACCGCTGCCGATCTTCACCTCGTACGGTCTCGGCTTGCTGCTGATCGCTTACCTGATCCTGCTCGCCGGCGTCCTGATGGACAATGCCTGACGCGCGCTGGCCTGACGCGAGCTAGGCTTGCGCCGGCAGGAACGGCACAAGCGCAGCGTAGAGGGCGCGGCCCTGGATCGGCTTCGTCACGCGCGCATTCAGGCCCGCCTCGACGAGGCCCTGCAGATCCTCAGAGGACCCAGATGCGGTGATGCCGACGATCGGTACGTCCGACGACGGCGCCTGCATGGTGCGGATGCGCTTTGCCATCTGTGAGCCGTCATAGTCCGGCAGCACCGTGTCCATGAGAACGAGATCGTAGGGCCGAGCCGCGAGGCACATTAGCGCCGCCGCGCCATTGTCGGCCGTCTCGTAGGTGAGACCGATCTCGTCAAGATAGGCACCGATCAGCATGCGATTGACGCTGTTGCCCTCGACCAGCAGCACGTGACCCGACAGCGCTCCCTCGCGGGGGGCTTTTGTCTCGGACTGCGGTGCCGGCGTTTCCGGTTTCGGCGCGGCTTCAGCCTTTGCCGCGTCTTGCTCGTCGGCGGCAACAGACTGGAAGGTGAACCAATGAAGCGTGCCCTGCCCGACCGCGCTGGTGCAGCCAAGCCCGCCGCCCATCGCCTCGGCTAGGCGCAGCGCGATTGGCAGCCCAAGAGAGCCGCCCACGCGCGATGTGCCCGAGCACGGCTGAAACAAGTTATCGATTTCCGCTTCGGTGAGGCCGGCGCCCGTATCGGTGATGTCGAACCGCACCGTGAAGGGATGGGCCGCCTCGTTGACGCTGGCATAGAGTCGAATCGAGCCTTCGGTCGTCCGTTGCAGCGCGGCCTCGATCAGGCCCATGAGCACTTGGCGCACCCGGCGCACGTCGCCAACGATGAAGCGTGGACAGTCTGGGGTCATCTCCACCGCGCTGGTCAGGCTCTTGGCGCCCGCGCGCGCTTGCAAAGTCGAAGCTGCATCCTTCACCAGCGCATGCAGGTCGAACGGCTCGAGGGCCACTTCCGCCGCGCCGGTCTCCAGATCTGCGTAGTCCAGAACGTCGTGAAGCGTATCGAACAGCGCCCGCGCCGACTGCGCGAAGGTCTCAATATCGTGCCGCTGGGAAACGCCAGCCGGGCTGGACAGAAGCTGGTTGGCCATGGCGGCCGCCGATTCCATGGGCGCGCGCGCAGGTCCCTGCCCATCAGCGCGAGCAGCCCGGTCTTGGCCGCATCGGCGGCTTCTGCGGCCTCGCGGGCCTTACGCTCCGCGTCGAGCCCGCTCATGAGCCCTTCGATCTTCACATTGGTATTCGCCGGCTGAGCCCGGTTGATTTGCATGATACGCCCCCATTGCTAGGCCTTGTTCGACCCCGTTGTTGAGGCGCATGTTCTCAGACCCGGCTTAAATCCGAGCTAAACTGCGTGGTTTATGAGGTCCTAAGGTGGGAATGCCCTCGTCCGGGCGGATGACTGGCGGAGCCCGGCAGGCCCGCCTGGGAAAGCCGGCAAATAGCCTGCTTCCTCACCGGGGCCAACGTCCCTTGCCGCCAAAGGGTTTCTACTTTAGAATTATCCTAATCTAAAACTGGCCGAATTGGTCAGCGGCGGCCGTGCGATGTGGAGACAATCCGCCCGCGCTGTCATAGAGAAAAGCATGATCGTCTGCTCCTGTTCCATGATTTCAGCCCAGGACATTCACGATGCGGTCTCGGCCCTACGTACCAAGGACCCCTTCGTCGTGCTCACGCCGGGGCTCATCTACAAGACGCTCGGCAAGCAGCCGTCCTGCGGCAGTTGCCTGCCGCTCATCACCAAGCTCATGCTCAGCTACGACGATGAGGGGCCGAGCTCCGCGGCCTCGCTTCCCCATCGGTCACCATTCGATAACAGCCCCACGGCGAACTAGGCGGACACCACAGAACACGTCACAATGAACAGCAAGGTTGAGAGGAGATCACGATGAAGGGCAATCCAACAGTTATCGAGTACCTGAACAAGGCGCTCACCAGCGAACTCACCGCGGTCAATCAGTATTGGCTGCACTACCGTCTGCTCGATGACTGGGGCTACACCAAGCTCGCCCAGAAGGAGCGCGAGGAGTCCATCGAAGAGATGCATCACGCCGACAAGCTGGTGACGCGCATCATCTTCCTCGAGGGCTTCCCCAACATGCAGAAGCTCGATCCCTTGATGATCGGCCAGAACATCAAGGAAATCCTCGAATGCGATCTCAAGGCCGAGTACGGCGCCCGCGCGCTCTACATGGAAGCGCGTGCCGCGTGCCGAAAGGAAGAGGATTATGCGAGCATGGATCTGTTCGAAGAACTGCTGCGCGATGAAGAAGGGCATATCGACTTCATCGAGACGCAACTCGGTCTTCTCAGCGACATCGGTCCGCAAATGTATGGCCAGCTCAACGCCGACTCGGCCAAGGACGTCGCCGACAGCGACTAGGTGCGGGGAGCGGGTTCACACACATGACCTTGCCGGGACTTGATGGGCCGCGCCTGCCGCCGGCCGCGGGCGGCAGCGCACAGCAGCTCGTGGTGTTCCTCCACGGCTATGGCGCCGACGGCAACGACCTGATCGGCTTGGGGCGGGAGTGGGCAAGCCTCCTGCCGCACGCCACGTTCGTCTCGCCCAATGCGCCGGAGCCGTGCGCCATGTCGCCAATGGGCCGGCAGTGGTTCGACCTCTCCATGGGCGACATGTCGATCATCGCCGAGGGCGTGAAGAGCGCCGCACCCGCGCTGAATGCCTTTCTCGACGCCGAGCTCGCCAGGCACGACCTGCCGGCTAGCGCCCTCGCCCTTGTCGGGTTCAGCCAGGGCACCATGATGGCCTTGGCTGTCGGCCTTGCCCGCAACGCCCCGCCCAAGGCCATCGTCGGCTATTCAGGCGCGTTGGCGACGCTCGAGGCCTTACCGGCGCCGGGCCAAGGCCCCGCCATCCTCCTGGTGCACGGCGACAGGGACGAAGTGATTCCGGTCGATGCCATGCACATGGCCCGCGAAGCCCTTAGCCAAGCCGGCCACCCCGTGGAGTGGCATGTTTCACAAGGCATCGGACACGGCATTGACGGGGAGGGATTGCGCCTCGGCGGCAACTTCTTGCGTCAGGCCTTCGCTGATGCGGGCGCAACCACGCCATAGGGGCTCGTGAATGGTAAACCACAGCATGTGGGGCCCTTCACATTCATGACACGTCCTTATAGTATCTCGCGCGACAGACGAGCTGGGAACCCCGAGTGCGACGGGCAGTAACGAGGACCTTTTGGCCTTGAACGTCGCAACAGCATCGGCCGCTCCCGGGACCTATCCCGCACTCGTGCTGAATGCCGATTATCGGCCCCTCTCTTACTACCCTCTATCGCTATGGGGTTGGCAGGACGCGGTGAAGGCCGTGTTCCTCGACCGCGTCAACATCGTCTCCGAGTACGAGCACGCCGTACACTCGCCGTCGTTCGAGATGAAGCTTCCCAGTGTCGTCTCGCTGAAGAGTTACGTGCGCCCGGCGCTCTATCCCGCCTTCACCCGGTTTAACGTGTTCCTGCGCGACCGCTTCACCTGCCAATATTGCGGCGACAGGCAGGAGCTCACCTTCGATCATCTGATCCCCCGCTCCCGGGGCGGGCTCACAAGGTGGGAGAACGTGGTCACGGCCTGCGCGCCGTGCAATCTCGCCAAAGGCGGTGAGATGCCGACCCGCGCCAAGATGTGGCCGGCGCAGAAGCCCTACCGGCCGACGGTGTTCGAATTGCACCGCAACGGGCGGCTGTTCCCGCCGAACTATCTGCACGAAAGCTGGCTCGACTATCTTTACTGGGATACCGAGCTGGAGCCGTAGGCCGAGTGTCTTATTAGTAGCGCGTCGTCAGGTTCGTCAGCCATTGCGGCGAAGCCTCGACCAAGAACGCTTCCAATTTCTTGTCGGCGCCGGTCGCCACCAGCAGTCCCACCGCGACGAGAAGTGCGCCAAGCAGCATCTTGCCGCCTTTGCCAGCTTCTGCGAGACGCCCACGCCAGCGCTGCATGGCCTCGCGCGAGGCAAAGCCCAACACCATGAGCGGCAACGCCGCGCCAACTCCGAACGCAAGCATGGTGAGCGCCACCTGCCCGAGATGCTCACCCTTGGCAGCAAGGATTGACGCCGCACCAAGCGTTGGCCCCACGCACGGCACCCACACCGCACCAAGCAGCAGCCCCAGTCCGAACTGACCCCACAGGCTCGTGGCGTTGAACCCGCCGAAACGGTCGTCGACCCAATTGCCGACGGGACCGGCCGCCACGGCGACTTGCGCTTGTAGGCTCGGCACGAGCAGCACGACCCCGACAGTGATCAGCAGCACTGCCGCGAGCAAACGGAACACATCGGTGTCGAGACCGATGGCAAAGCCGATGGTGGCGACGAACAGCCCGATCGCGGTGAAGGAAACGGCCAGGCCGGCGGCAAGCGCGACTGGCCCAAGGCGATGCTCGGCCTGCGCCGTGCCCAGCACGATGGGCAGCAGCGGCAGCACGCACGGCGACAGGATCGACAGGATGCCGGCGAGAAACGCAAGGCCGAGTGTGCCAATCATTATCGAACGCCTATCGGGGACGCCTAAAGCGTCTTGTCGAGCATCCCCTCAATGGAGAGTTCGTTGGTGGAGCCGACTGAGCGGTCGATCTCTTTGTCGCCCTTGAACACGATCAGCGTGCTCTGGGAGCGCACGTTGAGGGCCCGCAAATCTTCTTTCTGCGCGTCGAAGTCAGCCTTCAGCACGAGGAGATCCTTGTACTTCGGCTGCTTGGTCAGCTTGACGAGGATCGGGTTCTGGGCCCGGCACGTGGGGCACCACGCCGCGAACACGTCGACCAGGATGGGCTTGCCGTCAGCCTGCGCGGCGGCGAGCGCCTCGGGGCTATACGCCTTCCACTCGGCGGCCGTGGCGGGCACCGAACCGACGAGAATGAGGGCAGCTAGCCCAGCAAAAAGGGCACGAATCTCGGTCATTTTGGACCTCCAAGCAGGAATTCTTCCCTGCCGTGATAGCAGTCCCCGCTTGGGCCGCGCCAATCAAGGCGCTTGAAACTTTCGTGAGCGGAGCGCTTAGGCGCGCCGCGTGGCGCCAAACAGGGCGACCAGTGCCAGGGCGGCGGAAACTACGGCGTTCCAGCCGGCGAAGGAGAGCCCGAGAAAATGCCAAGGGGCCTCGTCGCAGCGGATCACCGGCGTATCGACGATGCCGTCGCTGCCCCAGATGAGATCGAACCCGCCGGCGCAAGTGTCGGGCCCCGGCCACCACTTCCACTCCGCGCCCGCGTGGTAGACGCCGAGCCCCGCATTGATGAGGAAGCCAATGGCGATTAGCACCAGCACCAGCCGGGCGAAGCCGAAGGTCTCGCTCCGCGCGGCGAAGAACGCAATGACCGCTGCCAGCACGCCGAAGTAATAGGCGTAGCGCTCTTGCAGACAGAGCGGGCACGGCGCGTAGCCGCCGAACTGCTCGAAGGCGTGGGCCGCCAGGATCGTCAGCAACGCGGCGCCGAAGACAATGGCGCTCACCGCCATCATCTGCCCCGCCAACGTGTCTTTGTCGCTTGCTATACTCACAGCACGTATTTGATGAGCACGAAGCCGCCGATCAACAGCGCCACGAACACAATCGACAGGATGCCGAAATATTTGTCGATGAAGGTTCGGATCGGCGGACCGAACCAGTAGAGCAGCCCCGCCACGACAAAGAAGCGCAAGCCCCGCGCGGCAATGCTCGCGATCATGAACACGAAGAAGTTCAGCTGCGTCACGCCGCTGGCAATGGTGATGACCTTGTACGGAAAGGGCGTGACGCCGGCGATGAATACGATCCATGCGCCGTAGTCGTTATAGCGCGCGGCGAAATCTTGGAACTTCTCGCCATACCCGTAGAAATTGAGGATCGGCTGGCCGACGGTCTCAAATAGAAAGTAGCCGATGAGATAGCCGAAGATGCCGCCGAGCACGGACGCCGCGGTGGCGATCCCGGCGAACAGCCAAGCCTTCCGCCGCTCCGCCAGCACCATAGGGATGAGCATGACATCCGGAGGGATCGGGAAGACCGAGCTCTCGATGAATGACACGCCCGCCAGCGCCCACGGCGCGTTGCGATGAGCGGCGAGCTCCATCATCTTGTCATAGGCCCGCCTAAACATGGCGCTCTGCTTAGCGGGGTGCCGCCCGCTTGTCCATTCGCTGCTGCTGAGAGTTGACCGGGGGCGACGCTTCCCGCATGTTCCCCGGCCTAGCCCCAGTGGCGGAATGGTAGACGCGACAGACTCAAAATCTGTTATCCGTAAGGGTGTGCTGGTTCGAGTCCGGCCTGGGGCACCAGCTTTTCAGCCATTTTTACCCTATCGCGGTCGGCCCGTTAGCCCGCCGCTCCTTTCGGGCTAACGACTGGCTAACAGCCGTCTAACAGGCACCCGGCACCGCCGCCGCCTAGCTCCGGGCTAACAGAAACGGATCGTCCGTAGTCGGATGAAAATTGCTCTGTGTACGGATTACCGCACAAAGCGCAAGCTCTCCATCACGGAACGCGCAACGCGCCTCGGGCCGGTCTCAAGTGACAGTCCCTAGAACAAGAAAGGCCACCAGAACGGAAGGCCGGGGATGTCGTGCTAAAGGCCCCCAGAGCCGGGGAGTGTTCTCCAGGCTCTAGGCATCATGGAAGGTTGCTCCCGCCGCTCCTGGCGCATCCTGGCGAGCCGCTCTGAGCCGGATGCCGATCTTGACCAGCATCAAAGCCGCAACGCATCTCCCAGCAGTCAAATAGCAACGCCGCACTAGGCCTAGTGATCACCCTTCACTCGTCTGATGCGGTTAGAGGGCCTGGTCTGAATGCGGACGCAGGCCGGGCCTAGGCCGCTCAAAGTGCGCTACAATATCTAACGTAAGGCGCAGCCACATGCGGAGGAGCAACTCAATGCGCTATCTCGCACCTTTAGTTCTTGCGGCAGTCATGTCGGTAACAAGCCTACCGAGTGAAGCGGCCCCAGACGAAACCTGCACGAGGATCGTTGCGACTGGCCATCCTGACTATCCGATCATGGCCTTTAAAAGAGGGGACCGCATTAAAGGCGCGGCACCACTTCTCATCGCAGAGATCGCTACTGAACTCAAAGTGCCGTTTGACTCG
>NZ_JBFFQD010000061.1:0-10365 GCF_041573655.1 Methyloceanibacter sp.
CCCTTGGTGTCTTGGGCCCTGGCCATCTTAGTCCGCAAGTATTTCAGCATAGTATGACCGGGCAACGCTTGACTCGGGTCGGGGCCTTCCGATGAAGCTTTAGCACGCGGAGCCAAGCCTAATGTCCGCTAATGGCACTTAACGGACCTCAGTGACGAAGCTGAGTATGTCTGCTTTCGCATGCAAAGCGGACGTGACCAGGTCGCGTTCTGATGTCGCCTAACGACCCAATGCGGACATCTCAGTCGATCGGGAGCCTCCTCAAGACGGAAAGGCTGAACGAAGAAGATCGGGCTTCCTATCTGGCACAAAGTGGCCGGACTCGATAGAAACAGGACATGGGATATAAGGAAGCCTATGAAGCCTGGGCCGCTGATCCATGTAGGTTCTGGGCGACTGCCGCCGAGGCGTTGGACTGGATTAAGCCGCCTCGAACGGTGCTAGACGATAGCAGAGCGCCGATCTTTGCTTGGTATCCCGATGGCGTGATGAACACCTGCTGGAACGCGGTAGACCGCAATGTTGAGGCGGGTCGTGGGCAGCAGGCGGCAATCATCTATGACAGCCCAGTCACAGCCACAAAGCGGACGATCACCTATGCCGAGCTTCAGACGGAGGTAGCGCGGTTGGGCGGCGCTCTGCGGTCGCGCGGTGTAGAAAAAGGCGATCGAGTCGTCATTTACATGCCGATGGTGCCAGAAGCGCTCATCGCGATGCTCGCCTGCGCGCGAATCGGTGCTGTGCACTCTGTTGTGTTTGGGGGGTTCGCAGCTCACGAACTCGCGGTCCGGATCGATGACGCGAAGCCGAAGGCTATCATCGCCGGGTCCTGTGGAATAGAGCCCGGGCGGGTCGTGCCCTACAAGCCGCTTCTAGATGGCGCAATCCAGCAAGCTGGCCATAAGCCCGAATTCTGCGTGATCTTTCAGCGCGAGCAGCGGCCCGCCGAATTGGGGGAGCGGGATGTCGAGTGGTTCGCCTTCCAGCGCGGGGCGGAGCCGGCCGAGTGCGTTCCAGTCTTGGGAGACGAGCCACTCTACATTCTTTATACCTCGGGCACGACGGGCCGGCCCAAGGGTGTGCCGCGGCCGAGCGCTGGTCACGCCGTGGCGCTAAGCTGGACGATGAAGAACATCTACGATATCGATCCGGGCGACGTGTGTTGGACCGCTTCTGACGTCGGTTGGGTCGTGGGTCATTCCTATATCTGCTATGCGCCGCTGATACATGGCGCAACGACAGTGGTCTTCGAAGGTAAACCGGTAGGTACGCCCGATGCGGGGACCTTCTGGCGCGTGATTTCGGAGCACGGGGTCAAGGTTCTCTTCACTGCGCCAACCGCATTACGGGCGATCAAGAGAGTGGACCCCAAGGGTGGGTTCATCCGTAAGCACGATCTAAATTGCCTGAAATATCTGTTCCTTGCCGGAGAGAGAGCTGATCCCGACACGATTCATTGGGCGCAGGATATGCTTGGCGTACCGGTTATCGACCACTGGTGGCAGACCGAGACCGGCTGGACGATCGCAGGCAACCCAATGGGGCTGGAGCCGTTGCCGGTGAAGGTTGGCTCGTCCTGCGTGCCGATGCCAGGGTATGATGTGAAGGTCCTCGGAGAAGACGCGCACGAAGTACCTCGGGGCCAGCTCGGGACCATTGCGATCAAGCTGCCGATGCCGCCAGGGTGCCTGCAGACGCTGTGGCAGGCAGAGGAGCGGTATCGGGACAGTTATCTCAAAAGATTCCCGGGCTACTACGATACGAGTGATGCGGGGATAATCGATGAGGACGGCTATGTCTACGTTATGGCTCGTACCGATGACGTCATAAACGTCGCGGGACACAGGCTGTCGACCGGTGCGATCGAGGAGGTGCTGTCAGCTCTTCCAGACGTGGCGGAATGTGCCGTGATTGGGGTTGCCGACGAACTTAAGGGGCAGTTGCCTATGGGGTTTCTTTGCCTCAATAGCGGAGTAGATCGACCCCAAGAGGAGATCGTCGAGGAAGCCATTGCCCAGGTACGCAGCCAAATAGGCCCCGTTGCAGCATTCAAGCTCGCCTGCGTGGTTGAGCGCCTCCCGAAGACCCGCTCGGGCAAGATTTTGCGTGGCACCATGGCGAAGATCACCGATAGCGAAAAGTTCAGAATGCCTGCCACGATCGATGATCCAACAGTCCTCGAAGAGATCCGAACCGCGGTGAGGGGTCTAGGATACGGCGGCTAGCGGAAGCAAGCCAAGTGGCGACAGTCTGAACCTCACGGAAGGTATAGACGAAACGAGCTGGAGTCTGCACTTGCCGCGCGACACTGTGTTGTTCGATATAAATGAAACCGTTCTCGATCTTGCAACCCTGATGCCGAGATTTGCTACGGCACTTGGCGATCAAGCTCTGGCGCGTACATGGTTTGTCATGTTGCTTCATACTTCTACCGTATGCGCGCTGACCGGAGTCAAAACGGGTTTTGCTGAATTAGCCAGCGTGATGTTGGACAAGATCGCTACGCTACACGATCGGACAATCTCCGATGAGGATCGAGGACAAATCCTCGGCGACTTTGCGAGCCTGAGACCACATGCTGACGTGCAGCCGACCTTACAGCGCTTGCAATCAAGCGGCTATCGTACCGTTGCTTTTTCCAATTCATCTTCGAGTTTGGTGACTAAACAGATCGCCAACTCTGGGCTGGCGGAGAATTTTGACATAGTGATCTCGGTCGAGGAGGCCGGAGGCTTCAAACCCGATAGCAAAGTCTACAAATTTGCCGCCGCACGTCTCGACCGGCCCATCCGCGATTTGCGGCTCATAGCAGCCCATGATTGGGATACTCATGGCGCGATGGTCGCAGGTATGAGCGCGGCCTACATCGACCGCTCCGGTGCGCCTTACCACCCTCTATACCGTCGCCCCAGGATTCAGTCGACCAATATGGTGAGTGTGATTGAGCAAATCATTGCGGCAGATGCTGGGCCAAACTAAGCGCGTAGCGCTAACGGCTCAGGCGTTGGTTTAGTGTTTGTTTTAGCGCTTTCACGATTCTGGGACGATTGCTTGTAAGAATCGGATGATCGACAAGGCGCAACGCCCGGCATGCGTCCGGTCTGCTGTTGACCCATGTTCAGCACGCTTGTGTAGTCGTCTTACCCTTGAGATTGTCCAACTCAGGTTGGCCGCGGGTACCCCCCTCACCACTCAATCGCAATTTTTCCGAAATGACCCCCGCTTTCCTGGAAGCGGAATGCATCGGCCAGCTCTTCGAGCGGAAAGCTGCGATCGATCACCGGGCGTATACCGGTCTGCTCCAGCGCGGTCACGTAGTCCTGCTGCTGACGGCGGTTCCCAACAATAAGTCCCTGGAGTCGGGCCTGTTTCGCCATTAGTGTCATGGTAGGCACATTCCCCTGGCGTCCCGTCAGGATGCCGATCAATGCGATGTGACCTCCGACACGCACAGCTTTGATCGACTGTTCTAGCGTGCCGGGTCCGCCCACCTCGATGACATGGTCGACACCATGCCCGCCAGTCAGCGCGAGGACTTCGCGGCCCCAGTCCGGAGTCAGCCGGTAGTTGATAACATTGTCGGCACCGAGCGCCCGAAGATGCTCTAGCTTCTGCTCCGAGGACGATGTGGCGATAACTGAGGCGCCCATAGCCTTAGCGATTTGCAGCGCAGCGATCGACACGCCGCCTGTGCCCAATACCAGAACGCTTGTGCCTGCCTTGAGCTGACCGTCGACAATGAGGGCGCGCCAGGCGGTCAGACCGGCGGTGGTGATTGTTGCCGCCTCCGCATGACTCCAACCTCGCGGGGCGAGGGTGAAGTCTGTGGCGGCACGTACTGCATACTCTGTGGCATACCCGTCGATGCCATCGCCTGGAGTGCCACGAAAGTTGCCCACCTCATCGAATGGAAGGCCGTCCTGCCATTGCGGGAAGAAGACCGACACGACATTGTCGCCGACCTCAAATTCAGTGACGCCTTCGCCGACGGCTTCAACTTTGCCAGCGGCGTCTGCCATAAGTACTCGGCCGTCGGCCGCAGGAATGCCACCATTGGCGACCAGCAGGTCGTGGAAGTTCAGCGAGGACGCATGCAATTCGACACGGATCTGGCCCGCCCCGGGCTGGCCGGGATCGGAGACATCACGTCGCTCGAGTTGGTCGAGTCCTCCTGGAGCCCTTACGACGACGGCTTTTTGGCTTGCCATGGTTTGTCTAACTTCACGGGGTACTGATGCATCGTCAAGCTGCTCTTCAGGTCGCAGAGTGAGGTCCGCTTATAGCACGTAGCAGACCCCAATCGGGAGGCCGGGGATGTGGGCTTAGGGGCGTAAACTGGACCTCGTAATCCGGCAGACAGGTTCGCTAATGATCCTCCGCCGCCAGCTGGCAAATGCTGGCTGTTGTCAGTATCATACAACACTGTAGCAGTTCCAAAGGAGGGCCGCAGTGGCTTATAGATGCTTTGGACTTTGCATTCTCGCACTTATCACGGTGTTGCCGACTTTGGGTGCGGCGGAAGAGACGAGCATGGGATCCCGATCTGACGCTACAGACGTCGGTATCTGGAAGTCCTATGCGCCGAAGGACTTGCGTGGCGAATTTGATAACTATGATCCGATCGGGCTTATTAGCGGCGCTCTCATACACACCGATTGCTCGATCAACTACACAGATCCGGACGACAACAAGACATACTGTTTCAACAGCGCTACATCTCTCGTCTATTTTGAAAATTGGCCAAAGACTTATGCAAGAAGGGCTGCTGAGGCCTTCGAAAAAATCAAGGGCGGAAGTGCCGGCTTCTGATCCCAAAAATTTTTCTGATTTGTTAGGCTCTGAAATGCCCTCGTATTTGACTTTTAATCAGAGGGTCGCAGGTTCGAGACCTACCGGGCTCACCATTAAAATCAATGACTTAGATCACTCCCTCCAATCCCGAGAAGCTCTAAGGCACCCCCTAAGGCACCCGGCGGGGCCTACAGGCAGCCTCTGCATACAAAAAAGCCCCGACGCCAAAGGAAGGGGCGCGCCGGGGCTACTGGGAACCACATCGTGACGGGGGAGAGCCTGGTGTCGGGGAACACCATCTAGGGCCACGTTGCTTACCTATAAATACGCAGGCCCCCTGCCCTCGGATCAGGTCGCCACTCATTCCCTATTTCAACAGCGTGGGCCAATGCACCACAAAATCGGGCGTTGCCCATGGTAGGGTCTCTTGGTTCGAGATGACGCCCCTTGCTGGTCAATGGACTATGGGCCGTTACACAGTCGCCGAACTCAACGAATTCCGGGACACAAGCCGTTGCTCGGATTGTGTACACTATGGGGGCTGTGCCCTTTGGCTCTCGCTTCTCCTCATGAATGAGGAACTGAGCCATCCAGGGCTTGACCTCATCGTGCCCGATATCACGAAGCCTTGCCCCATGTTTTTCCCTTGGACCACGGAAGCAGCACTAAAGGCGCCTGAAGGACCCGCCAATCATCGCGCCTGACCGTCGGGCCTTCGTTTTTGGTTGCCCTCAATCCGCACCTGGGCGTGGCGCAATAAGATCGTATTGCTCCTGCATAAACCCGGGCAAATCGACCAAAACCCCAATTGCCATAGTGGGTTACCTCCCCTGCATTGCCAGCGATGCCGCATCGAAGCTTAGCGCCCATTAGGCCGATAATCACGACCCGGCCATCTCCCAGCCTGGCACTTTGGGTGTGAGAACACGGCAGCACGGGGCCATTCCAGGCCCCCTAGCGGGCCGCCCGAGGCCTAGCGCGCCCGGGTCTGGGCGCCGCCGCATCCCAAAACCTCCACTATTTCAGGTACTTCCAGCCCTTTCGGGCGCGGAAACATTTTGGGGTGGAGCGTGACTTATGTGTCACAGCATTTCAGGGCAAGGACCGTTATAGTGAAGCCAGAATCGATTACACAAAACAAACGGGGGACCAACCATGCGTCTGTTCATAGCTGCTGCTCTTATCATCTCTGCAACCATCGGCCTCGGCGGTTGCTTTGGCCATCACGAGAAAGCCGTTATCGTTGAGCCGTTGAAGCTCGGCTAAATTGACGACGAGATAGCCCTTCAAGATCTATCTCTCCGGCAAATGCCAAAAACCCCGGTCGGGCTCTCCCCGGCCGGGGTTTTTCATTGCGTGGACGCTCCTGGCGTGAACGGCAGGACCCCGCCGGAACGCAACACAGCCGCCCCCCGAAGGAGCGGCTGTGCAGCTGAAGTTTCGACCTAAAGAGGCCGGCCTGCTCAAAGACCGGCTACTTGCAGGACATCATGCCCTTCATGGCCATGCGCGCGTCGGCTTCGCTGCCGTATTCGCCCATCATGGCGAACTTGGCCGTGTCGCTCAGCGGCGTCTTGGTGACGGAGCACGTCTTCGTCTTGTTATCGAACATGACGTAGAAGGAGTTCATGGCCAGGGCCGGAGCCGCGAAGGTTGCGACCAAGGTTGCTGCGAGAACGAGTCTCTTCATGGGGGTTTCTCCTCAAATGTGTGCGGCATGATTGCCGTCACGCACGTGAAGAGACCACTCTTCCCAATCACGTAAAACTCAACACTCCGGCAAGTTTCGACACGCTTTTCTCACTCCCGCGGCACCTGTCGTGACGCATCGATGACGGGCGCGTGATCGCCACGCGCCATGGACTGGAGCGAAAGAGTTGGATCGAGCGTGGGGCGCGCTTATTCGGCCGGGGTTCCGGCGAAGCGGCGGCGCAACCGCTGGTAAACCGTGCGCTTCAAGAAGTAATAGGCGGGCTTGCCCATGATGGCGGCGGCCACGAACTTCGACAGAAAGGGCGTGGCGCCAAGCACGCCCGAAATCGCCGCCTTCAATCCGGGCTCGAGATCGGTTGCCATGACCACCGGAATCATCGGCCAGGCGATATAGGCCCCCACCAAGACGATCGTGCCGACGGTGAACCGCCAGCCGATCTGTTCGGCGGTGAACTCTGGTTCGGTGGAAGCTATGCCGATCTCCTTACGCGCCGCCAACAAATGTTAGCCTTGACCCTCGCAGCACGGAACATCTTTTCGCGGAGGCCGGGTACCGGCGAAATGCGGCGATTTCAGGCTGTGTCTTCAACCGCGACTAGCCAGGCCGGATCGAACCAGCGATCTGCCTCGCCGTCATACGGCAAACGGTTGATGTCCCAGTGGCGAATAAACGGCGCATAGACGTCCCACACTGGCGGCCCTCCGCCCACATAGACGACCCGGTCGGGAAACCAGCCGAGGACCTCCTCGGGATGATGGATCGAACGGATCTCGACAATGGTGCGGTCTTCGTAGGCAAAGGCCGGGATCGAGCCGGCCGTTTTGGGACCTGCGATGATAACGTGACCCCGTGTCACGTCGAAGAACCTGGCAACGTCGGCGACAAATTCCCGCCCCTTGTTGCCTTCCCAGGGGAGCCGGCCATCCAGGCCGAGCTGCCCTCGCATGCCTATGGCGCAGATCGCGCGAACGTCAGCCAATGTTGTCCTCCATCGAAGCGGCCACTTCTTTTATCGGCGGATGGCGCTTTGGCACAGTTTGGTGCACACAAGGCGTCTCCATGAGCCGCCTTAAATGACCTTACCCCCTTCCGCCCCACAAGCCGACCAATCCCAGGTCTTCAAGGCCATTGGCCTGATGGTGTTGGCCACGATGTGCTTCACCGCGCTCGACACCACGGCGAAGTATCTAGCGGACACGAAGGATGTGCCCGTTGCTCAGATCACCTGGCTGCGCTTTGCTGGGCATGTGGTGTTCAGCGCCGTCGTGTTGTGGCCGTTAGCGCTTGCCCCGTCGCTACGGTCCGCCAAGCCGTTCGTTCAGATCGTCCGCTCGGGGCTCATGATCCTGACCACCGCGCTCAACTTCGTCGCGCTGAAATATCTCCAGCTCGATCAAAACATCACGATCTTCTTCATCACGCCCTTGCTGGTGGCCGCGCTCGCCGGACCGCTGCTTGGTGAGTGGGTCGGCTGGCACCGTCTGGTCGCCATCGTCGCCGGCTTCATCGGCGTTCTCGTCGTCATGCATCCGGGGATCGGCACATTCCAATGGGCCATGTTGTTCACCTTAGGCGCGACCATCGGCTATGCGCTGTATAACGTCGCCACACGCTACCTTGCGGCGTTCGACCCGCCTTCGGTCACGCAGACCTATACGCCGCTCGTGGGCGTCGCCGTGATGACGCCGTTCGGCCTCGCGGCCTGGCAGAGCCCGGAGGAATGGAGCGTGTGGGTTCTGTTCGCCACGCTGGGCTTCTGGGGCGGTCTTGGCCACTGGTTTTTGATCCTGGCCCACCGCATTGCGCCGGCCGGTGTGCTCGCGCCGTATATCTATCTCGGCTTGATCTGGATGTCGGCGGCCGGATTCCTCCTGTTCGACGACATTCCCACACTGTGGACGCTCGCCGGCGGCGCCATCGTCATCCTTGCCGGGCTTTATCTGTTGGCGCGCGAACGCAAGGCCCAGAAAGAAGGCCCGGCCGCGCAGGTGGATCCGCAGTAAGCCTTTAGTCCGCTTCACTGCACGCATAGCGTTGAGCGACGTCTTCGGCAAAGGCGGCGAAGGTCTTGTCCGCGATCGCTTGGCGCGCGTGCGCCATGAGCTCCTGATAGAACTGCACGTTCGCGTAAGACACGAGCATCGACCCGAGCATCTCGCCCGACTTCACCAGGTGATGCAGATAGGCGCGTTCATATTGCGCGGCGGGACAGGCGCTTTCCGGATCGAGCGGACTTGGGTCCTCCGCAAAGCGGGCATTGCGCAAGTTCACCCGTCCGCCCCAGGTGAAGGCTTGGCCGTGGCGCCCGGAGCGGGTCGGCATGACGCAATCGAACATGTCCATGCCCCGGGCAATGGCGCCCAGCATGTCCTGCGGCGTGCCGACGCCCATGAGATAGCGCGGACGGTCTTGCGGCAGGAGCGCGGTGCTGACCTCGACCATGTCGAACATGGCCTCTTGCCCCTCGCCCACCGCCAGCCCGCCGACGGCATAGCCCGGAAAGCCGATATCCATCAGCGCGCGGGCGCTCTCCTCGCGTAAGTCCGCATAGACGCTGCCTTGGACGATGCCAAACAGCGCTTGGCCGGGTGCCGTCATCTTCCCGAACGCCGCCTTGGAGCGTTCGGCCCAGCGCATGGACAGATCCAACGATGCCTTCGCCTCATCGCGCGTTGCAGGATGCGGCGTACACTCATCAAGCACCATCTGAATGTCGCTGCCGAGGAGACACTGCACCTCGATGGCCCGCTCCGGCGTCAGGGACACCGTGGCCCCGTCCAGATGCGACTGGAAAGTCACGCCCTCCTCCGTGATCCGCCGCAGCTTCGCCAGTGACATGACCTGGTAGCCGCCGCTGTCGGTGAGGATGGGCTTGTCCCAATGCATGAATGTGTGCAGCCCGCCGAGCTTGGCGACGCGTTCCGCGCCGGGCCGCAACATCAAGTGATAGGTGTTGCCGAGGATGATGTCGGCACCCGTGGACGCCACGTCCTCCGGGAACATCGCCTTGACCGTGGCCGCGGTACCGACCGGCATGAAGGCCGGCGTACGGATCACCCCGCGTGGGCTGGTGATGGCGCCGGTTCGCGCCGCGCCGTCCTGCGCGCTCACCGCAAACGAGAACAACGCGCTCATAGCCGCTCCTCCGGGCTGAGCAGGCAAGCATCGCCATAGGAGTAGAAACGGTAGCGCTCTTTGATCGCATGCGCATAGGCGAGTTTCATGGTGTCGAGGCCCGAGAACGCCGAAACCAGCATGAACAGGGTCGAGCGCGGCAAATGAAAATTGGTCAACAGGCGATCCACGAAGCAGAAGCGATAGCCGGGCGTGATGAAGATATCCGTCTCGCCGGCAAACGGCTTCAAGGTGCCGAACTCGTCCGCCGCGCTCTCCAAAAGTCGCAAAGCCGTGGTGCCGACGGCGACGATCTTGTTGCCGCGCGCCTTGATCGCATTCAAGGCAAAAGCCGTGTCCGTGCTGACCGATCCGTACTCCGCATGCATCTTGTGCTCATCGGTGTCCTCGCCGCGCACCGGTAAAAACGTGCCTGGTCCCACATGCAGCGTCACGAAATGGGAGACGATGCCAGATTGCTCGAGGGCGTCGATCAGCGCGGGCGTAAAATGCAGGCCTGCGGTGGGGGCGGCGACGGCGCCCTCCTCCCGCGCGAAGGTCGTTTGATAATCCACGCGGTCCTGCTCGTCCGCGGGCCGCTTGGCGGCGATGTAAGGCGGCAACGGCATGGCGCCTTGCGCATCGATGGCGTCGTGAAGCGCCGGTCCGCTCAGATCGAAACGAAGCGTCACTTCGCCGTCCTCGCCCCGCCCCTCGACGGTGGCGTCCAGCGCGTCCAAAAGACA
>NZ_JBFFQD010000062.1:0-10115 GCF_041573655.1 Methyloceanibacter sp.
CGAGGAGGTTCCGATGGCCGGAATAGAAATTTCACCGACGAAGGTCGGCTTCGTCATTCTGAAGGCGCGCGAGTACGGCGCGAAGGTCGGCGCTTGGGACGACAGCGCCACGTCCGACCATGATGCGGAGTCGATCCTGGAGGACTTCGCCGACGACTCCACTGTCGCCGAGCTGAAAGAGTTCATCCACGATCTCAACGAGGACGAGCAAGTCAGCCTCGTGGCGCTCGCCTGGATCGGCCGCGGCACCTTCAGTCCAGAGGAAGTCAGCGAGGCCATCGATACCGCCCGCGCCGAACGGACCACCCGCACGGAGGACTATCTCCTCGGAATCCCGTTGCTCTCCGATTACTTGGAAGAAGGCTTGGATAAGCTCGGCTATTCCGTCGAGGAGGCCGAAGACGGCGCCATGGGTGACTAGCCCAGGCGACTAGGCGGTAACTAGCGTGTCGCCTTCTCAAGCCAAGCGAGCACCTCGTCGGCGTGGGTCGCCGGATCCGGCACCGGATAGAACGGAACCTCAATCGCGCCGTCCCTCACCACAAGTGTGAGTCGTTTCAGGTAGGTCTGACCGCCTGTTGCGAAACTGGGTAATGCCAGCGCCCCCGAAAATTCCTCTCCCGTATCGCTGAGGAGCGGGAACGGCAGGCCCAGGCGCGTGGCCAGCTCCTGCTGATAGCCGACCTCCTGGAGGCTCAGCGCGAACAGCCGCACGTCAAGGGCCTCGAACCGGGGTGAGAGGGCGCCGAAGCGCTCCAATTCAGGTGTCGAGCCATGGGCGCCGGGAATATCGTCCCAAAGCGGCGGGTTCGGCTGACCGGGACACCCCGTCCAGGGATAGACGGCGATGACGCTGCGCCCAGGCAGCGGCGCGACGTCGATCTCAGCGCCATCGGTTGCCGGCAAGGTCACAGACGGTAAGGCCATGCCCGTGGTCAGGCGCTGGCCTCCCTCCGCCATGCTCAGCCCTTCTCCCGCATGAGCCGGCCCTTCTGGCGCTCCCAATCGCGCTTCTTCTGCGTCTCGCGCTTGTCGTAGATCTTCTTGCCGCGGCCGAGCCCAAGCTGGAGCTTGGCCAGCCCACGTGCATTGAAGTAGAGGCGTAAAGGAATGAGCGCCATGCCTTCGCGTTGGATTGCGCCCGACAACCGCGCCATTTCCTTCTTATGCAGCAGGAGTTTTCGGTGCCGCGTGGGCTCGTGGCCGTCGCGCGCGGCGCCCTTATACTCGTCGATGCGGGCGTTGATCAGAAAGAGTTCGCCGCCTTCGTCGGAGACGTAGGACTCCGCGATGTTCCCCTTGCCCGCGCGCAGCGACTTCACCTCCGAGCCGCTGAGCACAATACCGGCTTCGATTGTATCTTCGATCGCGTAGTTGAAACGAGCCTTGCGGTTCTCGGCGACGAGCTTTCCGCTCTCGCGCTTCGGCGCCATGATGAGCCTCTTTCCGCGAAACTAGACCGTGGCGAGGCCAACGGCCGCAATCGCCTCGTCCACGCTTTTTCGCGCCGCATCGCCGATCGGCGCCAGCGGCAGCCGCGTCTCGCCACTGCATAGACCAAGCTTGGCGGCGGCATATTTCACCGGTCCGGGATTGGCTTCCACGAACAGTGCGTCATGCAGCGGCATGAGCCGGTCCTGGATCTCGAGCGCCCGCTTCAGGTTTCCGCCAAGGCAGGCAAGTTGAAACTCCGAACAGAGCGCCGGTGCCACATTGGCGGTCACCGAGATGCACCCCACCCCGCCATGGGCCATAAAGCCAAGCGCCGTTGCGTCCTCGCCTGAGAGCTGGATGAACTCATGCCCCATTGCCGCGCGCTGTTCACTGACGCGCGCCATGTTGGCCGTCGCATCCTTCACGCCCACGATGTTCTTGAGCTTAAACAGCCGCGCCATCGTGTCCACCGACATGTCGATCACGCTGCGGCCCGGGATGTTGTAGATGACGATGGGAATGTCGGTCGCATCGTTGATGGCCTTGTAGTGGAGGTAAAGCCCCTCCTGGGTCGGCTTGTTATAATACGGCGTCACCACGAGCGCGCCGTCGGCGCCGGCGGACTTCGCGTGCCGCGTGAGTTCCACCGCCTCAGCCGTCGAGTTGGAGCCTGTCCCGGCGATCACGGGCACCCGGCGATCGGCCGCGTCGATGCACAGCTCGATAACGCGCCGATGCTCGTCGTGATCGAGCGTGGGGGATTCGCCCGTGGTCCCGCACGGCACGAGCCCGTGGGTGCCTTGGTCGATCTGCCACTCCACAAGCTTCCGGAAGGCGGTCTCGTCCAGAGAGCCATCCTTGAAGGGCGTGATGAGGGCCGTGATCGAGCCTTGAAACATCGGCATGGTCAAAGCAGGTTCCTACTCGGAGCGCGTGTTCTTGAAAAACGTACGAAAAGTGGGGCGGACAATAGGGTCTGCGGCGTGAGGCGGCAAGCAGGAGCGCGGACGGAGCGCATGGCTTCAAGCTGATTGCGGCCCAGGCGCCCCTAGCTCACCAGCAGACTTTCAAAATTATACGCCTGATTAGCGGGTTATGGGCGCTATTTCAGGTCCTATCCGACGTGGCGCCGACGCCCAGCAGTCATTATTCCGCCGGAATCTTTGAGACATTCTGGGAATTGGATACACTTATGTGACCTTGATCGTCGCGGCTCCCGGTCGGGGGACGTACTGACCGCGCGATACAGGCCGTAACCGGTACCGTCCGACGAGATGAAACGCATCAGCGCGCACTATTTGATATTGCTTGTCGCGATGGCCCTGGCCGGCTCTGTGCCCGCCATGGCGAAGACGGATGCCGTTCCCCTGCCCGATCGGAACCCGGAGCGTCCGGCGGTGGCCGCCGCCGACCCGGCAGCCCCGGCACAAGAGGCCGCTCAAGAGACGCCCGCCACCCCGTCCGAGACGCCGACCGCCGCTGCACCGGCAATGCCCGCCTCGCCACAAGCCAACGAGGCCAACACGACGACTGTTGCCGCCATCCCGAAACCTGAGCGCAATCCTCAGAACACCACGACAATCTCCGAGCCGGCGACGGAAGACGCAAAGGCCGACGGCGACGGCGCGCAGGACGTAAAAGGGGAAGTCGCGAAGGCGGAAGACGCAAAAGCGGAAGACGCGGGCGAAACCGAAGAAGAAGCCAGCGGCCCCTTCGTTGCGCCCGACAACGCACCACTTCCCGAGATCAATCCCAACCGGGATCCGACCTTCGTGAAGGCGCCGACACCGGCTCTGGACTACGCCGCGATCCTGGAGCCGCTGCTGTCCTACAAGATTAGTTCCGACGATGAGAGCCGGATGCGCTTCGTCATGCGCAACAAGGGTTCCGTCGAAGAGACGGCCGCGAAGATTTCCGATCCCGCGGTGCGCGACTTCGCGTTCTGGTATCGCTACAAGCACAACAAGAGCACGTTTTTGGACGCGGCCGCCGTCGAGGCCTACCGCTTGAGCCATCCCATGTGGCCCAGCCAAGACAAGCTGCGCGAAAAGGCTGAGACCTCGCTCTTGCTCAAGGACGCCCCGCCAGATCAGATCAAAGCCTTCTTCGATGCCAAGCCGCCGCAAACAGGCGCCGGTGAGGCGGCGCTGGCGACTGTCTACATGAAGGAGAACCGAGAGGCCGAAGCCAAGGACCTCATCGCCTCGGCATGGTGCGATCATCGGCTCCACCCAGACGTTGAAAAAAAGATCCTCGATAGTTTTGGATCGATGCTCACGCACAAGCATCACCGGGCGCGCATCGACGGCCTGCTCTATCCGGACAAGAAGTCCGCCGCGCCTGCGGCACTGCGGATGTCGAAGCTGCTTCCTGACTCGGACAAGAAGAAAGTCAAAGCCCGGATCGCCGTCCTCCAACGCGGCGGCAATGCCGGAAAACTGCTCGATGCCTTACCCGACGACGCCGTCGAAGACGATGTCGGCTTGCGCTTCAACAACATTCAGTGGCTGCGGCGGACCAAGAAGAAAGACAAGCGACTCCGGGCCTGGAAGCTCCTACTGGATGCGCCGGTGGAGCCGAGTGTCCTCCTCGATCTCGACGAGTGGTGGATCGAGCGCCGGGTCAATGTGCGCGCCGCGCTCAATGACGGGCATCCGCGCACCGCATATCAGATCGCCGCGAAGCATGGGATGAAGTCCGGCAACTCGTATGTCGAGGCCGAGTTCCTGGCCGGCTGGGTGGCGCTGCGCTACCTGAACGAGCCGCAAACGGCGCTCAAGCATTTCCTTGCCTTGCGCAAGGCGGCAAAGGACTCGCGCAGGATTGCCCTTGGCGAATACTGGCTCGGCCGTACAGCCCTGGCGCTCGGCGACCGCGGCTCCGCCATGATCCATTTCCACGGCGCGGCCAAGTACCCGCAATATTTCTACGGCCAACTAGGCCGTCAGTCCCTCGACCCCCGCCCGGCCCGTCTCGCCGTGACGTCGACGCCGGTCCCCACGCAGGCCGATATCGATCGCTTCATGGCGCGCCCCGCCGTTCGGGCTGTTGGTGTTGCCCGCGCAACCAAGCTGTCATGGGTCGCGCCGCAATTCTTCTTGGCGCTCGCGCGTACGCTGGATAACGGCCCGGAGGTCGTACTGGTTGCCGAACTGGCCAAGGCCATGGGGCATAACCAGATTGCACTTCGGCTTTCGAAGATCGCCTTCAACCGGGATCTGCCCATGGGCGATTACGCGCTTCCCGTGGGCGTGATGCCCTCGTTCAAGAGCCTCCTGGATGAGCGCGTGGACCCGGCCCTGGTCCATGCCCTGTCGCGCCAGGAAAGCGAGTTCAACGCCGGGGCCAAGAGCCCGGTCGGCGCCAGCGGTTTGATGCAGCTGATGCCAGCCACCGCGCGCGGCGTCGCCCGGCGCTACAAGGTCCAATACTCCAAGTCCCGGCTGACCAACCCTGCCTACAACACCCAGCTCGGCGAAGCGTTCCTGAGCGACCTAATCAACAGCTATAACGGCTCCTACATCATGGCGCTCGCGGCCTACAATGCTGGCCCGGGCCGGGTCAAAGAGTGGATAGAGCTCTACGGCGACCCGCGCACGAACGAGATCGATCCGGTGGACTGGGTCGAGCGTATCCCCTTCACCGAGACACGCCGCTACGTAATCAAGATCATGGAGACATTGCAGCTCTACCGCTCCCGGCTGGCCGGGCCCGACGGCGCGCTCCACCTGGTGCAGGACCTCAATCGCGGGCGCAAGGATACTCCCTCCACGACAGCGTCGGCCGCCGCGCCACCGCCCAAAACGCCTTGAACTTCGCACCTTGCGACCCGCCGCGCTCTCGGGTTGACTCTTGAAGCCTTGTCATCAAGCTTGCGACGCACAGCGGGCCGCGCGCAGCCCGCACACGGTTGTAGCTTCGGAAACGCTCCCTATGTTGGTCGGTTGTAATGCCAGAGCTTGATGGCAAGCCGTGGCGAGACATCTTCTACACGTCGTTCGACGACTTGAGGCTTTGCGCTCGTCACTACCGTGCACCGGACGAACGGTTCCGGAGCGTCATCTGCTTAGCGGGACTGACGCGCAATGCGCGCGACTTTCACACGCTTGCCACCTATCTCTCGACGCATCCTGAGAAACCGCGCAATGTCTATTGCCTCGATTGCCGGGGGCGCGGGCGCTCCGCGTACGACCCCAATTGGCGAAACTACGTGCCTTATATCGAGCTGCTGGATGTTCTCGATTTCCTGACAGCACACGGCCTGCATCGCGTCGGGATCGTGGGAACCTCGCGCGGCGGTATCATCACCATGTTGATGGCTGCGCTTCGCCCGACAGCCATGGGGCCCGTGGTGCTCAACGATATCGGTCCCGTTATCGAAACGCGCGGGCTCGCGCGCATCGTCAACTATGTCGGACGCATGCCAACCCCAAAGACCTGGGCGGACGCCATAACGATCATGCGAGAGATCAATGGCCGCGGTTTTCCTGAGTTCACGGATGCGCAATGGGATCAGATGGCCCGCGGCGTGTTCGAGGAGCGCAAAGGTCGCCTCGTGCTGTCCTACGACCGCAAGCTCGCCAAGGCGATCGGCAGCGTGGACTTGAGCCGCCCATTTCCCGATATGTGGCCGCAGTTCACCGCACTCAATCATGTTCCCGCCTTCGTCTTGCGCGGTGAGCACTCCGACCTCCTCAGCGCCGAGACGCTGGAGAAGATGATCGAGCTCCATCCGAACCTGCGTGCGATGACGGTGCCCGAGCAAGGCCACGCACCGGTGCTCCAGGAACAGGAACCCGTCGAGGCGATCGGCGGATTTTTCGCCGTCAACGATTAGACCTAAGAGTTTGCGCGGCTTGCGGCGGCTTCTACTCGGACGGAGGAAGCGGCGACAAGGGCGGCAGTTCGCCCTTCGGCCATGCGTCGTTGGTTTTCACGTAGGTCTTGATCCGTGGAAGCACGCGGGCGGCAACATCGCGCGGGGCCGTTGCCTCCTTCCACTTGATGCTCTCGGACGTGGAGAACAGCTTAGGCAGGTCGCGGCGCAGCTGGGAAGACACGGCGACGGCCGTTCCCTTATCCGGCGCAACACCTTCGATGCTCACGGCTAGTCCGGACACTGCGACCTTTCCGGTCCTCAGCTTGCTCAGCGCGTGGAGCGCCGCGGTCACGGCCTCGTCCCAATTCTTCGGTGCACCGGATGCGACTTCAAGACGGTCGTCGAGCCCAGGCCTTTCGAACAACTGCCGTGACAACTCGCGCACCTGTTTGCGGGAGTCCTCGCTCGGTACGCTGCCCGTGAGGCTCAGCGTGTTGACGCCGAGGTCGGCAGTGAAAATGAACGGGTCCACGATCGGTGGCCGCACTCCATCGCCTTTGGTCGTCAGCCCCGCCGGCAAGGGGCCCGCGAGCGCCTTCCTGATTTCCTCATAGTCCTCGGTACTGCCGGCCTCGCCTGCCACGACCAGGTTGGTACCGGCGATCCGCACGGCCCCTTCCTTCAGATGAGTCAGCTGCTGTAAGCCGAAGCTCACCGCACCGAGCCAGCGCTCTCGCGGCGGGCCGCCTTCGACGATCTTCAGCTTCTCTTCGACCTTCAGGTCGGGAAAGTTCGCCTTGACCATACCCAGGATGGTCCGGCGGTCTTCTTCGGAAGCAACGGTGCCGCGAAGCTTCAGTCCCGACTCGCCGCGCACGGCCACCCACGAATAGCCGCTCGGGGCTGCCTTCTGTTTGTTGGGAGCGGGCTTCTTCTCGTCCTTGACGTACTGCAACAAGGACGCAGCCGGGCTGTCTGCCCAGAACGCGGCGTGCGCGTAGACCGCACCGCCCACCATAAACGCAACGATGAGACCGAGTAGCGACACGGTGCGAACATTCGGACGAACGCCCTTGGCACTTTCGGCCCCGCGCCCCGCTCGATTTCTCTGTTCACTCACTGGGTCAGAACCCTATCTGTCTGCAACGTCCGGCCGAAGCGCCGCCAAGACACGGCCGGAAGGTCCATGCCTTCGGCCCGCCGAAGGGGCAAACGTCCGTAAGAATTGGTGCTCGCGCCCAGCTGGCACCCTACCCCTAGGAAGTGAGCGCTAAACGCCAATTATAGGGCATCGCGCAAGGCTCTTCCAGATTGCTCTCGCCGAGATTTCCCCAGGCATGTGCCACCCTCCGCACTGTGGCCACGGCCCCTCGCAACTCTAGGACCTCAGCGGATTATTGGAGGTGATTCGCCAGCCCGATAATGCCGATGGCGATGAGATAGATGGCCACGACATAATTCAGGAGTCTCGGCATCAACAAGATTAAGACACCGGCGACAAGTGCAATCAGCGGATTTAGTAGAAGTGGGTCCATGGCTGGCTACGGTTCCTCCCGTCAAATAAGGGCTCTCCGGCCCGATTCGATTGACTGCCGGCGCGCAGCATATGCGATCGGCAGGGGCTTGTCCTGACCTGAACCCTTTGTCACAAACCCGCTCAGGCTGATCTGTGGAACCTCCCCAAGCACCCTCTATGACACGTCTTGTCCTGCTCGCCGGCGAGGAGTCCAACGACGACGAGGAGGATGTCGCCGCCTCCACCAAACTGTGGCAGGCGGTCAAGATCATCGCCATCGCCGACGCGGTGATGAGCCTCGACAACGTCATCGCCATCGCCATGGCCGCACGCGGCAGCTACGCGCTGTTGATGTTCGGTCTTGCGGTCAGCATGGCGGGCGCGGCGCTGATCATGGCGCTGCTGGAACGATTCCCGATTATCATTTGGGCCGGCGCGGCCTTGCTCGGCTGGATCGCCGGCGAGATCATCGCCAAGGATCCGCTGATCACCGGCGCGCTCGATCCTGCCATGGCGCACTCCGCGTGGATGGTCGGGGGCACGTTGGGTGCGATCTTCGTGCTGGCCGTCGGTCTGTGGCGGCGGCGAATGGTCCGGCGCGGGCCTGACGAGGTGTAACCGTTCGCTGGCACGCTGCACTACCTAAAGCTCAGTCTTTCGCATTCGCCTTGTCCGCAGTTGGCTTGTTCGCATTCGACCCGATGCGGCGTTCGACCTGCGCGTTGATCTCCGCGCCGAGCAGCACGATGTAGAACGACAGGTAGAGCCAAAACAGCAAAATGATAACGCCGCCGAGCGTTCCGTACATCCTGTCGTAGTGCGCAAAGTTCGAGACGTAGTAGGAAAACCCCAAAGAAGCGAGCAACCACATCAGCGCGGCGAATACCGAGCCGACGCTCATCCACTCCCATTTGGGACTCGGCCGGCTCGGTCCGAACCGGTACATCAGCGTCAGCAGAAAAATCGTCAACCCAAGGAAAACCGGCCAGCGCAGATATTTGACGAGTGTCTGGTATATTTCTTCGTGGCCCGCGTCACCGAATAGGACCGGCACGTAAACGATGGCGAACAACGCCACGGCGCCGCCGACGATGGCGATGAAGGTGTAACCGATTGCACTGACATAGAAGTGCAGAATGTTGCGCCGTTCGGGCTCGCCATAAGCGATGTTCAGAGCGGAGAACATGGCTTGAATGCCGCGATTGGCACTCCAGAGCGCGATGGTCAGGCTGACCGCGAAACTCCAGCCCAGGGTCCGCCCAGAAGTTGAAGCGATACGCTGGATCTGCTCGATGACGATGTCATAGGCCTGCGCCGGCAACACCGTTTCCAGCATGCCAAACTGGTGCTCGACAGTATCCGGGTCGGCCGTGAGGCCGTAGAGCGAGATCATGGCGGTGAGCGCGGGGAAGATGGCGAACAGCGCGTAATAGGCGCAGCCGGCGGACACCACGGACAGATGGTCCTCTGCAGCCTTGATCGCCACGTCCTTCACGATTTCCCACCATGCTTTTGGGTGGATGTGATAGGGCCGCGTCGCGCTTGGTTGGATCGACTTTGGCTTATCGGTCATAGGCTCATGAAGGGTCGTTGGGCGTGGCCGAACACAAGCAGATTAGCCCTGTCACGTCGAGCAGAGTCCCCGTGGGCTCGGACTCCCAAGCCCAGCGCATGGCCGAGAATCGGCTATACTACCGACGCTGTGGGAGGTCCTAAGATGACCGCAAAGATCGTGATGTTGTACCTGACGATTTACAACTGCGACACCGGCGCGGCGCTGTATCAGAGCGCCCGTCAAATGCCCGGCTTCTCCGTCAGCGGCGACCGCATCGAGGACTGCCGTAGAGCCGGCGTGCAGGCGGCGAAGACGTTGACAAAGCGCTTTCGGTACGACTACCCGAACGCAAGTTCCAACGTGGTTTGCCGATGGGAGTCTATACCCTCGCAACGTGCTTAAGGGCCTCAAGGATGATGAATGTCAAACAGATCAGACACGACATTGCCGCTGCTGTTCTTGCCGCAATTGTTGCGGTGCTCGCCAGCACTGCGAGCTTCGCCGGCGACCAGACCGGCACCTATATGACCGAGGACACCAAGGGCAATGCGTTCCGCATTGTCCTTGCGGGCGACGGTATGGCCACCGGGTCGAAGGATGGCCACGACTTGAACGGAACCTGGACCAAGGATGGCGATGCCGCCGTCATCAAATGGAGCACAGGTTGGATCACCACGCTTGCGAGAGACGGCGACGCCTACAAAAAGGCCGTCCACCGTCCCGGCACGCCACTGGACGGCCCGCCGACGCACACTACCGGCGCCAAGAAGCTCGAATAGTTTTCAGACCTC
>NZ_JBFFQD010000063.1:0-9576 GCF_041573655.1 Methyloceanibacter sp.
GCGAGCGCGAGGCGTGGCGCATCCTCGTGGAGAAGATCGAGGACTTCTACAAGCACGCGGACTAGGCGCGCGGTTTGGGAGCATCGTTCGCGCCCATCAATGGGCGAAACATCTTGCGATACTGACCCGGTGTCAGGCCGGTGGCGCGCTTAAAGAGCCGGCGGAAGAAGGCGAGGTTCTCGTAGCCGAGGTCGGCGGCGATGGCCTCGAAGGACATCGCCTCGGTTTCCAACTGCCGCTTGGCTTCTTCCACACGCAGGTTCTGCACATAGCCGATCAGTGTCGTGCCTGTCGCGGCCTTGAATCGCCGCTTGAGCGTGCGCTCAGGGATACCGGAGACCGCGACGACTTGGGTGACCGCATCAGCGGCACGGCAGTTCGCTTCGAGCCAATCCTCGCATTGCCGGACCACGGAGTCGGCATGCGGTTGCTGGCGCACCAAGGCGGCGTAAGGCAGCTGACCTTCGTTGTGCCATTTCAGCAGATAGACTTTGGCGATGCGCATGGCTTCGCCGGGGCTCAAATGCCGCGCGATAATATGAATAGCGAGATCGTGCCATGAGGTGGTGCCGCCCGCGGTGACGATGTGGCCTGCAGGATCGGCGAAGACCAGTGCGGGTTCGGGCCGAAATCGCACTTGTGGGTAGTGTTTGCGGAACAGGTCCGCGTAGCCCCAGTGTGACGTGGCCTCCTTGTTGTCGAGGAGCCCGGTCGCGGCGAGCATCACCGAGCCGGAGCAGGCGGAGTAGATGGCACTGCCGTCATGGTAACGGCGCCGCACCCAGTCCAGAAGCGCCGGGTAGCGCCCTTTGAAGTCATCGTCCGGCGCCAGCCACAGTTCCGGCAGGATGACGATCTCCGCCTGAGGATCATCGGCGATGTCCAAATCGGGGGCTACCGGCACCCGGTTGCCACAGACGAACGGCTTCGTGAGGGGCGAGACAATGCGTGGCCTTATGGAGCGCGCGTCGGGCTCGGCGCCAGCCAACGCCTGCCAGAGGCTACCCGCCGCCGCCAGCACATCGACCATGCCGTAAAGGGCCGAACCCGCTGTTTCGGGCACGGCCACGATCAGAGCATCGATGGCCTCGGTCTCTTGGGGCATGGGCCGATTATGGCACGAATGGACCCTTTTTGACGAAAAGCGACCTGAGCCTCGGGGCATGGCCTTTCTACCTTCTCGGGTAGACGGCCGGCCGATCGGCGGCTGGCCGGAGCCAAGAAGGAGGAGACCATGAATATGCAGCAGACGGTCACGATGAACGGTTTGGACGTGCAGGCTGCGACGGAGACGGTCGCGGCCCTGAAAGCGGACGCCAGTCTGGCCAAGTTCCAGTTTCGAGCGCGCAACGTCTGGGTGGACGGCGGTGAGAACCGGTCCACGATCCGCGGCTTCTATGGCGTGGGACGCGAGGACGACTCCCGCACGGCCGACTTCGAATTCGTGAATGGCGAGCCGCCCGTGCTGCTCGGCAAGAACGAAGGTGCCAACCCGGTCGAGTTTCTCCTGCATGGCCTCGCCGGATGCGTCACCACCACGCTGATCCTGCACGCGACCATGCGCGGCATCACCATCGAAAAGCTCTCCACCGAGTTGGAAGGGGACATCGACCTTTACGGTCTGCTTGGCCTCGATCCCGAAGTATCGCCCGGCTACCGAGAAATCCGCATCCGCATGCACATCGAGGCGGACTGCACGGATGAAGAGCTTGACGATCTGCTGGCGGCCGCGAAGGCCCACTCTCCCGTGTGCAACACGGTCTGCCGGCCCGTGCCGGTCGTGCTGAACCGCGCGTAACGAGACAAGGCGCGGCCCCCATGCGTGGGGCTGCGCCTTAGATCGCTGCCGCCATCGCCGCGAGCTTGGCGATCGTATTCATGTTGCGTGCGGTGCCGGTCTTCGCCGCCGGGATCTTTAGCTTCGATGTCCCCATGCCGTCGCCGTAGTTCACGTAGACTTCGCGGACGCCGAGCGCGACCTCTTCGTTTTTCCGTCCCGACAGCGTATCCAGCGTATCGTCCGGCGGCGGCGCATCGAGAAAGATCGCGAGCGTTCGGTTCGGCGCGGCATTCGGAAAGGGGTTGTGCGCGAGTGCCGCCGCCATCTCGGCCGCCGTCCGCACTATGACGCCCACGGGCTTGCCGGCGTAATTGTGCAAAGCCTCTTCGAGCTTTGCTTTGACGGTCCCTTCGCGCGCCCTCGTTGAGAACACCACGTTGCCCGAGGCGATATAGGTTTTCACGGACGAGAACCCGAGGCCCTCGCACATGGCCACGAGTTCGGACATTGGCAGCTTACCGGTTCCGCCGACATTGACGGCGCGCAAGAGTGCGACATAGGCCATCATGCCGGCGGGAACCTCAATCTACTCGACAAAGCCGAGATCGGGGTCGTTGAAGCGCGCGTCCACACACGCATAGCCGTTCCAGAAGCGGTACTGGCCGCAACTGCGCGGACGAACCGGGGCGAGGATGATGGGCTCTCCGGGCGCGGCCACCACGCCGGTTTCCTCATCATACGCATTGCGGCCCCGTGTTGGCCAAACCCCATGACGGAGGTAGTAGCGCCGGCGCCAGCCGACTTTCTCAACCGCTGTCATATCGGCTGAAAACGACGTCATCGCCGATGTCATGGCTGGAAGCGGGCTGGCCTGCGCATCGTGAGCACGAAGTCCAAGAACAAGACCGCTAGCAATCAGGGCAGTGGCGCAAAGGGGGAGAATACGCATGTGACGCTCCTTGGTTGGGTCTTCCTTGCCGTGCTGTTCTAGCACGATCGGCCGCACCATCAGAGTGTCAGGGCAACGCGTCAGGCTTTAGGCGCTTGGCTGGCTTTCGGCGCCGGCCATGAGCTTCGCGCCCACCGAGGTCAGTAGCACCTCATAGGCCCGGTCCGCGATCTTCTCCAAGGATTTCGTCTTGGCAAACATCGTGCGCGCCTTGGCTGCAAGCTCATCGCGGCTCGGCATGTGCGGAACTTGCGGGAGATGCATGGCCGCCAAGACGTCCGCCGAGCGGTCTTGGGCGCGGGCGAGCTGCTCTCGCAGGGCCGCAAGTTCCGGCCTGTGCAGGGCAGTGGCGATGGAGCTCGCAATCTTCTCCGAGTTGAAATGGCCTGCGAGCTGTTCGGCCGCGCGGTTGATCACGCTTGCGCCGAGACCGTGCTCGTTTCGAACGACTTGCTTCGGGGGCATACGCAAATCCCAAACAAGGCCGGTCCAAGACAGTGCCTTCAAGATGTAATAGGTCGGATCCCACTCATACCAGCGAAAGCCCTGCCGGACGCTTGATTGGAATGCGTGGTGATTGTTGTGCCAGCCTTCGCCCATGGTGAAGATGGCCAAGAGCCAATTGTTGCGGGAATCATCGCCCGTCACGTAGCGCTTGCGGCCGCTCACATGGGCCAGCGAGTTGATGCAGAACGTGCCGTGATAAACGAGCACCGTGCTCCAGAAGAAGCCGACGAACAGGCCCGGCCAACCGGCGATCAGGAAACACAGAAGCGCGAGGAGGGCCGCCGGTAGCAGCTCGAATTTGTGCAGCCACCGCAACTCCGGATAGCGCATGAGATCGGCGACGCTATCCTCGTCGAACGTGTCGTGCCGCCGCGCGAAGATCCATCCCAGGTGGCTGTAAAGGAAGCCCGTGTGCCGCGGGGAGTGTACGTCGAGCTCGGTGTCGGAATGCAAATGGTGATGGCGGTGCTTGGAAGCCCACCACAAGACGCTTTTTTGCGAGGTGCTCTGGGCCAGCACGGCCAGGACGAACCGGAAAGCCCGGCTGGTGGAAAAGGCGCGGTGCGAAAACAGCCGGTGGTACCCGGCGCCGATGGCGAAGATGCGCAGCCAGTACAGCGTCACGCATAGAATCAGAGATTCCCAGGTGACGCCCGACCAGATCGCGCCGAAACAGGCGAGGTGAACCAGGACGAACGGGATCGCCGACGGATAGACAATATCCTCGTGGTGGTCGATGGGGCCGCTGTCGCTGGGCATAAACTGGCTGTCCTCTTCTCGGTGCAAACAACGCGTTGCAAACGCCATTTTTGTCGGATTCGGGGGGAAAGGCCAGGGCCGGCCAAATGTTCTGCCCCTTCCATCTGGGCCTCAGGACGCCACTATACAAGCAGCGCCACGGCCACGGCGGGTGCGCAGGTTGCGGCCATTTCACGCGCATCGTCCGCGCAATCGATGATCTCGGCAAAGTCCCGATAGGGGCGATCCAGGCGTTTAGCCAAGTGTTGGGCCACGAACCGGCCGCAGCCGGCCCCGATGACGGGCGCTTCGGCGCGGAGGCTCTCGCGGGCGATCAGCACTTTGGCGTCGGCCTCGATCCGGTCGAGCTGGCGCCGGCCCAGAAAGTGCGCCAGCGCCTTCCAGGCGATGAAGTCCGCCTCGTCGGCGTCCCGGCCCAGCATGCGCGCCAGGCGGGTCGCGCTTTCGTCCAGGTCCTTGCCTCGCCCGTCCGTCGTCTCATAGGGGTCGGCGTCCACCGGCAATTCGCCGGTCAAGCGATAGACGTCCGACATGGTGGCAAAACGCTCGCCGGCAATGCCTTGTAGGCGTCCCATGAAGGGCGCTTCCTGCGCGATCGCCATCACCGGGGTCCGCACCACACCGGCATAGATCAGTTCGCCCTCGGTCATGCGTTCCCCGTCCGTCTTGCCCACGGCGTTGGCGCTGCCGTCTTTGAAGGGAATGAGGTCGGTCGTCGTGGTCCCCACATCCACGAAAAGCCCGTCTTCTTGCTGCTTTGCGGCGAGCGTGGCGCTGGCATGCCAATTGGCCGAGGCGACGGTCTGCCAGGCGTCACGCACCTGATCGGCGCCGATCAGCCCATCGCGCAGGCTGTAGAACAGCGTGTCCGCGCCAGTGGTCTTTTGCATCAGCCCTGTGAGATAGGCGACGCCCGCTGCCCGCGAGGGGAATACGTCCGACAGCTCGCCTGTCATGGTGACCGCGTGCCGGCCGTTCGTGGGCGCAGTCTCCAGCGCCTCGTTGAGGGCCTGGTTGAATTTTTCGGGATCAGCGATGGGCGGGCAGGGGATTTGCGCCACCGAAACGACCCGGCCGTCCTCAGCCCGCGCCAGCTTTAGATTGGCGCCGCCTAAATCCCACCCTAAAGACGCTCTCATTCAGCCCTCAATCCAAGTCATGATAAAAGGAGCGACAAGAGGCCCGTACCGCCATGACGCTTCAATCAGAGCTCACCACGGCCACGCTGGCACAAGACTTCGCTGTCATCCCCGTGCTCGACCTCAAGGATGGGTTAGTCGTCCACGCGCGCGCGGGCAAGCATGCACATGCCGGCAAGCGGGCCGAATACCGGCCCATCGCCACGCCATTCGGGCCGCCCCACGACGGCGCGGCCATCGCCCGGGCGCTGCTGGGCATCACGTTTTCGCCGGCGCTCTATATCGCCGATCTCGATGCCATTCTGGGCCGGGGCCGCAACCTCGATATGTGCCGCCATCTCGGCCAAGCGCTTCCGGGCACGGAATTGTGGATCGATGCGGGTTTTGCGCAAGTGGGTGACTGCGCCGCCTGGCTGCCGCTTGGCGCCACCCTCGTCGTCGGCAGCGAGACGATTGCTGATCTCGCCGCCTGGGAGGACTTGCGCGCGGCGTTCGGCCAGAACGTCGTCTTGTCGCTCGATTTCGACGAGCAGGGCCTACGCGGCCCCGAACGGCTCCTGGCCGATCCGGCCCTATGGCCCAAACGGGTGATATTGATGAGCCTGGGGCGTGTCGGGACCGAGACGGGCCCCGACGTGGCGCGCCTGGAGGAGACGCTACAGCGCGCCGATGGCCGGGAGGTCTATGTGGCCGGAGGCGTCGCCGGCCTCGACGATCTCGCCGCGGTGGAGAAGCGCGGCGCCCGCGGCGCGCTGGCCGCGACGGCGCTGCATTCGGGCGCCCTTGGCCAAAAAGAAATCGCCGCCCTCGTGAGAGAGCGGCGATCTCAGGTCTGATGGGCGGTTAGCCCTGTGTCTTAGAAACCAAGCTTTTTCAGCAACCGCCGAATCGGGCCCGGCCCACATTCTCCGCCGGGAGCATCCCGATCGGGGTCCTCTCCTTTTCAGCCAGCGGCGAAAGGATGGGCTGCGGAATCCTTCTTGGCGGTCACGTCGGAGGCCTTCGGCTCGCCGGCAACGGCGCGGGCGATGGCTTCCTTGGTAGCCGTGTAGTTGAAGTCCTGGATCTTCTTGTCGTCCTTGGCTTCCCAATGGATGAACACGCCAACGCAGACATACAGATCGTCTGCCTCGTTGGCGGGGATCACACCCTCGGCCACGGAGTCAGCCACGGCCTTGGCCACGGCGTACTGCGCAGGGCCAAACATCTGAACGGCCTGAGTGGCGTTCTTGATGGTGACCTTATTGTAAAGGATCGTTGCCGGCTTGCAGAGCAGGTTCGGCGCGACAACTGCGAGCAGCGTCGTGAAACCATCCTTGTTGTTGGTCAGCGCGTTGCAGAAGGCCGTCTCGACGGCGCTACCGCGGGGACCGATCAACAGATCGATATGAGCAACTTCGTTACCGTCGCCGACGAGAGACTCGCCAACGCAAACACCGGTGATTTTGGCCATGAGCCAACCCCTCCCTAAATACTGAGACGTGGTCTAAAAACTAACAAAACGGCACCGCCGGCCCATAGCCCGGCGATACGCCGTCGCAACTCGTAGTCAGAGCTCCGCGCTGGTGAACATAAGGCCGGGCGGCAGGGATGCAAGCCGATATTGGCAGATTTTGCCGCCGTTTGGTCTTTCCCGAGGGGGTGGTTTACAGGCCCTGAAGCGCGGCCGCGAACAGGGTCGCCACGGTGAGATCGGCGGAAGTCCCCGGATTCAGCCCCCGTTCCTTTAAAGAGGCGTCGAATGCGTGCAGCGGGGCGGCCATGTCCTGAGGCGCGGCGCATTGGGACAGACCGGCCTCGATGGGCCGTGCCTCGTCGCGCACCTCACTTGCGGCCTCGCTCCCGAATTTGCGCTCGATCAGCGTATCGGGGATATGGGCCAGGAAACCCAGATAGACGTAGGTCGTCACCCAGTGGACCGAGCCCCAGCGCCGTCGGCCGCCCTCCAGCCATTTCAGTCCGAGGTCGAAGATGTCCACGAAGCCATGTGTGTAGTTCCATGCAATTCTGTCCTTCGTCTCCGCCGCGCTCATGGCTTCCAGCAATGTGACGTCCGGCTCGCCAGCCACGTCGTGCGCGGGCGCGTTCCCGAGCCCGCCGGGCTCGGCGGTGCGGATGGCGCGATAGGCGGCACGCGCGTCCTCGACCGTGAGGCTGTCCAAGACGGCGCGGAGCCGCGCATGAAGGTTGCCGGGGAGGGGGGCGAGTGCCGCCTGGGCCAGCGGCGCGGCCAGAAGGATGATGCCGAGATTTGTGTTCTGACCGACGGCTACCTGCGTCGCCGCCACCGCCTGCTCGATGCGGGCGCCCAGGTCTAGCCCGGCGTCCCCCATCGCGGGCGCGGCCGCGGCGGCGCTTTTCTCGAAATCGGCCACGCTCATCCCATGACCGTCGGCAAAGCGGTGCACATTGCCCGGCTTCAGCGCATCGAGTTCGGCAAGGCAAGCGTCAAGGAAAAGCTGGGAAACCTTCTCTGGGCTTAGGCCGGACGTCACGCTTCCTCTTCGGCGTGGCTGAGGGCCGGAGGCAAGCACGCGGCGAGAAACGCATCGACGACCTGATCGGAGATGCCGGACCGGGTCACACGCTGAAGTCCGTTCCACGCCGGCATGGAATTCACCTCCAGTACCAGGAACTGCCCGTCGGGCGCCTGGATAATGTCGACACCGGCATAGTCGGCGCCGACACAGGCCGCGGCACGCAACGCAAGTTCGGTAAGGTCCTGGCTCGGGATCGCCGCCTTAGCCCGCGCGCCTTGCTTGATGTTCGTGATCCAACTGGGCCCATGACGGATCATAGCGCTAATGACCTGCCCCGCGCAGACAAAGAGCCGCCAATCCTGATAGCGATCCGTCGGCGTCGGCACGAACTCTTGCAGGTAGTATGTGCCCTCCACCTCTTCGGGCGGCGACAGATCCGCGGGGCTCTCAATCAGCCGCAAGCCTTCGCCTTGCGCACCAAACAGCGGCTTCTGCACCAGCCGGTGACCCTCCGCGGCAAGGCGCGTGACGATCTCTTCTGCATTCGCGCGATCAACGCCAGCGAAGGTGCGCGGCGTCGGCAGCCCCGCCTTTTGCAAGAAGAAGGTGGTGGTCGACTTGTCCACGCAGCGTTCGATGGCGCGCGCATCGTTCCACACCGTGACGCCGAGCTCGCGCAAGCCATGCAGCAGGCCGAGATAAAGCGTCACCTGCTCGAAACTGCCGCCGGGAATGAAACGCACAAAGGCGCCTTCAGGCCGATGGTCGCCAAGGCCCAGAATGGCGAGTCCCGTCGCGGTCTCCGTGGAGAAGCCGCAACGCGCCAGCGGCGCGACGACCGGCTTGATGCCCCGGCGCTTGAAGGCGCGTAACAGGCTCCGCCCATGCCAATCGCGTCCGTCGCCGAACAGGACGATGGACGGATTGGTGGTCGTCTTGGCTGTCATTAGCGATCAGGTGGTGAAGGAGCGCTGCAACACGGCGTCGTCGATCTTGCCGCTGTGGAAGCTCTCGCCGGTGTCAAGCGAACTCACAATGACCTTGGCGGGGCTGAACAGCATCGGATCGATTTGATAAAAGTCGCCTTTCACTGCGGCAAACGTTTCGGCGAAGGGCTTGCCGTAGTCCTTCGAATTGGCGCTCGGCAGTTCATTGGCGAGTTTCTTGGCCGCGTCGGCATCGCCAGTCACAAAAAGCTGGACGCAACCGGCATAGATGATGGCGTCATTGGTGCGCCCCATGGCCTCGATGAAGCCGGGCGTTGGCGGCGGCACGGGCACGGTGGCGATCCCGTCGACAATGTCCGCAAGCGGGTAGTGCAGCTCGTGCGCTTTATGCAGCGCGACCTCGAGACAGCGCGCGGCGATCTGCACGGTGCCGGCAAGGCTCGACGTCGGCGCAAACAGGATCGTCAGTTGCGCCGGTTTGATCTTGCAGGCCTTGGCAATCTCCTCGACGAGCGCCGCGGGCGGCGCCTTGTCCGCCTCGATGACGATCGTGGCGCTGTCGGCCTTGTCGCGATAGCCGAGTTCGTCGAACAGCTTCTCCGAGGAGCCGATGGCACGGGCCGGCCCAGAGCCGAGCACGTTGAACTTCTTGCCATCTACGTCGGCGGACAGACTCCAGCCCGCATATTGCGAGCCGAGACAGGCGAGCACCGGCTGGCTGGTGTGGATGGTCACCATGAATGGCCAAGGCTTGTCGGTGTCGATCGTTTGGAACGTCACCTGACCAAGCCCACCAAGGCATACTTCCGAAAGAAGCCGACCGGCTTCCAGTCCACCGACGACGTCCACGCCGCAATCGATCAGCGTTTCGCCCAGCGAGCCTTTGGTCACTGCGACACGCAGTGCTTCGGCATTGTCGATAATCTTGCGCACCAGCGGTGCGACTTGGGCATTGATACTCGGCAGTCTCATCTCTTGTTTTGTGCTTTTTTTGTTCTTGTTCTTGCTCAACTCA
>NZ_JBFFQD010000064.1:0-8966 GCF_041573655.1 Methyloceanibacter sp.
CCGAGGACGATATCCTCCAGCGGCCCCGCCTCCATCAGCGCGGCCATTTCGGGATCCATCTTGGGTGCGTTGGGGTCGGGCGCGCCTCCGCGGTCGTCGAAGAGGACGATGCCGGCGACCACCACGGCGGCAAGCACCGCGCCGCCGACAATCAGTCCGGTCTTGTTGATTTTGGTGTCTTCGGTTGAGGGCTCGGTCGGCTTCTTGGGTTTGGCCACGGTACTACTCCGGAAATGGCTGGTTTCTTGCGGCCCAAGCGGGCGCGCTCCTGGGGTGCTTGGCGGTCCCAGGTGATGGGCGCGTGGGCGGGGCCTACAATCGTTGATCGGCCCGTATCGGGCAAGTGCGAGAAAGGTCTTTGGGCTCAAGCCCTGGTGAGGCGGGCCTTGGTGGCGGCGCCGAGCTTCGTGAGCGCCTGGGCCAGACCTTCGTCTTCGATGTCCACCGTTTTGGGCAGCGAATAGGCAGGCAGCGGCGGTCTTTTGGCCGGAGGGGTTTTGCGGACCCGGGCGATGGGCGCTTGCAGGAAGCGCATTTCGGTCACCGCGCGATAGCCGAAATAGCCGTTCACCCGCTCCAGGATCTGCCCCGAGCGGTGCTGGACCTCGATGGCGCGCGGGCCCTCGATCCGCAGCACCAGGGTGGCGCCCTCGGCCTTGTGCCCGCGGGCCGGCGTCTCCGCCTCCTCATCGCGGCGCCTGGGCCAGATGACCCGGTCCGGCATGGTGAAGCGGGCAAGATCGCGGCCCACGATGGCCGGCCAGTCGCTGAGGAGCGCCGTGGTGGCGAAGCCCCTTGCCCGCGCCGCCGGATCGAGCGCCCGGGCCACGTAAGAGCCAATGGCGCGCGCGCCATATCTGGGTTTTCGCGTTTGTCGGGCCATCGCCTTGCCGTTTATCGCCGTGGAGAGCCTGCGCTCCGCGCTTGCCCTGGCAGGGCCTGAGCTTACACCATGGCTCATCAAGAGCCCGGCGGGAAAACCGACTTATGCAGGAAAGTCACATGGCGCTGGAGCCGCGCGCGATCGAAAGGGCCGTGCTCGCCTGGTACGACCGCGAGGCGAGGGCGCTGCCATGGCGTGCTCCGCCAAAGGAGCGCCAAGACCCTTATAAGGTCTGGCTCAGCGAGATCATGCTGCAGCAGACCACGGTGAAAGCCGTCGCGCCGCGCTATATCGATTTCCTGCGCCGCTGGCCCGACGTCGCCGCGCTTGCCCGCGCCGAGCTCGGCGAGGTGCTCGCCGCTTGGGCCGGCCTTGGCTATTACGCCCGCGCACGAAATCTCCATGCGTGCGCGCGAGCCGTGGCGGGCGAACATGGCGGTGACTTTCCCGATACGGAGGCGGAGCTTCGCAAGCTCCCCGGCATTGGCGCCTACACGGCCGCGGCCATTGCCGCGATTGCCTTCGGGAAACGCGCCACGGCCGTCGACGGTAATATTGAGCGCGTCATGGCGCGGTTGTTCGCGGTGGAGAGGCCGCTGCCCGCCGCCAAGAAGGAACTCAAGGCGCTCGCCGAAAGTTTGACGCCCGAGACCCGCGCCGGCGATTTCGCGCAAAGCCTAATGGATCTCGGCGCCACCATCTGCACGCCGCGGCGTCCTGCTTGCGGGCTTTGCCCGGTCCGCCCGGCCTGCCGTGGCTACGCACAAGGGGTTGCCGAACAGCTTCCCTATAAAGAAGAGAAGGCGCCCCGGCCGACGCGTCGTGGCGTGGCGTTCGTGGTGTTGCGCGAGGACGGCGCAGTCCTGCTGCGGACACGCCCGCTGAAAGGTTTGCTCGGCGGCATGCTGGAAGTGCCGTCAACGCCTTGGGAGGAGACGGCGCCGACCAAAACGGCGCGCGCAGCCCACGCGCCCGTCGATCTCCCGTGGCAAGACGTGTCCGGCCGCGTCGAACACACGTTCACGCATTTTCACTTGGAACTTTGCGTTGTCCGCGCAGTGGTGCCGGAGGGTGTCGCGCTGTTAGAGGTGGCGGAACCTGAGCGCTGCCGCTGGCTCACCATGCGCGAACTGCCTGGTGCCGCGCTACCAACCGTGATGCGCAAAGTGCTGGCCCACGCCTTCGAAGCGAAGGCGAAGAGGCGCGCCCCTAATAAGCAAGCGTCTAAGACGCGAGCCTCTAAGACGCGAGCTTCGCCCGTGCGGCGGTCCGAAGATCGTCGATCGGCTTGAGCGCGCCGTCCGCTTGGTAGTGCCAGAAGGTCCAGCCATTACAGGCCATGGCGCCTTGCACATGGGCACCGATCTTGTGAATGGAGCCCTGTGCGCCGTCGCAGGCGATGGAGCCGTCAGCACGGACCTTCGCCTCGTGACGCGCGGCCGGATCGTAAAGCGCCGCACCCGGCGCCAGCAGGCCGAGCTCAAGCAGTGTGCCGAAGGGAACCCGTGTTTCCGCGCGCTTGCTCTTGGAGACTTGCAGCGCCGCCGCATCGAGCGGCTTCACGCCCTTCAGCCTTGTGCGCGCGGCGTTCGCGTACGCCTCTTCGCGCTCGATGCCGACAAAGGTGCGCCCCAACCGCTTCGCCGCAACCGCCGTCGTGCCGGAGCCCATGAACGGGTCGAGCACCACGTCGCCCGGATGGCTGGATGCGAGGATCACGCGGTGCAGCAGCGCCTCGGGCTTTTGCGTCGGGTGCGTCTTGCGTCCGTCTTGTTTCAGACGCTCGCCCCCGGAGCAGATCGGCAGTAGCCAATCGGAGCGCATCTGCAAATCTTCGTTCAGCGCCTTCATAGACTCGTAGTTGAACGTGTAGCGCGCCTTCTGGCCTGTCGAGGCCCAGATCATGGTCTCGTGCGCGTTGGTGAAGCGGCGCCCCCGGAAATTCGGCATCGGGTTCGCCTTGCGCCAGATCACGTCGTTCAGCACCCAGTAGTCCAGGTCCTGAAGCGCCGTCCCGACGCGAAAGATATTGTGATAGCTGCCGATCACCCAGAGGCTGCCATTCGGCTTCAATACGCGGCGGCAGGCGGTGAGCCAATCGCGGGTGAAGGCGTCATAGGCGCCGAAGCTGGAGAACTTGTCCCAGTCGTCGTCCACGCCGTCTACGCGGCTATTGTTCGGCCGCAGCAGCGTGTTGGCGAGCTGAAGGTTGTACGGCGGGTCGGCGAAGACGAGATCGACGGAGCCTTCCGGAAGCCGCGCCAGCTCCTCGATGCAATCGCCCACAATGATTTTGTTACGGCGAAGCCGAAGCTCCCCAGTGTCCCCCACACCCATGTCACCCACTCTCGTTACGCAAATACTGAAAACCCCGCCTCTTTCGGGCAGGACCGGCCCATGCTGGCGGAGTACGGTAAAGGCGTCCTTAACCGACAAGCCGAGGGAGAGACCCGCAAGTGAGCCAGACCATCGTCATGATCCACGGCGCCAATTGCGGCGGCTGGTGTTTCGGCGTCTTTGCCAAGGTTTTCGAGGCAAATGGCTTCACCTGCCATGCGCCCGACCTGATCGGACATGGGGCCGAAAAGGAGACGGGGCGGGGCACCTTGGCCAATGTCGGGATCGCCGATTTCCGTGCGCAGATGACCACATTCGTCAAACTGCTGCCGGAGAAGCCCATCCTGCTCGGCCATTCCATGGGTGCGGTGATCGCCCAGCAGCTTGCGAGCGAAGATCTCGCCGAGAAGCTCGTTCTGGTGAGCCCGGCGCCGCGCGCCGGCATCTTGCCGCCGACGGCCGCAGAGAAGCAGCTCTGCCAGGACTTGATGACCATCGGCGATTTCTGGACGCGTGCCATCGATCCGAACTTCGAACTGGCTTGCCACTACACGCTGAACCTCTTGCCGCAGGACGCGCAGCGGCGCGTGTTCGACGAGTTCGGCCCGGAATCCGGGCGCGCGCTGTTCGAGTTCTTCTTCTGGATGTTCGACCAGACCGTGGCGACGGAAGTCGATACGTCCGCGGTGACCTGTCCGGTGCTGTGCCTATCGGGCGCGGAGGATCACATCGTGTCGTTGCAGAGCGCGAAGGCGACGGCGGAGGCTTACCGCCAAGCCGAGTTCTGGGCGCTTCAAACCCACGCGCATATGTTGCTGGTGGAGCCTGGCGCCGACAAAATCGCCGAGTGCATCGGCGGCTGGCTCGCTTAAGTCTCGGCGACCGGCGAAGCTTCGTCGCGCTCGTTCATGATGCGCAACGCACGCTCGATCGGCGCGAACGATCTGCGGTGATGCGTGCACACGCCGTGCTCACGCACCGCGCGGGCATGCTCCGGCGTGCCATAGCCTTTATTGCTTTCCCAGCCATAGCGGCGATAGCGCTTGGCGAGCTTCACCATGATCCGGTCGCGGGTGACTTTGGCGATAATCGAGGCGGCCGCCACCGACAACGACAACGCGTCGCCGCCGACGATCGCGCGCGCCTTGCCGCCGGGAAAGCGCTTCGGCACCAGATTGCCGTCGATCAGTGCTGCGGCTTGCGGCACCTGTAGCCCACGGAACGCGGCGCGCATGCCCCACAGGCTCGCCTGCAAAATGTTGTCGCGGTCGATGCGTCTCACCTGGCCGATGGTGATGGACACGCACGACGTGGCGATGATCTCCGCGAAGCGGTCCTCGCGGGCCTGGGGTGTCAGCACTTTGGAGTCGTTGAGCCCTTCGGGAATACGGTTCGGATTGAGGATCACCGCCGCGACCACAACAGGTCCCGCCCAGGGTCCGCGGCCCGCCTCGTCGATGCCGGCCACGGGCAGCCCGTGCAGATCCATGAGCTCTTCTTCGAGATCGAAGCTCGGGAGAGAAGGGGCGGGAAGCGGTTCTGCGGGCAGCGCCATGATCCGGCGACTTTCCGACAAACCGCGCCGGCCGCGCAACTACCCCGGCCCTTAAGTGCCGGGCGCTGTGGAAAAACCTACAAGAGGCGCAGCTGCTGGCCGGGCCGTTTTGGCGGAGTGAACAGATCGGTCCGTAAGGGAACGGAGCCGTTGAGACCGAGCCGCTGGGCGGCCATCTGAAACCGGCGGCCGATCATCCAGGCGTAAGGCCCGTGGCCTTCCATGCGGTCGCCGAATTTCGCCTCGTACAGCTTGCCGCCGCGGCTCTGGCGCATCAGCGACAACACGCGCTCGGCGCGGTCCGGGCAATTGGCCTTGAGCCACTCCACGAAGAGATCGCCGATCTCCAGCGGCAGCCGCAGCAAGATGTAGCCCGCCTCGGCCGCGCCCGCGACGGAAGCGCGCTCCAAGATGCGCTCCATCTCCGAATCGGTCAGTCCCGGAATGACCGGCGCCACCATGACGGCGGCGGGCACGCCGGCGCTTGCCAGTTTCTCGACGGTCTCAAGGCGTTTCTCAGGGGTGGCGGCGCGGGGCTCCATGGCGCGGGCGAGCTTACGGTCGAGCGTGGTCACCGACAGCGCCACCTTGACCAGGCCGCGCTTCGCCATCGACTGCAAGATATCGAGATCGCGCAACACCAGAGCCGACTTGGTGACGATCCCGACCGGATGATTGGCGGCGCTCAGAACTTCGAGAATACGCCGCATGATGCGGTAGCGCCGCTCCACCGGCTGATAGGGATCGGTGTTCGAGCCGATGGCAATCATGCGGGGGCGGTAGTTCGGTGCGGCCAACTCCTTCTCCAGCGCCCGCGCCGCATTGGTCTTGGCAAACAGCTTGGTCTCGAAATCGAGCCCGGGCGACATGCCGAGAAATGCGTGGCTCGGGCGGGCGAAGCAATAGACGCAGCCATGCTCGCAGCCCCGATAGGGATTGATCGAGCGGTCGAAGCCGATATCGGGCGACTGGTTCTTGGTGATCATCTGCCGGGCCGGCATCTCCTGGACTTCGGTCTGAAGCGCTTCGAGATCAAAAAGCGAGTCCCAGCCGTCATCGGCGGGCTCGTAGGCGAGGTTCTCAAACCGCCCCGACCGGTTTGTCTGGGCGCCCCGGCCATGCCGCCGGTCGAAGGCGACGCCGCCGGCTTCGGCCGGCAGGCTCTCCGAATCGACCTGTTTTCGTAAGGCAACGCTCATGGGGCCTATATAGCCCGGCGGAGAGAACAAAGCAAGAACAACGGGCAGCCTGCGATTGCCGCAAGCAGGCCAAACGCTATAGTCCGCCCATGATTTCCGTGGTCATTCCCACCTTCAATGCGGCGCCCACATTGGTCCATACGCTGGCGGCCCTCGTGCCGGCCGTGGTGGAGGGCATCGTGCAGGAGGCCATCGTCGCCGATGGCGGCTCGACCGATGGCACCCTGGTGATCGCCGACGCCGCCGGCACGCATCTGGTGCAGGCGCCGCGCGGGCGGGGCACGCAGCTCGACGTGGGCGCGGGGCTCGCGAAGGGCGACTGGCTGCTGTTTCTGCATGCCGACACGGTGCTTGAGCCGGGCTGGGCGGAAGAGGCGCAAAGCTTCATCGACCGCGTGGAGGCCGGGCGCCGCCGGCAGGCAGCGGCTTATTTCCGCTTCTGCCTCGACGACGACGGCTTCATGCCGCGCCTGGTCGAAGGCCTGGTGGGCTTGCGCTGTTTCCTGCTCGCGCTGCCTTATGGCGATCAGGGCCTGCTTATTTCCCGCAAACTCTATGACGAGCTCGGCGGCTTTCGCGCCGTTCCCCTGATGGAGGACGTGGATCTCGTCCGCCGTCTCAAGCGGCGCCAGCTCGTCGCTCTGAAGTCGCGCGCGGTGACCAGCGCCAAGCGCTATCAGGCCGAAGGTTACTTCTCGCGCGGTGTCCGTAATCTCGGCCTCATGCTGCTCTATTACCTTCGCGTGCCGCCGCGCGTGCTCGCCCGCCTTTATGGTTAGGCAGCGGCGAGACGCCCGCATCTCTTTCGCACCCCGTCTTGTCATCATGGCCAAGCGCCCTCAGGCGGGCGCCGTGAAGCGCCGGCTGGCGCGCGACATTGGAGTGGGCCTCGCGACCCGCTTCTACCGCAACGCGCTTGCTCGCACTGTCCAACGTTTGGCGGCCGATCCGCGCTGGCGCACTTATCTTGCCGTCACGCCCGACGCCGCGCTTACAGAAGCGTGCTGGCCGCGCGTTGCGAACCTCACGCTCATTCCACAAGGCCGCGGCGATCTCGGCCAGCGCATGCAAAGCCTGTTCGATCGCCTGCCGCCGGGGCCTGTCGTCGTGGTGGGTAGCGACATTCCCGCGGTGCGGCCCGCCCATATCGCGCAAAGCTTCAAATTGCTGGGGGCCGCGGATGCGGTGTTCGGACCGGCCGAGGACGGAGGCTATTGGCTGGCAGGACAGAAAAGATGCCCCAAAGGCTTAGCGCCCTTCGCCAACGTGCCTTGGTCCACGGACGATGCGCTCGCTGCTACACTCGCGAACTTGCGTGGGCGGAGCGTCGCCTTCGCCGCAACGCTCAGGGACGTCGATACGGGGGAGGATTACGCGCGCGAGCGGCACCGCCTCGGCTTTAAAGCGTCAGCGGGCTTTGACTTCGTTGGCGACATTGGTGAACAGCGCGGCCAGGTTGCAGCCGACCAACGACAGTGACGAGGAGATCGCAACGGCGATGCCGGCGGCGATAAGGCCATATTCGACGGCCGTGGCGCCGGACTCGTCCGTGATGAGCTTCACGAGAGCCTGATTCATTGCGGCAGTGCTCCAGTCTTGGAACTTTCTACTTACACAGCAATACCTTAAGTCAAGTTAAGGTGCGCGCCAGGCCCCGAATTGGCCTGTGCATATAAGGAAGATCGGTCGCGCGGCGTGTGCTATAGAGATTCGTAGAACTTTGGAGGGGTTGAGGGATGACCGGTTATCGCGCGGCGGAGGTCGCAGTCTTCGTTCTGGTTCTTGCATTCGCCTGCATGCCGGCGTCTCCGGCGTGGTCACAGGCTGGCACCATCACAAAGGGCATGCAGAACAACTGCGTCAACGACTACAAGAAATTCTGTGGTGAGTACGGACTTCAAACGTCTGCTCTGAATTATTGCATGAAGAAAGCAGGCCCGAGCCTCTCACCTGCTTGCGTGCGTGCTCTGGTCCAGGCCGGCAAGATTTCGCAAGCCGAGGTCGATCGCATCAAGGCGCAGATGGGACGTTAGGGGATCTGGATCATGAAGAGATTTATCTGCTGCACCGTTTTCGCCGCGCTCGCGTTCGCAGGGCCCAGCGCCTTTGCTGCGGACGATTGCACCAAGATTACGGCAACGGGTCATCCCGAGTATCCGGTGATCGCCTTCAAAGAGGGTGACAACATCGCCGGCGCCGCACCCGACCTTGTCGCGGCCATCGCCAAGAAGCTCAATGTCCCGCTTCAGTCGAAAGACATGGGGTCGTGGGAAGAAGCGCAAGAAGCAACGCGCGACGGCAAGGCTGATCTCATCGTCGGCGTCTACTACAACGATGCCCGCGCCGGCTATCTCGATTACGTCCAGCCCGCCTTTATGTATGACGACGTGGCCGTGTTCGTCGCCAAGGGTAAGAAGTTTCCCTTCAAAGGAAAAGATGACCTGATCGGGAAGAAAGGCGTGACAAGCAAGGGCGAGAGTTACGGCAACGACTTCGATGCCTTCATGAAGGACAAGCTCGATGTCTCCCGTACAAAGGGGATCGGCGCGGCGTTCGAAGAGCTCCTAGCCGGAAAGGCCGACTACCTGATCGCCGGATATCATCCCGGCGTCGCCGAGGCGGCCGCCAAGGGGCTGAAGGATCAGGTCGTCGTGCTCGATCAGGCCTTGCTCACGGCGGAGATGTTCGTCGCCTTCTCGAAGAAGTCGCCGTGCCGCTCATTAGCCGCAGACTTCGGTCACGGCATCACCACGCTGACCACCGATGGCAGCTTCGACAAGATGCTGACAGACGCGACAGCGGAGTGGGACAAGACCCAGCAATAGGCGGGCCATATCGAAGGCGCCCTCATTCGCGACTAGACGCATGATCGCGTCGTGGTCAGCGGCTGTGTGATTGCTTGCAAAAACCGCCGTCGATTGCTCCCGGGCTAAAGGGGAGTCGACCGCAACCAACAATCGTAATAGCGTGGTGGCGGTTGTCGATTATGGCC
>NZ_JBFFQD010000065.1:0-8811 GCF_041573655.1 Methyloceanibacter sp.
CGCCAAGGGACGCTCGCTCAAGGGCAAGAAGGCGCTGGTGCTCGCGGGCACCGGGCCTGTCGGCATGCGCGCCGCCGGTTTCCTCGGCATGGAAGGCGCGGACGTGACAATCACCTCGCGCACCAAGGATCGTGCTGAGGCTGCTGCTAAAGTCATCGAGAAGCGCTTCGGCATCAAGGTCGAAGGCGCAGCCGGTGCCACGGACGAGGAACGCGCCGAAGCAGCCAAGGACGCCAATGTTATCTTCGCGGCTGGCGCCATCGGCATCCAGCTCCTGCCGGAGTCGGCTTGGAAGGACAATTCCAATGTCGAGCTTCTGGCCGACGTGAATGCCCAGCCGCCGCTTGGCGTCGAGGGTATCAAGGCCACCGACAAGGGCGCGGAGTATGGTGACAAAATCGCCTTTGGTGCGCTCGGCATTGGCGGGCTGAAGCTGAAACTTCATCGTGCTTGCATCGCCAAGATGTTCGAAAGCGCCGAGGCGGCATTCGACGCCGAGGAGATCTACGCGCTGGCAAAAGAGATGGCTTAGGCATGACCCAGATCAAAGACACGGCGATCGAGCCCTTCCTTGATGCGCTCGCTTCGAGTGCGGCGACCCCCGGAGGCGGGAGCGCGGCCGCGATTCTCGGCGGCATGGGCGCTGCGCTTGTCAGTATGGTCTGTAACCTGACCATCGGCAAAAAGAAGTACGCCGATGTGGAAGGGGACATGAAGGACTTGCTGGCCAAGGCCGAAGATTTACGTCACCGGCTGACCGGCATGATCCAAGAGGACGTGAGGGCGTTCGACACGGTGATGGGTGCGTACGGGATGCCGAAGGAAACCGACGCCGACAAAGCCGCGCGCGACGCGGCGATCCAGGATGCGCTGAAGCAAGCGACGGAGGTTCCGATCCGCTGCTGCCGCCTGGCGCGAGAGGTTATCGACCTGGCGTTGACGGCCTCCGAGAAGGGCAACCTGAACGTGATTTCTGACGCGGGCGTCGGTGTCCTGTCCGCGAATGCTGCACTGCGAAGCGCGGCGCTCAATGTCTACATCAACGTGAAAATGATCTCGGACAAGAGCTTTACCGACGGTAAGCTGAGCGAACTGGAGAACCTTCTCGCCGGCGCTGAGGCCACGACCGAGAAGGCTTATGACATCGTCAAAGGCAAAGTGAGCTGATGCCTTAGGGCGCGGCTCGTCAACGAAAAGAGCCCGCCGAAGACTTACGAAGGGAGAAACGACGTGGACGTTCACGAGTATCAAGCAAAAGAGCTTCTGGGCAGCTTCGGCGTGCCGGTGCCGAAGGGTGCCGTAGCCTTCAGCCCCGACCAGGCCGTCTATGCGGCGACCGAGCTTGGCGGTTGGAGTTGGGCCGTGAAGGCGCAAATCCATGCTGGTGCGCGCGGCAAGGCCGGCGGCATCAAGATTTGCAAGACCTACCACGAAGTGCGCGAGGCGGCGCAGGAGCTGCTCGGCAAGCGTCTGGTAACGATCCAGACCGGCCCCGAGGGCAAGCCCGTGCAGCGTGTCTATATCGAGGCGGCCGAGCCCTTTGAGCGGGAGCTTTATCTTGGCTACGTGCTCGACCGTAAGGCGGAGCGCATCCGCGTGATCGCCTCGCAGCAGGGCGGTATGGAGATCGAAGAGATCGCCAAAAACGACCCGGACGCCATTCTTCAGGTCATTGTCGAGCCGGCCGTTGGCCTTCAGTCCTTCCAGGCGCGCGAACTGGCCTTCCAGCTTGGTCTTTCCATCAAGCAGGCGCAGAGCTGCGTGTCGACGATCATGAACGCCTATCGCGCATTCCGCGATTGCGACGCTCAGATGCTGGAGATCAACCCGCTGGTCGTGGCCAAGGACGATCGCGTGCTGGCGCTCGACGCCAAGATGTCGTTTGACGACAACGCGCTGTTCCGCCGCCACAACGTCGCCGACATGTACGACCCGGCGCAACAGGACCCGCGCGAGGCGCAAGCCGCTGAGCACAACCTCAACTATATTGGTCTCGACGGCGACATCGGCTGCATCGTGAACGGTGCGGGCCTCGCCATGGCGACCATGGACATGATCAAGCACGCTGGCGGCGAGCCGGCCAACTTCCTCGATGTGGGCGGCGGCGCGTCGCCGGACCGTATCGAGACGGCGATGAAGCTCGTCCTGTCCGACGAGAACGTCAAAGCCGTGCTGGTCAACATCTTCGCCGGTATCAATCGCTGCGACTGGGTGGCGAAAGGCGTGGTTCAGGCCTGCGAGAACCTCGAAGTCAAGGTTCCGCTCGTCGTCCGGCTTGCCGGCACCAATGTTGAAGAGGGCCGCAAGATCCTGTCCGAAAGCGGGCTGAAGCTGATCACCGCCGACACTCTGGCCGAGGCTGCCGAAAAGGCGGTCGCAGCATGCCAGGGCAAGCTCCAGGCGGCGTAAGTCAAGATCATCGGAGAGACAACGTAATGAGCATTCTGATTGACGAAAAAACCCCGGTGATCGTCCAGGGCATGACCGGCGACAAGGGCACCTTCCACGCGAAGGAGATGATTGAGTACGGCACCAATGTCGTCGGCGGCGTGACGCCCGGCAAAGGCGGCGGCCGTCATCTGGACCGCCCGCTGTTCAACACCGTGAAGGAAGCCGTCAAGGCAACGGGGGCCGAGGCCTCCATCACTTTCGTGGCGCCGGCCTTCTGCTCCGACGCCATCATGGAGTGCGCCGACGCCGGCATTCAGCTCGTCTGCTCCATCACGGACGGCATTCCGGCGCAGGACATGATGCGCGTGAAGCGCTACATGATGCGCTATCCCAAGAACCGCCGCACCACGATGGTCGGCCCCAACTGCGCAGGCATCATCAGCCCCGGCAAGGCCATGCTCGGCATCATGCCCGGCCACATCTATCTGCAAGGCAAGGTCGGCGTGATCTCCCGTTCGGGCACGCTTGGCTACGAAGCCGCCGCGCAGATGAAGGCGCACGGGATTGGCATCTCGACCTCCGTCGGTATCGGCGGCGATCCGATCAATGGCTCCTCCTTCCTGGATCACCTCGGGCTGTTCGAGGAAGACCCAGAGACCGAAGCCGTGCTGATGATCGGCGAGATCGGCGGGCCGCAGGAAGCTGAGGCCTCCGCCTGGATCAAGGACAACATGAAAAAGCCTGTCGTTGGCTTCGTCGCTGGCCTCACCGCACCCAAGGGGCGGCGCATGGGCCACGCTGGCGCAATCATCTCAGCGGCTGGCGACAGTGCCGCAGAGAAGGCCGAGATCATGCGCGCGTGCGGCCTGACCGTCGCGCCCAACCCGAGCGAGTTCGGCTCGACCGTGGCGAGTGTCGTCGGGGCTTAAGTGAGGGGCCGGATCGTAGGTCGGCAACAACGTCGATCGAAGGTCCGGCACTTTCCTAAGTTTCTGAGGGTGAGGTGGTGCATAAAGGCGCCACCGCACGCCTTGGCGGAGCGGCGCTCAGGGGACGTGGTTGCCGCGGCGACGCGTTCGCCCGGACGGAACGGAACCTATCGAGACCAATCGACGAGATCGGAGTGCTGCGTTTGCCGATGAACGAGGAGTCCCAGCCAAATCCCGAGATCGACGCCGGTGCGACTGCGCTCATCAGTGGCACATCGGTTAGGGGTTCGGCGGAAATCCTCTTTGGCCTCCTCATGGAGGTCGTGCGCCGGCATCAGCCCGAGATCGAGGACGTATTCGAGGGCCGCGCGAACATCTCCCAGTTTTCGCCGGAGATGATGGGCCGCGCGCTGCAGGCCCAGGGCATCTGGTTCCAGCTTCTATCCATCGCCGAACAGAACGCCGCCATGCGCCGCCGCCGGTACATCGAGCGGACGCGCGGGCGCGACAAGCTTCGCGGTACGTTCGACCATGTGCTGGCCGAAGCGGCCACGGACGGCATCGCGCCGAAAGAGATTGAGAATCTGCTGCGCTCCTTGCGCATCCGCCCCGTAATTACGGCGCATCCAACGGAGTCGAAGCGCGTCACGGTGTTGGAGAAGTACCGCAAGGTCTATCTCCTGCTGCGCGAGCTGGAGTCGGCGCGGTGGACGGAGCGGGAGCGCGAAACGATCCTCGCCGATATCCGCGATCAGATCGAGCTGGTGTGGATGACCGGCGAGCTGCATCTGGAAAAGCCGACCGTCGAGCACGAGGTGCTGCGCGGTCTCTACTTCTTCGACGAGACGCTGTACGAGCGCGCGCCGGAGATGTTGGAGATGCTGGACGGCGCGCTCCAGCGGCATTACCCGGACGAGCGTTTCGACTTGCCGCCCTTCTTCCAGTTCGGCTCGTGGATCGGTGGCGACCGTGACGGCAATCCGCACGTCACGACGAGCGTCACGGGGTGGGCCTTGCGCCAAAACGCGACGGCGGCGCTGCGTTATTACCACGGTCGCATCGTCGATCTGGCGCGCGCACTGTCCATCACCGAGCGCGCGCTTCCCGTGCCGGAGAGATTCCAAGACGAGCTGGCCCATGTGCTGAAGATGAGCGGCGAGGCCGAGGCTATTGCGCAACGCAATCCCGGCGAGCCCTATCGTCAGTTTCTGACCTGCGTTTTGCGCAAGCTTGATGCAACGATGACGCGCGCCGAAGGCAGCGAGCTGGAACTTGGCGCGCCGCATTACGGCAACGCCGACGAGCTGATTCACGAATTAATGCAGGTGGAGCGGGCGCTTGCTGAGGCGAATAGCCCTTCGCTCGCCGCCGACTTGGTGCGGCCCGTGCGCCGGGCCGTCGAGCTGTTCCGCTTTTCCACGGTGCGGCTCGATCTGCGCGAGAACACCACGCGCACGACTGAGACTCTAGAGGCTCTCTGGTGGGCCAGCGCCGGTCACTCCGATGGCGAGCCGCCGGAGCTCGGCAGCCGCGAGTGGCGCACTTGGCTGCTCCGCGCACTGGCGCGGCCGCTCACCACCGAGCACATCATCGGTGGCCTGCCGAGCGAGGCCAGGGAGCTGATCGACATGTTCGCCCAGGCCGCCGAAGTCAGGCGCGGGCTGGACCGCGACGCGTTCGGCTCCTTCATTCTCTCCATGACGCGCTCGGTCGACGACATTCTCGGTGCGTATCTTCTGGCCAAGGAAGGCGGCTTGTTCCTCGACGCGGCGGGCACGGAGATTTGCGCCATGCCGATCGTGCCGCTGTTCGAAACCATCGACGACCTTCGCGCGGCGCCCGCCATCATGCGCGAGGCGCTCGCCATTCCGCTGATCCGGCGTTCGACCCATTGGCAGGGCGGCTTGCAAGAAGTGATGATCGGCTATTCGGATTCCAACAAGGACGGCGGCTTCGTCGCCTCCAACTGGGAGCTGACCAAGGCGCAGACCAATTTGACGCGCGTCGGCGAGGAGGCGGGCACGGCCATCGCCTTCTTCCATGGCCGTGGCGGATCGGTATCGCGGGGCGGTGCGCCCACGGGCCGTGCCATCGCCGCGCAGCCCGCCGGTTCGATCCGCGGCCGCTTCCGCGTGACCGAGCAGGGCGAGGTGGTGTCCCACAAATACGCCAACAAGGGCACGTCGCTCTATCAGATGGAGCTGCTCGCCTCGAGCGTGCTGGAGCATGCCTTGAAGTCCGAGCGCGAAGCGGCCTTGCGGCCAAGCGCCGAGTTCGACGATGCGCTGGAGGCGTTGGCCGGTGCATCGCGCGCCGCCTATACGGGCCTCATCACGCATCCGGATCTCGTCACCTATTTCCAGGCGGCGAGCCCGCTGGAAGAGATCTCGCTACTCAATATCGGCTCGCGGCCCGCGCGGCGCTTCGGCGCCAGCTCGCTGAAGGACTTGCGGGCAATCCCGTGGGTGTTCGCCTGGGCCCAGAACCGGCACATCATCACTGGCTGGTATGGGGTGGGCAGCGCCCTTCAGACCTTCATGGAGGTCCGCGGGGCTCAAGGCGAGGCGCTCCTGGCCAAGATGTTCGCCGACTCCCGGCTGTTCCGCCTGATCATCGATGAGGTGGAGAAGGTGCTGGCCCTGGTGGACATGGAAATTGCTAAGGATTACGCGGGCTTAGTCGATGACGAGGGGGTCCGGGCGACCGTCCTTGCGATGATCGAGAAGGAGCTTGCACTGACCACCGAGATGGTGCTGAAAGTGTCCGGAAGCGCCTTCCCCGCGGAGCGCTTCCCCCAATTCCGCGCCTCTTTGGCCGAGAGGCTTCCCACCGTCAATCAGGTGAACCGGGAGCAGGTCGAGCTGCTCCGCCGTTTCAGAGCGAGCGAGAACGAGCACGACCGCGAAACTTTCAAATCCGCATTACTGCTTTCCATCAACACCGTTGCCGCCGGTCTCGGCGCCACAGGTTAAACCAGGAGGGACTATTCAATGAGCTTTACCCTGATTCAGCAGGCGACGCCGCGCCTGCACCGTTCGGAGCTGGCGGTGCCCGGGTCCAACCCGTCGCTGTTCGAGAAGGCGGCCACCAGCGCCGCCGACGTCATCTTCCTCGACCTTGAGGACGCCGTGGCGCCCGACGACAAGGAGCAGGCCCGCAAAAACATCATCCAGGGCCTGAACGACATCGACTGGGGCAACAAGACCATGATGATCCGCATCAATGGTCTCGACACCCACTTTGCCTATCGCGACGTGATCGACGTGCTGGAGAACTGCCCGCGCCTCGACATGATCCTGATCCCCAAGGTCGGCGTGCCGGAGGACGTCTATGCCATCGACATGCTCATCACGCAGGTCGAGCAATATAAGAAGTACGAGAAGAAGCTTGGCCTGGAGCTGCTCATCGAGACGGCGCTTGGCATGGCCAATGTGGAAGCCATCGCGCAGGCGAGCCCGCGCGTGGAGGCCATGAGCTTCGGCGTTGCCGACTATGCGGCGTCCACCCGCGCGCGCACCGTCGGCATTGGCGGCCCGCACCCGGACCACGGCGTGCTGACCGACGCCGACGAGAGCGGCAAGCGCGACTATCACTGGGGCGATCCTTGGCACTATGCGCTGAGCCGCATGATGGTAGCCTGCCGCGCCTACGGCCTTCGTCCGATCGACGGTCCGTTCGGCGACTTCTCCGATCCGGACGGCTACAAGGCCGCGGCGAAGCGCGGCGCCGTTCTCGGCTTTGAGGGCAAATGGGCCATCCACCCCTCGCAGATCCCGCTCGCCAATGAGGTGTTCTCGCCGTCCGAGGCCGAGGTCACCAAGGCCCAGCGCATCGTCGAGGCCATGGAGCAGGCAGCAAAAGAAGGCAAGGGCGCCGTGTCTTTGGACGGCCGCCTGATCGACATCGCTTCGATCCGCCAGGCCCAGGCGCTGCTGGACAAGGCCAAGCAGATCACTGGCTAGTCAGGGCAAGCAGCCTGCGCTGCGATGAAGATCAATAGGATTAAGAGAAACGGCTGGGGTTCGTCCCGGCCGTTTTTTGTATCTCAAATACGTGGATCGCGGGTTCAGGCGCGCGCGGTGTGCTTGGTGTCCGCGTCCTTGGTCTCGGTGGCCGGCTCGTCGCCGTTCAAGCCGACGCCGATCTCGTCGTCGGCCTGCGTCAGCGTGGCGTTGGGCAGAAAACTCAGGCCATAGACCAGCCCTGCAAGAACCACACTGGTCAAAAGCGATAACACTGACATGCCGATACTCCATCCCTCTACTGAGAGAGACTGTGCCAGGGGACCTGGGCGCCGTCTCGACCGAAACCCGGCAATTTCTCGGCAAGATCGGAAAATGCCGCCGCATATCCGCCGCAAGCCTTGAGGTTTTGTGAAGACGAGTCTTCAGTTCGGCGCTCCCGCCGGTACCTCGGCCGGCGGCGGCGCCACCTTCTTGGGCAGGACCACCTCCAAGGGCGCCGTGCTGATACGGCCCGGCTCGCGATACGGGTCGCTGGAGGCATAGATGATCACGCCGGTAACGCCGGTGGCGAAATAGAACAGGCACGCGAAGACGATATTCAGCGGTCGCGGTTCGAACACGCCAAACAAAAAGGCGAGGAAGCAGAAACACACAATGAAGAAGACCCAGAAGGGCGGCGTGACCAGACTCTCGCGCGAGCCGATGATCTTGCGGCCGCGCAGGTCGATCAGCTTGCTGCACGATCGCTGAAACTCGACCTTGGTCCAGCGGATTTGGGCGTTGTCGCTGTCGTCCAGCGCCATGCCCCGGCAAATCTCAAAGAGCAGATGACTGGTGACGCGCCGCGCTTCGGACGGGCCGCCCGGCCCGGAGAGCTCCTTCACCGAGCGTGTCGCGAAGTCGTCCAGGTTCTGCTGGATCTTTCCGCGGTTATCGAGCGTCGGCGCCTCGGCGGCGAGGAACTTCAAGGTGCCGATCAGGCGCGCCTCTTCTTGCAGGTTGCGCTTGGCGTCCATCAGGTGGGAGGCGGAGGAGGCGAAGATCAGACCGACGGCAATACCGAAAATGGCCGAGACGCGTAGGCCAACGACGCCGGCCAGCTCTTTGGAGTCGTCGCGCTTGTGGCGCGAGAACAGGCCCCGGCCGATGAACTGCAGGCTGAGGCCGACAAGCGTGGCGACGATGCCGGTGATCAGCGCGAAGACGGGGAATCCGTTCATCTGGCGGGCGCAGCTCTCTCGCGCTCACGCACCGCGCCGGTCGTGTAACTCATTCCCCTGCTCCCTCAAAGTGTTACGCGCGTCCCGGCCGCGTTCCCATCCAATTCGGGGCCGGACTATAGCAGGGGTGCGCGGGATGAGGGGAGGGGGAGGGAACCCGAATGTCCGCTAATGACCCCAAGGGGACATAGCGGCGCGTTGAAAGCTGCTACGCCAAGAGCAGTCACTGTTGGTCAGGCCAACGCAGCGGTTTGGTAGTGAACGGCGCGCGAGCGACCTTCCGTTTCGTCAGTCCGCTCTGGCGCA
>NZ_JBFFQD010000066.1:0-8757 GCF_041573655.1 Methyloceanibacter sp.
CTTGATGACGAGCCTGTTCACTGCGTCGGAGATCGCGCTGGCGCGGCTGGGGCTCGCGGCGCTCGATGGAGACGCGCCGTTCGACGTCGTGGTCGGCGGGCTTGGTCTCGGTTACACGGCCAATGCCGTTTTGGAGAGCGCGGATGCCGGTTCGCTGATTGTCGTCGATGCGCTCCAACCCGTGATCGAGTGGCACGAAAAAGGGCTGCTGCCGCTTGGGGCCGTGCTGACAGAGGACGCGCGCTGCCGGCTGGTTCATGGCGACTTTTTCGCCATGGCGGCCTCAGCGGAGGGCTTCGACCCGGACACACCGGGCCGCCAGTTCGATGCCATCTTGGTCGACATCGATCATTCGCCCGATGCCTTGCTCGATGAAGGCAGCGAGTCCTTCTATCGGCCCGAAGGTCTGCGCCGGCTTGCGCGCCATCTTCGCCCCGGTGGCGTGTTCGGCCTGTGGTCTGATGCGCTTCCCGACGATGTTTTTCTAGCGCGTCTGAAGAGCGTCTTCGCTGAAGCGTGGGCCGAGCCGGTGACGTTCCACAATCCGCTGCAGGATAAGCCGTTCACGCAGACGGTGTACCTGGCGCGCAACGAAGGCCCCGTGTCATGACGAAAGCTTCGCCAGACTTGGCTGCGCTGCGCGCCGCGCTTCTTGAGCGGCTGGAGGGCTTGCGCGCCGCGAGCGAAACCACGGCCGAAACCCGCGCCCCCGTGGAGCTCGACCAAACCTCGGTGGGACGCCTGTCGCGCATGGACGCGATGCAGGGCCAAGCGCTGGCCGTGGCGACGGAGCGGCGGCGCGCAGAAGAGGCGGCGCGCGTGGAGGCGGCGATCAAGCGCATCGACGAGGACGAATACGGCTACTGCATCTCTTGCGGCGAGGAGATTGCAGCCAAGCGTCTGGAGGTGGATCCCACCATCCCGACCTGTATCGGTTGTGCGTCAGGTACGGGCCGATAGCCGGTCCAAGAATGACATCAATCGTGCGGCGTGAGCTCTGAACCCTCCGGCGCATCGGGTGGCCGATGCGGGAACTTCGCAATCTGTCCCTTGTGTTGGCGCAGGATCAGTTGGACGGGCGTCACCGCAAAGAGCGCAGGGTAAAGCTGACCGTACTTCTCACCCGGATCCCGTCGGATGTTGTAGAAATCCATGCCCGGCAAACCGCCATGTGCGGCTTTGACATGGATCTTGAAGTCCTCGTAGCGGATCGCACCAAGATGGTCGCCGCTGTAGTAGAAAATGTAATTGCGCCGTGAATGGCCGTCGCCCAGCAGGAACAACCCTGTTTGATCGATCCCATCCGTTACGCGATCTGAGGGGATCTTGTCTGTTGCCCCGGCCAACCGCGCAGCCGTGGTGAACAAATCGGTCACATGCCAAAAATCGTCGGGGTCCTGTCCCGGGGCGATCATGCCCGGCCACCAAGCCATAGCTGGTACCCGCACCCCGCCCTCCAGGACATCGCCTTTGCTGCCGCGCAGCAGCGTGTAGCCAGATGTCGGCCAGAACGCATACATCGGACCGTTATCGCTGATCCACACGACGAGCGTGTTCTCTGCGATGCCTTCCTCTTTCAGCGTGTCCAACAGCATCTGCACGTGCTTGTTGTGCAGCACCATGAAAGAGGCCTGCCGGTTGTTCTTGTCCACGCCGGGCGCGTTCAAGAATTCCTGCGAGGCAGAAATCTGCAGCGCGTAGGACGCCCAATAGACAAAGAACGGCTTGTCGGACGTTGCCTTGTCCTTGATCCACGCCGTCATCTGTTCGATGGATGCGTTCTCGAAGGCTTCCTGTCGCTCTGGACTTAGCTCACCGGCGAGTCCCTCAATGGGTTTGCGGCCTTTGCCCTTTTCGCCGGTATAGCCTCCGATCGACAGGTCGATGCCGGTACGCGCCAAATACTCGTCGTATCCGGGGAAGTCGGCAAACGGGAACGTCCCGGTCTTGTCTTCGTAGCTCGCCTGCCACCAATCTGGCGCGCCATTGAAGAGACCGTAATAGGCATAGTCGAAGCCTTGGTTTTCGGGCGCGAACTGGGGCTCGTCACCGAGATGCCATTTGCCCCACATGGCCGTGTGGTAGTCCGCGTCGGAGAGGATTTCGGCGATTGTCGTTTCATCCGGTGACAGGCCGTCGGTCTGGCCTGGCCACAGCACGGAAAGAAGGCCGGTGCGCACCGGATGGCGGCCAGTCATTAGGGCGATACGGGTCGGCGTGCAGGACGGCTCCGCGTAGGCTGACCAGAAGCGCATGCCTTCGAAGGCGAGCTTGTCGAGCGTGGGCGTCGGCGCACCGCGGTGCCTGCCACCGCCCTGCCAGCCGAGCTCCCCCCAACCGATGTCGTCGGTCAGGATGTAGATGATGTTCGGGCGTTTGCCGAAGCGCTTCTGTAGGGCATCAAGCTTTGCGGCGATTTGCTCATCGTCTTTCGCCCACTGGGCTGCGTTGCGTTCCTGGTAGGCTAGGAAAGGCCCATCAGGTTGGAACGCGAAGCCGGTGCCCCCAAGGGGCCCCAGCAAAAGAACGATCATGCCCAGGGCGACGCTGAGACAAGTCTTCATCTGAAAGTCTTCCTCCCATGAGAAATCCGATGTGAAGCGATGCTTGTCCGTCAGTTCTCAGACCAGTCTACGCCACGCGGCCCATCGGGACCACCCAGGCGCTTGAGGGGCCAACCGAGTTCCCGGGTCACGCCGCGTAGGAAACTCAAGCCTTCTGCGTGATGAAGATGCAGCGGAGGTCGTTGACATTGGTCATGGTCGGGCCGGTCTCGAGCAGATCGCCGACGCCCTTGAAGAACGTGTAGGGGTCGTTGTTGGCGAGCATGACCTTGGGGCTGATGCCCGCAGCCTCCGCGCGCTTCAGCGTGTCCGGATAGATCAGCGCCCCGGCATTGTCCTCCGAGCCGTCCACGCCGTCGGTATCGCCGGCGAGCGCATAGATGTTGTCCATGCCGTCGAGCGCAATCGCCAGCGACAGCAGGAACTCGGTGTTGGGTCCGCCCTTGCCGTCGCCTTTGAGCGTGATGGTCGTCTCGCCGCCGGAGATGAGCACGCAAGGCGGTTCTTGCGGCTGGCCACGCATGGCGCATTGGCGCGCGATGCCCGCATGCACCAGCCCCACGTCGCGTGACTCCCCTTCGATGGAATCTCCCAAGATCACCGGGGTGACGCCCGCCGCACGCGCGACCGCGGCGGCGGCTTCCAATGAAGCCTGAGGCGTCGCGATCATCACGTTCTCGACGCGCTCGAAACACGGATCGCCGGGCTTCGGCGTTTCCTCGATCGTCTCCAGGACGCGGCTGACGGCGCCCGGCAGGTCGATGCGGTATTTCTCGACGATGCCGCGCGCGTCCGCGTTGGTGGAAGGGTCCGGCACGGTCGGCCCCGAGGCGATGATCGAGGCATCGTCGCCCGGCACGTCGGAGATCATCAGCGAAACGATCTGCGCCGGGTAGGCGGCGCGGGCGAGACGCCCGCCCTTGATGGCCGAGAGGTGCTTGCGCACCGTGTTCATCTCCGAGATGGTCGCGCCGCTGGCGAGCAGCGCCTTGTTCACCGCCTGCTTGTCCTCCAGCGAAATCCCCTCGGCAGGCATGGCGAGCAGCGCCGAGCCGCCGCCGGAGATGAGGCAAAGCACGAGATCGTCCTCGGTCAGGCCTTGCACCAACTCATGGATGCGCTTCGCGGCCTCGCGCCCCGCGGCGTCGGGCACGGGGTGGGCGGCCTCCACCACTTCCAGCCGCTCCGTGGGCAGGCGATAGCCGTAGCGCGTGACCACGAGCCCTTCGAGCGGGCCGTCCCAGGAATCTTCGAGCGCCTTGGCCATGGCGCCGGAGGCCTTGCCGGCCCCGATGATAATGGTGCGGCCCTTGGGCCGGCGCGGCAGGTGCGCCGGAACGCAGAGCTGCGGCAGGGCGGCCTCGACGCCGGCCTGGAACATGGCTTTGAGAAGCTCTTCTGGCGTCATGTTTCTTCAAAACCTCCCGCTGGACTGACCTGGCTCAACCCACTCTTGGGCCGTTGCGGCGAAACTGCACAGACGATTGCCACAAGGCAAGCGAATGAATACGGTGCGCCTTCGTTTCGCGAGAAATCGCGTGGGCCAAAGTAAAGATAAGCTGGGGGCAAACGATCATGCCAGAGGGCTCGAACGAACAACACAAGAAGCCGAAGTCCGATATCGAGATCAGCCAGGCCGCGGTCATGCGGCCGATCCTGGATGTCGCGAAGGACAAGCTCGGCGTCGAAGCGGAAGACTTGGTGCCCTACGGCCACTACAAGGCGAAGGTCTCCCTCGACTACATCGATAGCCTCAAGGACAAGCCAGACGGCAAGCTGATCCTGGTGACGGCGATCACGCCTACCCCTGCGGGCGAGGGCAAGACCACGACCACGGTCGGTCTGGGCGATGCCCTGAACATCATCGGCAAAAAGGCGATGATCTGCGTGCGCGAGCCGAGCCTCGGGCCTTGTTTCGGCATGAAGGGCGGCGCGGCCGGCGGCGGCTACGCGCAAGTGGTGCCCATGGAGGATATCAACCTCCACTTCACCGGCGACTTCCATGCGATCGGCGCGGCGAACAACCTGCTCGCGGCCATGATCGACAATCATATCTATTGGGGCAACAAGCTCGACATCGACCAGCGCCGCGTCACGTGGCGCCGCGGCATCGACATGAACGACCGGGCCTTGCGCTCCATCGTCACCTCGCTCGGCGGAGTCGCCAACGGTTTTCCGCGTGAGGCGGGCTTCGATATCACCGTGGCCTCCGAGGTCATGGCGATCTTTTGCCTGGCCAAGGACTTGGCGGACCTACAGCGTCGGCTCGGCCAAATCCAGATCGGCCAGACGCGCGATAGGAAGCCCGTCGTGGCCAAGGAAATCTCGGCGGCCGGCGCCATGGCGGCGCTCCTCAAGGACGCCATCGCGCCGAACCTGGTGCAGACGCTGGAAAACAACCCCGCTTTCATCCATGGCGGGCCGTTCGCCAATATCGCCCACGGCTGCAACTCGGTGATCGCTACCAAGGCCGCGCTCAAGCTGTCCGACTACGTGGTGACGGAAGCGGGCTTCGGCGCCGATCTCGGCGCGGAGAAGTTCTTCGACATCAAGTGCCGCAAGGCGGGGCTAAAGCCCGACTGCGTGGTGATCGTTGCCACCATCCGCGCGCTCAAGATGCATGGCGGTGTGGCCAAGGACGACCTCAAGAAAGAGAATCTCGAGGCGCTGGAGAAGGGCTTCGCCAATCTGGAGAAGCACATCGAGAATGTGCGCAAGTTCCATGTGCCGGTGGTGGTCGCGGTCAATCGCTTCTCCTCCGACACCGACGACGAGATCAAGCTGCTGAAGCGCCTCTGTGGCACGGCGAGCGCCGAATGCGTCATGGCCGATCACTGGGCGTTGGGCGGCAAGGGCGCGGTCGAGCTAGCGGAGACCGTGGTCAACACCATCGACACCAAGCCGGCGGACTTCCAGCCGCTCTATCCCGACGACATGTCACTGTTGGACAAGACGCGGACCATCGCCCAGGAGATCTACGGGGCGGAGGACATCACCGCGCCGAAGGCCGTGCGCGACAAGTTCGCCGAGCTGGAGAAGCAGGGCTTCGGCAAGTTCCCGATCTGCGTGGCCAAGACCCAGTACAGCTTCACCACGAACCCGGAGGCCAAGGGCGTTCCGCTCGGCCATACCATCCCGGTCCGGGAGGTCAGGCTCTCGGCCGGGGCCGAGTTCGTCGTGGTGATCTGCGGGGACATAATGACCATGCCGGGCCTGCCGCGGGTGCCTGCGGCGAACAATATCGAGCTTGCGGCGGATGGCCGCATAAGCGGGTTGTTCTAGGGGCGCAAGGCGGCTTCCCTGCAAGCAAAAGGGTTGCCAGGGCGGTCACTGGACGCTACCACCTTGCCGCAGGCGCGAGGCACGCGGGCCGTCCAGGCCCCGGTTCGCCCAGAATCCCTAGGAGAGGAAACCATGGCTGGAGCCAGGCGGCCGGGCCGTAACTTTCTATTTGTGCCGGGACCAACCAATGTTCCTGAGCGAATCCTTCGGGCGATGCACGTTCCGATGGAGGATCACAGGTCGTCCGACTTTCCGAAACTGACGCTGCCGCTCTACGAGGACCTGAAGAAAGTCTTCCAGACCAAGGACGGCAGGGCGGTGATCTTCCCCTCCAGCGGGACCGGTGCCTGGGAATCGGCGCTGACCAATACTTGCTCGCCCGGCGACAAGATGCTGGCGCCGCGCTTCGGCCAGTTCAGCCATTTGTGGATCGACCTCGCCCGCCGCCATGGGCTCGAGGTCATCGTCCAGGAGGAGACCTGGGGCACGGGCGCCGATCCTGAAAAGATCGAAGAGGCACTGCGCGCCGACAAAAACCATGAGATCAAGGGCGTCATGGTGGTCCACAACGAGACCGCCACCGGCGTCACCTCCGACATCGCCGCGGTACGCCGCGCCATCGATGCCGCCAAACACCCCGCGCTGCTCTATGTGGATGGCGTCAGCTCTATCGGCAGCGTCGATTTCCGCTTCGATGAGTGGGGCGTGGACCTCGCTATTACTGGCTCGCAGAAGGGCATGATGCTGCCCGCAGGCCTCGGCATTGTCTGCGCGAGCCCGAAGGCGCTTGAGCGGATGGACGGCGCGGCCTGCACCAAAGCCTATTTCGACTTCGCCGATCACTTCCGCACCAATCCGGACGGGTACTTCCCTTACACGCCGGCGCTGCCGCTGCTCTATGGCTTGCGCGAGTCGTTGGCCATCATGTTCGAGGAAGGCCTGGAGAACGTGTTCGCGCGGCACCGCTATCTGGCGAACGGCACGCGCGCGGCCGTCGAGGCCTGGGGACTGTCGCTCTGCGCCAAGGACCCCAAATGGTACTCCGATACGGTGAGCGCGATCATGGTGCCGGAAGGCGTCAACGGCGCCGACGTCATCGACCGGGCCTATCGCGGCTACAATTTGGCGCTCGGCGCTGGCTTGACGGAGATGGCGGGCAAGCTGTTCCGCATCGGCCATCTCGGCGATCTCAACGAACTCATGCTGCTCGGCGCCATTTCCGGCGCAGAGATGTCCATGCGCGATGTCGGCATCGATGTGGTGCCCGGTTCGGGCGTTGCCGCGGCCCAGGAATATTTCCGGGGCGCGCAAGGTATGGGCGAGACTCGTCTCGCGGCCGAGTAGACGGTTTTGATGCGAAGGCCGCGAACGCTGCCTTCGATAGACGTGCGTTGACTGTCGCGCCTGGCGCAAAAATTTGCACCGGGCCGGATTTCTTTTTTGGTGGGGCGTGCCCCCGCAGCCCGTCAAAGGGGGGAGTTCAGTGGAACACGCGATTGTCTTCCTCGACCGGGAGTCGGTCGGCGCCAATGTGCGCGAGGCCAGCTTTCCGCATAACTACACCGAGCACCAGTCGACCTGGACGCCCGAGGATATTGTCGAGCGCCTCAAGGACGCGTCCATCGCCATCATCAATAAAGTGCCGATGCGCGAGGACGTGCTGAAGCAGTTGCCGAAGCTGAAGCTGATTGCCGTCGCCGCAACCGGCACGGATGTGGTCGACAAGGCTTACTGCAAGGCGAACGGCATCACCGTCGTCAATATCCGCAACTACGCTTTCAATACCGTGCCGGAGCATGTCATCGCGCTGATGTTCGCGCTGCGCCGCAATCTAATGGCCTACATCGAGGATACGCGGAACGGTCGCTGGGCGGAGGTCGATCAGTTCTGTTTCTTCGACCATCCGATCCGCGACATCGCCGGCTCTACCATGGGCATTGTCGGCTACGGCGCCATCGGCAAGGCCGTTGCCAAGCGCGCCGAGTGCCTGGGCATGAAGATCCTTCCCTACGACGTGTTCCCGCAAGACGGGCTCGTCGACCTGGAGACGGTGCTGAAAGAAAGTGACGTCATCACGCTGCATTGTCCGCTCACGCCCGAGACCAAGAACATGATCGGCGAAAAAGAGCTGAAGATGATGAAGCCGACATCGATCCTCATCAACACGGCACGCGGTGGTCTCGTAGACGAGGCGGCGCTTGCCAAGGCGCTTCAGGACGGCACCATCGCCGGCGCCGGCTTCGACGTGCTCACCAAGGAGCCGCCGAAAGAAGGCAACGTCCTGCTTAATCTGAAAATGCCGAACTTCATCGTCACACCGCACGTGGCGTGGGCGAGCCGCGAGGCCATGCAGATCCTGGCCGATCAACTCATCGACAACATCGAGGCGTTCGTCGCGGGCAACCCGCAGAACGTCGTCGAATAGATTTTGAGGGCAAGTTGAAATGAAGAAACTGCTGTTCCTGTTTGACACCGATCAAACGCCGAGTGTGTTCGACACGGTCGTCGGTTATGACGGCGGCGCCGACCACGTCACGGGCTATGCCAATGTGACGCCCGACAATGTGGGCGCACTGGTCGACGGCACCATTTTCACGCGCGGCGGCAAGGATAAGCAGAACACTGCGATCTTCGTCGGCGGTGGCAACATGGCCAAAGGCGAAGAGCTGTACGAGAAGGTGAAGAAGAGCTTCTTCGGTCCCTTCCGCGTCTCGGTCATGCTCGACAGCAATGGCTCCAACACGACGGCTGCGGCTGGTGTGGCACTGCTCGCCAAGGGACGCTCGCTCAAGGGCAAGAAGGCGCTGGTGCTCGCGGGCACCGGGCCTGTCGGCATGCGCGCCGCCGGTTTCCTCGGCATGGAAGGCGCGGACGTGACAATCACCTCGCGCACCAAGGATCGTGCTGAGGC
>NZ_JBFFQD010000067.1:0-8487 GCF_041573655.1 Methyloceanibacter sp.
CTCCATGTCCGGCAATGTGATGCTCGGAATGGCCACTGCGATTACGCGGATCGACGAAGTACGCAGTGCGCTCGGCAAGGTCCTGCCCGTCGCTTCGCGCTATCGCCGCGTGGGGCTTATCACCTACGGGCCGGGACCGTACAACCAGTGCAACGTTGAACTGAACATGAAGCCAAGGCCCAACGCCGCAAGGCACATCATGCAAGAGTTGGATGTGATCACGCCTGCCGGCAAGACGCCGCTGACCGCCGCAGTCGAGCAGGCGGCAGAGGTTCTCGATTTTCGTAACAAGCCCGGCGTCATCGTCGTTTTAACCGACGGTGAGGAGACGTGCGGCGGATCGCCGTGCGAGCTCGGCAAGGAACTTCAAGACGGCGCCGCGCGACTGACCGTTCACGTTATCGCCTACCGGACGTCATACTTCAGCTGGACAGGTGAGCAGAGCGTTCTCGGAATTAGATGCTTGGCCGAGAAGAATAACGGCCTCTACGTTACCGCGGACACACAGGACGAGCTTGTCGCCGCCTTCCGCGAAACGCTCAGCTGCCCAATGGTATCGCGAGCACCAAGTAACTGAGTCGCGCTCAGCTACGTGGCCAGCGCGCGGCGACCGTATTGGTGAGCAATTCGAGCCAGCTTTTCACTTGGGCGAACACGAGGAAATTGTCGTGTACACGCTGGCGCCCGCTGCGCCCGAAGGCTGCGCGCTTGACCGGATCGCTCAGCAGCGTATCGAGCGCTTCGGCGATCTCTTGAGGGTCCTCCGGATCGGTCACCAAGAGCCCGTCGAGGTCGGGACGGATCTGCTGCCTTATGCCGACGGCACACGAGCCCATTAACGCCGCACGCTTCCACATGGGCTCGGTCACCGTGAGCCCAAAGCCTTCCTGGATCGAGTTCTGGGCAACGACGTCAGAGCAAAGCTGCAAAGCGTTGACGATGAGTGCGTTGTTCTTCTTCGACGACATCGGCAAGGACATCATGGCGATATCGGCTTGCAGATGCGGGGGCAGGGCGTCATAGGCCGCGCACAGCTCGGCGAGGACCTCCTTGCCTTCGGGATCGTCGTCGACTGAGGACGGGTCCGGTCCTGCCAGAACGAGCCGCACCAGTTGAAGGGCGTGTTGATGTTGATCGTCGAGATCGGTACGCGCCTCCAGACCAAGCTTGAGAGAGACGAAGCCCTCCATTAGCGGCACGAAACCCTTGAGCCGGTCCCAGCGCGATACTTGCGTCACGATAGGCCGGAACAGAAGGCCGAAATCCTCCGGCTCCGTTGCAGGCGCCCAGCTGCCGTCCGCCTGAAGCCGCTTGGCCGGTTCGGGAAACGCCGGGGTCGTGACGGGTCCCCAAGGCTTGACGAGCGCGGCGTTGGCGAGAATGCCCACCAGCTCATGGACCCTGAGGTAACGGTTCTTATCGCTTAAGGGGTCGATGGCTGGGTGGATAATTGTAGAGCGTCCGGCGAGGCAACTCGGGATGTACTCCGGCGCAGTGAAAATGGCGTGATCGTAAGGCGTCGCATAAGGATCGAGAAAGTCCCAGGCGGCGCGGGTCTGCGGCGTCTCGCGGTCAAGGCCGATATGGCAGCGCCAGATCGCCGCGATGTCCGCCCTGTCGCGCAAGAGCGCGCCGGCGCCCATGGGCTGGGGATCGTGAATGACGAGCACATCGCCCGGCGACAGGAATGCCTCAATCGCGTCTGCATTCTCTTCGCTCACCCGGTCATAGAGCGCGCGGTCGTCCGGGCCGAGATTCGGGTCGCCCATGCCGTGGATGAGATTGTGCAAATGCTTGGTCAGCCGGAAGAACGCATGGTCCTGTGTCTCCATGACTAGCCAATGCGCGTCGACGCCGAGTTCGCGCAGCAAGGCCAGCAGCGCCGGCAACATCTCTGCCACACCGCCGCCCTGCGCGGTGCTGTTCACCATCACCAAGCGGCGGCCGTCCAGTCCGGCCAAGCGGCTCTCGGCCTCTTGGCGAAGACTGCGCACCGTGCCGTTCAGATCAGCGATGCTTTCGTAATCGGCAAGGGTGGCTGAGTGCCGTGGTTCGACGACATGCACCATGAACCCAGTCTATCTCATCGAGTCTTAGCGAATTGCCAAAAACCGGACACGAGGCGACACGGTGGCTGCAATCGAGAGCCTTGAGGCGGAAACGCGCTAGTTCAGCTTGGATTTCAGGGTGTCGATGCCCTGAGAGATCAGCTTGTCGGCCGTCTTGGCCGTCAGCTTGCCCGCGATCACCGACTGCGCAGCAGCCACGGCGGCGTCGGCCGCGGCGGCGCGCACGTCGCGCAGGGCCTCCGTCTCGGCGCGGGCGATCTTGTCCTCAGCCTGCTTCATGCGCCGCTCGAACTGCTCCTTCATGGCGCGGGAGGTCTCGGTGGCCATGGCCTTGGCCTCTTTGCCCGCGAGTGCCACGATGTCGTCTGCTTCTTTGGCTGCATCGCCCTGCTTGCGGCGGTAGTCGGCGAGCACCTTCTCCGCCTCTTCGCGCAAGGATTGGGCTTCCTCGATCTCCTTGGCGATAGCCGCCGCGCGGGCATCGAGCGCCGTGGCGATCTTCTTGTGCACGCCGAAATAGAACAGGAGCGCAAGGAACAAGAAGAAGGAGACGGCAACCCAGAATTCCGGTGTGGCGAGGATATCCATGACTTAGGCCTTCCGCGCCGCGGTTACGGCTTTCTCGATGTCGCCTTTGGCGGGCGCCGTGCCCGTCAGCTGCCGCACGATGTCCGCAGCGACATCCGTGGCGACCGCGTTCACGTCTTTCATCGCCGAAGCCTTAGCTTCGTCAATGCGTGCCTCGGCCTCGGCGCTTCGGGCGGCGAGCTTCTTTTCCAGCTTGGCCCGCTCGGCGTCGGTTTCGGCTTTCAGCTTGGCGCGGCCTTCTTCGACGATGCCATGCGCTTTCTGCTTGGCTTCGGCCAGCGCCTGCTCATAAGCGGCGATGGCGTCCTCGGTCTCGCGCCGGAGTTTGTCGGCGGCTTCCAAGTCGCCCTTGATGTGTGCCGCACGCTTGTCGATCACACTACCGATGCGCGGCAGCGCTACCCATACCATCAGCAAATAAAGAACGCCGAAGGTGAGGGCGAGCCAGATGAGCTGAGGGGCCCAATCGAGCGGATCGAGTTGCGGCATCGTCGTGTCCTTGAGTTAAAGAGCCAAAGGGCTCGAACTAGAACACAAACAGAATAATCAGCGCCACCACGAGGCCGAACAGCCCCGTCGCTTCGGCCAGAGCAAAGCCGAGCAGCAGGTTGGCGAACTGAGTCGGCGCCGCCGACGGGTTGCGCAAGGCACCCTGTAGGTAGTTGCCGAAGATGGTGCCGATGCCGATGCCGGCGCCGACGAGCGCGATCGAGGCAAGTCCTGCGCCGATCAGTTTTGCTGCTTCTGCTTCCATAACTCTCTCTCCTTAGAACGATCGTTGTGTGTGATGGCCTCAGTGCATGTGAAGCGCATCGTTGAGATAGATGCAGGTGAGGATGGCGAACACATAGGCTTGCAGGAACGCCACCAAGATCTCCAGGCCCGTAAAGGCCACCATGAATGCAAGCGCCGCCCAACCACCGAAGAGCCCAAGCGCCACCACGAACGAGCCGAACACCTTCAGCATGGTGTGGCCGGCCATCATGTTGGCGAAGAGACGAACCGAAAGGCTGACGGGCCGTGTGAGATAAGAGATGACCTCGATCACGACGAGCAGCGGCAGCATGACGAAGGGCACGCCCGACGGCACGAAGAACTTCAAGAAGCCGATACCGTGCTTCCAGAAGCCAATCAGCGTCACGCCGATGAAGATGAAAGCGGCCAGCGCAAAGGTGACAATGATGTGGCTCGTCACCGTAAAGGAGTAGGGCACCATGCCGAGCATGTTTAGCACGAGCACGAACATGAAGAGCGTGAAGATGAAGGGGAAGTACTTCATCCCCGAGGTGCCGACATTGTCGCGCACCATGTTGGCCACGAATTCGTAGGACAGCTCGGCCACCGATTGCATGCGGCCAGGCACCAGTGCGCCTGAGCGCATGGAGAAAAGCGCGAAGAGGGTGATCAGCGCCGCGGCAATGACCATGAACAGTGCGGAGTTGGTGAAGGAGGCGTCGAAGCCGAACGCGTTGAGATCGATCAGGCGCTGAATTTCGAACTGGTGCATCGGATCGGGCAGACCTGTGCCGCCGCCACCGTGTCCCCCGTGTGCATCGTCTGCTGCGTAAGCTGCCGAAATCACCTTGCCTTAGTCCTTGTCGTCGTTGTCAGTCGCGTTTCGCAGGTGGTGTCCCGGCATCGGCTCGCCCTGCATGGCCTTGGCTGTCCGAACCACGTTCATGATGCCGGCGCCCCCGCCCAAAAACAGAAAGGCCACCATCAAGAACGGGGCTGTACCGAACAGCTGGTCGAGAGCCCAGCCGATTAACCCCCCTACGCCTACCCCAGCGACCAACTCGGTCGCCAGCCTGAGTGCCTGGCCCATCGCCTTGCTCCGGCCCTCCTGGTCGTCGGAGGTCTCCGGGCGGCGCCCTTGCGCCGTCGCGAGCTTCCCTTCCAGAGCGTCAAGCCGCCGCCGAATGTCACTTTTGTCGCGGCCGCTTCGGTGGCGTCCGGACTGATTTTCGGCTCCGGCCATTGGCGTGCTCAATTTCCGGGAAAGCCCCAAGGAACCGGTTGGCCCTCAAGCTTCGCGGGCACTTTAGTTAGGGATTCCAGGCTGTCAAGGAAGTCACGGCGACGCAGGGGGCGCTGCGAAATGCGCTGAAAAATCAGCGCTAACTGGCGTCGCGGAGCCTTTCCGCGGTCTCCAGGTCCACCGACACGAGCTGGCTTACGCCGCGCTCGGCCATGGTGACGCCGAACAGCCGGCTGACCCGGGCCATGGTGAGCGGATGGTGGGTGATGATCAGGAAGCGGGTGTCCGTCTCTCGGGCCATCTCCTCCATCAGCCGGCAGAAGCGGTCCACATTGGCGTCGTCCAGCGGCGCATCCACCTCGTCCAGCACGCAGATGGGGGACGGATTGGTCAAAAACACCGCGAAAATCAACGCCATGGCGGTCAGCGCCTTCTCGCCGCCCGAGAGCAGCGTCAGGGTCTGCGTGCGCTTTCCGGGTGGCTGGGCGAAGATTTCCAGCCCCGATTCCAAGGGATCGTCGGAATCGACCAGCTTCAGTTCGGCCGAGCCGCCGCCGAACAGCGTCTTGAACAGATGTCCGAAATGGCTGTTCACCGTCTCGAATGCCTCAAGCAGGCGCTTGCGGCCCTCGCGGTTCAGGTTCGAGATGCCCTGCCGCAGCCGTGCGATGGCTTCCTCGACGTCCGCCTTCTCACGCTCCATCTCTTCCATTTGCGTCGATAGCGCGGCCTCTTCTTCCTCGGCCCGCAGGTTGACGCCGCCGAGCCGCTCGCGATCGGCCTTCAACTTGGTCAGCCGCTCTTCCACCTCTTCGAGCGGCGGGATATCGGCGCCGTCGTCCAGATTGGCGCGGGCGAGGCACTCTTCCGGTGTGCAGTCCAGCTGCTCGCGGACCAGACGGGCCAGCTCGCTGCGGCGCTCACGCGCGCCTTCCAGCCTGGCCTCGCCGCCTGCCTTGGCCTCGCGCGCTTCGGCCAGCTTCTCCTGCACCGCGCGTAAGGCTTTGTCCTCTTCCTTCAGCGCCGTCTCCGCGACCGCCAGGTCGTCGGCGGCCTTGGCCCGCTCGCGCTCAGCCTCGGCGATGGCCTCCATCAGCTTGCCGCGGCGCTCTTCGATCTCCGTTGGCAAATTGACGAGGGCTTCCAGATCGGCGCTCGTCTCCTCTTTGCGCGCCCGCAAGGTCTCGATCTGCTCGCGGGCATTGGTGATGCGCTTGCGCCACAATTCCTCTTCGGCGCGAATGGCCTCCGCGCGCTCTTGGCGCAGGCGCACCTCGCGCTCGAAGCCTTCCAAATTGGCCTCCGCGCGCGCCGCTTCCGAACGGACCGTCCCGGCTTCGCCCTGAGCCGCTTCCAGCGCGGCTTCCAGACCGGCGAGGGAGGCGAGCGCTAGCTGCGCCTCATCGTTGCTTGTGCTGAGCCCTCGCGCCTCTTCCAGTGCCGCCTTGGTGCGGGTCAGCGCTTCGGCAAGCGCGCCGAGCTGTTTGGAGCTGGCTTGAGCCTCGTGCTCGCACGCCGCGATGCCTTCGCGCGCGCGGTCGAGCTCGCTCTGCGTCTCCTTGGCCTTCAGGCGGAGGTCCTTGGTCTTCTGGGTCGCGTCGGCCGCGCGCTCGGTGGCGGCGGTGAACGCCGCCTCGGCGGAGGATTGCGCTTCTCCAGCCTCGGTCGTCTTGTCTTTCAAGGCCGCGAGCCGGCTGCGCTCCATCAGGCGCGCGCCCGCGGCGGTCTCCGTCCCCGCTGTGACGCTGTAACCGTCCCAGCGCCATAGATCGCCGTCCCGCGACACAAGCCGCTGGCCGGGCTTGAGCGCCGTTTGCAGGTCCCGGCCTTGGGTGGGCTCCACGACGCCAATTTGCGCCAAGCGGCGGGCAAGCGCCTCCGGGGCTTTCACGAACTGGCTGAACGGGACCGCACCGGCTGGAAGAGGGTGATCCCCGGCGCCGTCGGCGGTTTTCCGCCAATGGGCCGGCGCGCTGTCCTCGGACGCAGCGTCCAGATCATCGCCCAGCGCGGCACCAAGAGCCTGCTCGTATCCACCCTCGACGCTCACCTCTTCGACGATCGGCGCCCACTCGTGGGTCGGTGCCAGCAGCTTGGTCAGCGTAGCGAGTTCAGTCTCGATCTCCTGGCGGGAGAGTTTGGCGGCGGCGGCATCCGAACGTAAGCGTGCTTCCTCGGCACGGGCCTGCTCCTCGTCCGCCTCGGCTTTGGCGAGTGCTGTCTCAGTCTCCTGCAAGGCAGCGGTGAGCCGGTCGGCGTCCGCGCGCAGTTGAGCGAATTGGGCGTTGCCGCCGGTCTCCGCTTCCAGCTTGGCAAGTTCCTGCTCGACGTCGCCCGCTTGGGACTCGAGCTGGGCGATTCGCGCGGCGGTCGTAGTCTTCTCGCCTTCCAAGCGGCCGCGTTCGGCTTTTGCCTCGGCGAGCTCGGTGGTGGCCTGGCGCAGCGCGTCCTCCGCGGCGATACGCGCCTCGACTGCCTTGGCGGCGGCGGCGCGGAGCTGCGGCTCCTCCTCGTCGCGTTCGCTCGATGCTACGAGCTTGCGGCTTTCCTCACCCAGTCCGCGCAACATGCTTTCGGCCTCGGCGATGTGTTCTTCCTCGCGGGCGAGGTCGCGGGAGGCCTGCGCCAGCCGCGTCTCCAGTTCCGCCTGGCGGGCCTTGGCCCGGGCCTCTTCGCGCTCCAGCGCGTCCCGTTCCACGCTCAAGCGGTGCAACACCGCCGCGCGCTCGGCTTCCGCATCGCGCAACGGCTGGAGCTTCTCGGCCGCTTCGGCTTGGCGCCGCAAGGCCTCGCCTTCAGCCTTGGTCTCTTCGGCGACCGCCGACAGCGACTCTTGGAATGCCGCCTCGTCAGCCTCGACCTGCCCGCAAGCGGCCGTCCATTGCAGGTGGTACTGCAAGGCCTCCATCTCGTGGATCTTGTCGGAGATCTGCCGGTAGCGCTTGGCCTGGCGCGCTTGGCGGCGCATGGCGTTGAGCTGCGATTTGATTTGGCCGATGAGGTCGGCCAGCCGCCCGAGATTGGTCTCGGCTGCCTTGAGGCGCAATTCCGCCTCGTGGCGGCGGCTATGCAGGCCGGCAATGCCGGCGGCGTCTTCCAGCACGCGCCGGCGCTCTTGCGGCGCGGCGTTGACGATCTCGCCGATGCGGCCCTGCTGGACCAGCGCCGGTGAGCGGGCGCCTGTCGCGGCGTCCTCGAACAGCAGCCGGATATCCCGGGCGCGCACGTCCTTGCCGTTGATCTTGTAAGCCGACCCGGCCTCGCGCTCGATGCGCCGCGTCACCTCAAGCAAGTCGGAGTCGTTGAATTCGGCAGGCGCCAGCCGCTTGCTGTTGTCGAGGAACAGCGTCACCTCGGCGGTGTTGCGCGCCGGCCGGTCCTGAGAGCCGGCAAAGATCACGTCGTCCATGGCCGAGCCGCGCATGCTCTTATAAGAGGTCTCGCCCATGGCCCAGCGGAGCGCCTCGAGCAGATTGGACTTGCCGCAGCCGTTCGGGCCGACGACACCGGTGAGGCCGTTCTCGACCAGGAGCTCGGTCGGCTCCACAAACGACTTGAATCCGAGTAGGCGGAGTCGGGTGATCTGCACGGGCTAGCGATCCTTAAATGGACGTATGAGTGACGCGTGGATGGACGCGTACTGTTACCAGTGAACTTGGCAGTGGTTGGGCGTGATTCGCAACGGCGGCGGTCAAGATGCCTGTGGTCGAATCAGTGCCTTGATTTCGTCGAATGTGACGGTGCCTTGAAGCTTTTGGCCATTGATGAAGAAGCTCGGCGTCCCGATCACGCCGTATTTGCGCCCGCGCTCCTTCACCACCGTCAGGCCATCGATAATGGATTGATTCGATA
>NZ_JBFFQD010000068.1:0-8445 GCF_041573655.1 Methyloceanibacter sp.
AAGCTTACGTCGCGAACTGCATAGCTGATTGGACCGCAGGAACGCCGCCACCGCCACGGGGCAGCAAGAACACAAACCGCAACAGATATTGATTGGTATAGCGATGTCATGAAGCCTCCCTCAAATGGCTTCCCCCGCAGGCTGAGTGTAGCAGCGCACGACCATGCGCCAACGCTAAAGCGAATGAAGTGGCGTGTTCGGCTTCGTTAAAGCAGCGACAATGCCAAGCCTGTGAGGTCTGCTACCACGACTACGGCGCAGATCAGGACCAAGCCCAGTATGACCGCAAGGACTATGGTGGCAGTCTTCCAAGGTGTGTGTGACCGCATCGAACCGTGCGTTGTCTGATGTGCCTTGTCGTCGTCGGTCATAGGACCCTCCCTCATTGGCTCCCCCGTATGGTGTCGGCATTGCAGAGATTAAAAGAGGGTCTCTAGAGGTGCGACGGATGCTTACTTTTGCTGACCTCGAGGGCGCCGCTTTTCGCCCACGGTCTTACGCGCCGCTCTGGTGCTTCGAATGCGTTCGCGGTGCTTACTATGTGCTTACTGGCATGAAGGCCGGCGCAAGAGGTTCGTCTAACTCATTGAATAATGGTGCCGCCGGATAGGATCGAACTATCGACCTCGTCATTACCAATGACGCGCTCTACCACTGAGCTACGGCGGCGTGTTGTGACCGGTGGGTCGGCACGGGGCGCGTGTCCTCAAGAATAAGGGCGCCTTGGACCGTGCGGCGCGCAAACTGCCATAGCGGGCTCTGCCGCGCAAGACGCGACAAGAGACAGACCGCCGGGCTTAACCGCTCGGCTTCCATGTTATAAAACCGGCCTCAAGATCAGCAAAATTGCGAGCGATATGGCTGGCGAGGACGACAAGACGCGCGCGCCGGACAAGCCGGCCCAGGGGCAAGACCGCCAGGCCCGGCTGGAGCAGGCGCTTCGTGCCAACCTGCTGAAACGCAAGGAGAAGGCCCGCGCCACAAAGGTCCCGCCCCCCCCGTCCGAAGAGGGGCGACAGACCTGAGGCGGGGAGGGTAGACTGGCCGCTTGCCGTCCATGCCGGGGGGCGGAACATCGGGAAATCGAGGCGCGGAAGCATTCGCTGGAGCGTTGCGTGAGGGAGCTACACGTCGATCATGGACCGTATTTGTATTGTCGGCGGTGAGCCGCTCAAGGGCACGATCCCCATCAGCGGCGCCAAGAACGCCGCGCTGCCCCTGATGATCGCCAGCCTTTTGACCAGCGAGACGCTGACGCTGCATGGCATGCCACGCCTCGCTGACGTGACCCTGCTCGGCCGCATTCTCGGCAATCACGGCGTCGACATCACCATCGCCGGCAAGCGCGCCGGCCAAAGCACGAGCGACGGCCAGACCTTTAAGCTCACCGCCGCCGAAATCGTCGACACCACCGCGCCGTACGAGATGGTGGCCCGCATGCGGGCCAGCTTCTGGGTACTGGCGCCGATCCTGGCGCGCTGCGGCGAGGCCCGCGTGTCGCTGCCCGGCGGCTGTGCCATCGGCACCCGCCCCGTGGATCTTCACCTTCTGGCGTTGGAAGCGCTCGGCGCCGATATCGAGCTCGAGGGCGGTTACGTCATCGCCAAGGCGCCCAAGGGGCTGACGGGCAACCGCATCCCGCTGGGCATGGTTTCGGTGGGCGCCACCCATAACGCTCTGATGGCCGCCGTGCTGGCAAAGGGCGAGACGGTGATCGAGAACGCCGCCCGCGAGCCCGAGGTCGGCGATCTGGCCACCTGCCTCACGGAGATGGGCGCGAAGATCGAAGGCATCGGCACCTCGACGCTGCATATTCAAGGCGTGCCCTCGCTGCATGCCGCCGAGCACGACGTGCTGCCGGACCGGATCGAGACCGGCACCTACGCCATGGCCGCGGCCATCACCGGCGGCGATGTATTCCTGAAAGGCGCCCGGCCCGAGCTTCTGCAAGAGGCGCTGGTCACGTTGCGGACCACGGGCGTGGATGTTCTTGAGGAGGAGGGCGGCATTCGCGTGACGCGCAACGGCCACGGCCTCGATGCCGTCACCGTTGAGACCCAGCCCTTCCCCGGGTTCCCGACGGACCTGCAGGCCCAGCTCATGGCGCTGATGTGCACCGCGCAGGGCGTTTCGGAGGTGCGCGAGACCATTTTCGAGAATCGCTTCATGCATGTGCAGGAACTGGCGCGGCTCGGCGCCCGGATCGACCTGAAGGGCGATACCGCCTTGGTTCACGGGGTGCCGGGCTTACGCGGCGCGCAAGTCATGGCCACGGACCTGCGGGCCTCGGTGTCGCTCATTATCGCCGGGCTGGCGGCGCAAGGAGAAACCACGATCGGCCGCGTCTACCACCTCGACCGGGGATTTGATCGGCTCGAGGAGAAATTGCGGAAATGCGGCGCCCAGATCGAGCGGTATTCCGGCTAGGTATCTCTTGCGTTATTCCTTCCGCACGCCCGAAAAAGCGTGATACGCCCCTGCCAGAAAGACCAAATTCGCCATGACATTGCTGAAACTGCTCGCCCTCGATGAAGAAGACCTCCAGGTCGTGTCGTCGCATCTCCAAGATGCGGTGGTGCGCGTGGGCGATATGGTCTTTCTGCCGTCGCAGAAGCGGTTCGTCGCCATCGTCAACCGGTTCGACTGGGAAAGCGCGACCGGCAAGGACACGAAGAACTATAAGCGCCGCCGCACGGGGCTTCGCTTCGACCGCGTCCTGAGCGCCAAGCACAAGGAGCTCAGGCCCGAGAAGCCGGACCGCGTGCTGTCGCTGCTCGCCATTCAATTCGAGGCGGGCGAGGCACCGAGCGGCACGGTCACGCTGACCTTCTCCGGCGGCGTCATCATCCAGCTCGAAGTCGAGTGCGTCGAGGCGGAACTGCGCGACCTCGGGCCCTCTTGGGTGACGCGCAACAAGCCGGATCATCCCGGCGATGCCGCCGCGGATACTGAAAGTTCCGGCGCATCCGGCGCGTGAGGACGGCAACGCATGGCGCAGACTCTTAATACGCGAGACGACGGCTTCGCGGCACGCTTTGAAGCGCTGCTCGGCATGAAGCGGGAATCGTCCACCGACGTGAACACTGTGGTGGCCGCGATCATCGCGCGCGTCCGGGCCGAAGGCGATAAGGCGCTGATCGACTTCACGCACGAGTTGGATCGTCTCGATCTGACCAAGACGGGCATTGCCGTCTCGGCCGAAGAAATCGCGGGCGCGAAGGCTAAAGTGGACGCCGAGACGTTTCAGGCGCTCGAACTCGCCCATGCGCGCATTCTCGACCATCACTCCCGCCAGCGGCCGCAAGACGAGACCTATACCGATGAGGCGGGCGTGGAGCTCGGCCAGCGCTGGACGCCGGTCGCCTCGGCCGGCCTTTACGTGCCCGGCGGCACCGCGAGCTATCCGAGCTCCGTCCTGATGAACGCCGTGCCGGCCAAAGTCGCCGGCGTGGAGCGCCTCGTCATGGTGGTGCCGTCACCGGACGGCGTGCTGAACCCGCTGGTGCTGGTCGCGGCCGCGCTTGCCGGCGTCGATGAGATTTACCGCGTGGGCGGGGCCCAGGCGATTGCCGCGCTCGCTTACGGCACCGAGACGATTGCTCCTGTGGCGACCATCGTCGGTCCGGGCAACGCTTATGTCGCCGCCGCCAAGCGCCAAGTGTTCGGCCAGGTCGGTATCGACATGGTGGCCGGGCCGTCCGAGGTCGTGGTCATTGCCGATGCGGACAACGATCCGGCGTGGATTGCCGCGGACTTGCTTGCGCAGGCCGAACACGACACCGCGGCGCAGTCGATCCTCATCACCGACAAAGAGGACTTTGCCGCCGCCGTGGTGGAAGCCGTGGAGGTGCAGCTCAAAACGCTGCCGCGTGGCGATACCGCGCGTGCAAGCTGGGATGAGTTCGGCGCGATGATTTTGGTGCGCGATTTGAACGAGGCGCCTGCCATCGCTGACCGGTTGGCGCCCGAGCATTTGGAGATAGCCACCGAAAATGCCGATGCGCTTGCTGCGCAGGTGAGGGACGCGGGCGCCATCTTTGTGGGCCGCTATACGCCCGAGGTGATCGGCGACTACGTGGCCGGCACCAATCACGTGCTGCCGACGGCCCGCACGGCGCGTTTCGCCTCGGGGCTCGGCGTGCTCGACTTTATGAAGCGCACCTCGCTGTTGAAGCTCGACGCGGCAAGCCTAAAGGCCTTGGGCCCTGCGGCCATGACGCTCGCACGCGCCGAAGGGCTGGATGCGCATCGCCGCTCCGTCGCCATTCGCTTGAACCTGCCGGACTAGACATGGGCAACTAGACATGGGCGACGAGGCAGAAGAGCAGACATGGTCGGAAGGCGCGCGGCTCATCGAGGTGACCCTCGATGAGGACTCGCTCGGCCGCGACAATGTCGAAGTCGAGCACGAGCGCAAGGTGGCGATCTTCGACCTCCTGGAGAAGAACAACTTCGCCTTGGAGAGCCATGAGACGAGTGGGCCGTATAACTTGCGTCTTTCGCTCGCCGACAATCGTCTTGTTTTCTCGGTCAGCGATGCGGACAGCGCGCCGCTTCAGCATGTCATGCTGTCGCTGTCGCCCTTCCGCCGCATCGTCAAAGACTACTTTCTTATCTGCGACAGTTATTACGAAGCGATCAAGACCCAGCCTGCCTCCAAGATCGAAGCCATCGACATGGGCCGGCGCGGACTGCACGACGAAGGCAGCCATCTCTTGATGGAGCGCCTCAAAGGAAAGATCGCCGTTGATATCGCCACGGCCAGGCGCTTGTTCACCCTGCTCTGCGCGCTTCATTGGAAGGGGTGACGAGGCAGACAAGCGGCGACCTGCCGGGCGCGGTCCTCTTCGCCTGTAGCCGCAACGCCGTTCGCTCGCCCATGGCGGCAAGCCTTCTCATGCATCTTGCCGGCAACCGCATCTATGTGGAGTCCGCCGGTGTCCGCCCCGGCGTCCCCGATCCCTTCGCCATCGCCGTGATGGAGGAGATGGGCATCGACATGTCGGGACACGTGCCGGTGTCGATCAATGATCTGCACGATCTCAGCTTCGACCTGATCGTGACGCTCGCGCCGGAAGCGCAGCACAAGGCGCTGGAGTTGGCCGAAGGCTACGCCATCGACGTGGAGTATTGGCCGACGCCCGACCCGACATTGGCGTCGGGCGCCCGCGAGCAAATCCTCGACGCCTATCGTGAGGTGCGCGACCGGCTGTTCGTCAAAATCAGAGAGCGCTTCCCGCTGCCCAGCGCGCCGGGCGTCTAGGGCGCTCAGTCGTTGGCGTCGACGAATTTCTTGAGCGCGTCGAAATCCATCACCGGGGTGATCTGGTGCATGTTTAGGTCCGTCCAGGGCTCGAACATCGCCATGATCGCCCCGGCGCTGTCGGCCTCAAAGACGCTCCAGCACTCTTGTTGGGTGGAGGAGATCCAGGCGCCCTGCAGCTTCACCCCTTCGGGCTCGGCCACGCCATATTCCTTGAAGCGCGCGACGCTCTCGTCGCGGTTGTCGGGATCGATGGTCACGTAACAGACGAACAGCATGTCTCGTTCTCCTCAGGATGGTCGCGCGGCGCCACATATATAGCCGCTTCTGCGACATCTTTTTGAAGCCGCTGCGGCCCACGATAGTTCCCCGGGGAGCGGGGGCGGCGCAATCTTATCCCCGCCCCGCCAAAGGCCCTTACACTGTCTCCGTCCCTCGTCCGTGAGGACGCGAGCTGCAGACCGTCTGCTTCTTGAGGATGAGGGGTGTGGCGCCCGAGGTGGCGCGGGACAGATGGGCCCGATTGCCAAGCGCCGCGCCCGGACCACCGCGTCATGGACAACGGACCAGCCTCGGGGGTCCCCGCTCCGCCCACCTGCGCTGTAACGCGTGGGTCGTCGGGTGAGGTGCGCCGGGCGCTTGAGCCCTTTGCGCCTGTGCCACTGGTGGTAAGCCGTGCGGAAGGGGGCTTGATATCGCCTGAAGCGGGGCGCCGGAAGGCCGCCCAAGACGCTGCAGCAGGACGCGGCCGACGGGTGCCCCGCTGTCCTCATGGCTCAAGCCACGCGCGGGGGTTTCGCGGCGGGACGCCTTGGCTTGGCCAGAAGCGCAAAAACACGGGAATCGTCCTTGATTTTGGCCGCCCGCCCGACCATTCTCCGCGGCAACCGGACGATGCGGAAGGAGCCTTATGGCGAAGGAAGAAATGCTCGAATTTCCGGGGGTGGTCACCGAACTGCTCCCGAACGCCACCTTCAGGGTGAAGCTCGAGAACGAACACGAGATCATTGCCCACACGGCGGGACGGATGCGCAAGAACCGTATTAGGGTGCTTGCGGGCGACAAGGTTCTGGTCGAGATGACCCCTTATGATCTCACTAAAGGTCGGATCACTTACCGGTTTAAGTAGCAAGCTCAAGCTGAAGCGGGAGGCCCCTGCGTCAGCTGAGCTTGCAACAACGGCACCGAAGGCGGCGAAAACGCCGAAGCGGTCGCCGCGCCGGCGCACGCCTACGCCTGGCTCCAGCTTCCGGCCCAAGCTGGTCCTCGCCTCCGCTTCGCCCCGGCGCCTTCAGCTTCTCGAGCAGGCGGGCATCGCGCCGGACGCGCTCAGGCCCGCCTCCGTCGATGAGAGCGTATCGAAGGGCGAGGTGCCGCGGCATATCGTGCGCCGGCTGGCGCGCGCCAAGGCCGAAGCGGCGCTGAAGATCACTAAAACCGAGCCGGAGTACGCCAAAGCCTTCCTGGTCGCCGCCGATACGGTCGTTGCCGTGGGGCGCCGCGTGCTCGGCAAGGCGGAACTGGAGCAGGAGGCCGCCGACATGCTGCGGCTGTTGCGCGGCCGCGCCCACCGGGTCCATACGGGCGTGTGCGTCGTGACGCCGGAAGGGCGCTGGCGCGAGCGCGTGGTCGAGACGCGGGTGCGCTTCCGCAATATTTCGGATCAGGAAATCGGGGCCTATCTCGCCAGCGGCGAATGGCGGGGCAAGGCTGGCGGTTACGCCATTCAGGGCATCGCCGGGGCCTTCGTGGTCAAGCTCGTGGGCTCCTATACAAATGTCGTCGGCCTGCCGCTGACCGAGGTGGTGAGCCTGCTTGGAGGCGAGGGCTATCCCGTGCCGCTGCTATGGCTCTCCAAGTCGGAGGTCGAGACCGAGTGAGCCCGGCCCCGGGCAAAGCGGCGGCCCGGCAAGCCGCCCCGCGCTGTGCCGTCTGCGGCAAGCCTCAGGACAAGGCCCATCGTCCGTTCTGCTCAAAGCGCTGCGCGGAGGTCGATCTTGGCCGCTGGCTCAAGGGCCAATATGCGGTTCCCGGCGAGCCGACCGGCAGGATCGACGACCCGGCCGGCGATGAGTATGAGTGAGGCGCGGGGGCGGAAAATCTCGGTCTCGACAGAACGAGGGCGATTTCCTATAAGCCCAAAGCCTTGCCGTGGCCCGGTCGGCTTTCTGGAAAGCCACCATGCATAAAGGTCTTCGGAGGCTTAGCCCAGGTAGCTCAGTTGGTAGAGCAGCGGACTGAAAATTCGCGTGTCGGTGGTTCGAATCCGCCCCTGGGCACCATTGCCTGACCTTCTCACACCGCCGCCAAGCGGGTGCTCACCATATCAAGACAGGAGCTTGTTGGGCGCGACCATCGTCGTCTATGGACCTGACAATGAAGTCCGCCACGTCGGCTCGGGAGATGACGCCATTGCGCCATTGTGATGGCTCGACCAACACGCGGTAGCGGCCAGTTCTTGCGCCCTTCGTCAAGATGCCTGGACGCACGATCGTCCAGTCTAGCCCGCTCTCTTTGATCAAGCGCTCTTGAACATCTTTGTCGTTATAGGCTCTACCAAGAAACAGACGAAACGGAATGCGCTGGAGGCACCCTATGGCCTCGCGACTGTCTCCGGCGCCGAAGCCGGTCACAACGATCAAGCGCCGCACATTGCGACGTTGCATTGCGGCGATAAGAATACGCGTCGACTCGGAGAACAAATTTACGGATTTGAACAGCTCGTCCGCGCCGATGCCCAACGTCTGTACGACGACATCAATACCATCCAGAGCTGCATCAATGCCGGCCTCGTTCATCGCGTCTCCGGAGTGTTTCTTCAAGTAACTGTTTTCAAGGTCGATCTCATTCGCCGACCGAGAGAACGCCCGGACGCGGTGGCCGGCATCGAGAGCTGCTGAAAGCGTCTCTCGACCAATGCCACCGCTGGCGCCGATGACGAGAACATGCGCCACGACTACCCTCCGATCCTACACGGCTCGTCCGGCGACTGCCGCGCTCAACGCGCGGCGGCCTTCTGCAAGAACCGCTTTGACTGATTACTCGCGAGCGCGAAGATCTCGCTCGTGAAGAAGACACCCACGAGAAGGAAGGTGTGCGCAATGATGCTGGGGCCCATCAACCACATGTAGCCGATCCAGAGCGCGAAGATCGCGGACCACATGTAGGACAGTATCACCATA
>NZ_JBFFQD010000069.1:0-8293 GCF_041573655.1 Methyloceanibacter sp.
ATCCGGCCTCTCCGGGCCTGTGGCAATGGCAAGCGCCTTCTCACCGTTGGTCGCGACCTTGGTGCGATACTGATCTTTCAGGACACCCGATATCACCGTGATATTGGTCGGAGTGTCGTCGACGATCAGAACGAGTCTTTTGCCATTGGACATTCGGTTGCCGCCCCTGCCGCCGCAGAGCTTCCCTCACCCACCAGGCACAAATCGGCATTGCGCGCCAAACTCTGCGCTGTGTCGTTGTATCATGGATCGCCAGTGGCTTCGCCAGAATTGGCTTCCAGCCGACCTGACACCCTCACCACAAAGTCCGTGACTTAAGAGCCGTAGAGCGGGCAAGGTGCGCCCTGGTGAATTCCCATTAATCGCAAAACGGGCTCGCCGCGCGCGACCGTCAGGCGATAATAACGCATTCTGGAGGACCCCAATGTCTCTTGTTCGCCTTAGCTGCGCGCTCACCCTCGTTTGCCTGATTGGACTGCCTGAGAATGCCTCGGCCGCCAAACGCCGTGCCTGCCTGAACCTCGAACAGGGCTACGCGCAGATCGCGCAGGGTGCGAGCACTGTCGAGGTCAACAACACGCTCTTCTCGGCCACGGACAAGGGCTGCGAGGCGCTAGCCCGCCTGGCGCTCAAGGATGGCGCTTCGCTCCAGGCGCGCGACCGGTTCGGGGCCAAGCCCCTGTCCCATGCGGCCGCGTCGGGACAGCCCGAACTTGTGACGCTTTACCTCGATCACGGAGCGCCGATCGATGCGCGCAATCTCGACGGCTCAACCGCGCTTTTTAAGGCCGCGGAGAACGGCCGGCTGGAGGTCGTGAAACTCCTGGTGGAGCGAGGCGCCAAGGTGGATCTTCCCGGTCGCAGCGGTATCACCCCGCTCGCAGCGGCCGCCTATATGGGGAGCGAACCGATTGCCGCTTACCTGATCGAGCAGGGTGCCGATCCGAGCTGGATCGACGCCACGAAAAAGTCAGCGATCGTCTACGCGGCGGGGCGCGGCTTTCTACCGGTCACCCGGCTCCTTCTCGACAGCGGCGTCGACATCAATGCGCGCTACGGCAATAATCTCACCGCGTTGATGTGGACGGCAGGCTATTCGAGCGAAGCAGGCGTCTTGGACATCGTGGAGGTGATGAAGCTGCTCTTGGATCGCGGTGCCAATGTCGACGATCGAGACAATCGCGGCCGCACCGCGCTCATGATCGCGGCGGAGCTAAATCACACTGCCGTCGTCGACGTGCTGCTCGAGAGCGGCGCGGATAAGAGCCTGAAGGACGATCAGGGCAAGACGGCGGCCGACCTCACGTCGCTGACAGCGTTGCGCGAGAAGCTGGCGGACGCGCAGTAGCCGAGCGGCCGCAACCGAGACAATTGGAGCTACAGGCCGGCCAGGTAATGCGCCATGGCTTCGAGGTCCTCCTCGCTGAAGGAGTCCATCAGGGACCCCTTGGCCGGAGAATTCTTGCGGACCTTGTTTTTGAAGTCCTTCATGGTTTGCTGCAGGTAGACCACTTGCTGTCCCGCAAGCCTGGGCACACGGCTGTCGCCCTGGTAAGTACTGTGACACTGTGAACACTGCCCGGCCGCAAGTGCGCTGCTGCCCTTGCTTGCCTTGCTGTCATCCAGTTCAGCCGCAACCTTCGGCCAAGGCTGTTCCGAAAAATGCTGGGCCAGCGCCTTCATGTCATCCTTGCTCAGGTTCTGAACCATTTGGCTCATAATGGGATTGGCGCGGCTACCTGACTTGTAGTCTTTAAGCTGCACGTAGAGATAGTAGTACTCCTGCCCGGCAAGAACGGGAATATCCGCACTGACCGGAACACCCTCTGCTCCATGACAGCCCTGGCAGGTCGCGATGGTCTGCTCGATGCTTTGTTCCTGTGCGTGCGAAACCCCGCCCAAGGTCAATAGCGCAGCCAACGCAATCAGGTAACGGGTCGGCCGGTGACGGTAATCAGTTTTTCTATGCATTGGATAACACTCACAAAGGTGTGTGGCAGATAACACCCTACCTGCCGTCGTGAAAAGGACGGAGCACACTAGGCGCTCCGTCCTCAGCTATTCTAACCGTTCAGCAGGCAAACGCTATCAATCGACCGTGAAGGCGATGATGTTGTTGCCACGCTTGAAGTCGATCTGGGTGTTACCACCTGCACCAACAACGATGTACTCCTTGCCGCCCACCGAATAGGCCGCCGGCGGCGCATTGACGCCAGCACCCGCAAAGAACGACCACAGCACGTCGCCGCTCTCGGCATCGTAGGCGCGGAACCAACCGTCGCCTTCACCGGTGAACACCAGACCGCCAGCAGTAGCAAGCGCACCGCCCATCATCGGGAGCGGCGTCTTCTTCTGCCACTTGATCTTGCCGGTGTTGTAGTCGACGGCCGTCACGTTGCCGAACTGATCGGAACCCGGGATCACCTTAAAGGCGCCACCGAGCCAGAGCTTGCCGCCCGGATAGGGCGAGCTCTCGACGTGATAGGTCATCGGCTGATGAAGGTTGACCGCGTAGGTCAGACCCAGATCGGGATTGACCGCCATCGGCGACCACTCCACGCCACCATTGGCGCCCGGAAGCATCTTGGCACCTTCAGCCGTCGGCAATGTCCACATGCCAGTCTGATCGACCATGGCCTCTGAGAAGCGGATGAGGCTGCAGTCATCACGATTGTGGACATAGACGTTACCCGTTTTGCCGCCATGAATGACGCCTGGGATCATCTTGCCGTCCTTATCCTTCACATCGACGAGGATCGGCGGACTCACTGCGTCGAGATCCCAAACATCATGAGCGATGTACTGCATGTGGCACACATACTTCCCGGTGTTGAGATCGACCGCCACCAAGGAGTCCGTGTAGAGATTGTCGCCCGGACGGATAGAACCGTCGAGATCAGGCGACGGATTGCCGACGACGAAGAAAATTCGCTTCGTCTTGAGATCGACAGCCGGGTTCTGCCACACACCGCCACCGAGGGTCTTATAGGGATCGCCCAACTTCTTGAGCGCTGCCTTCTCGGCCGCGATGTCGCGGTGCATGTCCTTACCCGTGGCATCATGCGTCGCCCAAACACCGACGGAATTTTCAGGAATCGTATGGAAGTTCCACACGAGCTTGCCCGTTTCGGCATCATAGGCGCGGACGAAACCGCGGATCCCGTATTCGCCACCATTGGTGCCGATCAGAATCTTCCCGTCGACAGCGGTTGGCGCCATCGTCTCCGAGTAGCCTAGCTCGGGATCAGCGATCTGCGTCTCCCAAACCAAGCTGCCGGTCTTGGCGTCAAGCGCAACGAGCTTAGCGTCAAGCGTGCCCATATAGACCTTGTCTTTATGGATGGCGACGCCGCGATTGTTTGGACCACAGCAATAGGTCGTAACCGGGCCCATCTTGTGCTTGTAGTGCCAGAACTGCTCGCCGGTCTTCGCGTCAATCGCGTAGACGTGGTTGAACGACGTAGTGACATACATCACCCCGTCGACAACAATCGGGGTTGTCTCCAACGACTCGACGACTTCGGTCTGGAAGATCCAGGCCGGACGAAGCTTGCCAACATTGGATTTGTTGATCTGCTTGCCCTGATAGTACCGGGTCTGGTCATAGTTCAGGTTGGTGTGAAGATTGTTCTTCGTGTCTGTCGCCGCTCCGCTGAGCATTTCCTGCGTCACTGTTGGCACAGGTGCGGGTTTGGTCGTGGTTGTTGCGACTTTCTCCTCGGCCAGAGCCACTCCAGCTCCGGCAAGACTCACTATTAGCGCACCAGCAATTGTGGCGGCTGTTTTACAGCTCCGCATATTTTCCTCCCTTTGGAACAAACAAAAGCCCTTTAAGCCGACCGTTTCCGGCCGGCAGCTCCAGGCGGGCTTGGCAGGGGGAGCGTGCGCGCCACCTTGGAAAATGTCAATAAATCTGTGCCTGATCTCCAACTTCGGACTTCGTATTCGCAGCGAATTCTGCCAACACTTCCCGGCGAAGTTGCTACGTACAGCGGCTTGGAGCGGCTACACTTCACTTCCAACCGCGGGTGGGTTGCCGCGCAGACGTCCGCAAGGAGTCTTTTTGTGTCAGTAGGTTATCCTGTTCCACTCCAATGGCCCGGTCGGCTCTCAAGCTCAGCGCGCCGGACAACCCGTTGGCTCGGACACCTTTGGTCAAGAGCGCTTTTTGCAGGATTCCTCGGATTTCTACTGTCGGCCCCCGCGCCTCTTTATGCCACCGAAGGCGGGGCCTCACGGGCCTCGGACGCTAGCGCGCCAGAGTCCACTTTGGTCTCCATTGGGTACCTGAAACAGGAGCTGGAGCCATTCGTTCCCCTGTCGCGATTGAACGTAAAGCCTGAGGATTTGGGCGTCGCGGGCGCAAAAATCGCGCTGCGCGACAACAACACCACGGGCAAGTTCACCAACCAGCACTTCACACTCGACGTCGAACGCGTGCCGGTCGGTGGCAATGCCGTCGCCGCTCTCAAGAAGCTGGTCGAAGCCGGTCATCACTTTGTGCTGGTCGATGCGCCGGCGGACGTTCTGCTCAAGCTCTCAGACGCCGTCAAAGGCAAAGACGTACTTCTGTTCAATGTGAGCGCACCCGATATCCGTCTGCGCCAAGAAGACTGCCGGGCAAACGTGCTTCACACCGCGCCCGATCTCGCCATGCTTGCGGACGCGCTTGCGCAATATCTCGTTTGGAAGAAGTGGTCGCGCTGGCTTGTGGCGAAAGGCCCCTTCCCCGAAGACCAAGCCTATCTCGAAGCAATCCGCCGCTCGGCGAAACGCTTCGGCGCCACGATCGTCGAGGAGCGACCTTACAAGGCGACACCGGGCGCACGGCGCACTGATACCGGCCAGCAGATGATCCAACTCCAGATGCCTGTCTTCACGCAAGGCGCGCCCCATTACGACGTGCTGATTGTTGCAGACCAGCGGGAGATCTTTGGCCCGTATCTGCCGTTTCGGACTTGGGACCCGCGTCCCGTCGCCGGCACGGCAGGACTTCAAGCCAAGAGTTGGCATCCGGCGCATGAGCAATGGGGCGCAACGCAGATGCAAAACCGCTTCCAGCGTTTTGCAGACCGGTTCATGCTACCTTTGGATCACCAAGCCTGGATCGCTGTGCGCGCCATCGGCGAAGCGGCCTCGCGCACCAGTTCGGGCGCGTATGCCTCCATCAACACCTATATTCGCGGCGATAGGTTCGATCTCGCCGCCTTCAAGGGGCAAAAGGTGACGTTCCGCAAATGGGATGGCCAACTTCGTCAGCCCCTTATCATCGCCGGCGCGGAGCTACCGGTTTCGACATCGCCGCAGAAGGGGTTTCTGCATGAGCACGAAGAAACCGATACGCTTGGCATCGATGAGCCCGAGAGCAAATGTCAGCTCCAATAAGAGACCGAACCGCCGGGAGAACGCCGTGAACACGAACGCCGTGAAAGTTCTGTCATTTGCCGCCGCGCTTGCCGCATTCACGATGCCCGCGCACGCCTACACGGTCTACATCTCCAATGAAAAAGGTAACTCGCTGACCGTGATAGACAGCGAGACATTGCAAGTGCTGACGACGATCCCGGTTGGGCAGCGGCCACGCGGCATCATCTTGACCAAGGACGGCCGCCGCGTCCTCGTCTGCGCCAGCGACGACGACACCGTGCAAGTGCTCGATGTGGACTCAAGGGAGATCGTGGCGGACCTGCCGTCCGGACCCGACCCGGAGCTGCTCAACCTGCACCCGTCCGGCAACCCGGTCTATATCGCCAACGAGGACGACAACCTCCTCACCGTGGTCGATCTCAATACTAAGGAAGTGCTCGCGGAAGTCGAGGTCGGCGTGGAACCCGAAGGCGTCGGCGTTAGCCCGGACGGTAAGACGGTGGTTGTGACGTCCGAGACGACTAACATGGCCCATTTCATCGATACGGAAACCTTTGAGATCACCGACAACGTGCTTGTCGGCACGCGGCCACGTTTCGCCGAGTTCACGGCGGACGGGAAGCAGTTGTGGGTCACCTCGGAATTGGCGGGCTCGGTCACGGTGATCGATGCGCAAACGCGCGAAGTGATCAAGGTCATCAAGTTCGAGATTCCGGGCGTGCAGCAGATCTACATCCAGCCCGTGGGCGTGCGCGTGACCAAGGACAGCACGAAGGCCTTCGTGGCGCTGGGCCCCGCCAATCGCGTCGCCGTCATCGACGCGAAGACTTACGAGGTCCTAGACTATCTGCTCGTGGGCAAGCGGGTCTGGCAGCTCGGCTTCACGCCAGACCAGAAACTCCTGTTTGCCACCAACGGCAACAGCAACGACGTGTCGGTGATCGATGTCGACAGCCTGAAGGTCGTCAAGTCGATCCCGACCGGCACCGCGCCATGGGGCGTGGCGATCTCGGAAGACTGAACGGCGCGTAGCCGCAATCCCGCTAGCTTTTGATCGCGTCATTGAAGCTCTTGGCGGCCGTCTCGAGCGACTTGGTGAAGGCGTTGCGGGACTCTATCTAGCGCCTGGCTCATCGCGACCCATGACGCCTGTGGCATCTGCCCTTGCCGAATTGATCCGGGCGGCCACTGTTCGCGTAACCCGCGCATAGAGAGCGCTTGTCAGGAGGTAGCCGGCTTGAGCTTAACGTTCATCCTGTGGGTGGCGGCGCTGCAAATGGCGGCCATGTCCCTGATCATGGCGGGGGGATGGCTCCTGCAACGGCGGACAGGAAACAGCGGGTTTGTTGACGCTGCTTGGACCTTCGGGCTTGGCGCGGTCGGCGCTGCGTCCGCGCTCCTGGTCCTACCGGGAGGCGACGGGCCAACGGCGCGCCAGACCATCGTCGCCGCGCTTGTCGCCGCCTGGAGTGTTCGGCTTGGAACCCACATCGTGCAGCGGACCCGCACGATCGCCGATGACCCTCGCTATGCCGCTCTGATGAACGACTGGGGTGCGGAGGCCCCGAGGCGTCTGTTCGTGTTCCTGCAGCAGCAAGCGATTGCCTCGCTACCCCTGGCATTGACCATCTTCGTCGCCGCGCAGAACCCGGCCCCGTTCTCGCGGGTGCAGGACTGGCTCGGTCTGATTGTGATCGTCGCCGGCATTGCCGGCGAAGGACTCTCGGACCGGCAGCTTCGCCGCTTCGTTGCGACACGGAAAGAAGGCGCGCGCGTCTGCGACATCGGCCTCTGGAGCTGGTCGCGGCATCCCAACTACTTCTTCGAGTGGATGTTCTGGCTCGCCTTCCCCATGTTCGCCATCGACTTCAGCGGCTCGTATCCGTGGGGCTGGCTTGGGCTTGTAGGCCCCGCCCTCATGTATGGCCTTCTCGTCCACGTTTCGGGTGTCCCACCGCTCGAGCTGCATATGGTGGCCAAACACGGCGATGCATATCGCGCTTACCAGCAGCGTACGAGCGTCTTCTTTCCGCTGCCACCGCGCAACACCGAGAGGAGCCCAGCATGAGCCTCAAAGCCGCGGCCACCCGGATTGCCGATCATATACCGGTCCCCGATGCCATCACGCGCTTCGCCATCGAGACGTTTGTTCGCCGGACGCGGGCTTCGTTGCCGGATGACGGAGAGGCGGCAACGCGCGATTTCGCCAAAGCCATGTTGGGACGGCCCATCGCCGCGCACCCCAATGCGGCCAACGCGCAGCACTACGAGGTGCCGGCCGAGTTCTTCGAGCTCGTGCTGGGTCCACGGCGCAAATACTCGTGCTGTCTCTACGAGGGCAGCGACACCACCTTGGCCGAGGCCGAGGAACTGGCCTTGGCCGAGACGCTCCGCCGCGCCAGGATCGATCAAGGCATGCGAATTTTGGAGCTCGGCTGCGGCTGGGGCTCGCTTTCGCTGTTCATGGCCGAGCGGCTGCCGCAAAGCACGATCCTCGCCGTGTCTAACTCACACTCCCAGCGAGCCTCTATCGAAGGCCTAGCAAAGGCCCGCGCGCTCGACAATCTTCAGGTCGTCACCGCGGATGTGAACGCGTTCGATCCCGGCGAGACGTTCGATCGCGTGATCTCGGTGGAAATGTTCGAGCATGTCTCAAACTGGCCCGAGCTGTTGTCGCGCGTGCGGCCATGGCTCAATCCGGATGGCCTCCTGTTCCTTCATGTGTTCAGCCATGCTCGCGTGCCCTATCGGTTCAACCACGAGGACCCCAACGACTGGATCGCGCAGCACTTCTTCACCGGTGGCATCATGCCCAGTCACGATTTGATCGGTGCGTTCGGCGCTCCGTTCAAAGTCGTTGAGACCTGGCGCTGGAACGGGAGGCACTACGCACGCACCGCGAACGACTGGTTGGCCAACATGGATC
>NZ_JBFFQD010000070.1:0-8216 GCF_041573655.1 Methyloceanibacter sp.
CGAGATGAAAGCGCGGTTTGGCAACACCTCGGTCCCGCGGACCCTCGTTGGCGGCGTGCTGGTCAACGGCGTCAACGAGGCGCAAATCAAAAAGCTGTGCCGCTCATAGAGAGGCCTTAGGACGCCGGCGCCTCGTCGTCCGGTTCCACATAGCGCGGGAAGACGGCTTCGGGTTTCGGCAGCACCGTCCCCGGCGCGAGGCGCGCCTCGGGGCCAAGGCTCGCGAACGCACGCGCGTCGGCCGGAACATTGAGCTGATCGAGTAGCTTCGCTCCGCTTTCCGGCATCACCGCCTGCACCAAGATGGCGGCCTGGCGGACCACTTCCGCCGTCACATAGAGGATCGTCCCCATACGCTCCGGATTGGTCTTCTTGTGCGCCCACGGCTCCTCGCCGGCGAAGTACCGGTTCGCATCGGCGATCAACCCCCAGATGATTTCGAGTGCCCGGTGGATGGCATAGGCATCGATGGCCTCCTCGACCCGCGGCAAGATGGTATCAGCGCTTGCGAGAATGGCCTCGTCAGCGTCGGTGAGCTTGCTCGGGGCCGGCAACGTCCCTTCGCAGTTCTTGGCGATCATGGACAGCGAGCGCTGCGCCAGATTGCCCAGATCGTTGGCGAGGTCGGCGTTGATGCGTTGCACGATGCCGTCGCGGCTGTAATTGCCGTCCTGGCCGAACGGCACCTCGCGCAGCAAGAAATATCGAATCTGATCCACGCCATAATCGCGCGCGAGCACAAACGGGTCGATCACATTGCCGACCGACTTCGACATCTTCTCTCCGCGATTGTAGAGAAAGCCGTGACCGAACACTTGCCGCGGTAGCTCCACCCCGGCCGACATCAAAAACGCCGGCCAATAGACAGCGTGAAAGCGAATGATGTCCTTGCCGACAATGTGCGCGTCGGCCGGCCAATATTTCTTGAAGGAACCGGAGTCCTCGTCGGGAAAACCGACGCCAGTGATGTAGTTCGTCAGCGCATCCACCCACACATACATGATGTGTTTCGGATCGCCGGGAACCGGCACGCCCCAATCGAACGTGGTGCGCGAGATGGAAAGATCCTGAAGCCCGCCCCGCACGAAGCTCTTCACTTCGTTGGCGCGCGTCTCCGGGCCGATGAAGTCCGGATGCGCCTCGTAATGAGCCAACAACTTGTCCTGGAACGACGAGAGCCGGAAGAAATAGCTCTCCTCTTCGACCCATTCGACGGGCGTGCCTTGCGGCGACAGCTTCTGGCCGTCGGGTCCGTCCGTCAGCTCGCTCTCGTCGTAATAAGCTTCGTCGCGCACCGAGTACCATCCGGCGTACTTGCCGAGATAAATGTCGCCCGCCTCTTGCATGCGCCGCCACAGCTCTTGCACCGAACGGGCGTGGCGCTCCTCGCGCGTGGTGATGAAGTCGTCATGGGAGCAGTTGAGCGCCTGCACCATGTCCCGGAACTTCGGCGTGTTGCGGTCGGCCAGCTCCGCCGCGCTAATCCCTTGCGCACGTGCCGTTTGCAGCATCTTGATGCCGTGCTCGTCCGTGCCGGTAAGGAAGTACACGTCCCGCCCCTGCAGGCGCCGGAAACGCGCAAGCGCGTCCGTCGCCACCGCCTCATAGGCGTGGCCAATATGGGGCGCGTCGTTCGGATAAGAGATCGCCGTGGTGATGTAGTAGGGCCGCTGTTCAGCCATGGCCGAGACATAGCCTTGGCCGCCGCCCCCGGCAAGCGCTCACGCTGCGCCCTCGACAGGATGCTCTTGAACGAGCTCTTGGAGCCCGAACCATGTGTTCAGCACGAGGAGGCTGCGATCGAGGTTGAGCGCAAAGGCTTCTGCGCGGGCCTCGAAAATCCTCTCCCAGATATCTGCCCAGGAAGAAAGGTTATCTTTTGACACCAGGGCCTTGGCGAGCTTGTGCTCCGCTTCGCTGGCTCCTTGGCCGGTGGCGCCGGCCCGGATCAGGCGTTCGATCAGTCCGAGTAACAGCGCCAGGTACAGCTCCAGACGCTCCGTATCGCCCGCGCCCGCCAGATGTTCTGCCTGTTTGTGGAGCGCGGCCCCGTCGAGCGCCGGAAGTGCCTCGAAGTTGGCGATGATCTGATCGTAAAGCTCAATGCCCTCTCCCGAGACAAGCTCGAGGGCGCGCCGCACGCTTCCTTGCGCGAGGGTAAGCGCCAGACGGAGCGCTTTTTCGTCGGCCTCCACGCCATCCCGTTCCAGTGCCGCGCGCACCGCAGCACTCAACGGCGCATCTGCCAAGGGCGCGAGACGAAGCGTCCGCGTGCGTGAGCGGATCGTCACCGGAAGACGTCCCTCGGCACTCGACACTAGAAGAAACAGCGTGCGCGGCGGTGGTTCTTCCAGCGCCTTCAGCAACGCATTTGCCGCGTTCTGATTCAGCTCATCGGCACGGTCGACCACGACAACCCGCCAGGTGTCCGCGCCCGCGGTGTTGCCCAGAAAGGCCCGCAAACGGCGCACCTCGTCGACGCCGATCCACTGGGAATAGCGCTTCGACTTCTCGACCCAGGACCGCCGGATGACGAGCAGGTTGGGATGCGCGATCCCTGCTACTTTGCGAAACACCGGATCGTTCGCCGGGACGTCACCGGCCTCGCCATCATCGCCATGGGCCAACACGGTCCGGGCGAAGCGATATGCGAGCGTCGCCTTGCCGATACCTTCGGGCCCGACGAGGAGCAAGGCGTGGTGCATGCGTCCACTGCGCAGTGCAGTTTCGAACTCGGCAATCGCCTCATCATGGCCGAAGACGCGATCCACGTCGCGCGGCGTGGAGAACGGGTCGAGACGGTCAGGCTCCACCGCCGCGCCACGCGCTTGCTCGGCCGCGGCGCTCATCGGCAAACAGTGCTCATCGAACAGTGCTCATGGGTTCAGCCGGCGAAGAACCGCTTCCCAAACATCCTCGGCCACCATGGCCTCTGGCTGGCTCGCATCGACGACAATGCAGCGGCCCGGCTCTTCCTCCGCGATATCGAGGAAGGCGCGGCGAATTCGCTCATGGGTCATCAACTCCTGCCCCTCGAACCGGTCGGGTTCGGCGCCCTCCGCGCGAGCCTGCGCCCGCGCAAGCCCTTCGTCGGCCGGAAGGTCGAGAATAAACGTGACGTCCGGCGACAGCGCGCCAACTGTCAGCTGTTCCAGCGCGTTGATCAATCCGCGCGGCACACCTCCCGTCACGCCCTGGTAGGCGCGCGTGGAATCGACGAACCGATCGCACACCACCCACTTGCCCTCCTGCAGTGACTCCTTGATCGCGGTGTCGACGTGATCGCCGCGCGCTACGGCGAACATGACCGCCTCGGCCAACGGGCCGAATTGCGAAATTTCACCAGCGAGCAGCGCCTCACGGATTTCTTCGGCCGCGGGCGACCCCCCCGGCTCCCGCGTGGCAAAGACCGCGCGCCCGGCACGCGACAGCCTGTTCGCGAGGATCCCGGCTTGGGTCGACTTGCCCGACCCCTCGCCGCCCTCAAAGGTGATGAACCTGCCGATTTCGATGCCGCGTTGCATGTCAGTGGCTAAAGGAGCCAGCCAAAGGCGAGCACAAGAAGGGAGTCGATCCCGCGCATGGCGAAGTTGCTGCTGGCGATGTTCTCACCGGCATAAAGCGGAATCTCATTGGTCGCCGACGATTCCGCGGCGCTGACGCGTAGTGTTGCAATCTGATCGCCTTTGCGAATGGGCGCCTTGATCGGACCATTGTAGATGATTTCGGCGGATACCGCGCCCGTGGCGGACGTGGGCAGCAGCAGATCGATCTCGCCGTCGCCGACCAGCGGGACGTAATGTTTCTCGCCGCCCCACACCAGCGCGTCGCTGACCTTCTGCCCTTCGTCGAAAAGCCGGAACGGCTTGAAGCTCTTGAAGCCCCATTCCAGCATCCTGCGGGACTCCGACTCCCGTTCGTTCTTGTTCTGCAATCCCGTCACCACGAGGATCAGGCGCTGGTCGCCGCGCTTGGCGCTGGACACCAACCCATAACCAGACTCCTTGAGAAAACCAGTCTTCAATCCGTCCACGCCAATATCGGCCCAGACCAATGGATTGCGGTTGCGGAAGGTGAACCTGTCCCGGTACCGGAACTCCTTCTGGGCGAAATAGGGGTAATACTCCGGATAAGTCTCGACGAGATGTTTGGAGAGAACCGCGAGATCCCGCACCGACATCACGTGACCTTCCGCCGGCAATCCGTTCGAGTTCACGAAGTGCGACTGCGTTAGGCCGATCTCCTTTCCGTAGTCGTTCATCATCTTGACGAAGGCTTCTTCGGTTCCCGCAATGCCTTCGGCGAGGATGATGCTTCCGTCATTCGCAGACTGAACGGCAACGCCTTGAAGAAGATCGCTGATGAGGATCGGATCGCCGAGCGGCGCAAACATGGCTGCGGTGCCCGAGGGCGCACCGCCCGTGCGCCAGGCGTACTCGCTGACCACGAAACTATCGTCGAGCTTGATCCGTCCGGCCTTCAATTCGCGGAACACCACGGCAAGCGTCATGAGCTTGCTCATGCTCGCCGGCACGATCTGAGCGTCCGCCTCCTTCTCGAAGAGAACGAGATCGGCGCCCGGATCCATCAAAATCGCGTTCTGCGCCTTGGTTTGAAAACCCTCCGGGGTCTTCTTCTTGGACTGAGCCTGGGCATGGTCCGCCAGCGCCACCGCGCCAAGCACGAGGACGGCGCACAGCGCGGCACTTCTCATTGATCTACGCGTGGTGGGCACGAGCGAAGCAGACTGAATAGAGCTGACAATGAAACACCGCCATCCCGTGGCGGCGGCTTGCGTTCACTATCAAACGCCCGTCGGCAAAAATCAACCGGCTTCGCGCCAACTCTCAGTTCTGCAAGACTATTTTGGCACCGTGATAGCCTGCATCAGTCAACAGCGGCAGCGCGGCCGCCGCCTCGATGGCATCCGCGAACGGCCCCACGCGAACCCGGTAGTAGGTCTCCGCGCCGACCTCGACCGCGCTGACATCGACCTGACCGATCCCCGCAAGCGTGACCATCGCGCGCATTGCGTTGTCTTTGTCCTTAAAAGAGCCCGCCTGGATCGCCGGTCCGCCAAGCGACGTCGCTTGCGGCGGCGCAAGATGCGACGGCTGGGGTATGGCTCCCGTTTCGTCCGGCGCGCCTTCCAGCGCCGCCAAGTCCACTGAAGAGGTCAACGCTTGGCTCGGAGCGTCCGCCGCAAAGCTCGGCGGCGATGCGGTGACGGGACGCCGGTCGGGAAGCGGCGGCAGGGTTTGCGGAAGACTGGCGACAGTGATCGGGTCGCTTACGGACTTCGAGGCGTATTGGCGATAACCGCGCGCGGCCAGATATTTCCGCTCATAGCTGTCGTCGCCACTTAAGGGGGCCCGGCGCAGATAGCGCACGCGCACGGGCGCAGTTCCCTGGCGCTTGAAGCCCAGGACTTCCGCCGAGCGCTGAGACAGATCGATGATGCGGTTCTTCTTGAACGGACCGCGATCGTTCACTCGCACCACGAGGGAACGCCCGTTGCGAAGATTGGTGACATGCGCATAGACCGGCAGCGGCAGCGTGGGGTGCGCCGCGGACAAGCGGTCCATGTCGTAGATCTCTCCGTTGGCGGTGCGGCGACCATGGAACAGCTCGCCATACCAGGAGGCGGTGCCCTTGCGATCGTAGGTCGGATTCTCGTGCGGCGTATAGCGCTGACCTGCGATCTCATAGGACTTGCCGACATGGTAGCGCCCGCCGCCCTTGGGCGCGGATTGGCCAAGCGGAACAACGCGCTCGCCGAGCCCGACGCTCTTGTCCCGGCCGCAAGCCGAGATGGCTAACGCGAGGCTGGCAACGATGGCGGCAGTTAAGGTGCAGCGTGCAAAGATCGCGCAAGGCGAATGTGTGGCGCCGCGCGAAAATGTGCCAGCGCCCACAAAACTCGATGCCCCCCCGGCATTCTGTGCCGGCGTAAGCTGACCCACCCAACGCAACGTTCCGACCCCCGGAAGGGCTTACGAAAAGATACGCCCGGAGAGGCCCTCGTACGCAAAACCAAGCGGACCTCTCCAAAGCGCAAGACCTACTGTCCGCCAAAGCCGGTTAGCAAAGGATGAATTTGGCGCGCTTCTAGTCGCGGATACGTTCCAGACCCCGTGCGGCGACGTCATCGAGCGCGCCGTTGGCATCGAGACGATAAAAATCCAGCGCCCCGAGGTCGTAGCCGAGCTGCGCATCCACGACGTCAGGCGTCGCATCCGAAGCATCGCCGACGCGATCCGCAACCCGCTGCCGCAGCACATCGGCCGGCGCCTCGAGCCAAAGCCCCGTGAACGCCGCGCCGTGCATCTGCGCCAACTCTCGCGCCGCCGCTCGTTCTTCCGGATTGGCGTGAACCGCATCGAGAATCACTGGCCGGCCGGCGGCGAGCGCGAACCCGGCGCGTTTGCGGCAAAGGGCATAGACCTGGTCCGAGACGCCTTGCGTATACGTCTCAGCAGGGAGCCGCGCCTCCGTCGCCACACCGAACATACGCTTACGCTCGATATCGCTGCGCACGATGACCGCACCCGGAAAGCCGCCGAAGTCCGGCGCGATCGCCTTTGCGACCGCCGACTTGCCACTGCCCGACAAACCACCGACCGCCACGAGATGCGCGCGTGTGGGTTCAAGAAAATCGTAAGCGAGGTCGAAATATGCCCGCGCCTCTTCACGCGCGTTCTTAGCGTCGCCCGCGTGCCCCGTTGCCTCACTCCGCAGCATTTCGACCTTGGCGCGAACCATCGCGCGCAACGACAGGAAAAAGGGCAAGGTCGCCAGCCCCAAGAGATTTCCCGTGGGGCTGTTGTCGAGATAGGCGTTGAGCAAAGCGTTGGCATGGCGCGCGAGCCCGCGCTTACCGAGATCCATGAGGAGAAAAGCTAGATCGTACAGCACGTCGATGGTGGCCAGGCGATCATCGAACTCGAGCGCGTCGAACAGTACCGGGCGCCCGTCGATCTCCACGATGTTGCGCAAATGAAGATCGCCATGACAGTGACGCACATAACCGTCTTGCGCCCGACTTTTCAGAAACGGCACAAGCCCTCTGAAGGTGGTGCGCGTGCGCTCAACAAGTTCCGCCGCACGATCGGGAGGAAACAGCGCAGGATTCGCCGCGAGCACCGTCTCATGCTCGGCGATGATGCCTTCAAGCGGAACGACAGCTTGATCCACGGTGAGGCATCGGTCCGCGGCAGCGTGGAACCTGGCGATTTCCCCCGCCAGTGGCGCCATGGCCGCGACTTCCAGGCGACCTTCCGCGGCCATGCGGTCATGGAGCCCACTTTGGGCGAATCGGCGCATGACGAGCACCCATTCGGCGAGGTCGCCTGCGCCCCCTCGCCCAAGCCGGAAATCGCCACCAACCTCGCGCGTTACTGGCACGACCTCAACATAGAGCTGAGGTGCGGTGCGCCGATTCAAGCGGAGCTCGTTGAGGCAGGCTTGATGCCTCTTTTCAAGCGTTGAAAAGTCCAGAAAAGGGTACTTGACCGCCCGTTTCAGCTTATACGCGAAATCTCCGGCCAGAAAGACGTAGGATGCGTGGGTCTCGATACACTCCACGGTTGCAGGCGTAGGGTGGTATGTTTCCGGACGCCCCATGAATCCCAATAGCTTAGCCTGGCTCATACGCCCCCCTGCCATAGTTAACCATAATATGACAATCCCGTGCCCCTGAGGCCACAGAAGCATTGAAAACGCTCGGAAAACACGTGCTTCTACTTGTGGCGAAAAAGTTAACTAGATAACGTTTCATCGGACGGGCGGGTGTTGCGGGATCAACCTGCACAACGCCTCTCAGAAAGGCCGATCGGTCTGGTGGTGAGGTTGTGGAGGACGTTGGCGATCGCCTTTGCGGTTGCCGCTCTGATCATGGGCGGCAGCACGCATGCCTATGCCGCCACCGACGCCGCGCTGGAGATGCGCCGCGAAGCCTTACTTCACCAAATGCTGGCCCGCCCCAACGATCTCGATCTCGCTTTCGAATATGCAAAGCTCTCCACCGAGGCCGGCGACTACGAAGGCGCAATCTCGACGCTGGAGCGCATGCTGATTTATGCCCCCAACACGCCCCGCCTCCAATTCGAACTTGGAATGCTCTACTATCGCCTCGGTGCCTACGACGTTGCCCGCAGTTATTTCGAACAGGTGCTCGTCAATGCCAGCGTGCCAAACCACATCGCCAAGCAGGTGCG
>NZ_JBFFQD010000071.1:0-7740 GCF_041573655.1 Methyloceanibacter sp.
CATTCGGCGATGAAAGTTTCGCGCAGGATATTGGCAATCTTCGCCGGCTCGATCTCGAAGCGGCGCGGCGCAATGCGCCCATTGCGTATGTGGTCCCAATACGCGAAAAGCTGTTTGCTTGTTGGCTGTTGCATAGCCCGCCCGACACAAAGCTCTATAGGTTGCTCTCGAGCCCTAAGTCCCAGGGCCCAACCAGGGCCTTGAGTCCCGGTCTGGCCCACTCATTTGGGCAGCTCACCCCAAGCTAAGCAGGGAGCGTGCCAGGGAGCGGGGTGCGCTCTCTGGTGGTGGCGTGGCTGCCGTTAAGGTTGCCGCGGTAAGGACTGAAACGGCTTTTTTTGGCGGGTCTTCGAATGACGTCACGCGAACCAATGCTGAACGTTCCGCGTGCCGTGACGCTGGCCGCGGGTCTCATGATCGGGATTCAGGTTGTGAGGGGCCTGTTGCCGGACGAGACCGATGTGGCTTTTCTGCTGTCCTTGGCGTTCATTCCCGCCCGTTACAGCGGGGCGGCGGTCGAACTGCCGGGTGGTTACCTCACCGCCGTCACGTCGTTTGTGACCTACATGGTCGTGCACGGCGGCTGGATGCACCTCTTGGTTAACGTCGCTTGGATGCTCGCCTTCGGCACGGCCGTGGCCCGGCGCATCGGGACGCGCGGCTTCTTCGTCTTTTCGATTTTGTGCGGTATCGCCGGTGCGCTAACGCACCTTGTCCTTCATTGGGGCGAAATGGCTCCCATGGTGGGAGCCTCGGCGGCCATTTCGGGACAGATGGCCGGGGCGTTGCGGTTCATTTTCTTCGCCAAGCGCGAGCCGGATGAAAAAATGCCGGATTTCGTGGGTGCCCCGCTGGCGAGCCTTGCGACGGCACTGCGGGACCACCGGATTGTCGGGTTTGTCATCTTCTGGGTGGTGCTTAACGCCTATTTCGGTCTGACCTCGGTTTCGTTCGGCGGGACGAGCGGCGGAATTGCTTGGGAGGCGCATATCGGCGGGTTCCTCTGCGGGCTCTTGATCTTCGGCTTCTTCGACCCGCGAGGCCCGTCTGAGGCCACTTCGCAGTCGCGGTAAGCGGCGGATTTCTGCGGTTGATTCGGCGGCGGCTTGCGCGCGGTTACACTCCAAGACATGATGTCGCACAAACGGGGCTTAAGTTCCCGGGCTGGAGGAAACTATGAACGTCGCAGCAATCCTGAAGTTGAAGGGCAGGGACGTCATCACGGCGCCGCCGGAGACGCCCCTGCTTGAGATTGCCCGGCTCCTTGGGACACATGGAATCGGTTGCATTGTGGTCGCCGAGGCCGATGGCAAGGTGAGCGGCATTGTCTCGGAGCGAGACATTGTGCGCGAGATCGCACGGGCGGGCGCTTCGGTGCTCGACCAGCCCGTGGAGGCCTGCATGACCAAGTCGGTGGTCAGCTGCCGGGAGTCGGACACGATGGACCAGCTGATGGGCGAGATGACCGCCCACAGGTTCCGTCACATGCCGGTGGTGGACCGCGGACGCTTGGTTGGTCTCGTGTCGATTGGTGACGTGGTGCGAATGCGGATCGCCGAAGCCGAAATGGAAGCGGCGGCAATGCGCGAATACATCGCCACGGGCTGATCGTGCGGCCTAGGCGGCCAGCGCGCGCACCGCAATTCTGATCTCTTCAAGCTGGGCTTCGGTAGCCTTGGCGCCGGCGGCGATTGCCTCCTTGGCGCGATGGAAGTCGAACAGGCCAATTCCGCCGACCTTTGGGTTGACCGTAATGTCGGGCGGGTCGCCGGCAAGCCGTGACCGGGCGATGCGGTCCTGCGTGATGTTGATCGCATCGATCATGACCGCCGACATGCCAGGCGCGCCCTTGCCGCCGAAAATCTGTCGATGCAGGAGGTGTACGGCCGCGCGGCCGTTACCTTGGGGTGGCTCTGTCTCTGTAGCGGGCAAAGGTGGTTCGGCGAGTGCTTCTTGATCGTGGATCACGCTGCCCTTGCCGAACAGGTCGTTGTTCAGGTTCACGGCGATGACGATGCGTGCGCCGAGCGCGCGGCAAACGGAGACAGGGATCGGGTTCACCAATGCCCCGTCGATGAGCCAGCGTCCATTGATCTGCATGGGGCGAAAAATGCCCGGCAGCGCGAACGACGCCTTCAAGGCCGTGACAAGATCGCCCTTCTTCAGCCAGATCTCGTGCCCGGTGCCGAGTTCCGTGGCGACCGCCACGAATGGACGTTCCATGTCCTCGATGGCGATGCCATTGAGGTGTGTCTCAAGCCGTGCGCTGAGCTTCTGCCCGGTGAGCAGCCCGGATCCGCCGAAGTTGAAATCGAGAAAACCGAAAAGCCGCCTGCGCGTGAGCGTCGTGGCGAACTCCTGCAACCCGTCCAGCTTGCCGGTGACATAGCAGCCACCGGCAACCGCACCGATCGAGGTACCCGCAACGATGTCGGGTTCCAACCCTGCGGCAATGAGCGTGCGTAGCACGCCGATATGGGACCAGCCGCGCGCGGCGCCACCGCCGAGCGCCAGGCCGATGGTCGGTCTTACCATTCCTAACGCCTCACACAGGACATATGGCCCTGTTGCGAAAAGCTCACAAGCGATCCTACGTATCGTTCACGAGACTTTGTCGACTTAGATCAGTTTACGATGAAGACTTTAAGGTTCCCTTTGCGGCGCCACCGTGGCTGTAGACGGCCGCGGGATCGAAGTGGCGCTCGGCGTCGACTTGGGTCATCGTTTTACCCGCCGCGCCGCGCATGGGAACGGAGCGATAGAAACAGGACACACGGCCCGTGTGGCAGCAGGCGCCGTCGCCTTCCATTTCCACTTTGAGCCACAGGACGTCCTGATCGCAGTCGGTACGCATCTCGACAATGCGTTGGGTGTTGCCGCTGGTCTCGCCTTTACGCCATAGGGCCTTTCGCGAGCGCGACCAGTAACAGGCCTCACCCGTCTCGATCGAGCACGCGAGCGCTTCTTCGTTCATGTAAGCGAACATCAGCACGTCGCCCGTCTTGGCGGAGGTCACGATGACGGGCAGGAGACCGTGCGCGTCGAATTCAGGCGCGAAGACGTCGCCTTCCTCGCGCGCGGCCTTGTCGTCAATCTTGGGAAAGCGGTTTGCGTCGGTCACCGCGATATCTTCCTTCCGCGACCGACGAGCCTTTACGAACGGCGATCGGTCGCCAAATTCATGAAGCGCGCCTGTTGCGCCGGATCTTCCTTGAAGACACCGGTGAACTGGGTGGTGATCGTCGCCACGCCGGGCTTGCGAACACCGCGCATCGACATGCATTGATGCACCGCCTCGATCATCACCGCCACGCCCTTGGGCTTCAACACCTGGTCGATCGTTTCTGCGATCTGGGCGGTCATGGTCTCTTGCGTCTGTAAGCGGCGGGCGAACACTTCGACCACGCGTGCGAGCTTTGAGAGACCCACCACGCGGTCCGTCGGGAAGTACGCGATATGCGCCCGGCCAATGAAGGGGACCATGTGATGCTCGCAATGCGAATTAAGTTCGATGTCGCGCAGCATGACGATGTCGTCGTAGCCAGCCACGTCGTCGAAGGTCCTCGACAGGACCTCGAGCGGGCATTCCTTATAGCCGGCGAAGAATTCGTCATAGGCGCTCGTGACGCGCTTTGGCGTGTCGCGCAGGCCCTCGCGGTCGGGATCGTCGCCAGCATAGGCAATGAGCGTGCGCACAGCTTCCTGGGCCTTCTCGCGGGAGGGACGGGTGATTTGCGGACCGCGGCCAATTTCCATCCCGGCATGGGGCTGGCTGGTGCGCCGATCCTTCGTCGTGGCGTCCATGATGTGCGATTTTCCTTTTCTGGCTATACACTTACGCCTTAGTACCAAGGCGCGACACGGAGCGCGTGGCCGTCCGAGCCTCCGCTGCATATATAATGCGCGCGTTCCTCCCGCAAGGCGAGGCGCCCAAAGCGGATTCCTGAGAGGCATCGTTTCGTGACCCGGCCGGAAGACATCTATAGCGATCAATTGCTTGCGCTGGTGGCGGCGATGCCGCGCACGGAGCGCTTGGCCCAGCCCCAGGCCACCGCCAAGGCCCATTCCAAGCTCTGCGGCAGTACCGTGGAGGTGGATCTGGTCATGGAAGGCGATGTGGTCACCGATTATGGGCAGACGGTGCGGGCCTGCCTTCTGGGGCAGACCGCCGCCGCCATCATGGGCCGGGAGATCGTCGGCACCTCGGCTGCCGAACTGCGTGAGGTGGGCGCGGTGATGCGCAAGATGCTGAAAGAGGGCGGTCCGCCGCCGGGAGGCCGCTGGAAGGATCTGGCGCTTTTGGAGCCGGTCCGCGATTATAAGGCGCGGCAGCCCTCGACGCTCCTCGTGTTCGATGCCGTAGAGGACGCGATCGCCCAGATCGAGGCGAACAGTGGGTCCGAGCCAACGCCCGAACGTGCAGCCGTAAACGATGCATAGCTCCAGTCTTAAGCGGGACATCGCCAAGGCGCTGACGCTCGCGCCGATCATGGCGTATCGCTACACATTCTCTGCGCTTGTCGGCGGGCATTGCCGCCATCTGCCGACCTGCTCGGACTATGCGCGCGAGGCCATCGACACCAACGGGGCCTGGAAAGGTGGCTGGCTCACGCTCGCCAGACTATGCCGCTGTCATCCGTGGGGGAGCCATGGGCTCGACCCGGTTCCTGACCTGCGGGCCGAGCACCATCCCTTCGCCCCTTGGCGCTACGGACGCTGGCGTACTAGTTAGCGCTCGTTTGCGGGCCTGCGCATAGGTCGCCGGGTGGGGCGAGCAAAGTCGGCTGGGCCTTTCGTATATCTAGAATGGCTCGGTCAATTCCCTTGCAGTTTACGTCGATCTGATCGTCCAGATATTTCTGAACCTGCTTGCTGAGCCACCAACTCATCGAGACGTCTGCAACTTTGCAAGTCCCATCCGAGTCCGGCACATACAAGGGCGAAACGGAGATGTGCAGAAAGTTTTTGCTACCGAGATCGCTCAGCGCCCGCAAGGCCCTGCCGCCCTGCGCGCCGCGAGCGGCTAGCAGTCCACCGATCGGACCTCTAAATTCCGCGAGAAAGAGCCGATCGGGTGCATCGACAACTGCCGGTGTCGGAAGTTTCAGCGGGTCCTGGCCATTCATGTTCTTGCATGGCGACCGGGATGCCTGAGGACCTTGATCGTTTTCCTTGATGAGATTTGGGACGAGGAAACTTGGGTCGTTCGTGATCTCAATAACGAACGGGTTCAGGCACTCTTCTATTCCTTTGTCGTTTTTAACGCATGTTTTCTTGAGCTGCGTTGCGATATCCCACGCTGTTGCGGCTCCATAGTTCTCGAAATAACCACCGTCAATAACGCGTGTGATGATCTGGTCTTGGGCGTTGAGGATGTTCCCAGGCGGAGAGATGATTGGGAAGCGTGCGCTAAGCATCGCGGCCGTCGACAGGGGAACGTCTCGGACAATGGACGATTGGAAGGCGCGATCCCATAGTCCCGTCGGGCCGGTGCCGGGTTTTATCGTGTTAGCGAGCAGATCGTGTAGGTCGTATGCATCGGGGAATAGCGGTTTTCCAAATTCCATGCGTGGATTGATCGGCGCGATGACGACGCGTCGTCCTGTACCGGCATCCGTCCCGTTGAGAAGGAGTATTGGAGTCCAGGCTTTGTCCGATGTCGAAGCAGGGTCACGCCCGCTTGCGCTCAGAAATGGAGCGCGCATTCCCGTGAAGTCGTCCGGCTCGCAGACCTTGCCCGTCATGCCGAGACAGAATCGATCCTCCCAGGCAAGTTCGAGGATTTCGGCCCGGTCGCGCATATCCAAACCGAAATATCTCGCGATCGGGGCGAGCCCTCGAATGGCATCCTTGTAGACGAGGCCATACAAGGTCGGCGAGATGAAGTCGCCGGCGAGCAATTGCTCCATGCATTGCCGCCACGTCTTGGGCTTCCCGGTGAAGTAGACGAGATTGTCGGTGTCCTCCATGCACGGCTGAGGAACCACTTTCGTATTTGATGTTTTCCCAGTGGGGGCATCGGATCGGTCCAATGCTGCAAGAAAGAACGCCGCGCCAGCCGAACTGCCTGAGACTGTCGATATCGCAAAGAGCTGGCGTTTGAAGTCATGGAGACCGCGGAGGTTCCGCTGGGTAGTGCCTCGGGTAGCGTTGCTTCGATCCATCAGTTCGCCGAGCACGCCTGCAGTAAAAAATCCGGCGCGAGATGCGCCCCCAGAAGCGGCAACGATGATCGGGCGCGGGCAGTTTTTAGGACTTCCCCCACACTCGTGTGCCTCCTGCCAGCGATCGATGGCCTGATGGATTCGTTCTCTTTTGAAGCCAGCACCGGGTTTTGGGGGCGCCTCGGTCACTGACGCGAGATGGTCAACCCAGACACGCCGCACCTCGTGGTTGTCGCCAAAATAGGCCAACCCCTCGAGCCCGAGGAACGCCAATAGGATGAACGGCACTCGGTATTGACGTCCTTTGTAGGCGAGCCAGGCGAGGATCGGCACCCAGCCTCCAAGCAAGAGTGGGATTAGTGGCGCCCTCCAAAGCAAACGTGAAACCTGCACCGGGTCAGGCAGGAAGAGCACAAAAAAGATGATTCCGAGCAAGATCATGAGCCCAGCGCCGACTTTGGGGCTGAGCATTGAGAAGATGTTTTGGCGCCAGATGAGAAACAGAAGAAGGGCGGCGGCTAGGACGATCGCCATCCACATGATCGCCAGTGTTTGTGTATGGGCATCCGCGTAAAAGGTGCTGTCAGGTGGGCTCAGGAGTCCGGACTGGGCGCGATAAGCGCCGATCGCTACGGAAACGAGGCAAAAGACAGCGAGAACACGTGGTACCCAGGTTTCGGATAGTGAACGGGGCTTTCCAAGGAACGAAGGATCGAGGTCCAGGTCGCGCCGCGCGGCATAGTGGACAGGCAGGGCCCACAAGAAGACCACCGAGAGCAGGAAGAACGACCAAAACGCGACGTTCACCGGATCCCACACGCTCGTGGTCCGAACTTCCAGAAACGTATCGTGTACCTGCGGAATACAGATGAACAGGATCGCGCCAATAGCGGTGCTGATAACGCTGACCCGAGAGACCCAAAGCACCAAGCTTAGGTGCACGACGCCATCCCAGAGCCGCGACAAGTGTTCCTTTAACGACGGCGAGGTGGACCGCAAGACCTGCTCCCCGGATGCGCAACCCTAGGTAGGCAGAGTGTACAATAGCAATTGCGGAGGTGAAACTGGATTTCCTAGCTGGTGGGAACACTCGGCCCGTCGTGTGAGAAGGCATCCACCCTTCCGCCCCTTGGCGCTACGGGCGCTGGCGCCTAAATACGAGTGACGTGGCCGCCGATTCCCGCTAAAAGCGGCGCCGCCGACTGACATCCGTCTTACCTGCGCTGGTACGCAGGAGTGAGAGGAGAACGAGATGATTTCCCTTAAGTTTCCCGATGGTTCCGCGCGCGACTTCGAATCTGGAGTCACGGGCCGGGACGTGGCCGAATCCATCGCCAAGTCGCTGGCCAAGAAGGCCGTGGCCATGGCGCTCGACGGCGAGGTGCGCGACCTCTACGAGCCCATCGAGAACGACGCCGAGATCCGCATCATTACGCGCGGCGACGCGGAAGCGTTGACGCTGATCCGCCATGACGCGGCGCATGTCATGGCCGAGGCCGTGCAGGAACTCTATCCGGGCACGCAAGTGACGATCGGCCCGGTGATCGACAACGGCTTCTATTACGACTTTGCGCGC
>NZ_JBFFQD010000072.1:0-7668 GCF_041573655.1 Methyloceanibacter sp.
ATCATCTACGAGAAGCTGTTTCGCATTGGCTGGCTCAACGGGGCAATCCGGCGCCTTGCCCAAACCCGGGACAGCCGGGCACGCGGCGGCCTGAGCCGCACGGTGCTCGAGGCTGGCGAACGCGAGCTCGATGCAGATCTCGACGACACGCCCACCGAGCGGCGCTACCGCGCCGAGAATGCCATGCGCTTCTCGTTGAAGTCGCAGATCCAGAAATTGGAAGTCGGGCTTCCGTTCCTCGCCACGATCGGTTCCGCCGCACCCTTTATCGGCTTGTTCGGAACGGTTTGGGGTATCGTCAACAGCTTCACAGCCATCGCGACGCAGAAGGACACGAGCCTCGCGGTCGTGGCACCTGGTATCGCCGAGGCTTTGATCGCGACTGCGCTTGGTCTCGCCGCGGCCATTCCGGCGGTGGTCGCCTACAACCAAATCACCGTGGCGCTTGGCCGTTCCTTCGCCCGTGGCAATAGCGCGGTGATCGACATCGCCCGCGACCTCGTGGCCGGCGAGACGGAGCAAAAGCCCCAGGACCGGCGCGGAACCAACGTCGAGCCTCTTCGCGCAGGGAAACGTTCGTAATGGGTATGTCCCTCGGTAATAACGGTGGCGGGGAAGACGCCGAGTACCGTCCGATCTCCGAGATCAACATCACGCCGATGGTCGACGTGATGCTGGTGCTGCTGATCATCTTCATGGTGACGGCGCCGCTGCTCGTCGCCGGCGTCCCTGTCGATCTGCCGAGCACATCCGCTGCCAAAGTCAGTCAGCCGAAAAAACCGATGATCGTCTCGCTTGCGTCCGACGGTTCAATCTATGTCCGCGAAGAGCAAGTGACCGAAGACACACTTGTGCCGACGCTGATCGCACTGCGCCAAGCCGAAGGCGACACGGTCGTATACGTCCGGGGCGACAAGAGCCGTCCCTATGGCGAGGTGATGGATATCCTCGGTCGCGTTGGCCAAAGTGGCTATGCGCGGGTTTCCCTGCTGTCCCAGCCAAAAGCCAACGGGGGCGCGGCGGGGCAAAGCCAGTAGGCACGTTGTAAGGCGAACTTCATGGCGATCCGCATCATAACCTGGCTTATTTCTCTCGGCGTTCACGGCGCCTTTGCGCTTGCCATGCTGATGCCCGCGTCCGGGGGTGTCGCTCTCGAAGAGGGCACCGGCGACGACATCATGGTTGTCGAGCAAGGCGTCGCCTTGCAGGGCTTTGCCAAGCTGGGTGAGGACGTGATCTCCGTGGACGCCGTTGAGGCCCCGCCCATGATGATGGCCGCGGCACAGCCCCTCGAGCAGGTCGAAGCGGTAGAGGAGCAAGAGGAGCTTCCTGTCGAGGAGGTGTCCGAGATCGAGCCCGTCGAGGACGAGGTCATCGCCTCCGAGGCCGGTCCCGAGAGCGAGTTGATCGAGCCGGTGCAGGAAGAGTTGAAGGAGCCCGAGCCCGAAGTCAAAGAGCAAACGCTCCCGCAGCAAATGCCGACCATTCCGCAAGAGACCGTCATCGCTATGCGCGAGAGCACGGGCGAAGAGAAGAAGGGCGGCGACGCGACCGCCCATCGCCAGTATCTCGGACAGCTGCGGACGCATCTTGAAAAAGCCAAGGTGAACCCGCGCACTACTTTGATCGGCACCGCCGTAGTTCGCCTCACGGTCAAATCCGATGGCGTGCTTGTGGCGCAAAGGATTGTGAAGAGTTCCGGGTCCAAGGTTCTCGACAACGCGGCAATCGACTCGATCAAGAAGGCCGCGCCCTTCCCGCCGATCCCCTCGGCGGTTGGCAAGGACACCGTCGAGGTCTCCGTGCCGTTTAAATTCTCCGTGCGCCGCTAGCGCGAGAGGCCCTGCGAGTCAGTTGAACTCGTAGCCGATGAACACTTTGAGCGCGACGTCTGAAGCTTCTTTGGTCAAGCCAAACTGGGCGCCGAGACTCACGGTGAGTTCCCGGCTCTTCTGATAGATGTCCTCGTCTTCGTCTCCGGCACCCTCCTCATCGTCATCCTTGCCAAAGGTGTAATAGAATGTTGGACCGAGGCTATGAAGCTGCTGGTCAAACGGCCCTGCATTAGACATGTCCTCGATTTCGCCAAACATTTCGACTGCAAGCCATAGACGGCCGCCAAACGCTTCGTAACGTCCTTGCCAACCGTACTCAAAGCCCCAACCTTCTTGCCGATTGAGATCTCCAATCAGCTTGAAGAAGAGCGGGTTCGTGACGAGCGTGAAGTTTGACTTCGACAACTCGACAATCGGTCCAAAATGAAAATCGGGATCGAATTTCTCTGACGCCTCTTGCACTGGCTTTTCCATCCCGCCCTGAATGGCAAGCCCAACACCATCGCCCTCGCGTTCGATGAACTCGATCTGACTCTCAAACTCGATGGCCGCGAGTTGGAAGTGATCCCCTACGGGCTCGGCAAACGCGTGCGTAAGTGCGAGAAGCCAGCGGCTCGTCACGCTCATTTGAAACTCAAACTCGTGACTCTGCAACAAGAGCGCCTCGGGTTCATCGATGATTAAACCAAGGTCAACGTCGTCGTCCAAATCTGCAGCCGGCACACCTGAGTGCCACGCCCCGCGATATTGCAGTTGGATCTCACCGGGATCGATGGTCGATTCTTGAATCTCGAACTCCGCAAGCGCAGGAGTGGCGGCGGCGATCGCAATCGTGGCGGCTGAGGCGACGCGGAGGAGGCGAAGGCGGCGGTGCGTGGTGCGGAGCATCGTCAATACTCCACCGCGAAGGTGATGCGCAGCGCCGTGTCGGGCGACGACTCGGTCAGCCCGAAGAGCACGCCGGCGCCCAGAGTCCACTCGCGCTCGGCATCCGGCTCGGAGAACACATAGAGGCTAGGGCCGAGCACATGGGCCTGGCCGTCAAATGGCCCCGCATTCACCAGTTCCTCGATCACACCGAAGCCCATTGCGGCAACGCCCCAGCGGTCCGTCACGCTGTAGCGTGCTTGCGCGGCATACTCAAAGCCGAGGCCTTCGTGATCGGCGTTCCCCGGTTCGTCGGCGAGTCGCGGGTTCAAGGTGAACAACCATCGCCCCGGCGCCAACTCTATGACCGGACCGAATTCGAACTCGTCCTCCTCGTCGATATGGAGAGAGTACGGCCCATAGCCGATCATCAAGGCCAAGCCGAACGTGCCGTCATTGCGGGTGACAAACACGAACTGTGTTTCAATACCGATGGATGAGAGCTCGGCGGACCCGCCCGCCGGCTTCTCGACATTGGGGGTGAGGCGCAGCATCCACCAGTCGGTCAGACCATACTGAAACTCGACCTCGTGGCTCTGGCGGAGCGCATCGATATCGCCGTCCTCGTCCGCCTCCGGCAGCCCCCAGTGCTGCGCACCCCGATACTCGGCTTCGATCGCGCCCTTTTCGGCATCAACCTCGGGAATCTCGAATTCGGCCCAAGCCTGTCGAGGCGCGCTGACGAGCGTCAGCGCAGCCGTCGCCAGGAGCACAGCCCCCAAGACGATCCTGCGGAAGATGCCCGCGCGCCTCCAAACCGGATGCAAAAACCCGCCCCCCCAACAACTCAAGTTCCGAGCGGTTTGCCCGCTTTTTCGGCGATCCCAACTGCCAAGGGGGGAAATATCCAACGCTGGGTACGACGTGTCTAGCAAGAGATGCGGGAAAGAATTGCAAATTCTATGGGAAGATCGGCAGAATATTCACGACAAGTTGGGCGCCTGCACACCCCCCCAACCCCCCTCATTTTCTGAGAAAATTCAGTATAGGTATCAATCCGTCCGGCGGGTGGCGGAGGATTGCCGTTGGAGAAGAGCAGGCATTCTCCCCCGGACCAAGGAGACGTGAAGACGGATGCGGTACCGCACGAAACTTCTGATTGCGGCCGGCTTGCTCCTGGCAATGTCGCTCTCGGCAGCGGCCCTCGCCTATTGGGGCGTGGCCCAGTCGCACCGCTACCTCACCCGCTCACGTATCGCTCACGAGCAGCTGGAGCGGCAGCTTCAGCTTTCACGGCACAGCCAGCAGCTGTTCAAGGCCTGGACCGACACCTTGCTCACGGGCATGACCGACCGCCCTCTCGGCGCTGCTTATCTCAACAAGGTCATCGAGTCCGATCTCTCGGCGCTCCAAGACCTCTCCGAGAAGGAGCTGACAATTGCCGGCAGTGAGGAGCACAGGGCGGAGTCGGCGGAGATCGAGCGCCTGGCCGACATCCGGCGCGAGTATCAGCACATCCTCGATCAGCTTGCCGAAGTCGAGCAGCTCCGCAGCCGGGGCCGTCCCGACGTCGCCTGGCAGAATCTGATCGAACTCCTGCGGGGCGGGCTCGACCAGAAGCTCAACGAGCTGATCGAGGTTGCCGTGGCCGACGAGACTGCGGAAGTCTTGAGGATCGATGCTGACGCGGCCCAGCTCCTGAGCCGGCTGGAACGCATCAGCCAGATCCATGCCGCCCTCGCCATCCTGACCACGCTGGGCTTGTTGATCCTCCTGGTGCGGGGATTGCGCGCACCCCTCGCCGACCTCCTCGCCGGCACGAGAAAGCTGGCCGAAGGAGACCTGTCCTATCGCATTGCCGTAACGGGACGCGATGAGTTTGCCGAGCTTGGCCGGGGCTTCAACGGCATGGCCGCCGATCTTCAAGCGCACCAAAAGGCGCTTGAAGACGCCCACGCCAATCTGGAGTCGCTCGTCGAAGAGCGCACCGAAGAGTTGAGCAAGGCCAACGAGTCTCTACGCCAGATCGACGAGACGCGCCGCGCCTTCTTCGCCGATATCAGTCACGAACTCCGCACACCCCTCACCGTAATCCGCGGCGAGGGAGAGATCTCGCTCCGCGGCAAGAACAAGCGCGTTGCCGAGTACAAGCACTCCATGGAACGCATCGTCGAACAGGCCAAACACCTTTCCGTGCTCGTCAACGACCTCCTGTTCATCGCCCGTCAGGGCGCCGGTGCCGCCAAGCTCAAGCTGAAGCCCATCGACCTCAACGCGTTGATCGAGAAGGTGTGCGGCGACGCCAAGATCATCGCTCATGACAAGGCGGTCGGCATCAGGGTCGCCAATGGAACGGCCCATGAGACGGTCGTCGGCGACCCCGCACGGCTGCGGCAGCTCTTTTTGGTTTTGCTCGACAACGCGGTCCGCTACTCACAATCCAAAGGCGCCATCGAGGTTGGGATCGACCGCTCCGACGGCAAGGTCACGGTCAGCGTTTCCGATTCGGGCATAGGTATCGCGCCAGAGGAGCTCGAGGGGATCTTTGAGCGGTTCCGCCGTGGCGGCAATGCGACCGAGATGAACGAGGAGGGCCTTGGCCTTGGACTGCCGGTCGCCAAGGCCATCGTTGAGGCCCACAAGGGAACGATTGAGATGCGAAGCAAGGTCGGCGAAGGAACCACCGTCTTGGTGACCCTGCCCGCCGAAACGGAAGGAGGGCAGGCGTGAACGTGCTCTTGGTGGAAGACGAGCCGCGTGTGTCCGACTTCATCGACCGCGGCTTACGCGCGGAGAACCACGGGGTGACTGTCGCCCCGACGGGCGGTGAAGGCGTCGATTTGGCCAAGACGGGCGAGTTCGACGTGATCGTGCTCGACCTCATGCTGCCCGACATGCATGGTTACGATGTTTGCCAACGCTTGCGCCAGGACGGGAACCACACGCCGATCCTTATGCTAACGGCAATGGACGCCCTGGAAGACAAGATCAAGGGCATCAAGATCGGCGCCGACGACTACCTGACCAAGCCGTTCGACTTCGACGAGCTTCTCGTCCGCATCGAAGCGTTGGCGCGCCGCGCCCATCAGTTCGCACAAAGCTCCAACGTGCTGAAAGTGGCGGATCTCGAACTCGACCGAGAGTTGCTGGAGGTGAAACGCGGTGGCGAGCCGATCAAGCTCACGGCCAAGGAACTTGCCATCGTCGAGCTGCTGATGGGCGCCCCCGGGCGGGTGTTTTCGCGTACCCGGATCCTCAACCAGGTCTGGGGCTATAGCGAAGACCCCCTGACCAACGTGGTGGACGTCTATATCGCGCGGCTCCGGCGCAAGATCGATACCAAGGGCCGCGAAGCTCTCATCGAGACGGTCCGAGGTCACGGCTATCGGCTGAAGGCGGCAAGCTGATGCGGACTTGCGATGTCCTTCCCGTAGACCAATCGGAGCACTGGCAGCGAGGCATTGGAACCTTGCCAAGTCCGGCGCATGGGGTAGATTGTGCCTCGCCACTCTTACCTATGATGCGCCATACCTTTTTCCGGGCCTTGCCAGAGGGCCGCGGGGCCGCGCCTGTCCGGCAACGAGGGCCTCGGGCCCACCCGCGCCTGGCACACCCCAGAGAAGTCGGATTGAACCAATAGCCCACGTGGAGGAGCCCCGTTGCGGTCACGTCTGTTAGCTTTCTTATTCCTGGTTCTCATGAGCGGCACGCCCGCGCATGCGGAAGATCCGACCACGGTCGATATCGGCGTCTTGAAGTTCGGCACGGTGAGCTGGCTACTCGACTCGATCCGGGCCAACGGGTTCGACAAGGCCGAAGGCATCGAACTCGACATCACACCGCTGGCGAGCACACAGGCAACGACGTTGGGCTTGCAGAGCAGGTCCTTGAGCGTCGCCGTCACCGATTGGCTCTGGGTTTCGCGCGAGCGGACCAACGGCGCCGGCTTCACCTTCGTCCCCTTCAGCACCGCGCTGGGCGCCATCATGGTGCCCCCGGATTCTCCGATCAAAACGCTTGCCGACCTCAAGGGCAAGACATTGGGCGTCGCCGGCGGCCCGCTCGACAAGAGCTGGCTGCTCATCGTGGCTTACGCGCTGCGCACCGCCAATATCGATCTTAGAACCGAAACGACCCAGGAATTCGGTGCCCCGCCCCTTCTTGCCGCAAGAGCCAAGCAGGGCGAGGTCGACGCAGTGCTCAACTTTTGGCCCTACGCCGCGCGTCTCGAAGCGGCCGGTTTCACGCAGCTCATCGGCCTTGAGGACGTCGTCCGCGAACTCGGCGCCAAGGGCGAAGTCGCTATGGTCGGCTATGTGTTCGACGAGACATGGGCGGACGAGAACCCAAAGGCAATCAAAGGCTTTGTCCGCGCCGCCGCCAAGGCAAATGAGTTACTTGCAACCTCCGACGCCGAGTGGGATCGCTTGAAGCCGATCATGAGCGCCAACGACCCTTCATTCACGGACAAAACCTTCGAGGCGCTGCGCCGGCGCTACCGCGAAGGCATTCCCGAACGCCAAATTTCTTCCGAGGAATCTGACGCGAAGGTCCTCTACCAGTTCCTGCGCGAGCTGGGCGGCAAGAAACTGGTCGGCTTAGGCACAGAGCTTGCGCCCGGAACCTTCTGGCACGGGATGGAGAAGTGAGCGTCACGTTCGCCGAGCCTTCGACCCGGCAGGGCTCGCGCTTCATGCGCGGGCCTTGGGTCTCGATCGCATCCGTTGCGATCTTCTTGCTCACGTGGTTCATCGCCGCCGAGGTGGCGCAGAGCCGTCTCCTGCCGGGGCCCGGCGCAGTTCTGACTTATATCTACGAAGAGACTGTCCACGGCGACTTGCTGTTCGAGCTTGGCATCACGCTGTGGCGCGTGGTGGCTGCGTTCGTGATCGCCATGGTGATCGGCAGCGCCCTCGGGCTCCTCATGGGCCAGATACCGGCCGTCAATCGCGTGCTGGACCCCTGG
>NZ_JBFFQD010000073.1:0-7434 GCF_041573655.1 Methyloceanibacter sp.
CAAGACTGACATAAGCCTACGCCGATCGATCCCCCGCCGATAGAGCAGAGAAGCAACAGAAGTCAGAGAATTGCCAAAGCCTTGGCCAGCTGCCATGGCCCTTTGCGCAAGGATTGGGCAGGTGCAACCCATGAGTTTTCCCGAGCTCCTGTCCATGAACTGCCTCATGGGCGGCATGCTGCCGGTCTCCGTGCTCGCCTTCGCCGGAAACGCCGCCGCGCACGATCCCTCAGAGCCGCTGTTCTGGTTCCGCATGTCGCTCGCGCTGATTGTCGGCGCCGCGTTCGCCTACCCGATGAACTGGTGGCTCGTGGCGCACCACCTCAAACACGGCATGGTCACGGTGCGGCCCGAAGGCGAAGCGGCAAAACCGATGCCCGGCATGGACAAGAAGATGGATATGGCCGCGAAAAGCGGCTCGGCCCTGCCCGCCCCCTCCCCGCCAGTCTGGGTCATGGCCATCGTGTCGTTCGCCGTGTTGGCCACCGGCGTGGCGGTCGCAATCATCTTCGGCGGAGCGACCTAGGCACAGCCCACGCACGCCGAGTGCGCGCCGCGATCCAACGCGATTAGGAAAGTCACCAGCAGTAACGGTCTGATTGGCAGTGCCCGATTTACCCCGTTGCGCCTGCGAGGACGCGTTCCCCCTTAGTAGCCTGATGAGCCTCTTGATTTCCAGTTGGCAGGACCCGCAATTCGTGCCCGCCTTGAGATGTTCGCCGGCCGCCTCCACGGAGACAGCATCGCCGCTTGCGATCAACACCTGAATAGCCGACAGCCCCATGCCGAAGCAGGCACAAATTGAAGCCGTTGGGCGAGGCTCTAGGAATTGTGCTCGGCGAAGGGCTTGTAAGTCCGTGCCCGCGGCGGATCAGGGCCTCGTCCGCCCACCAGCCAGCCAAGCTGCCGGCTACTTAGCAGCCCGGCGGCTGATCAGGGCGAAGCAAATGACAGCGCCGAGCAGCCCCGCGATCGCCATCATCACCATGACGCCGGAAAACCCGCTGTCGAAGGCGCTCCCCATGACCCCTTCAAGCTTCCGTGCATCGTCGGGCGGAATTTGCGCCATGGCGCGTGCGATCTGACTTTCCGAGCCATGGACGAGCGTGACCTTCAGTGAATCGAGATCCGGGGTCGTTGAGGCGACGCGGTCGACGACAGGATCGATAAGCCCGCGCTTGATATATGACGCCACGACACTGCCCACGGCCGTCCCGGTGGCGAGGCCTGCGAACATGCATGTGTTGAGAACGCCAGACCCTTGGCCTGCGTTCGCATCGGGCAGAACACTCAGTCCCACCCGCGGCAGGAGAGCCCAGTTGAACCCGACGCCAATGCCGAGGATCGTCAGCATCCACCAAATGTCGCTATAGCGTGTCTGATGGTCGATGCCGTGCATCAGCCAAAATCCCACCACCAGCGCCAGCATTCCGGCGGTGACCGGCAAGCGGAAACTGCCGGGCGCAATCAGCCGCGGCAGGATAAGCGACACCACGAACATCGCCGACGTAAAGGGAAGCAGGGCAAGCCCGGCTTGCGAGGCGCTGAAATGCAAACCTTCCGGCGCCTGCAGGAAAAGATTGGTGAAATACAGAATGCCCATCTGGGTCACGCCGTTCAAGAACATGCCTAGCGTTGCGGCCACGTAGTCCAAATGGCGGAAAAAGCCGAACTGGATGAGAGGGTCGGCAGCCCGGAGTTCCCGCACAACAAACCCAGCGCCGCCCAGTATGGCCGCCGTGAAGAGCGCCAAAGTCTGAAACGATGTCCAGCCGAACAGCGGGCCGCTGGTGAGGCCATAGAGAAAGGACACGAGCGTCACAAAAAGGAGCGCGATGCCGAGAAAGTCTATCCGCTTTTCGGTATCGAGCGCACGCGGAACCAGCCCTAAGCGGACGACCCAGAAACTCAAAGCTGCGACAGCGGCGAGAATGGCGATGTCGAGCCCGAAGATCGCGCGCCAACTGACCACGTCTGTCAGAGTTCCGCCAATCAACGGACCGAGCGCGAACCCGAGAGCCACCGCAGCCGCCCACAGGCCATGTGCGGCCGCGCGCTTCTCGGGCGGCGCGGTGACGCTGATCAGCGCGACCGAGGTCGCCATGAGCGCCGCAACGCCGGCGCCCTGAAACGCGCGACCTGCGAGCAAAACGGCGGCATCGCCAGAGAAAGCGATCGTGATCGAGCCGATCGCGAAAAGGCAGAGCCCGACGGCAAAAATGCGCATCATGCCGAACGTGTCGGCGAAATGGCCCATGGCCGCGAGCGAAACCGCCGACGCCAACATATAGATATTGATCACCCATTGGAGCGTGTCGACATCGAGGTCCAGGCTCGATTTGATGGCCGGCAGGGCCGTCATGACCGCGGTGGTGTTGTAGGCCACCTCGAAGGCGCCGGCGCAGGCCGCCGCAACCACCAGCCAGAACCTGGAATCGTGACCGGCCTTGGCCGTCGCCTGCGCCATATGTAATAAGTCCCCCCTCGTGCCGCCCCCGTGGGCGTTGCGATCAGTCTATCTCAAAGTCGTTGGGAAGGCGCGCCCGCGCGGATTGTAGCGCTGGCGCCCCGGGAATCGAGCCCCTGTTTCCGGCGCGAGAGGAAACCCAAGGCGTCTTGAGCGAAATCAATGCGGTCCGAAGGGTTGCTGATAAGCTTTTGGGTCGATCATCGTCCAAAGGGGGTGATGTCCGATGCCGACCGTGAAACATGTGCTTGATAAGAAGGGCCGCGACGTCCACAGCATCGGCCCAAAGGCTTCTGTGTTCGATGCCCTCAAAGTCATGGACGACCACGACGTTGGAGCGCTGGTCGTGTTGGACGAGGGTCGGCTTGTCGGCCTCATAACCGAGCGCCACTACTCACGTGAGATCATCTTGAAGGGCAAGACCTCGCCGCGGACGCGGGTCGGAGACATCATGTCGACCAAAGTCATCTGCGCGCTGCCGCAGCAGTCGGTCGAGGAATGCATGGCCGTGATGACTGCGCGTGCCGTACGCCACCTTCCTGTTCTGGAGCACAAGCAGGTGGTCGGCGTCGTATCAATCGGCGATATGGTGAAGGCCGTAATCGACGATCAGAAGTTCATCATCGAGCAGCTGGAGCACTACATCCACGGGCACGTGCACTAGGAGCATTTACCCGTGAATGCACGTGGGGCCGCGCGTCCTATTTCCGCCCTTTTACCAGTGCCATCCCCGCCTTTTGAGGCTCGGGAATAGCCCATAGAAGCCGGTCCATCGGCTGGAAAGTTGACTTAGGTCAACGTCCCTCGGGCATTGCCGGTCAATAGTTAGGGGTGCCTCAAAGGGGCTTTGCCCACGCATGAGGCGTTCGCTAGGGGCTGGGCAGCACAATGGCGACGACAATCACCTTATCCGACCGCCCCCGTGCGCAGCTCGGCCGCGGGACGGAACGACTTTTCTCAAATTTCTGCATTGCCATCTGCCGACCGTGTGGTGCGTGCGAACGCGCCAGGCGGATCGTCGTGGGTGGAGGGAGAAACACGTGAGCCATTTCCTTGACCGTCTCACCTTCTTCAACCGTGTCGTCGACGATTTCTCGGACGGTTATGGCGTCGTCACCCGTGAGGACAGACGATGGGAGGACGGTTACCGCAAGCGCTGGCAGCACGACAAAGTCGTCCGCTCCACCCATGGGGCCAACTGCACAGGCTCCTGCTCGTGGAAGATCTACGTCAAGGGTGGCATCGTCACCTGGGAGACGCAGCAAACCGACTATCCGCGCACGCGGCCTGAGCTTCCCAACCACGAGCCGCGCGGCTGCTCGCGCGGGGCGAGCTATTCCTGGTATCTGTATTCCGGGAACCGGGTGAAATATCCGCTGGTGCGCTCGCGCCTATTGCGGCTGTGGCGTGAGGCGCGCACCAGTCTGACGCCGGTTGCCGCCTGGACCTCGATCGTCGAAAACCCCGATAAGCGCGCGGCTTATGTGAAGAAGCGCGGGATGGGCGGCTTCGTGCGCGCGACTTGGGACGAGGTCAACGAGCTCATCGCAGCGGCCAATGCCTACACCGCGAAGACCTACGGGCCGGACCGTGTGATTGGATTCTCGCCGATCCCGGCAATGTCGATGGTCAGCTATGCCGCCGGCTCGCGATATCTGTCGCTGCTCGGCGGCGTGTGCATGTCCTTCTACGATTGGTACTGCGATCTGCCCCCGGCCTCGCCGCAGACTTGGGGCGAACAGACCGACGTGCCGGAAAGCGCCGATTGGTACAATTCCGGTTTTCTGATCTTGTGGGGCTCCAACGTGCCGCAGACGCGCACGCCGGACGCGCACTTCTACACGGAGGCACGCTATCGCGGCGCCAAAAGCGTCGTCGTTTCGCCGGATTACTCGGAGGCCTCGAAGTTCTCCGATCTCTGGCTGTCGGTGAAACAAGGAACCGACGCAGCGCTGGCCATGGCGATGGGCCATGTCATCCTCAAGGAATTCCACGTCGACCGGCAGGCGGAGTACTTCAGCGACTACGTTCGCAAATACACCGACATGCCGATGCTCGTCCGGCTGGTGAAACAAGACGGCAAGCTGGTACCCGACCGGTTCTTGCGTGCGAGCGAATTCGCCGACGGGCTTGGCGAGACGAACAATCCTGAATGGAAGACCGTCGCCATCGACGATGAGTCTGGTAACGTGGTGGTCCCGCTCGGCTCAGTCGGCTTCCGCTGGGGCGAGAAAGGCAAATGGAATCTTGAGGAGAAGGCGTCCGACAAGGCGGAAGTGAAGCTCCGCCTGTCGCTGGCCGGCGCCACCGATGAGACCGCCGAGGTGGCCTTTCCCTATTTCGGCAATATCGAGCACGAACACTTCGCCTCAAGCGACCACGCAAGCGTGCTGGCGCGAAAGGTTCCGGTGAAGCGCGTCACGCTCGCCGACGGCGAAGCGCTGGTGGCGACTGTCTACGATCTCTTCCTTGCCAATTACGGCGTCGATCGCGGCTTCGGCGGCGACAACGTCGCGAAGAACTTCGATGACGACACGCCCTACACGCCGGCATGGGCCGAGGCGATCACGGGTATTTCTCGCGACAAGATCATCGCAGTGGCGCGCGAGTTTGCCCTGAACGCCGAGAAGACCAATGGCCGTTCCATGATCATCATCGGCGCGGCGATGAACCATTGGTACCACATGGACATGAACTACCGCGGCGTCATCAACATGCTGGTGATGTGCGGTTGCGTCGGTCAGTCAGGCGGTGGCTGGTCGCACTATGTGGGGCAAGAGAAGCTTCGCCCGCAGACCGGCTGGCTGCCACTTGCGTTTGCACTCGACTGGGCGCGCCCGCCACGCCAGCAGAACTCGACCTCGTTCTGGTACGCCCACAGCGATCAGTGGCGCTACGAGACACTCGACGTGAAGGAGATCCTGTCGCCGACGGCGCCGGCCGGCCCGTGGGACGGCGCGCTGATTGACTACAACGTCCGTGCCGAACGCATGGGCTGGCTCCCATCCGCGCCTCAGCTCGAAGACAACCCGCTTACTGTCGCCGCCAAGGCGAAGGCCGCCGGCCAAGAGCCGAAGGACTACGTCGCGGACGCGTTGAAATCGGGCGAGCTGAAACTGTCCTGTCACGACCCGGACAATCCGAAGAACTGGCCGCGCAATCTCTTCGTCTGGCGCTCGAACCTGTTGGGGTCCTCTGGAAAAGGGCACGAGTATTTCTTGAAGCATCTCCTTGGCACCGCGAACGGCGTCATGGGGAAGGACCTTGGTGAAGAAGGGAAACAAAAGCCGGAGGACGTCGTCTGGCACGAGACCGCACCCGAAGGAAAGCTGGACCTTCTCGTCACCCTCGACTTTCGCATGTCGACCACGTGCATGTACTCCGACATCGTTCTGCCGACGGCGACCTGGTACGAGAAGAACGATCTCAATACCTCTGACATGCATCCCTTCATCCACCCGCTCACGTCAGCAGTGGATCCGGTCTGGGGCGCACGCAGCGACTGGGAGATCTACAAAGGTATCGCCAAGGCCTTCTCCGAAGTGGCCCCGGAGATCCTTGCAAAAGAGACCGATGTCGTTCTGGCTCCTATCCTCCACGACACGCCGGGCGAGATCGCCCAGGCGCTCGACGTCAAGGACTGGAAGCGCGGCGAGGTCGATCCGATTCCCGGCAAGACCATGCCACAAGTCGCAGTGATCGAGCGCGACTATCCCAATCTCTACCAGCGGTTCACGTCGCTGGGGCCCCTAATGACCAAGCTCGGCAACGGCGGCAAAGGCATCTCGTGGAACACGGAGCACGAGGTCGACTTCCTGGGCCGGCTCAACGGCAAGGTCGAGGGCGGAGCGACCGACGGGCTACCGCAGATCGAGACCGACATCGACGCGGCGGAGGTGATCCTCACGCTGGCGCCGGAGACGAATGGCGAAGTGGCGGTCAAGGCCTGGGAGGCTTTGGGCAAGACCACGGGCCGCGAGCTCACACATCTGGCGCTTCCGAAGGAGGACGAGAAGATTCGCTTCCGCGATTGCGTCGCACAGCCCCGCAAGATCATCTCCTCGCCAACCTGGTCGGGCTTGGAGTCCGAAAAGGTTTGCTACAACGCGGGCTATACAAATGTGCATGAGCTGATTCCGTGGCGAACGCTGACCGGACGCCAACAGCTCTATCAGGACCATTTGTGGATGCGCGCCTTCGGCGAAGGCTTCTGCGTCTACCGTCCGCCGATTGACACCAAGACTGTTAAGCCGGTCATCGACCGCAGGCCGAATGGCAACAAGACAGTCGTCCTCAACTTCATTACGCCCCATCAGAAATGGGGCATCCATTCGACTTATACCGACAATCTCCTGATGCTGACGCTGTCTCGCGGCGGTCCCATCGTATGGATCAGCGAGGTCGACGCGCAGAAGGCTGGCATCGTCGATAATGACTGGATCGAGGCCTTCAACACGAACGGTGCGTTGGTTGCCCGCGCTGTCGTCTCCCAGCGCGTGAAAGAGGGTATGTGCATGATGTATCACGCACAGGAGAAGATCGTGAACGTGCCGGGCTCCGAGCAGACCGGTCATCGCGGCGGCATCCACAACTCAGTAACACGCACTGTGGTGAAGCCGACGCATATGATTGGCGGCTACGCGCAGCAGTCCTACGGCTTCAACTACTACGGCACTGTCGGGTCCAACCGCGACGAGTTTGTCATTGTACGCAAGTTGAGCAACGTCGACTGGCTCGAAAGACCTGCCGCGGACGCGGCCCCCGAAGCATCCCCCATGGAGGCCGCAGAATGAAAGTCCGCGCTCAAATCGCGATGGTGCTGAACCTGGACAAGTGCATCGGCTGTCATACCTGCTCGGTCACTTGCAAGAATGTGTGGACCAGTCGCGAAGGCATGGAATACGCCTGGTTCAACAACGTCGAAACGAAGCCCGGCATCGGCTATCCGAAGGAGTGGGAAAACCAGG
>NZ_JBFFQD010000074.1:0-7123 GCF_041573655.1 Methyloceanibacter sp.
ACAGACGCCGTGGACATGGCACACGTCGTGAGCTGGCTCATGGTGGCGGAAAACGAAATCGCGCGCGGGCCGAATGACGCCCGTCTCCACGACAAGTTCGGCTTTCCGATCGACGTCGACAAAGCCCGGCAGATCGCCGCGCGTATTCTGGGGCTTCTGGACGCGCGGCTCAGCCAAAACGATTGGCTCGCCGGCGATCATGTCACCATCGCCGACATTGCCTGCATGCCCTATGTCGCACTCGGCCATGAAGGCGGCATCTCGCTCGATGCCTACCCCGCGATCTGCGCATGGATTGGCCGCATCCGTGCGCTGCCCGGCTTCATCGCCATGCCGGCACTTCACGGTGAGTCATGACCACCTGGATGGATCTTGCCTTCTCGCCGGCGGTCAAGGCGGCGCAAACGCGCCGCGGCTCGCGGCCCGGCTATGCGCGCATGGAGGAGAAGGGTTCGGACAGGACCTATGTCGACGAGAGCCTCGCGGCATTTATCGCAGAACAGCGCTCGTTCTATCTCGCCACCGCCAGCAGCGCCGGTCAGCCTTATATCCAGCACCGCGGCGGACCGCCGGGCTTCCTGCATGTGCTCGGCAAGAACAAGCTGGCCTTCGCCGACTTCACCGGTAATCGCCAATACATCTCCACCGGCAACCTCGCGGAAAATCCAAATGCGATGATCTTCCTCATGGACTATCGCGCGCGCAGACGCGTGAAGATCTGGGGAACGGCGCGAGTGGTGGAGGACGATCCGGCGCTTGTCGAACGCCTCTTCCCTGAAGGCTACCAAGCCCGGGGCGAAGCCGCGGTCGTGTTCACGGTCGCGGCGTGGGACCTGAACTGCCCGCAACATATTCCGCAAATGCTGTTCGCTGAAGATGTCGAGGCGCTCGCCGCGCGCATCTCCGAACTCGAAGCTGAAAACGCGCGCTTGCGCTGTGAGCTCAAAGCTCAATAGGCCCGAAGCTGCTCACCGGGCTTGCCGGACAAGGACGGCTTCGGCACTTTGACACCACGTTTCTTGGCCGCTTCCGCTTGACCGCGCACGAAGTCGTGGAGCTCTTGCGCGCTCACGGTGCCGTCGCTGTCCCCAGCGCCGGTCGTGTCGGCAATGCCGCGCAAGCCCGTCACCAGCGAGTCCGTGAACAGGCTGCGCGGCCGCTTCGTCTTGCCGGGCTTCGCCGTATCACTCGCCGCAGAGAGCGTGATCCAATGAGGCGGTGTGAGGATGCCAGCGGGACCGATCTTCGGCGCGATATTCACGGCCTCGATCTCGTTGCCGTCCTTGAATGGCGTGTCGAGATAGAGCCGCAAATGCTTAACACCATCGATCGGACTACCCCTCGTTTTCCGTAGCGCCCGGCCACAACAACCAACCCATCACAAACGCAGCAAGAAGCGCGCCAGCAATTTCCGCAAAAAGAAACGCCGGCACATGATGGGGCGCGATACCGGAGAACGTGTCGGTGAAGGCGCGCGCGATGGTCACCGCCGGATTGGCGAAGGACGTAGATGAGGTGAACCAGTAGGCGCTCGAAATGTAGAGGGCGACCGCAGGCGCGACCAAGTTCAAGTTGAAGCGCACGCAGCCGAGGATGGTGGCGATGAGGCCGAACGTGGCGATGAACTCGCCGATCCATTGGCCGGTGCCGTTGCGTGCCGTTTGCGCAAACTGCACGGGCTCCAAGCCGAACATCAAGTGCGCGGCAACCGCGCCCAAACATCCGCCCAGAATCTGCACGGCGATATAAGCGAGAGCGTCGCCGCGCCCAAGGTCGCCGCGTACCCACATCACAAGACTCACGGCAGGATTGAAATGCGCGCCGGACACCGAGATGAAGATCGCGATGATGACGAACAGCACCGCACCGGTCGATGCCATGTTGGCAAGGAGCGCCAACGCCACGTTCCCGCCTGCGAGGTTCTGGGCCATGATCCCTGAACCCACAATGGCCATAACGAGAAAGAACGTGCCAAGCGCTTCGGCCGCGAGCCGCCGCGTCAGATCGAACGTCATTACCTCCCCCCAATCCGCCCTAGCAGCAGCTGGACGTCTTCTTCGTGCCTTGCGCCGGCGCCGACTCGTTGAACGGAAGCGACGTACCGCATCCGGCGAAGATCCCGTAATGGGTGTCAAAGTTGCCGACGAAGTCGAAGTATGGCGCGAAGCGCGTTTCCGCAAGCATGCGCCAGCTATTACCGCACACCGGAAAGACCTTGCCCTGCTCGATGACGTGACGCGCGTCGAGCGCGAACGCTTTCTCCTGCTCCGCCACGCCGCCGCGATACACGACCGCCTGACCATAGTCCTCGCAAGCCGGCTCGAGCCCCTCAAGCTTGAACAGGCGATATGTCGCCGAAAAGAAGCGCGCCTGACCGAGCTTCTGGCGCATGGCTTCGTTTTCGACTTCGATGGGACGGCTGGTGACGAGGCGCGGATCGAGATAGCCCGCTTGCTTCGCCATGGGCAGGAAATCGTTCCAATACAGCGCGCCGCCCAAACACTCACCGTATAGCAGCGGATCGGCCCGCATCTCATCGGTCAGGCGCCGGTCACAATAGACGTCGGCGAAATAGAGTTCGCCGCCGGGCTTCAAGAGCCGGTATGCGCCGCGCAACACCGCAAGCTTGTCGACGCAAAGATTGATGACGCAGTTCGACACCACGACATCGAAGGTCGAAGGCTCAAGGTCGAGCGTGTCGAGCTTCTCCAGATAGCCTTTGAGAAAACGGACATTCGGCTTTGCGTAGCCGAATTTCTGCATGTGCCAATCTTTATGCGCCTGCGCCGTCGCCAACTGCTCGTCGGTCATGTCCACGCCGGTGACGCCGCCGCCCTCGCCCACGAGTTGCGAAATGAGATAGACGTCGCGGCCAGAACCCGAGCCGAGATCGAGCACGTTGCAGCCTTGCAGCGCGGCGGGGATGACGATGCCGCAGCCATAGTATTTGGAGCGAACCTCCTCGTGTACATTGGCGATGAGCGTTTCGAGATGGCCGGGCACGCCGCCGCCGTCGCAACACGCGGAGGTCTTCAGGTCCTTCGATCCCTTCAGAACCTTCCCGTAATATTCTTTCACCACCTCGACATTCATCGTGCAACTCCACTATCCGACCGGCCCAATCGATGCGCGCTCACCCTAGCAAGACTCGCAACGCTGGAGCAGCACACGGCCAAGCACAGTCCCGTGAACGAATCATGTCGTGTCCATTTCATGCAGGCGCACCCCGGAATCCCGTGGCAAGCACATAGACTTCCGACGAACCCTGCCGGCTCGCCTTCGGCTTGACGTGGGCCACCTTGGCGAAGCCTTTGCGGAGCCGCGTGAGGAGATCGCCACTCGCGCCGCCTTGCAGCACTTTAGCAAGATAGGCGCCCCCCGGCTTCAGCACGTCCTCCGCGATATCGAGCGCCGCTTCGGCCAGCGCAATCACCCGCAAATGGTCCGTCTGGCGATGGCCGATCGCCGATGCCGCCATATCGGACAACACAACGTCGGCGCGCGCGCCGCCCAGCGATTCCCGAACGAACTCACCCGCTTCGGCGTCGGTCACATCCACCTGCATGAAGGTGGCGCCCGGAACGGGCTCAATATCGGTGATGTCGGCGGCGATGACCTTGCCCTGCGCTTGGCCCTTGCCCTCCCCGGCTTTCACCCGCGCCGCGGCCACCTGACACCAGCCGCCAGGCGCCGCGCCGAGATCGATCACCACGCCGCCCGGCTTCAACAAGCGATACCTGTCATCAATCTCGATGAGCTTGAAGGCCGCGCGGCTGCGATAGCCCTGGCGCTTCGCCTCCTCGACATAAGGGTCGTTGAGCTGCCGCTGCAACCAGCGCGTGGAGGAGAGCTTCCTCCCCTTCGCGGTCTTGACCCGGACATTGAGCCCACGCCGTCCCGCAGGTCCGCCTTTCGTTGGCCTTACCATGTGCTAATCAATCCCATCGCCGCACCGCCTTGACCGGACGGACCGCCCAGCCTCATCTCCACTCTATCCGTTCTCTAACACCTGCCACATGCCACGCTACTTCGTCACCCTGATCGTCGCGGTCGCCCTGTTCATGGAAACCATGGACTCCACCGTGATCGCAACATCGCTGCCGGCGATCGGCGCCGATCTTGGCGAGGATCCTATCGCGCTCAAGCTGGCGCTCACCTCATACCTGCTTTCGCTGGCCGTCTTTATTCCCGTCAGCGGCTGGATGGCCGACAGGTTCGGCGCACAGACGGTCTTTCGCGTCGCCATCGTGGTTTTCACGCTCGGCTCGGCGGCCTGCGGCTTCGCCCAAGGCCTAGCCGACTTCGTGCTGTTCCGCATCGTGCAAGGCATGGGCGGCGCCATGATGGTGCCTGTGGGACGCCTCGTCATCCTGCGCAGCGTGCCAAAGTCGGAGCTGATCTCGGCGCTCGCCTGGCTCACCGTGCCTGCGCTCATGGGCCCGGTTATCGGACCGCCGCTTGGCGGCTTCATCTCGACCTTCTTCTCCTGGCGTTGGATCTTTTGGATCAACATCCCTATCGGCTTGCTGGGCATCTACCTCGCCACGCGCTTCATCGAGAACTTCCGCGAAGACGAGGTGCCGCCGCTCGACGTCAAGGGCTTCTTCTTGTCGGGCGTCGGGCTCGCCGGGCTTGCCTTCGGCTTCACGGTGATCGGCCAGCCATTCTTTCCTCCGGCATTCGTCGTCGGCCTGCTGACGGTCGGCGCTATTGCCTGCACGCTTTATGTCCGCCATGCGCTCAATACGCCCAACCCGCTGCTCGACTTGCGCTTGCTCAAGATCGATACGTTCTTTGCGAATATTTTCGGCGGCTTCTTGTTCCGCATCGGCGTCGGCGCGACACCGTTCTTGCTGCCGCTGTTCTTGCAACTCGGCTTCGGCATGACGGCGTTGCAGTCGGGCTTGCTCACCTTTGCCACAGCCGTTGGCGCTATCGCCATGAAGACAACCGCTGCGCCGATCATCCGGCGCTTTGGCTATAAACGGATTCTGGTCTGGAATGCACTGCTGACATCCGTATTTGTCGCCGCGTGCGCGCTCTTCACCGCGGCAACCCCATCTGCCGTCATCCTGACCGTGCTTCTCATTGGCGGCTTTTTCCGCTCGCTCCAGTTCACGGCCGTCAACTCGATCGCCTATGCGGATATCGGGGAACACGACATGAGCAAGGCCACGAGCTTTGCCAGCGTCGCTCAGCAGCTTTCTATGTCCGCCGGCGTCGCGGTCGGCGCGTTCGTGCTGGAGATCGAACGCATGGGCCGCGAGACAAACGACGTTGTGGCCAGCGACTTTATTCCCGCCTTCCTCGTGGTCGCGGCACTTGCAGCAAGTTCCGCGCTGATCTTCATGCGCTTGCCCAAGAACGCCGGATCGAGCCTCTCCCGCAAGGCGCATGCGGTGGGCGAACCAGAGAAGCAACAATCCGTCGAATAGCTGCAAGAGCCTGTGCGCTTAGTCGCGTCCGGCCTGAGCTTTCTTGCCGCCTCGGCGCCGCCGGCGCGGCCGGGGCGAGGTTCCGCGGCGGTCGTGACCGTCCTCGGCCATGAGTGTGGTGAGAATACCTTCCCGCAAACCCCGATCGGCCACACGCAGGCGCTGGCACGGCCACATGCGAAGAAGCGCTTCGAGAATCGCACAGCCGGCCAGTACGAGATCTGCGCGCTCGTGCCCGATGCAAGGTTGCGCCACCCGCTCCGCGTAGCTCATGGCGATGAGGTCGCCGGACACCCGGCGCACATCGTCTGCCGTGAGCCAACAACCATCGACCCGCGAACGCTCGTAGTGGGGTAACTTCAGATGGATGCCGGAGATCGTTGTCACCGTGCCCGACGTTCCGAGAAAATGCGCGCTGGAGCGCCCGATCTTTTCACCGAAGCGATACTGTGACTCGAACGCGTTGAGCCCGACCATGACGTCATCGACCATGGCCTCGTAGCTTTCCTCGGTGACCTCCCGGCCACCATGCCGTTCCGCCAAGCTGACCACGCCGATCGGCAGCGACGTCCACGCGGCGATGCAGTTCTGCACATCGACGCGATCGTGGACCGAACGCCGCCGTTGCTTTCCAAGCCGTGTCAGGTCGAGCCAGATTAGTTCCGAGCTGCCACCGCCGATATCAAACACGAGCGCCCAATCGCAATTCCGGTCGAGCAGCGAGGCGCAGCCGGAAACCGCAAGCTTGGCCTCCGTCTCTCGCCCAACGACCTCGAGCTTGAGCCCGGTCTCATTCTCCACGCGATCGACGAACTCAGCGCCGTTGGTGGCGATGCGGCAAGCTTCCGTCGCGATCAGCCGCGAGCGCGTGACCGTGCGCCGGCGCATCTTGTCGCCGCAAACGCGCAACGCATCGATCGTGCGCTGCATGGCATCGTCGGAGAGCTTGCCGGAGGTCAGCACGCCTTCGCCCAGCCGGATGATGCGCGAGAAGGCATCGATCACGACAAAGCCGCGTCGCGACGGCTTGGCGACCAGAAGACGGCAATTGTTCGTGCCGAGATCGAGCGCGCCGTAGACCGAATGGTCCGGGCGCTGCGCGAACGCCCCCGTACCTTTGTTACCCTCGGCTGCCCCGGCAGAGCCTGGCGCTGGCGTGCCCGCGTGGGCTGACGCCTCGGCACTGGCCAAGGCATTTCCCTCGCTTTCGCCGGTCTCGTTCCGTATGGCTTTGGCGTCACGCGAAACCCTGGCAGCCGTGCGGGGGGTGCCGCGCGGTCCAGTCACGATGGTCAAACCTTTCAAGCCGGAGCTGCCGGCGCTTTCCCTTGCCCGACCGCCTGCGGCGTTGATCCTATGTCGCTAATTTACCAAGGTTCTCAGGCAGGTAAAGCCGGTTTCCGCAAGCAGGGCCTCATGAGACAGGCACTCAAGCGGTGGCAAGCCCCGTTACCGCCGCGACTGGGGGTCCGTCGATGACGCAGGGCTATAGGGTAAACGTTGGGTTGAGCGCCCTACGCCGCGCCCGCCGGCTCCTTGATAGGACGGGCCTCGGCCCGCCCAGGGGCGGGCGCCACTCACGGCCTTGCCAAGCTTGGCCGCCTGCGGCTAGAAGGGGTGTCCGATCCGGCGCGGCGGCTTGCAAGCCCTGCGCAAGGTCCACATCTTAGAGCTGGTGGGGGATCGTC
>NZ_JBFFQD010000075.1:0-6903 GCF_041573655.1 Methyloceanibacter sp.
AGCACTTCTTCACCGGTGGCATCATGCCCAGTCACGATTTGATCGGTGCGTTCGGCGCTCCGTTCAAAGTCGTTGAGACCTGGCGCTGGAACGGGAGGCACTACGCACGCACCGCGAACGACTGGTTGGCCAACATGGATCTCAACGAGGCGCGCGTGATGAAGGCGTTCAAGCCTGCCTACGGAGAAGATGCGCGCATTTGGTGGAGGCGCTGGCGGCTCTTCTTCCTTGCGACCGCCGGCCTCTTTGGGCACCAGGCAGGCGAGGAGTGGGGCGTGAGCCACCATCTGTTGCGCCCCGTGAGCTGACCTCCAACAAGCAAAACGGCGGCTCGAAGGCCGCCGTTCCACTGTGTAATGCCTTTTTCGGGACTAGTTCGGCATCACGACGGTGTCGATGACGTGGATTACGCCGTTGCTCGCGCCGATGTCGGCCGTGACAACGTTGGCCGCATCGACTTTGACGCCGTCAGTGGCATCCACCGCAAGCGTATCGCCCTGAACAGTCTTGACTTCGGTCGACTTGCCGGCGATGTCACTCGACATGATCTTGCCGGGGACGACATGGTAGGTCAGGATGGCAACCAGCTTGTCCTTATTCTCGGGCTTAAGCAGGTCCTCGACCGTGCCTGCCGGCAGCTTGGCGAACGCCTCGTCGGTCGGGGCAAACACTGTGAACGGACCGTCGCCCTTCAGCGTATCGACCAGACCGGCAGCCTGAACGGCAGCCACCAGCGTCTTGAACTGGCCGGCGCCGGCTGCCGTGTCGACGATGTCCTTGGACTTGGCTTGCGCCACTGAGACCGTGAAGACCACGAGGGCGAGAGTCATAAACGTGCGCAGAATCTTCATGTTGAACCTCCGTTGGGGGAAACGTTGCTAACGGGAAGGCTTACGCGCCGTGCCCGCCCACGGATCAGGGGCGCGGTTTCAAGTCTTTGTGACTGTGCCTGAGCGATCCAACGCGCCCGGCCCTTCGTATCTTGCTCGTCTACTGCCTCCTCTACTGCTGCGGGACTTATCGAAATGACTTATGTCGTTGCCTACATCGCCACGGCGGTGAGCTTCCTGGCGATCGATTTCATTTGGTTGGGATATATCGCGAAGGACTTCTATCGCCGGGAGATCGGCGCCTTGCTGCTTGAGAACTTCAACATGGCGGCAGCCGTGGGGTTCTACCTGATGTTCGTGGTAGGCATTCTCATCTTTGCGGTGCTCCCCGCCTTGCAAGCGGGATCGTGGAAGACGGCCCTCATCTATGGTGCCTTGTTTGGCTTTTTCACCTACGCAACTTACGACATGACAAATCTTGCGACCCTGAAGGGGTGGAGCGTGTCCGTCGTCGTCGTTGACATGGCGTGGGGGGCGTTCATTACTGGCGTTGCGGCGCTTGCCGGCTATTTCGCGACGCGTGCGATTGTCGGGGGCTAACCCGTTTCACGAGTGATCCGGAACAGCACACCCACCGTATCCTCCGCGTCGCGTCAAATACTGCCAGGGGAAGAATGAGAACACTCAACATCGCGGTGATTGGGTCCGGCATTTCAGGCCTCTCATCCGCGTGGCTGCTTGCCAAACGGCACCGCGTTACGTTGTTCGAGCAAGATGGACGCCTCGGTGGCCACACCAATACGATCGAGGTCGAGACGGCTGACGGGACGGTCCCGGTGGATGCCGGCTTCATTGTCTACAACGAGCAGAACTACCCCAATCTGACCGCGCTGTTCGCCCATCTCGGCGTGCGCACAGACCCCACCGAGATGACATTTGCCGTCTCCGACGGCGGCGCGTTCGAATATTCGGGTAGTGGCCTCTCGGGGCTTTTCGGACAGCCGTCGAACATTTTGCGACCACGGCAGTGGCGCCTCGTCGCCGACCTAATGCGGTTTTTCCGATCGTCGCGCGCGCGGCTGAGCCTCTATCCTGCTGACATCTCGCTCGGCGCTTTCCTGGAAGCAGAAGGCTACTCACCCTCTTTCATCGACGACCACATCCTCCCCATGGGCGCCGCGATATGGTCCACACCTATGACCTCGATGCTGGATTTTCCGGCAAGCGCCTTCATCAACTTCTACGCCAATCACGGCCTCCTGAAAGTCAACGATAGGCCGGCCTGGCGCATCGTGTCGGGCGGCAGCAAGCGCTATGTGGAGAGCATGATCGCCGACGCCGATATCGACGTGTTGGCGGGATCCGCCGTCCGCCGTGTCGGGCGCAGTGAAACGTGTGTGCATGTCGAGGACAATCAGGGAATTGTTCGCCTCTTCGACCATGTGGTCATGGCTGGACACGCCGACCAGGCTCTGGCCGTGCTGAGCGATCCGACTGAAGAGGAGACTTTGCTTCTCGGCGCTTTTCGCTATGAACGCAATCGCGCCATTCTGCATCGCGACAAGCGCCTTATGCCCAAGCGCCGGCATCTCTGGGAGAGCTGGAACTACATGAAGCAAGGCCGAGGTACGGACAGTGCCCTCTGCGTTACGTACTGGATGAATAGCCTGCAGCACTTGCCGACGACCACGGACCTCTTCGTCACGCTCAACCCCTATCGCGAAATACATCCCAAGGCAGTCGATACCGAAATCTTATACGATCATCCTGCTTTCACCAACGAGGCCATGGCTGCGCAGCGCAAGTTGTGGTCGTTGCAGGGCAAGCGGCGCACATGGTTCTGCGGTTGCTATTTCGGCTACGGCTTCCATGAGGACGGCCTGCAGAGTGGGCTCGCGGTCGCCGAACAGCTTGGCGGCGCACGCCGTCCGTGGTCGGTCCCAGGTGAGTCCGACCGGATCCATGTCACGTATGTGAAACCGGAAATCGAGCATACTCCGCTCGAGGCCGCTGAATGATGTCGCCGGTGACCGGGTCCGCGCTTTACAATGGCGTCGTGGTGCATAAGCGTATGCGCCCAGTGCAGCATGCGCTGCGCTATCATGTGTTTTCCCTGTTGCTTGACTGCGACGAGCTCGCCGAGCTCGACCAGCGATTGAAATTATTCTCCTACAACCGCTTCAATGTCCTCAGCCTCCATGATCGCGATCACGGCGATGGAAGCGCGCTGCGCAGATATCTGCGGCGCATCGCGGCGCAGAGTGGGCAGGAGATCGATCGCTTCTTGATGCTCTGCTACCCGCGCATGCTCGGCTACGGGTTCAATCCCGTCACGGTCTATTTCGGCTTGGCCGCCGATGGCCGTCTGAAGCTTATGATCTACGAGGTCAACAATACCTTCGGCGAGCGCAAATCCTACGTCATTCCAGTGCCAGAGGATGCTGCTTCCGGCATCGTCAGTCAGGGGTGCCGCAAATCATTCTATGTCTCGCCGTTCAACGCCGTTGAGGGGCGCTACAAGTTCCACCTGACGCCTCTCGGGGAGCACGTCACGGTCGGCGTTGCACTGGAGAACGACCAAGGTCCGGTTCTGAAGGCATACTTCCGGGGCTCTCGCTCGGTTTTAAGCGACGCATCACTCCTAGTCGCCGTTCTGCGAACCGGCTGGCTGTCGGTGAAGGTCATCGCCGCGATCCATTTCGAGGCGCTGAAGCTACGGCTCAAGGGACTTCGCCTGCAGCAGCGGCCGCCGGCACCCAGGTCCGCAATCGACTTCGTGCACCCGCGAAAACAAAATCAAACATCATGACAGATGCTTTTTCCCAGCGCGCGCACCAGCGCTCCGGTACACTGACGCGCCTTGTGGTGGGCGCAGGCGAGCGATTGCTTGCTTGGCAGCCGCAAGGGTCGATCGTCGTAGAATTGCCGACCGGCCGCCGTATCAGCTTCGGGCGAGATCTCCCACATGATGCGGCGCTGAAGCTGAACAACTACCGCGTGATCACGAAATCGATCCGCCGCGGCGCGCTCGGCTTCGCCGATGCCTTCATCGCCAGCGACGTCGATTGTTCCGACTTGGTTGGTCTGTTCCGCTTCTTTTCCCGCAACTATGCCGCATTCGAGAAATCCGGCCGAGGCCTCTTTTCATATAGCGTGGTCGATCGCATCCGGCACTTGCTGCGCCGAAACACACGGGAAGGCAGCCGCCGCAACATCACTGAGCACTACGATCTCGGCAACGCGTTCTTTCAGAAATGGTTGGACAGCCAGGTTTTGTATTCGAGCGCGCTTTACAGCGAGAGCACCCAGACGCTGGAGGAGGCCCAGGGCGCGAAGCTCGACGCCATACTCGATTGCCTTGAGCTCAAGCCGGGCATGAGCCTGCTAGAGATCGGCTTTGGTTGGGGTGCGCTCGCGCTCCGAGCCGCCCGTGACCGCGGCGCTTCCGTCACGGGCATCACGTTGTCGCAGGAGCAGCACGCGTATGCATCCGAAAAGGCCAAAAGCGAAGGTGCGGATGGAATGTGCCGCTTCGAAATGAAGGACTACCGGGACACGCAAGAACAGTTCGACCGGCTGGTTTCGGTGGAGATGATCGAAGCCGTCGGCGAGGACCGGTGGCCGCGCTACTTCCGCACGATCCATGACCGGCTCCAGCCCGGCGGCATCGCGGTACTTCAGGCAATCACGATCGGCGAGGAGCACTTCCCGGACTATCGGCGGAAGGCAGACTTCATTCAGCGCTACATCTTCCCGGGTGGCATGCTACCGACCAAATCCATCATGGCGGAGCAAGCCGAGTTGGCGGGACTCCGCTTCGAGCCTGTGATGAATTTCGGATCGTCCTATGCGCGGACCCTGCGGGAGTGGCGCCGCCGCTTCAAAGCCCGCTGGCCGGAAATCGAACCTCTTGGGTTCGACACCCGGTTCCGCCGGAAGTGGGAGTACTACCTCGCCTATTGCGAGGCCGGTTTCCTGGAGGACATCATCGATGTCGGGCTTTACCGGTTGACCCGGCCGGCTGTCTAGACTCCCACCAGAGGCTGGAACAGCCGCCCAAAGAAGCTCTTGAAGCGCGTCGGTGCCTCGCTTGCGACCAGGCAGATACACGGCTCATCGGAATCGACAACTGGCTGGTGCTCGATATCCTCATCGAGATCGGCCACATCGCCAGGCCCAAAGCGCCCGAGAGCGTCACGATAAGAGCCGGTCAGGACCAGCGTGATCTCCATGCCGCCATGACCGTGCTCAGGAATCTTCTTCCCGGGAGCAATCTTCAGAAGCGTGAGCGAACCCCGGGCCGCCTTGGACGTCGGAAGCCGATGCACGGCGACGCCGGGAGCCACCGACTTCCACGCGATGGCGTCAAGCGGCGCGGTGACGAGCCTGCCAAGCGGACGGGGTAAGGACTGCTCAGCCGACCGAGGCTCGGCCCGCTCTTCAGACGGCTCGTCCAGTCTACTCATGGCGCGCTCAAGCGCGGCCTCGTTCAGTCCGACGGCATCGATGGTCTCCAGCATGGTGCCGCCGACCTCCTCGATCTCATGGAGGCGGGCCCGGCATTTCGCGCACGAGGCGAGATGCGCGGCGACCACGGTGGCGAAGGCCTCATCGAGGCTACCGGCCGCATAGCTTGCCAATGTTGCCGTATCGGGATGGTGTTCAATCTTCACTTCACGTCCTCCAGGCGCTCTCGCAACTTGCCGTAAGCGAGGCGCATGCGCGACTTCACGGTTCCAAGTGGCACGCCAAGCTCCTGCGCAATGTCGACTTGTGGCATGTCATGGATGAAAGACAATTCGATCACGCGCTTCTGGTCCGGTGGCAATTGTGCCACTGCCGCCGAAACCAAAGTGCTTTGCTGCCGCACATGAACTTCCTCTTCGCCGCTGGCATCGGGAGATTCCAAGTCTAGGTCGTCGATATCATCGTAGGCCTGGGGCGACTGGCGCCGCAGCTTGTCAATGCGCCGGTTGCGCGCGATGGTGAACACCCAGGCGGCAACGCTACCTCGCTCAGGCGAATAGAGCGCCGCCTTTCGCCACAGAATAAGCATTACGTCCTGGACAAGGTCCTCCGCCATACTGGCGTCGGCACCACTTTTAATCATCAGCGCCTTGACCCTCGGACCGAAGCGCAAGAATAGGCACTGGTACGCAGCGCGGTCGCGGTTGCAGGCGACGCGCTGGACCAACTCATGATCGTCTTCATCCCTGTCCGGACGGGACGACACCGATAATGCCTTGCTCATGCAGTTAGGGCTGTTTGGCCGTGGCTTTCTGCTCTGCACTATATCTGATCTGTTCTGTATACGACACCGCCGGCCGTCTGGATCACTTGCGGTCTTTCATGATGGCTCGGTTCGCCTGGCCGGTAGTCCGCCCCCCTCGCGGCACCCGCAGGTCCCGCCTCCTCTCATCACACAGTCGTGTCCCCTGTAGCCGGCGAAGGGCATGATCCAGCCGGCGTATGACCGCGTAAGCAGAACAGAACGAGAGAGGACACACAGCTCAAGCGCGTGCCGAGAGTAGAAGAGCTAATACAGGAGAATCCCTATGTTGACGCAGCTATATCGACTCGTGATGAACCCTTCAGAGAACCCGCTTCGCACATTACCGCCGATTGTTCGGTTCCAGTTTATGGTGATACTGTCCTACATGTGGTCCGCGATCTTCGCGCTCTGGATCGGCTACATGTGGTTGATGGGCCCCAGCATCATTGCGCACACCTTCCTTCTGGTGGGTGTCTTCTTCACGAGCGAGATCTTCGCGCTCGCGAGTAGGCAGTCAAAGCAGTTCTTGCAGAAGGCCGCCGCGCGTTGAGCGCGGCAGTCGTCGGACGAGCCGTGTAGGATCGGAGGGTAGTCGTGGCGCATGTTCTCGTCATCGGCGCCAGCGGTGGCATCGGTCGAGAGACGCTTTCGGCAGCTCTCGATGCTGGCCACCGCGTCCGGGCGTTCTCTCGGTCGGCGAATGAGATCGACCTTGAAAACAATTACTTGGAGAAACACTCCGGAGACGCGATGAACGAGGCCGGCATTGATGCAGCTCTGGATGGTATTGATGTCGTCGTA
>NZ_JBFFQD010000076.1:0-6705 GCF_041573655.1 Methyloceanibacter sp.
CAGCCCACCGCCGGACGCTTCATAGATCTTCTGTTCCCGCAGTCCGTGCCAACGACGGTGCGCAAAGCGCTTCAAATCTAGCCGTCTCCGTACTACCCATAATCGTCAACAAGGGGCGCGCCGGCGCGACAACGCTCCGCAGGGGACTGCCACATGACGATCTTGCATATCGACCTCGACTATCTCGCCGATACGCTCGAGGAATTTCTCCAGATCCCCAGCCCGACCAGCTACACGGACAATATCGTCCAGCGATGCGGGCAGGAGCTTGACCGGCTCGGCGTACCGTTCGAGGTCACGCGGCGCGGCGCCATCCGGGCCGTCCTGCGCGGCAAGGAACGCCGGCCCGCACGCGCGGTCGCCGCGCATCTCGATACGCTCGGCGCGCAGGTCAAGAAGATCAAGGACAATGGACGCCTCTCGGTCGTGTCGATCGGCACGTGGAGCGCCCGCTTCGCTGAAGGCGCTCGCTGCACGATCTTCACCGATCAAGGCAGCTATCGCGGCACCATCCTGCCGCTGAAGTCATCGGGCCACACCTATGGCGACGAGGTCGACGATCAGCCTACGGGCTGGGCTCATGTGGAGGTGCGCGTCGACGCACGATGCTCCGGCGTGGAGGAGGCCAGGAAACTTGGCATCGAAGTCGGCGATATCGTCTCCGTCGACCCACAGCCCGAGTTTCTCGACAACGGCTATATCTGCTCGCGTCATCTCGACGACAAGGCCGGTGTCGCGGTCATGCTGGCCGCGCTCCAGGCGCTTATTCCGGTTCGCGACCAGCTGCCTGTGGATGTCTACTTCCTCTTCACCATCGAGGAAGAGGTGGGTGTGGGCGCGGCGAACATTTTGACCGAGGACGTTGCCGCGTTGATCGCCGTGGACAACGGAACGTCCGCGCCGGGACAGAACAGCGCCGAGTTCGGCGTAACGGTGGCAATGGCGGACCAAAGCGGCCCGTTCGACTATCACCTGACGCGGAAGCTCGTCCGGCTATGCCGGGAGAACGAGATCTACTACCAGAAAGACGTGTTCCGCCACTATCGGTCGGACGTCGCCTCGGCAGTTGAGGCAGGACACGATGTGCGCACGGCGTTGATCTGCTTCGGCGTTGATGCATCTCACGGCTGGGAGCGTATTCATATTCACGCGCTGCGATCGCTGGCGGAGCTGACGACGGCTTACCTCCTCAGTCCCGTCGCGTTCTTGCGCGATGCGGCCGAGATCGGGACGCTCAAGGACTTCACGGTTCAGCCCACGGAAGAAGCGCGGCAGGAGCTCACCTCCGACGTGCGGATCGAAGAGGACGAAGGCTCCAGCTAGCGGCGGCGCACCATACCGTCGTGCTTACCTTGCGCCTCAATGAAGATGCGCCGGACTTGGGGATGACGCCCCTTGATCGTTTGCTCCAGCGTGCTCACAGCCAGTTCCACGCGTTCGGAAGAGACGCCGTCGGCGAAGTCGACGCTGAGCGCCACTAGAATCTCGTGCGGCGCGAGATGCATGGTGCGTAATTCGTTGATGTTGATGATGTCGGGCACATCGCCAACGGTCTCACGAACTCCTTGGACGACCGCAGGACTTGCCGCCTCGCCGATCAGGAGGCCCTTGGTCTCAACTGCTAAGAAGATCGCCGTAACCGCCAGGATGACGCCGATCACGATCGAGGCGGCACCGTCGGCCCATTGAATCTCCAGCACGTGCGCGCTGAACACACCAATCGCCGCGGCGACGAGGCCCAGCATGGCGGCGGTATCTTCGAACAGCACGGTGAAGGTGGCCGGGTCCTTCGACTCGCGAACGGCGGTGAGAAAATCCTGGGGCCCTTGCACCTTGCGAAACTCCTTATAGGCGATGGTCCAGGCGATGGCCTCGAAGATGAACGCCGCGCCAAGCACGATGTAGTTGATGTGGGGGCTCGTGATGGGATGGGGGTGAAGGAGCTTGTTGATGCCCTCGTAGAACGAGATTCCTGCACCGATGGCGAAAATCAGAATGGCGACCACGAAAGCCCAGAAGAAGACTTCCGCGCCATAGCCGAAGGGGTGCGCATCATCGGGGGGCCGTTCGGAGCGCTTCATGCCATGCAGCAGGAGGCCCTGGTTGCCGGTATCGACCACCGAGTGCACGCCCTCCGACAGCATGGCCGAGGAGCCGGTGATGTATGCAGCGGCGAATTTGCTGACGGCAATGAGCGCGTTTGCGCCGAGCGCCGCAAAAATGACTTTCCGGGAATCGCTCTTCATTGCCCCCCCAACTGGGTCTGAAATCGGCAGGTCGTACCGCTACCATTTGCACTCATACACAATCGTCGCGCAACCAGACAGGTGAAGCGACCCGTGTCGTTCGTCCCGCACAACAAGACTTCTTGCGTAGAGCATCCCTAAGTAGCGCGCCGCATAGGGCCGTGCGACACTGCCCGCCAATTGGAGAGATGCGGGAGTTTCGATGGCGGACGACGACGAAAAGCTAAGCAAATCGACGATCCTCGGCATGGTCGCCATGGCGGTCGCCGTGTTCGTCGTCGCCAACGACTTTACCGCGCTGTCGGTCGCGCTCCCGGCAATCGAGAAGACCTTCGGCACGAGCGTCAATACCTCCCAATGGGTGATCAACGGCTACGCCATGGTGTTCGGCGTGGCCATCGTCACCGGCGGACGGCTTGCCGACATCTTCGGCCGCAGGCGCATCTTCTTCATCGGCTCGACCATCTTTGCCGGCTTCTCGGTGCTGGGCGGTTTCGCACCGAATATTTGGATGTTGCTCGCCTGCCGCTTTCTCATGGGCATCGGCGGCGCGATGATGTGGCCTGCCATTCTCGGCATGACGTTCAGTCTCATGCCGAGGAACAAGGCAGGGCTCGCGGGCGGACTGATCATGGGGTCGGCCGGCTTCGGCAATGCTTTCGGCCCGCTGCTGGGCGGCGTCCTGACCGACACTGTTGGCTGGCAATGGGTGTTCTTTCTCAACCTTCCCATCGCTCTGGCCGGGGTGCTCATCACCTATCTCGTCGTGCCGCGCGACGAGGACCGCAAGGATCACGAAGGTATCGACTATCTCGGCATGGCCGTGCTCACCATTGGCCTGTTCGCGATGCTGCTCGCGCTCGACCTCGGCACGCGCATGGGGTGGGACAGCCCAATCATTATCGGGCTGTTCGCGATGTCCGGCGTGGCGCTCGCCAAGTTCTTCTTCGTCGAGCGGCGCGCGGGCGACAGCGCACTAGTGCCCGACGACGTCATGGGCAATTTGAGCTTCACCGCCGCTTGCCTGACCGTCTTAATGATGTCGGCTATCTTCTTCGCCGCGCTGCTCTATCTGCCGCAGTTCATGTCGAAGGTGCTGAAGTTCAGCGCCATCGAATCTGGCGCAGGGCTGTTGCCCATGATGGGCACGTTCGCGCTGACGTCTTTCATCTCGGGGCGGCTCTACGCGAAGCTCGGATCCAAGGTCAGCGTCACCGGCGGCGCGCTGTTCCTGGCCGCAGGGATGTTCCTCCTGTCGCGCATCAGCCCCACAACGACTTACGACGATCTGATTCTCGGCATGGTCGTGCTCGGCATCGGTGTCGGGTTGTTCTACTCATCCATTACGACTGCCGGCATCACGGCGCTCGACCCGTCGCGGTCGAGCCTCGCCGGCGCAATCGTCTATATGTTCCAGATCGCCGGCGGGTCCATCGGGCTCGGCGCCAACACCGCGATCGTGCTAAGCGCGTCCAACATGGCCGAGGGCATCCACATCGCCTTCCTGGCCGACGCGATCCTAGCTGTTTGTGGCGCCGTCATTTCGCTTCTGTTCGTGGGCGGAACGCTCGACACGAAGAAGATCAAGGCCGCGTGGCATCACAGCCATCGCGCGCATGCTTGAGGCTGTTCTCATCGCCGATGCCTATTAAGAATCTTCGCCAGGTAGGCGTTTAGCGATTTACATGACCGAACCCCGCATGCGACATTAACCTCAAGATTCATTGGGGGAATTTTTCCATGCCAATTTGGCGTTCTCGCGCGCGGGGCATTGCCTGCGCCGCTTGCGCAGTTTTGATTGCGGCCGCATGCTTTGGTGCGCCGGCCGCATATGCTGCACCGGAATCTGTGACACTCGGGGCGGCGGCGATCATCAAGCCGAAATACGAAGGCTCCAACGAGCACGAAGTCATCCCCATCCCCATCATTATTCCGAAGTTCACCGAGAACCCCAATGACGATTCCGCGGTGACGGCAGTCCGCAAGCGCGTGAAATTTCGCGGGTTGGACGACATTCGCATTCGTGTGCTGGGCAGCGAGCGGTTTCAAATCGGCGCGGTGACCGGCTACATCACCAAGCGCGACCAAGACGACGGCGATCTCCTTAAGGGCTTAGGCGATATCGATGGCGGTCTCGTGCTCGGCGCTTATTCGGCCTTCACGTTTGGTGCCTTCACCTTCGATGCGGCTGTCATGGAGAAGGTCACCGGCGATGATGCCGGCCCCGAGTTCCGCCTCGGCATTGAGACCTCACGGCAGATCACCGAGCGCGTGAGTCTCGGCATCCGCGTCGGCACGACGATCGCTAGCGAAGACTACATGCAAACCTATTTCGGCGTGACGGCGGCCCAGAGCGGCAGATCGCGTGCGGGACTACCGGTCTACACGCCCGATGGCGGGGTCAAGGATGTCTTTGTAGCGGTTGGCTCGACGGTGGATCTGAACGACCGCTGGCTCTTGAAGGCCGGCGCGCGCTACGGGCGGCTGCTGGGTGATGCGGCGGACAGCCCCGTAATTGAGACCAAAGACCAAGTCTCCGGCACGATCGGGCTTGGCTACCGCTTCAGCTGGTGGCGCTAGGCCCTCGTCCGAAGACGATCCGATCGCGGTGAGTGGGTCGCGGAAAGCCGAAGGAAGTGGTGCCGCAGGAGGGATTCGAACCCCCGACCCCCGCATTACGAATGCGATGCTCTACCGACTGAGCTACTGCGGCCCCGTGCCCCGCGAACCGTGGTGACCTAGAGTCGTGGGGTAAAGCAAGCCTTGGGTTCCAGGCTCCAGGGCAATCTCGGCCCCAGTGCTTAATGCCTATATTGGGCTGGCGCAAGTTGGACGCCAGTGCCGGTCCCCTCCGCGCAATCAGCGAATCTGGGCAGCGCGCAAACGCTCAAGCGACATCTGAGTCTCTTCGGAGTCCGTGGACGCAACGCCAGGATCGTCCGGCGGCCGTGTTGGCGGGTGTTCAGTCCCGGCTTCATTGACCTTGGGCGCCTGCGCGTCCTCGGCCTTGCCGTCCTTCGGCTTCTCGTCATGCACCGTCGGGGTCACATCGACCACCGCAGGTGCCGCCGCGGGGTCTCGCGCCATGGCGCTGGCGTCCCTTGGCGTTTCCATCCTCTCTTCGATCAACGGCGTATCCTCGCCGCGGCCGATCGCATCGACAGGCGCCTGCCACTCGAATGCATCGATCGCGCCGGTGACCGGCGAAACCGGCAGCCAGCGGTCGGAAACATAGCCGTCGGCGATCCAGGCGCGGTCGCGCGGTGCCCGCAAGCCCCGCGCCAGCCATTCGCGCTCACGCCCCTTGTCACCCTCACCCGCTTCGATCCGAGCCATCAGCGTGCAAATGCGCGCGGACGGATGGTCCTCCAGATAAGGCGCCAGGACATCGCGCGCCTGCTGCCAGTCCTGCGCCTCGATGGCCGCGTCGGCGATGGCGAGCGCGCCTTCGATGTCGTCCGGCGTCAGGCCCGCGAGATATTCCACCCGCTTCAGGCGGTCCTTGGGCGACAGGCCGGGTTTGGCGAACGCATAGGCCAATGCCAGGTCGGGGTGGGGCGACAGCTTCCAAGTCCGTACGATCTGGCGCGAGGCAGCCCGGACTTCGCCTTTGGTCGTGAAGACGCGGCCGGCAAGTTCTGCGGCCGGCACAAGCGAGGGCGCAAGACGCAGCGCTTCGTTGGCAAGCGTCAGCGCCTTGTCCGGATCGGCGCTTTCCGCCTCGCGTGCCTCGGCCGCGAGCAGCACGGCGCGGCGGCGGTTGGCGGTGTCCGTATCCAGGTGACCGTTCTGCCGCGCGATGGCCAGCGTGTTCATTGCGCCTTCCCAATCGCCTGCGCGCGCTTGAATGTCGAACAGCGCGTTCACACCCCAGGCGAGTTTCGGATCGCGTTTGACCGCTTGCTCGGCAAGCGCATGCGCCGCGTGTTGGTCGTTGCCGCGCTTTGCTTCCAAGAACAGGCCGCGCACGCCTAGAAGCTGTGTCTCGGGCCGGTCCAGCATGGCCTCGAACGCGCGGCGCGCCGCAGCCGGGTCGCCCTTGAGCTGAGCGGCCTGCGCACGCAGCAAGGCCGTCAACGGCTCGCGCGGCAGATAGCGCCCCGCAATGCCGGCGTAACGCTGTGCCTGTGCGCGGTCACCGACGCCGATAGCCAAGAGCCCGTGCGACAGGGCGTCGAGGCCCTGCTGCCGCCGGCGCTCGCGCACATAAGATGTGACCGCCGCAGGCCGCGTCCACACATAGCGCAGAAACGCAAATGCAAGGATGCAAAACGAGGCAAGCGCAAGAACGGCGACCGCGGCCACGAAGGCGCTGGTCTCGATCTCGTAGCCCAGCCACTCGATCGTCACCGTGCCGGGCCGGTCGGCCAGCCAGCCAAGTCCCGCCGCGATTGCGACAATGAGAAGAACGAAAATCAGAATGCGGGTCATCTAGTTCTGCTCTTGTGGCTCCTCTTTC
>NZ_JBFFQD010000077.1:0-6450 GCF_041573655.1 Methyloceanibacter sp.
CCGCGCCGCGCGGGTTCTCGTCGACCGGCGCGCGCTGAAGCGAGGCGGCGCGCATGCGCTTTTCATAGACGGGCTCTCAATCCGCACCGAAACGGTAACCCATGCGCGCAGAAACCGCCCCTGGACGCGGGCTGACACACACGCGAAGACGCGCACGCGGCACGGACTGACGAAATAAGAGGGAAGCGGTCCTAGTAGCGGCGGATGAGCCCGACAAGGCGCCCTTGCACGCGCACCCGATCGGGTCCGAATATGCGGGTCTCGTAGGACGGGTTGGCGGCCTCGAGCGCGACGGAATCCCCACGGCGGCGTAGACGCTTGAGCGTGGCTTCCTCCTCGTCCACCAGCGCCACGATGATATCGCCGTTGGTGGCGTCCTCGCAGCGGCGCACGATGATGGTGTCGCCTTCCAAGATCCCGGCCTCGATCATGGAGTCACCTTTGACCTCGAGCGCATAGTGCTCGCCCTTGGCCAGCAGCTCCGGCGGCACCTCGATGGTGGCAAGCCGGCTTTGGATGGCCTCGGCGGGGACGCCGGCGGCGATCTTGCCCATGACGGGTACAGCGACGGTCTGTGGCGCCGCCTCGCCCTCGGAGACCTCAGGAACACGCCCCAAGCTGCCTTCGATCACGCTGGGGGAGAAGCCCCCCCGCGCACGAGCCGTGACGCTCTGCGGCACGGAGTCCGGAAGGCGGACGATTTCCATGGCCCGGGCCCGGTGGGGCAGGCGGCGCACGAAGCCGCGCTCCTCCAGGGCCGTGATCAGCCTGTGAATGCCGGATTTCGACTTGAGATCGAGCGCCTCTTTCATCTCGTCGAAGGAGGGCGGCACGCCCGTTTCCTTCAACCGCTCGTGGATGAACATGAGAAGCTCTTTCTGCTTCGGTGTGAGCATCAAATCCCCTTCGAGCGATCAGGAATCGGGCTGTAACGCCTAGAAACGATTCTCGCCCCGCCTGTACAAACCATGAACAGTATAGATGTTCTAGTTGTGTTCCGCAAGCCGCATGGCCACAAAATGTGTTTTGCCAGAAGGTCTGGCGGACATTTGCTCGCGTGATTCGGGTTTCTGGGGCCTTAACTATTCCGCCAAGGGCCAAACCAGGACCTTTGTGCCTTTGGCCAGGCCAGGGTGGTGCGGGGGCTGCACGATGAGGCAGTCGGCCTTGGACAATGAGGCCATGAGCGACGAATCCTGGGAGGACAGGACGTGAACGTGGCGCGTTCCGTCCTCGGCAAAGCTGGAGGTCGCCCGCAGGTAATGCTCACGGGGACCGTTCCGCGGCAGATCCTCGGCGAGGACCGCGCGATGCGGAACCGCGGTGCGATCCTCGCAGAGAAGATGGCCAATCATCGTCCTCAGGAACACCACCGAACAGATAAAGGCCGAGACCGGGTTTCCTGGAAGACCGAGCACGTGCTGGTCTCCCAGACGTCCATAGAACACCGGCTTGCCGGGCCGCATGGCGACCCCGGCGAAGTCCAGCGCCATCCCGGCGCGGGCGAGAGCCGTCTTCATCAGATCGCGGTCCCCAACGGACGCACCGCCGATGGTCACGAGAATATCGGCGTCGGACCCCCGCGAGATGGCCTCCACCAGCGCGTCCTCATCGTCTGGGGCGATCCCCAGGTCGATCGCTATCCCGCCATAGTCCTCAACGAGCGCGGCAACGCCATAGCTCACCGAGGCCACGATCTGATCGGGGCCCGTTGCGTCTCCGGGCGGCACGATCTCATCGCCCGTCGATAAGATGGCGACCTTCGGCTGCCGGCGTACGAGCACGTCCGCGTAGTTCATCGCCGCCGCCAGCATCAACGCCCGCGCCCCAAGGCGGGTGCCGTCCTCTAGAAGCTTATCGCCTTCCATGAAGTCCTGACCGCGCGGGCGGATATGACGGCCGGCCGTCGCGGCATTCACGACAACGCGGGCGCCGTCCGCCTCCGTGTCCTCCTGGATAACGATGGTATCGGCGCCTATCGGAACGGGCGCGCCGGTGAAGATGCGGACAGCCTGGCCCGGTCCGACAACGCCGTCAAACCGCGCGCCCGCGGCGGATTCGCCAATCAGCGCCAGCGTCGCGGGCAGGGTGGCCACATCGGCGGCGCGCACCGCATAGCCGTCCATGGCCGAGGCATCGAACGGGGGCTGTGTCTGCTTCGCGCCCAAGGTGGTCGCCAACACGCGACCATGGGCGTCCGAGATTGGAACCCGCTCGACGCCGAGCCGATCAAGACCTGAATCGATCCGCCCAAACGCCTCGGTTACGGAGATGAGGGCCATCGCCGGTCAGGGCGCGCGATAGAAGCCGGAGCGGCCGCCGGTCTTTTCGATCAAGCGGATGCCGGAGAAGCTCATGGCGCGGTCCACCGCCTTGCACATGTCGTAGAGCGTGAGGCAGGCCACCGAGATCGCCGTCAAAGCCTCCATCTCCACACCCGTCTTGCCGTCGACTTTCGCGGTCGCCTCGACGCGGAGGCCGCAGGGTTCGCGCGAGGGCGTAAAATCTATGGTGACCTGGGTGAGGGACAGCGGATGGCACAGCGGAATGAGATCGGCGGTCTTCTTGGCGCCTGTGATCCCTGCGATGCGTGCCGTGGCTAGCACGTCGCCTTTGGGGGCGGTGCCGTCGAGGATCATGTCAAGCGTCGCAGGGCTCATCGACACGAAGCCTTCGGCAATAGCGGTACGCGTCGTGACGGTCTTCTCCGAGACGTCGACCATGCGCGCCTCGCCCTTGTCGTTTAGGTGGGACAGCCGCGCGCTCATGATGCCGCCTTGGCGGTGTCATCCGCGCCCGAGAGCAGGGCCCGCGTGGCAGCCGCCACGTCAGCCTGCCGCATCAAGCTCTCGCCGACCAAGAAGGCGTGCACACCACTTGCCGCAAGGCGCGTCACATCCGCATGGGTGAAGATTCCGCTCTCCGCGACAACAAGACGATCGGAAGGGACGCGAGGCGCGAGCTGTTCCGTCGTCGCAAGCGTCGTGTCGAAGGTTTTCAGATTGCGATTGTTGATGCCGATGAGCGGCGTCTTAAGCTTTAGCGCCCGGTCGAGTTCGGCATCGTCATGCACCTCGGCGAGGACGTCCATGCCGAGCCCGTGCGCGGCGACTTCCAAGTCGCGCGCGAGCCCATCGTCGACCGCCGCCATGATGATGAGAATGCAGTCAGCCCCAAGCACGCGCGCTTCGAACACCTGATACGGATCGATCATGAAGTCCTTGCGCAAGACGGGGAGGCCGCAGGCCGCGCGCGCCATGGTGAGATATTCCGGATGCCCCTCGAAGGAGGGCGTATCGGTCAGCACGGACAAGCACGCAGCGCCGCCCGCCTCGTAGGCGACGGCGAGGGTGGGCGGATCGAAATCGGCGCGGATCAATCCCTTTGACGGGCTCGCCTTCTTGATCTCTGCAATCAGCCCGAAGGCGCCATGATCGATGCGGTCCCGCAAGGCGCGTTCGAAGCCGCGAACCGGCGCGGCAGCTTCAGCCTCCGCGCGCACGGCACTCTCAGGCCGTGTTTTCTTTGCTGCTTCAATCTCTTCGCGCTTATAGCTAAGTATTTTGTCTAGCACGTGGGCCATGGCTCAGACCTTATCATGGCTCAGTTTAACCAGCGCCTCTAAGACGTTCATGGCCCGGCCACTATCGATGGCGTCCGCGGCAAGCGCCACACCATCCTGCAAAGTCTTGGCTTTGCCGGCAACGAGGAGCGCGGCGGCGGCATTCAACAGCACGATGTCGCGCAACGGACCTTGATTGCCTTGCAGCGCGGCCCGGATATGCGCGGCGTTCTCCACGGCATCACCGCCGACGAGATCCTCCGGCTTTGCGTCCGGTAGGCCGGCATTACGGGGCGAAATCTTGAACGTCGAGACCTTGCCGTGATCCAGAGCCGCCACATGGCTGACATCCGTGGTGGTCAGTTCGTCAAGCCCATCGGCGCCGTGCACCACCCAAGCGCGCTCGACACCAAGCATGTTCAGGACGTTCGCAACGGGCTCTACCCATTTTTCATGGAAGACGCCGACGACCTGGTACTTGGTGGCCGCCGGGTTCGCCAACGGCCCGAGCAAATTAAAGATCGTCCGCACGCCAAGCTCGCCGCGCACCTTGGCGACGTGGCGCATGGCCGCATGATGGGCAGGGGCAAACATGAAACCCAGCCCGCACTCCGAGATGCAGCGTTCGATGACTTCGGGCGCGCATTCGAGATTGACACCAAGGGCCGCGAGCACATCGGCCGAGCCCGAGCGCGAAGAGATCGACCGATTGCCGTGCTTGGCCACAGGCACGCCCGCGCCCGCAACGACAAAGGCCGTGCAGGTCGAGATGTTATGCGTGCCTTTGGCGTCCCCGCCGGTCCCGCATGTGTCGATGGCGCCCTCGGGCGCCTCGACCGACAGCGCCTTGCTCCGGAGCACGCGCGCGGCACCGGTGATCTCGTCGACCGTTTCGCCGCGAACCTGCATACCCATCAGCAGCGCCCCGATCTGCGCGTCGGTCGCGCCCCCGGACATGATGAGCTCGAAGGCCTCGGCGGCCTCCCGCTGTGTCAGGGCATCGCCCGCCACCACCTTCTTGAGGGCTGCGCGCAAATCTTGAGGCTCGCCGGCGCGATCCGGCGCGGGATTAGAGGGCACCGACCGCTTCTCTCTTTGGGTTTCCGCGCTGACGCCGTTCGACGCGCGCGAGATCGAGGAAGTTGGCGAGCAATTGATGGCCGTGCTCCGAGGCAATGCTTTCGGGATGGAACTGCACGCCATGCACGGGATAGCGCTTGTGCTGCACGCCCATGATGATGCCGTCTGGCGTCTCCGCGGTGATCTCCAGATCCTCCGGCAGCGTGTCGCGCTCCAGGATGAGCGAATGATAGCGCGTCGCGGAGAACTCCTGCGGTAGTCCGGCAAACACGCCCTTGTCCGTATGGCGCACCTTGGACAGCTTACCGTGCATGAGATACGGCGCACGGATCACGCGGCCGCCATAGACTTGACCGATGGCCTGATGACCGAGGCAAACGCCGAGGATCGGCACTACGGGGGCGGCGCGCTGGATCAGCTCCAGGCAGATGCCGGCCCGGTCCGGATCGCAAGGTCCCGGCGACAGCACGATGGCCTCGGGCCCTTCCGCCAGCACCTCGTCCACGGTCACTTTGTCGTTCCGGTAGACCTGCGTGCTCGCGCCCAATTCCCCAAGGAAATGAACGAGGTTGTAGGTGAAGCTGTCGTAGTTATCGATCAGGGTCAGCATGGCTTGGTGTTACGCCCGGCCCCTAGCTGACGTCAAGGTCGAGGGGCTAGCCTCCGCGCAGCTCCTTGGGCGTGAGGAACAGGCTCAGGCTGCCGCTATTGACGTCGACGCTCGACCACAGCCCGGCGGCGAAGTTGAGCACCGCGAGCGCGCCGGTCGGGTATTTCTCCTTCAGACGGTCGCGCATGTGTTTCGGCCCGGAGCCGATCAGGTCCCCTGCCAACGCCTCGATCTCGGGGTTGTGACCCACCACCAGAACGCGGCTCGCCCCCGGCGGGATCGCCCGCAGCATATCCAGCATGTCCTCCGGGCTCGCGTGGTAGAGCGCGTCCTTATAGGTGACTTCCGGCTTGACCTTCAGCTCCGGCAGGAGCAGGTCCAGCGTATCGACGGTTCGGCGCGCCGAAGAGCACAGAACAAGCTCCGGGTCGAGACCCCGCTCTGTCATGGCGCGCCCCATGACCGGTGCATCGCTCATGCCGCGCGTGGAAAGGGGCCGTTCCCGATCCGGCAAAGTGGGGTTCTTCCAACTCGACTTGGCATGGCGCAGGAGGCTGAGTGTGAGCATGTCCGGCCTCTACCCGGTTACTGGCCGCGCTTGCCACGGGCGGCGAACCGCACGGCCTCGTCCGCGGCCTTGAACAGCGCGCCGGCCTTGCTGACACATTCGGCTTGCTCCCGCTCCGGCACGGAGTCGGCGACAATACCGGCGCCTGCCTGAACATACATGACGCCGTCTTTTACCACCGACGTCCTCAGCACGATGCAACTGTCCATCTCGCCATCGGCGGAGAAGTAACCGACGCAGCCCGCATAAATGCCGCGCGCCGCATCTTCCAGCTCGTCAATGATCTCCATCGCACGCACCTTTGGCGCACCCGATACGGTGCCGGCCGGGAAGCCCGCCATCAGTGCATCGACGGAATCGCGTTCCGGGGCGAGCACGCCGCGGACATTAGAAACGATGTGCATGACTTGGCTGTAATACTCGAGGAAGAAACTGTCGGTGACTTCGACGGACCCGATCTCCGATACACGCCCGGCATCGTTGCGCCCAAGGTCGAGCAACATCAAATGCTCGGCCCGCTCTTTCGTGTCGGCCAGGAGCTCTTCGGCCAGTGCCTTGTCTTGCTCAGGCGTCGTGCCGCGGGGCCGCGTGCCTGCGATCGGTCGGATCGTCACCTCGCGTTCTCGCACG
>NZ_JBFFQD010000078.1:0-6384 GCF_041573655.1 Methyloceanibacter sp.
GCCGGGCCAGCTCAAGAACAATCGCCTGGCCAATGCCTGTGTTGCCACCAGTAACGATCGCGACCTTGTTCTTTAAGGGCATAGATGATGCTCCATGGAGTGGATGACTTTCATACTCCACTAACGCTGAAAAGCGTAACGACTCACCTTGACCGCTACTGGCGAAGGATAAGCCTAGACATTGGCGATAGCATCGGCAACCTTGCAAAGGTCCAAACTTCGGCGGGCCTCTACAACTTGAAAATCGCGCTCTGGGCGTGACTCACCGGGAGCACATCATGGCGCCACAGCATGACGTGATCGTTGTTGGTAGCGGCGCGGGCGGCGGAAGCGTCGCTTACAAGCTGGTCAATGCGGGCAAGCGGGTTCTTTTGATCGAAAAGGGGCCGTTCCTGCCGCGCGACAAGTCCACGCTGGAGGTTCGCGAAGTTTTCGTCGACGGCGTGTTCAAGAATCACCTCGTGTGGCTCGACAGCAAGGGGCAGGATTTCGTCCCCGGCGAGTTCTACAATGTCGGCGGCAAGACGAAGTGGTATGGCGCAGCGCTGTTTCGTTTCCGGCCCGTGGAGTTCGAGGCGGAGCCCGATTTTGGGCTTCTAGGCTGGCCGTTCGGGTATGACGAGCTGAAGCCCTACTACGACGAAGCCACCGAGCTTCTGGAGATCACTTCGTTCCAGAACGAGCCGCAGCTCCAGGCGCTGCTCGACAAGATTACCGCCGCCGATCCGAATTGGAAGCCGCACCCGCTGCCGCTGGGGCTGTCGCATGACATTCTTTCCAATCCGGAAGAGGCGAAGCATTTCGACGGGTTCGCGTCGCCCTCCGGCTACAAGTCGGATTCGGAGCGGAACTTGATCGACCAGATTCGCGACAAGCCGAATTTCGCGATGCTCGTCGGCGATCCCGTCGCCGAACTCATTGCCGCTCCGGGCGATGCGCGGACCATTATCGGCGTCAAATGCGCCGACGGCTCGACCTACGAAGCCGACAAGGTTGTGCTCGCCGCAGGCGCCATGTCGTCCCCGCGCATCCTTGAGGACCATCTTCACGCAAGCGGGTTGGACCTGCCGTGCGGCGACCTGCTTGGCGCCAACTTCAAGATGCACATCAACTCCGCGGTGCTCGGCTTCTCGCCGTTCAAGGACCATGATGTGCTGCGCAAGACGGCCGTGCTCTACAACGACAAGTTCCCGCACTCGTCTATGCAGTGCCTGGGTTGGATCGATCCGGAGCTGCTTGCCGTGCAAGCGCCGCCGTGGACGCCGGGCTTCGTGGACAAGTTCCTCGGCACGCGGGCGATCGGCTTCTGGGCCACGACGGAAGATTCGTCCTCCGCCGAGAATCGGATCATCTCAGGCGGCCCGGGCGGCAAGCCGATCATGGATTACACCATCGACCGCCTGCCGCACGCGGTGAAAGAGCATCACGCGATGATCGATAACTGGATCGAGCGGCTCCTGGGGGCAGGCCTTGTGGGGATGGACAAATACATGGGCATCGCCGGTACGGCGCACGCGCTGGGCAGCATGGTGACGGGCGATGATCCGAAGAGCTCCGTGGTCGACCCTCGCGGCAAGGTTCACGGCATGGAGAATCTCTATGTCGGGGACGGCAGTCCCCTTCCGCGGGCCAGCCGCGTGAATCCCTCCTTGACGATCTATGCCTGGGGCTTGCGCCTCGGCGAACACCTCTCCAGCGGAGCCTAGCCGCCCGCTCGCCATCCGCCCGCGCGTCAACTGGTAGCGAACATCCCTCTCGACGGCCATTCGCCCGGGATGATAATCAGTCGCCGGCCATTCGGGGATCTTGGGGGGGGGTTACATGCAGGAGCGTGTCGTCGATGAGCACCAGGTGGAGCAGGCTGTGTCGCGTTGGTATTTAAGCCGAGACGGGCAGCAGCACGGCCCCCTGACGGATCGCGAGCTTTCTGTTTTTGCCGAGTCCGGCAAGTTCCAGCCCGGCGATCTGCTCTGGGCCGATGGCCTGGACGGCTGGAAACCGGCCGACGCCGTTTTCGGCCTTGGGTCCTCCCAAGCAACTGCTCCCGCGGCGCCCGCCACGCCTGAGACCACCGTCGATGCCGGCCTGAGCGAGGCCGATGAGACATCGCCGGATCCCGTCCAGACCGAAAACGAGCCCATATCGGAAGATGTCGATGGCGAGCATGTCGGCGCCATCGTTAAGGCGCTGAATGGCGAGACGGAGCCTCCCAAGCTGAGCCCCAAGGAGCGGGCGATGGAGGAGCTTCGGAAGTTCTCCGGAACTTGCGCCTATCTCTGGGTCGTCTTCGCCTTGCTGGCGTTGCATGCCTGGGTCGGCGAGGCCCGATACGGGGGCACGTTCAGCTTCTTCGTGCTCACCACCATCAACGCGTTCTGGCTGATGAAGCTCTTGCCGCTGGTGGAGGACTTCGGCCCCTTGCAGGAACTCAAGCGCAAGCCGCTGGTCTACTCAATCGTTGCCAAGACCGTCCTTTTCAGCGCGCTCCTCTTTGCCGCTTATGCAGTGGAAACGATCATTATTGGCTGGATCGGTGGTGGCGGGCTCCAGGACGCCTTCAGCGCCCTGGCAGGCGGCATTGCCGGCACGGCGATGCTCTGGCTCATTTTCTGCGTCGCGCTGCTTCCCTATTTCGCGTTCAAGGAGCTTGAGCGCGCGGTCGGGGCCGACATGATCCGCAAGCTTCTGCTCGGCGCCCGCTGAGGCCGTCTGCCCTCACACGTCTTTCGCCGGCGGCGCCTGCATCAAGCCATGGCGGACAAGGGCCGCCCAGCCTTCTTCGGCGGTGTCGACCATCTCGAATAAGTCAGCATCGGCGGGTGCGATGGTGCCCCAGTCCACGAGAGCCTCGACGTTGACGACGGTTCGCCAATAGTCCCGCGAAAACAGGATCACGGGGATTGGCGCGGTCTTCCGCGTTTGCTTCAGGGTCAGGATCTCGAACAGCTCATCCATGGTGCCGAACCCGCCCGGAAAAATGGCGAGCGCGTTGGCGCGGATGGCAAAGTGCATCTTGCGGACGGCGAAGTAGCGGAACGAGAAGCTGTGCTCAGGCGTCGTATAGGGGTTGGGCGGCTGCTCCTCGGGCAGATCGATGTTGAAGCCGATGCTCGGCGCGCCGGCGTCCATCGCGCCGCGATTGGCGGCTTCCATGATGCCGGGGCCGCCGCCGGTTGTAATTACGTTCTCGCGTGGCGCGTCGGTTGCAAGCGCGCCACCGCGCTCCGACACAATGCGCGCGAATAGCCTCGCCTCCGCGTACCAAGCCGATAGTTCCTTCATCCGCAGGGCGCGGGCCCGCTGTTCAGGTCCTTCGGCGCGGGCCAGGGCAGCGTCGGCGTCTTCCGGCGAGACAATCAGGTGCCCGCCAAACACGACGATCGTCGAGGAGATTTGCCTCTCGGTCAGCGTGGCGTCGGCCTTCGAGAACTCGCGCGCGAGCCGCAAAGGGCGCATCTCGTCGCTCTCGAGCGCCGCGTCCTCCAGCGCAAGGAGCCGGCTGAGTGAGCCCAAATCGGTCAAGTCCTCGTCCACGGTCTCAATGCCCCTTGCTGAAATGCCCTCTGTCAGGTGCGCACGGCGAACCATTTACGCTCTTATTGAGCCGAGGCGGCGGGCGCGGTAAAAGCGCAAAGGTAAGCTCGAACGCTCAGCGGCCGAAGGAAATCTAAGATGCCGATCATTATTATCCTGCTGCTGGCCGCCATGGTCGCCACATTTGGGTTCTGGGCTACGCTCAAGGGAATCCTTGGCGCGATCGGCGTGATCATCCTGCTGTGCCTGCTTGGCGTCCTCACCCTGTCTTTCCTGGCCGCCTGGCTCATGAGGAAGTAGCGGGCTAGGCGCCTCGGTTTGCCCGGGCTAGCGTTCGGCTCCGGTGATGGCGAAGTCCGCCTCCTGAAACTGATATTTCTGGATTACGCTCGCGGTTGCCGACAGGGCCCGCTGGCAGGCCTCGTGGGCCTCTTGCTTTCCCACTTCGTCGAGGGTTTCGCCTTCATCCACGCGTTCGGCCGTGAGGAGGCAAAGCGTGGCGTCTTGGGTGGACGCAACAGCAAGCGAACTGGTCAGCCCCAGAGCAATGACGATTGCCCGGCCAAGGGTGCGGGCAAGGATGCGCGGATGCATGCCTACTCCGCCGCGAGCCTCACATACTCGCCGTTGGCGACGGGGCAGGCGGCCCAAAGCTCATTCAGAGCGTCGATCAGGTAGGCCATCTGGGCGTCCGTGTGGACCGGAGAGGGGGTGAACCGCATCCGCTCGGTGCCGCGCGGCACGGTCGGGTAGTTGATCGGCTGCACGTAGATTCCGTAGTGGGTCAGCAGGGTATCGGTGACCGCCTTGCAGTGGACCGGATCGCCGACCATGACCGGCACGATATGGCTCCGGTTCTCCATGACGGGCAGCCTCGCCTCGGCCATGAGCCCCTTGAGGGTGCCCACCCGCTCGCGATGGCGTGCGCGCTCAAGCTCGCTGACCTTGAGGTGGCGGATGCTCGCCAGGGCGCCCGCGGCAATCGCCGGCGCCAAGGAGGTCGTGAAAATGAAGCCTGGCGCGTAGGAGCGGATGGCGTCGCAGCAGGATTTGCTGGCGGCGATATAGCCGCCCATGACGCCGAATCCCTTGGCCAGCGTGCCGTTGATGATGTCCACGCGGTCCATGACGCCCTCAAGCTCGGCGATGCCGCCGCCGCAGGGTCCATAGAGGCCGACCGCATGCACTTCGTCGAGATAGGTGAGGGCGTTGTACTTCTGGGCTAGCTCACAGATCTCGCCGATAGGGGCGATGTGCCCGTCCATCGAATAGACGCTCTCAAAGGCGATGATCTTGGGCGCCTCCAGAGGAACCTTCTTCAGGAGGTCCTCGAGGTGCCCTAAGTCATTGTTTCGAAAGATGTATTTCTGGCCACCGCCATGGCGGATGCCCTCGATCATCGAGGCATGATTCTTCTCGTCGGAGAAGATCACCAGCCCCGGAATGAGACGGGTCAGCGTCGAAAGGGTCGCGTCGTTGGCGATATAGGCGGATGTGAAGAGGAGTGCAGCCTCCTTGGCATGCAGGTCGGCCAGCTCGGCTTCCAGTTCCACGTGATAGTGGGTCGTGCCGGAGATATTGCGGGTGCCGCCGGAGCCAGCGCCCACGGTGTCGATCGCCTCGTGCATGGCCTCGCGCACCTTGGGGTGTTGGCTCATGCCGAGATAATCGTTGGAGCACCAGACGGTTACGTCACGGCTTCCTTCGTCGGTGATGTGATCGGCGTTGGGATAGGCCCCGCAGCGGCGTCTGATGTCGGCAAAAACGCGGTAGCGCCCTTCGGCATGGAGCGATTCAAGTCGCTGGCGGAAGCTTGCCTCGTAATCCATCTGTATCTGTTCCCCTAGACCATTGGCGTCCGCCAATGGCACCCAGCTATTGGCTGAACAGACAGCATTTTTGTTCGACCCGGATTGCGCAAGTTCTTGTACCGCTTGCTAAAGTTCACCGAGGCCGGATCTTGTACTTTCAGCTTAAGTAGCCCAATCGCGCGCCGGCCACAAGGATCGCCGGGCCGACTTCGCCTAGTTCTATTGTCGCATAGCGCTGCTGGTCGGTCCCCGGCTTTGACCTGGGTCAATCGCCGGGGCGTCGACTGGCAGCGAAAGCGTGCGATCGGTGTCGAATCGGCCCTGCGTAAGCCCTGTCATGGGTGCGTCAGGGCGCGTCATGGGCGCGGAAGGACCTCCCGAATGGCCCGGAGCAGTTCGCGCCTGGAGAACGGCTTCTGGAGGACGGTGCGGCTCCGATAGGGCTCGGCAAGGCCCGACACCCCGTAGCCGGTTGCAAAAATATACGGCAAACCCTTGTTTTCCAGCGCTTCGGCGACGGGATAGACCAGTTCGCCCGCGATATTGAGGTCGAGCACCGCGGCATCCACCGTCTGCTCCTGGAGGAGCTGGAGGGCTTGGCGCACGCGGCTTGCCGGGCCGACGACGGCGGCCCCGAGTTCCGTCAGCATATCCTCGAGCTGAAGCGCGATCGGGGCTTCATCCTCCACGACGAGAATCTGCAGGTCCGTGAGGTCCGGCGTTTGCTCGTTATTGTTCACTGTGTGTTCGCTCCAGTTTTGCGACTCTCGCGGGTTACCCCGCCGCCCGAATCCGCTTCTGCTAAGTGGCCCCGGGGGCTGCGTTTTCTAGACCAGGACGGGCGCCTGGGCGAGCCCTATAATTGAGCCATATTGGACCGAATCCGCCTAAAAAGCCGGGGGCGGCCGGGAGAATCGCAAATTGCCCGATTTCTGCGTTTCAGGTGAGCATAGAATGGGCAATCCATCGGGTTCTCCACTCGGTCCGCCGCTCCCGAGCCTTCCTCTGGAGGCCGCCGAAAAGGCCCTGAGATGGGTCC
>NZ_JBFFQD010000079.1:0-5898 GCF_041573655.1 Methyloceanibacter sp.
CATGTTGGAGAGCAGCACTAGCCATGTCGCGCGCCCTTTCCGTCTTGGCCATCGTGGCACTTACCGGTTTGCCGAGTGTCCCCGCTTGGGCGCAGGACGGGGATGATGAAGCTGAGAGCGGGGCCGCGATCTTGCGCGGTGCGGCGGAAGCGGGGCTCGGCGGGCCGCAGTCGGTCGGCGCGCAACTGGAGGAAGATGCCGCGCAGCGCAGGACGATGTCTCGCCGTCCGGGCATCGACTCCTTCTTCGATCCGGCGGAGAACAGCCTGGAACGCTTGCGGGAAGTCTCGGGCTTACAAGTCGGGCTCGACTATCAGGCGCTCTACCAGTCAGCCACGGACAGTCTCACGAACCAGGATCAAGCCTCCAGCGGCAGCGTGCGCATGTTCGGCAAATGGGCTTTGCTCGGGCGCGACACAGGCCACACCGGCTCGCTGGTGTTCCTCCTGGAGCAGCGGCACGAGCTGTGGACCGAGCTGACGCCCGCACAGCTTGGCGGCGACATCGGCTATCTCGGCATCACCGGCACGACGTTCTCCGACAGCGGCCCCTCGTTGACGACGATCTATTGGGAGCAGGCACTCTCGGACGGCAGGGCGGGCTTCGTCGCCGGACGGATTGATCCGACCGACTACATCGACATTCTCGGCTACGCCAATCAGCGCACGACATTTCTCAACCTGTCCACGCTCGTGAACCCGACGATCGCCCTCCCCGACCAAGGCTTCGGTTTTGGCGCCGGGGCGATGCTGACGGACCAGATCTTCGCCAAGGGACTCGTCACGGATGCGAATGGCTCCTTGACCGAAGTCGCGTTTTTCCCTGACGGCAGCGAGTTCTTCTCTTATGGCGAGCTCGGCTGGACGCCCGCGCGCGATGAGCGCTTTCTCACTAACGTCCATGTGGGTGCCTGGCATGTGGACGAGCGAGTCGAAGCCGGCGTGCCCGAAAGCCAGGGCGTGGTCGTCTCGGCCAATGTTACCATTGACGACGTGTTCATGCCGTTCGTACGCGTAGGCTGGTCGGACGGTGCCGCGCCCTTCTACAACACCGCCGTCAGCGGCGGCTTTCTCTATTACCTTCCGCGCTATCGCGATTTGCTGGGTTTCGCGGCCGCTTGGAACGCGCCGGCTGTCGCGGGGCTGCCCGATCAGACCACGCTGGAGGCGTTCTACCGCTATCAGTTCTCCGACAATATCGCGATCACCGCGGACGCCCAGCTTCTGCTGAACCCCGCGCTCAATCCGGATCAGGATCAGGTCGCGGTGTTCGGCTTGCGCGCGCGCCTCGACATGTAGGCGCGCGGTTCAAAGGGGCGAATTTCTCTGACATGCGTCAGACGCTAAGGAGCCCTTCCGTACAACCATGCTAAAACCTCCCGCAAAATTCGAGGGGGAATTGCCATGAGCGCATCTGGTGGACTGCCCGAGGTCGCCTTAGTCAGCATGAAGGCGCCGTTCTGCTGGCTCGCGGGCGGATGGAGCGATTTGTGGAAGGCACCAGGTCCGTGCCTCGTCTATGGGCTCATCATGGCATTGATCAGCTTCGGGCTGTGCTACGCGCTCGTGGTCTCCGACGCCGAGTTCTGGGTCTTGGCGCTGACGGTCGGATTCGTGTTCGTGGCGCCCATGCTCGCCATGGGCCTTTACGAGGCGGGGCGGCAGATCGAGCGGGGCGAGAAGCCGACGCTCGGCGAGATGCTCTATGTCCGCTCGGCCGTTCGGGTCGATCTCGCTTATCTCGGCCTGTTTCTGGTGCTGATCTATCTCCTGTGGGGGCGCATCGCGCAGATCGTCTATGGCCTGTCGACCTATCAGTTGCACCGGACGGTGGAGGACTTCGTCGAGTACGCGATCGGCACGCCGGACGGGCAGACCATGCTCCTCACCGGCACGCTGATCGGCGGCGCAATCGCCTATCTCACCTATTGCGCGGTGGTCATTGCCGCGCCGATGCTGCTCGATCAGAAGACAGGCGTGTTCGCCGCGATCGTCACCAGCGTGCGAACGGTCGCGGACAATTTCTGGCCCATGACCCTTTGGGCCGTGATCATCGCGGTTTTGGTTCTGATTTCCGCGGCGACGGGGTTCATCGCATTCATCGTGATCTTCCCCTGGCTGGGTCTGGCGACCTGGCGTGCCTACCGGGAACTGGTCCCGGACCACTAGGGGCGATGCCTTGCGCTTCAGAACGCGGCGCGTCCACGGATGCTGACGAGATAAAGCTCGTCCTGCACAAGATTGAGGGGCGGATCCTTGACGTACTGAACGCTTGGGGTAACTGCGATCTCGTCGATGAGATGGACACGGTAGTAAACTTCCAAGGCTTTCTGATTGGCAAAGATCTCGCTGGCGATGGGCTCGCCCCAACTCAAGCCCACACCGATAACGTCGTTCGGCCTGTTGAAGATTTTTTTGAAGCCCAGCCCGCCGGCCACAAGATGCCGTAGCGGCGTTCCGCCGCCTTCCGAATACCCGTAGCGGACAAAGGGAAGCAGTCTGCCGAACTGCTGCTCGCCTCCCACCGTGAAGCCTCGCGATGCGGGCGTCTTGGTGGATGTCCGCGCATCGGTGTCCCAGAACAAGACGTGGAGGTTGCCGTTGCCAACGTCCAACGCAGTATCCCAGCCGATCTCGAGGGCCTTGAAGTATTCTTCGTCCTCGAAGAACGATTGGATGCCTTTGTTCGGACCGCCATTGATGTCGTGGATGCCCGCGACGATGTAGACCGGTTCGATTGGGCGGAGGACGCCGGCGACGCCAAATCCAAAGGAAGCCCAACCGATGGCAGGGTTGAGGTTGAACGCGGCGTTGGAAAAGTCCGTCTTGGGATTCTTCAAGCTCATATAGTCGTAGATCGTAAACGGAAGCATCTTGCCGACGCGAATGCCGGCGGCACCGTCCGCGAAATACTGTTCGTAATAGAGTGAGACGACGGACAGATCGAATTCGTTGAAAGCCGTTGCCGTCGGCCAGAATGCGCCCGCATCGAGAAACAGGTTCTGCGGAGGAATCTCCGTCCCGAGCGTATGACGGCTTTCGACCGAGAATCCGATAAACCCGTTGTTTGGCGTATCAGCTCCGATGACCATCCACTTGCCCTGAAACTCGAAGATGCCGCCGGCCGCGTTTTTCGTGGGCGTGACACCCGGAGGCGACAGGTCGAGATAGTCGTAGAGCCGCGACAGCAGCGCCACCCCGCGGGCGCCGCCGATGATGTCCTCGCTGGCATGTTGGGAGATAGCCGTATAGGCGAGGCCAAATTCAAAATTATGCCGCGCCTTCAGCCGATCCTTGACGCCGTACCATTGCTCCAAAATGAACGGATCGCGGGCACTCGCCTGGCGCGCAAGCGCGTCCCGCTCGAGCTGGTGGCTTTCGTCTGTTGGGCTGCGCCCGATCTTGGAGACGTTGCTGCGTGCGTTGACCGGCGGCAGCGGTTCGACAGTGTCTGGACCCGCGGAAAGCTGCTGTGCGGCCGGAGGGGTACACCAGCCGACGATGGCGAAAAGAAAGGCCCCCGATCCTATCCAGCCCCGGCCCGCCAATGTCCTGGTCCTTTAGTTGCCCTTCGCCGTCGCGTCATAGGTGAGGTTGCCGTTCATCATCGTGTAGACGACATCGGTCTCGCCGATTTGCTCCGGATTGAGGTCGAATAGGTTCTTCTCCAGCACGACGAGATCGGCGAACTTGCCAGGTTCGATGGAGCCGATTTCGTCCTCCATGCCCATGCCATAGGCTGCGCCCAGCGTATGGGCCTTCAAGGCACGCTCCAGCGGCACTTGCGCTTCCTTTCCACCAAGCGGTGGCTGCTCCGGGTCGATCTGGCGCAGCATGGCGCGTTGGATGGCGTAAAGCGGACGGTACTCCGAGACGTAACCGGACGCGGGCCAATCCGATCCAAGCGAGACGTTCCCGCCAGCCTCAGCAATCGCATTCATCGGGAACATGCCGCCCACCCGCTCCGCGCCAAGCCGCTTCGTTGTGACGTCGCGAATGAGTGGGTCGCGCGACATCCAGCTGCCCGACGAATCGTAGGTCACGTTGAGATTCTTAAACCGGCCATAGTCGTCCGGGTGAACAAGCGTGGCATGGCTGGCGACATTGCGGCGGTCGCGTGCGGGATTGGCTTCGCTCGCGACTTCGACCGCGTCCAAGAACTTGCGCACCGCAAGGTCGCCGAAGCAGTGGCAAACGGCGTCGATGCCCGCCGCATCAGCGCGCGTCATGACATCGTTCAAGACATCGTAGGGGATAATGGGATCGACCTTGAGATCGGGCTTGTCGCTATAGCCGTCGACATACAAGGCGCTGTAGGAATCGTCGCCGCCGTCCATGTTCACCTTGATGCGGTTTGCCGTAATCAAAGGCGTGTCGACATCCTTCGAAAGCTGCTGGACGATCGGCACGGGATCGATGTCGGGATCGTTCCAGTAGTAGACACCGAGCACCCTTATAGGCAGCTGCCCCTCCTTCTCCAGTTCTTTGAAGAGATCGAAGCCCTCCTTCATGGAGAGCCCTTGGATGCCGTAATCATGGGCCGTTGTGATTCCCGACGCGGCGAATTTGGGGAGCCACTCAGCAACGCCATCGGCAACATAATCGGCGTCGATATCGAGGAGCGCCGAGAGAACTTGCATTTGCGCCGGGATCTCGACAACCCATCCCGTGGGATTGCCGTCATCGTCCCGCTGAAAGAAGCTGAAGCCAGGAACCGTCTCAGGCGTGTCCTTGGTGATCCCTGCGAGTTCCAGCGCCTTCGAGTTCACCCACGCCTTATGCCCGTCGATGGCCCAGAGGTACACGGGCCGTTCGAATTCAATCTCATCCAGCATCGCCGCGGTTGGCCAATCGTCGTTCCAAATATGCAACCGGACCCCGTAGCCATGAATCAGCTTCTTGTCTGGATTGTCTTTGACGTAATCCTTGATCCGCTGCATCAACTCGGCCTTGTCGTCGGTCTGGAGATCGACGCCATTGGCAATGACACCACCAGCGACAGCATGGAGGTGGCCGTCCACGAAGCCGGGAAGCATCATCTTGCCGCCCAAGTCGACAACTTCCGTGTCGTATCCGATTTGCTCCTTGAGCCCTGAGGCGTCACCGACATAGGTGATCTTATTGCCCTCGACGGTCACCGCCTCCGCCCAGGGTTGTGCCTCGTTCATGGTATAGATCTTGCCGTTGATGAAGGCGTAGTCGGCGGTGCCGTTGAGGCGCGCGTGGTTGTCCCCTGCGAATGCCTGCACGCAGCCTATGACGACGCCTAGCGTAAGAGTTGCAAGCCGCGCAAACGATTGGGCTGATGCCATGACACTCTCCGCCGCTGTTCCAGCCGATCATGTCGAGCGTATCAGACGAGGAGGCCGCGCCAAGTCATGCTTTTGTCGAATTGCGGCGTTCCGAAAAAAATCTTAGCCGCGCGGCGGGCGGCGGCGCTCGGTGAACCACGGACGGTACTTCGACGCCATCTTCTTGGTCTGTGCCGCGGGCGCGCGCCGCTTGCAGGTCGACGCTTCCTCGCTGCCTTCCAGCGCTCCCCAACGCACCTCGGCGCAATCGTTGATGTTGTAAGCCATCTCGAGATCGCCGATGCGGACGAGCAGGTCATCGAGCGTCAAGGTCCACGACGAGCCGTCGCTGCGTTTATAGGAGAACTTGCGCGCCGCAAGCTCCGAATGAAGGACGTCCTCTAGCTGCGCCTTGACCTCCTCCGGGCTCTTGCCGGCGGGCATCGCGTAACGCTCCGGGCGCCGCGCGACGCGGTCGGGGAAGTTGCGCACCACGTCCATGGCGATCAGCAAGCGCAAATCGCGCGACGGCGTGGCGAAGTTTTCCCACGGGCCGCTCGTTTCGAAGATCGACGCACCGTCGGGCATGTCCACCTTCTTGCGCGCGC
>NZ_JBFFQD010000080.1:0-5745 GCF_041573655.1 Methyloceanibacter sp.
CACCGCGCAAGATCGCGGCCCCGCTCTCAGCTTCATCATCCCCGTCCTGCGCCCAAGCGGGGACACTCGGCAAACCGGTAAGTGCCACGATGGCCAAGACGGAAAGGGCGCGCGACATGGCTAGTGCTGCTCTCCAACATGTTCGCCGGCGCCGTGCATGCCATGCGGCACGGGGATGGCGCCACCCAGAAGATTCTTCAGATAGCCTTCTTTCTCCAGCGGCTTGAAGCGCCCGGTGCTTTCAACCGAATAACGGATCGGCTGGCCAGGACGCGCACTGTCCTGCACTTCGGAGTCCTTGACCATGATGACGCCGTTGACGAGCACGTAAGGTATACCGGTCGAGGGCAGGCCGTTCGTGCCAACCTTGTAGCCGGCATTGTCCGTGACAGTTTCCGGACTGAAGATGGTGATGTCGGCCACCATGCCTTCCTGCAGGCGGCCGCGCACTTTCATCGCCTCGAGGCCTGCGTCGCCCAGATGCTTCGCCGACCAGTAGCTGTTCTGCGCGAGAACCTGCATCAGCGGCACGTCGAGTTCGCGCGCCAACCGTAGGGTCTTGGCGTGCGTGCCTGCGCTTCGCGGGTGTCCGTTATAGGCCTCAAACGGATCGTCCCAGCCGAGCTTGTTGCCCTTCTCGTCGACCGGCGGCATCTGATCACCCGCGACCGTCATATGCGGAACCGACAGCCACATCGGTAGCCATTCCTCGCGCGCAGGGATGCAAAGGATGATGATATAGGCCGGGTCCTCGGCGACGATCTTATCGTAGATCTCACGGTTCATCTTCTCGCCGCTGCGCGGATCGATGAGGTTCGTGTAGTCGAGATTCAGAGCGCCGATATTGTCAGGCTTGATGAACTCCGAGCCGATGGTCGAGGACCCGCAGGTGTAAGGGTAATATTCCGACCAGACATTGTAGCCCTGCTTGCGCAGCAGCTGCAGATGCTCCTCCACCTCCCACCAGCCGGCATTGTTGTTGTGGCTGAGAAGCAGCGGCTGGTTGAGCGCGACGCCATTGGCAATCTGCTCGAAAGCGCCGAGCGTAGCTTCCGTCGGCGGGGAAGTGTTGCCCAACAGGCGCACATGAGAGGCGTAGAGACGTCCGTAATTTGCTGCCACCCTCTGAACGTTGAACAGTTCGAGCGTTGTCACGCCCTTGCCCATATAGCCCGTCGTCGAGACGATACCGAGACCGCCCGCCTTTAGGTCCTCGTCCATGTTCGCCAACATCTCGTTCAACTGCTCCAGCGATGCCCGGGTCACGGCCCAGTCGGGCGTATCGTTCTCCTTGTAGGACTCATTCCGCAAGCGGCCGAAATCGTCTCCATGCGCTGTCGTCGAGATGTCCATGTTGTCGAGGACGCGCATGCGGTGGAATTCGTGCGAGACCCCGGCGCCATAGTTGACAGGCCACTTTCCGTCGCGTTCGGCGTAGAAGCCGTTGACATTGATGACGCCCATCTCAAGATCGAGCGGCGTGGTCACGCCGTCGCGCAAGCTCACCTTCACGCCCCATGGATTGCCGGCGCCATGATGATGCGTGTCTATAAATCCGGGCGCCACGACATGCCCCTTGGCCTCGATGGTTTCCTTGCCGGCGATGTCGTCTTCGGTGATGTGAGCGATCTTGCCGTCACGCACGCAGACATTACGCACCGCGTCGAACTTCGTTTCCGGGTCCATCACTCGTCCATTCACAATGGCAATGTCGCAATCTTCGGCGAGCGCTTGAGGCAAGCTGACTGCGCTAAAAACTCCTGCCCCCGCAAGGAAGCAAGCTGCGACGACATTGATGCGTCTGACCATTCTTTTCACCCGTAAGTGAGGGAGGAGCCTAAAGCCCTCCCCAGTGGCCGGCCCGGCGCGGGTTGGGAGCACGCACGGGTCCGGTGGACTGGTGCGGCGACTCGGCTAATACGGGACTTGTGCGCGTGTCAGCGGCTGCTCCGCAGGGCGGTACATGATGCTGTCCTCGTCAACGAGCGTGTTCTTGTAGGCGAGCCCGTCCTTCATCACGAGCACGAGCTTGTCCTCATCGAGGATCAAGTCGATGTCCTCCAGGGGGTTGCCGTCCCATAAGAGAATGTCAGCATAGCTGTCGGGTGCGATCGTGCCCAGCGCATAGGTTGGATAAGGATCGAGTGGGCCGGACCATTTGAGCACCTTGCCCGCATTGCCCGTGCGGAACTTCAGCGCCTCCGCGGGCGTGAATCCTGCGTCATTGACGTAGCAGGTGATGTCCTCCTTGACCTTATCCTGAAGGCCCGGGCCGAACATGTCGGCGCCACCGGTGATGAACACGCCGTTTTCCCGCATCATCTTGGCCGCGTTGCGCGCGCCTTTTCCGACAGACACGCCTTTGAGCTTTTGCTCGTGCGTGAAGAAGTCGGGCATAGACTCATATGAACCAAAGGAATTGATGCTCATGTAGCATTGGAAGGACCAGGCGATGTCCTCGCCCTTCGCAGCCATCTGCTTTACGATGTCTTCCGACACTAGAAAGCCGTGCTCGAAACTGCGGACCCCGGCATCGAGCGCACGTTGGTATGACTTGTCGTGGTAGCCGTGGATTGCCACGTAGGTGCCGTAATCCTTCGCGATCTCGACAGCCGCTTCCATCTCCTCTTGGGTTGCGCCCAAGATTTCCAGCGGGTCAAAACGGCTCGCGACACCACCGCCCGCCATGATCTTGGTGAAGTGTGCGCCGTTGCGGTAGTTGCGGCGCGAGCCTTCGATGACGTCTTCCCGGTTGTTGACGATAATGGAGTGCTGCACCTGCGCGCCGTAATCTGACACCTCAAGATCGTTGCGATCACCCCAATCGCCATGGCCACCGGTGTGGCTGAGCACGGCGCCTGACGTGTAGATGCGCGGAGCCACGAGTATGCCGCGTTGAGAGGCCCGCGCGATGCCGCGCGAGTTTCCCGCGATGTCGCGGATCGTCGTGATGCCTTTCATGAGAAAGTCGTCGCGGATGGCTTGAGCTGCCATCGCGCCGCCGCCGGGCGCATCCCACTCGTCTTGGTATGAGTTGGTTCCCTCCGGGGTCATGAAGACGATATGCGTATGCATGTCGATCAGGCCCGGTGTCATCGTCTTGCCCGTGGCGTCCACGACGAAGGCGTCGGGCGCATCGATCGGGTCGGTGGAAACGGTGGTGATGACGTTCCCTTCAACAAGGACATTGGCATCCTTGATGAGGTCTTCGCTGAACCCGTCAAACACGTCGACATTGGTGAAGAGAATTTGCTTGGGCTTGTCTTCCTCCGCTGCCGCGAGCGGCGCGGCGAAAGACAGTGCCAAGCCAATACATGCGACAAGGCGCACGGTTGTCCAGACTTTCATGCCAATTTCTCCCTTTTATTGGTTGGAGGCCGTTGCCCCCAACGTTTTAGTTCAGCGTGTTCTTATAGATCTTGTAGCTCTTGCCGTCCTTCATGATGAGGCGAACGGTTTCGATCTTGCTCGCCTTTCGGTCGGGCGCGTCGAACAGCTGCTCGCTGGCGCCAAGTACGGTGATGTCTTCCAGCCTCCCACCGAAATTCATAGCAATTCTATAGCTATTCTAATGGGAAGGCCGGGCTGGCCGCACTGGTTCCAAGGTTGAAGAAGTTCCCCTTTTGTTCGAATTCAGTGGATAATGGTGATGAGCGCGATTCGCGACGCGCAGCAGACGCTCTGAAGCCCCACTGTGACTGAAATGAAGTTCTCTGATTCTTTTCTGGACGAGATTCGCACCCGGCTGCCCGTGAGCCAGGTCGTCTCGCGCCGCGTGCAGCTCAAGAAGGCCGGGCGCGAGTGGAAGGGCTTATCGCCCTTCAACAAGGAAAAGACACCGTCCTTCACGGTCAACGACCAGAAGGGCTTCTATCACTGCTTCTCCTCCGGCAAGCACGGCGACATCTTCACCTTCCTCATGGAAATGGAGGGGCTCAGCTTCCCCGAAGCCGTAGAGCGGCTGGCCGGGGACGCGGGCGTGTCCATGCCTGCGCCCGATCCCCGCTATGAGCGCACGATGAAGGAGCGTCTCGGCCTCATGGACGCAGTCGAGGCCGCCGCCAAACTGTTCGAACAGGCGATCCGTGCTAAGGGCGGCCGCGAGGCGCTGGGTTATGCGGAAGGGCGCGGCATCTCCCGCGACACCATAGCCGAGTTCCGCATGGGCTATGCGCCCGGCGGGCGCGACAGCCTCAAGTCCGCGCTCCTCAAACAAGGCTTCACCGAAGCGCAGCTCCTCGAAGCGGGGCTCGTCATCAAGCCGGACGACGGACGCCCCACCTATGACCGCTTCCGCAACCGGCTGGTCATTCCCATCCTCAATGCCAAGTCGCGTGTCATTGCTTTTGGCGCCCGCGCGCTCGCTTCCGATGCGCAGCCCAAATATCTGAACTCGCCGGAGACCAAGCTCTTCGACAAAGGCTCGATGGTGTTCAACTTCACCCGCGCGCGCCAATCGGCCTTCGAGAAGGGCGAGCTGATCGTGGTCGAGGGCTATATGGATGTCATCGCGCTCCATCAGGCGGGCTTCAAGAACGCGGTGGCGACGCTCGGCACCGCCTTCACCGAGCGGCAGATGGAAGTGTTGTGGCTGCTGGCGCCCGAGCCCGTGATTTGTTTCGATGGCGACCGGGCGGGCGAGGCGGCGGCGGCGCGTGCCGTCGACCGCATGTTGCCGGCTTTGCGCGAAGGGCGTTCATTTCGCTTCGCCTTTCTGCCGGAAGGCCAAGATCCGGACGACCTTGTGCGTGGCGCCGGGCCGGCTGCGTTCGCCGGGCATCTGAAGAGCGCCCATCCGCTCATCGACATGGTGTGGACACGCGAGACGTCCGCCGCGCCTCTCGACACGCCAGAACGCCGCGCCGCCTTCGAGGCGCGTCTTGAGACGCTGCTTGGAGAGATCGGCAATACGCGGGTGCGCGATCATTATCGCCGCGAAATCAAGAACCGGCTGTTCGAGCTGTGGCGGCCGCAAGCGCCCCGCGCCCGGCAAACCGGCGGCAAAGAGGTCCGTAAGCCGGCGCGCCGCGAGGCCGTGCCGCCGCCGACCCCTTACGGCTTTGCCACCATCGTCATTCTTGCGCTCGTCAACCATCCGCGGCTGTTCGACCGGTTTGCCGAGGATGTGGCGAGCTTCGATGTCCGCGACAAGAAGCTCGCAGGCCTGCTCGACGCCGTGACTCGCGCGATCTCCGAGACGCCGTCGATCACGCGCGAGACGCTCATTGCTGAGCTGCGGGACGGGCCCCACGCCAAGCCCATCGAGCGGCTCTTCTGGGACAGTCCCTTCAAGCGCCTCGCCTTCCTTCAGCCCGAGACGCCTCAAGCCGAAGTGGAGGCGCAGTTCGCCGACGTCATCTATCGCTGGCGGGCGTTGCCCACGCTGAACCGCGAGATCGAGGAGAGCGCCGACCAATTGACGGAAATGTCCGAGGCTGAGTTCGAGCGCTTCGTCACGCTCCAGCAGGAGGTGGCGAGCGTAGGCTTGCGTCACGAGGGAGACGATGCGGGCGAGCGCGACGCCAATCAGCGTTTCCAGGAAATGCTGGCGCGCCTCCGGAAGGAGCCGCCGTCCCGCGGCCGTCGTAGCGAAAAGCGGCAGTAGCCGACCCTGTTAAGGCGCAACCCGCTTGGCGGCAAAGCCGGCCTCCGCGTCAATTGGTGACACCAGCCGCGAGGTCCGCCGTGATACCGGGATGAGCCGGTATTCAAGCCACACGACAGCACGATGCCTCCTGGCGCGGG
>NZ_JBFFQD010000081.1:0-5514 GCF_041573655.1 Methyloceanibacter sp.
GGAATCACGTTCCTGAAGAATCTCGTGACGCGCACCGCGCAGCACGATCTGCGAGCCGGCCCGAAGCCGTGACGCCAAGTCTTCGATTGCCTTGCTCGACACGACCTGATCGTCACCCGCCGCCACCAGCAAAGACGGGATGCGAATGCGCGGCGCATATTTCTCGTCCGTAAGCCGGTCCATGGCCTCGAACGCCGCGTGCAGCCAACCCAATGTCGGCGGCCCGACAGCGAGCCCGGGCGTGGCCTCGAGTACACCCACATTGCGGTAGAACCGCTCTTTATCCGAGGTGAGCGGATTTCCCTCAAAGACGTCGCTGTTCCATTGTTCGAACGTGCCGGGCACCGCCTGCTTGCCAAAACCGAACAGTGTCGCCGTGTCGGCAAGCCGCGCGCAAACGCCTCGCGGCATCGGCAGTCCCATAAGCTCCACCATGGGCGCGGTCATGACCATGCGGCTAAACCAGGAGCCGCGCTTGGTCGCCGCGTTGAACAGCACCGCAGCCGACATCGAATTGGCGAGCGCGTAATAGGGCATCGGGCAATCCGGAAGCACCACGCCCTTCATGAAGTGGGAAAGATCCTCTTCGTAATCGACGAAGTCGCGCACATGTCCCTTCGTTTGACTGCGCGTCAGCCGGCTTGAACCGCCCTGCCCGCGCCAATCGAGCACGGCCACGGCAAACCCGCGCCGCCGCAGTTCGCCGACGACCTCGAAGTATTTTTCGATGAACTCGTTCCGGCCGGGAAAAATGCAGACCGTGCCGTGCCGTTCGCGCAATGCCGACTGCCAGCTCGCGAAGCGGATGCGAACCCCTTTGCGAACGTCGAGATAACCCGACGACGTCCCCAAGGGGATCGGGTTCTTTGGTGTCGAAACGAGATCCATATCCGTGAGTGGCCCCAAGATTCCCAGCGCAAGGCTCCGGCACGCGTGGCGATCTCCTTATAGCAATGGAATTCGCCTGGCCACAGCGTGGAGCCCGAACAACGCCATTGCGCATCGGTTGCCAATGCCGCGATGAAAAGTTCGATTTCCCTGCATTTTCAGCAAGTTGCGTCTCTTGAAGGCGAAAAAATCCATTCCCATATGTTCCCAAGCCGCAAGGCCATCAGGCTTGCGCATATGAGAGCCCGGCTCCGCGACGGAGCGGGCAAACGACCATATCGCTTCTTATGGAGGATGTGACATGAGGCACTTCGATCTCACCCCCCTTTATCGCTCGACGATCGGCTTCGACCGTATTGGCTCGTTGCTCGATACGCTGAACACGTTCGAAGGCAACACGCCAAGCTACCCGCCCTACAACATCGAGCGCGTTTCCGAGAACGCCTACCGCATCAGCATGGCCGTGGCCGGCTTTGGCGAGGGCGACCTCGACATCGAGGTGAAGGAGAACACGCTTGCCGTTCGCGGCGAGAAAACCGTCGAGCAGGAGAACTCCACGGTCCTGCATCGCGGCATCGCGGCGCGCAGTTTCGAGCGGCGCTTCCAGCTCGCCGACTATGTCATGGTGAAGGGTGCGGCCCTTGAGAACGGCTTGCTGCATATCGATCTCGAGCGTGAGCTTCCCGAGGCCATGAAGCCCCGGACCATCGAGATCGCCACAAAAACCACCGAGCAGCCCAAGGTGCTCGACAGCCAGGCTGCCGCGTAAGCCATCATCTGGTGAAAAGCGGTCTTCGCAAACAAGAAGGGCGTCCTCCGTCGATCGGCGGGCGCCCTTCTCGATTCCGCAGGTGGCTATGGGAGAGAACAACCTGCCAGGAGTGCCGCAGAACGCTGGACACAATCAGCGGCAGTAGAAAGCGTACGCCTTACAACTTTCGCGGGGCTTAACAGCTCACCTATTGGGGAAAGGTTTCGTTAAGCATCGCCGCCAATGCCGACGATCACGCCGCTCGACATCAGCCCTGCGAGATTTGCTTTCAAGTCGAAGTCCGGCGCAGAAACGGTGGCGACGGCCGCAGCACTCTGCAAGTTGGCGCCGCCCTGCAAAGCGAGCACGAAGTCCGCACCGCCTTCCGGCAAGCGCCGCACGTCGACGGTAAGCTCGGGCCGCGCCACCAGTGCATCCTCGCCGTCGGCCGGAAGGCGCGCCGGTTCGTCTTCGCCATCGCGCATCGCAAGCTGCCAGATCGTCACCACTGGATAAACAGACCGCACGACGCCAAGCGACGGATGGAGGCACAGCGTTGCGCACTCCACGTCACCGGCGTTCGCTTGCAGCGCCTCAAGCGGCAACCCTCTGGCGTCCGCCGCGTGATAGGCCTTGTGCCACGCCCATTCCAGCCGGGCCACGTCGGCCAGATAAGGCACGGGGTCCGCGGGCGGAAAGCCAGCGATGAAGCCGGCAAAACCCGCGCCGTAACGCAGCAGGACCGGCGAACGCGGCGGTTCGGCTTGCACATAGTCTCGCGCCATGGCGCGGAAGAACGTCTCGCCCACAAGCTGCGCCGTGACTTGAAAGCGCGCGGCCAGCACATCGATCAGGCTCGCATAAACATTGTTCCGGTAAACGTCGAAGCGCCGCGACGGCGTGGTTCCTTCGCGTGGTGCGAGACCCGCCGGCACGGCGGCGTTACGATCCAGAACCGCGCGGGCAAACACGGCTTCGGTCTCGTCCGCGCGCCGCGCCATCACACCGCCGCGCGGTTGCTACGCCGCTCAACAATCGCAGCGTCGGCCAGCTTGGCTTCGGCAAAGAGCGCCGGCCAAGGCGGGACGTCGTTGTCCCATTCGATCAGCGTGGGAACAGGGCCGGTGCGGCTCAGCGCATGCGCGTAGAGCCCCCAGACGGGGTCGGCGACTTCGCGCCCATGGTCGTCGATGAGGAGCGAGGCGCCGTCGTCGTCCTCATCTTCCGCATGGCCGCCGAGATGAATCTCACGGACATGCTCGACGGGAAAGCTGTCGAGATAGGTGCGCGCGTCGAAACCGTGATTGGTGGCCTGCACGAAGACATTGTTGACGTCGAGCAGCAGCCCGCACCCGGTGCGCCGCACGATCTCGCACAAGAACGCCACCTCGCTCATGGAGGTCTCGGCGAAGGCGACATAGGTGGACGGGTTCTCCAGCAGCATCTGCCTTTGAAGCGTGTCCTGCACCTCGTCGATATGGCCGCACACCCGATCGAGGGTCTCCGCCGTATAGGGCAGCGGCAAGAGGTCGTTGAGATAGACGGTGTCGTGACTCGACCAGGCCAGATGCTCGGAGAACAGCGCCGGCTGATAGCGGTCGATCAGGACGCGCAAACGGGCAAGGTGTTCTGTATCGAGCGGGCTCGCCCCCCCGATCGAAAGCCCCACGCCGTGAAGCGACAGCGGATAGCGCTCGCGCACCGCCGTGAGACAGGCATGGGGCGTCCCGCCCTCGCCCATATAGTTCTCGGCATGGATCTCGAACCAGCCGATATCGGGCGCCTCATCGAGGATGTCGCGATAGTGCTCCGGCTTCAGCCCGACGCCCGCGCGGGGCGGGATCGGGCTTTGGCCGAAGGATTGCTCCAGCATGGCAGCGGAGGTCGCCATGACCGCTTAAACTGGCGGCAGATCGCGGTCGAGCGGCTTCAGGCTCCCTTTGCGGCCATCCGGCAGTTCCATGGTCGTGCAGGTGCCCTCAGGCACGAGCTTCCAGGCATTGCCTTGATAATCCACCGTAGAGCTCCCGGCGCAGGTCGTATCCCCGCCGGCCGCGCAGTCGTTATCACCGGCCTTGGCGACACCGTAGCACTCCACCTGTTTCTTCTTGTCCTCGGCGGCGGCGCTGGTGGCGGCAAGGCCGAGGGCAGCGGCGAAGGCGGAAGCCAGGGCCAGGCCCGTGATCGTCTTGGATTGATCGGTCATGTAAAATCCTCGTTGGGGTCAGAAAAAAAGGCAGTTTTCCGGGGGCCAGCGGCCCAATCACCCCAAGAGTAGGCCAGCGCGGGCGCGCTCACGTCAAATCACGCCTCCGCTAGAACGAGGTGAACAGGCGTGCGCCCCTTTGGGCCCTTGGGGTCACCGAATCGTGCTTGTGCACCCCTTGGAAATCTGTCATTTTGACACTAAATAGGACAGGCATGCTGACCTTTGTTCCGGGGGCTGCGGCGCGAGGCTTTAAAGACGCTTCATTAGGGGCGGAATACGGTCTCTAAAGCCCGCATTCGCTGGCGCAAAGGCGCTAGCCTCCAAGGGCCGGATCTTCTCTTCTACCTCACACGTTCTTCTGGTGAAGAGGACGGCCGTTCGCCAAACTCTAGACGCCCGCTCCCGACTTGGGGCGAGGCCGAGGTTCCATACTCACAATGGCACCCCGTGCGCTCATTCCTGGATTGACCGACGTGGCTCCGAAAGGACTGCCGCGAGCGCAAGGACTCTACGATCCGGCCAACGAGCACGATGCCTGCGGCGTCGGCTTCATCGCCGACATGAAGGGGCGCAAGAACCACAAAATCATCGAGCAGGGACTCCAGATCCTGGAGAACCTGACCCATCGTGGCGCGGCCGGCGCGGACCCCCGCGACGGCGATGGCGCCGGCATGCTGGTGCAGATTCCGCACGCCTTCTTCGAGGAGGTCTGCGCACCGCTGAACATCAAGCTGCCGGAACCGGGCCGTTACGCGGTTGGGCAGATCTTCATGCCGTCCAACCAGGCGCAGCGCATCTATTGCGAGTCCGCCATCGAGCGCGTGATCGAGGCGGAAGGCTTGCAGCTTCTCGGCTGGCGCACCGTACCGACGGACAACGCCACGCTGTCGCCGGAAGTCGTCGAGACCGAGCCTATGCACCGGCAGGTCTTTATCGGGCGCGGCCCCGGCATCGAGGACGAGACGGAGTTCGAGCGCCGGCTCTATCTGCTGCGCAAGGTGATCTCCAACACGATCAACGGCGAGACCGGCGGACGCGACATCGGCTTCTACATCGTATCGCTGTCCTGCCGCACCCTGGTCTACAAGGGCATGTTCCTGGCCTACCAGCTCGGCGCCTATTACCCGGATCTGCATCACCCGAAATTCGCCTCTGCGCTCGCTCTCGTGCATCAGCGCTTCTCGACCAACACTTTCCCGTCCTGGAAGCTGTCGCATCCCTATCGGATGGTCGCCCATAACGGCGAGATCAACACGCTGCGCGGCAACGTCAACTGGATGGCCGCGCGCCAGGCGAGCGTGTCGTCGCCACTGTTCGGCGAGGACATCTCGAAGCTGTGGCCGATCTCCTACGAAGGCCAGTCGGACACGGCGTGCTTCGACAACGCGCTCGAGTTCCTCGTGCAAGGCGGCTACAGCCTGGCCCATGCCGCGATGATGCTGATCCCGGAGGCCTGGGCCGGCAACCCGCTGATGGATGCCAAGCGCCGCGCCTTCTACGAGTATCACGCCTGCCTCATGGAGCCGTGGGACGGCCCTGCCGCCATGGCCTTCACCGACGGCCGTCAGATCGGCGCCACGCTCGACCGCAATGGCTTGCGGCCGGCGCGCTACTTCGTGACCGACGACGGTCTTGTGGTGATGGCCTCGGAGACCGGCGTGCTGCC
>NZ_JBFFQD010000082.1:0-5058 GCF_041573655.1 Methyloceanibacter sp.
AAGCCGAAGCCTAAGTCCGCTGCGAAGCCGAAGCCCAAGCCGAAGGCCGCTGCGAAGCCGAAGCCTAAGCCCAAGGCTGCCGCGAAGCCGAAGCCTAAGCCCAAGGCTGCCGCGAAGCCCAAGCCAAAGGCCGCCAGCGCGAAGCCGAAGCCCAAGCCGAAGCCTAAGTCCGCTGCGAAGCCGAAGCCCAAGCCGAAGGCCGCTGCGAAGCCGAAGCCTAAGCCCAAGGCTGCCGCGAAGCCGAAGCCTAAGCCCAAGGCTGCCGCGAAGCCAAAGCCGAAGGCCGCCGCGAAGCCGAGGCCGAAACCCAAGCCAAAAGCCGCCAGCGCAAAGCCTAGTCCGAAGCCCAAACCTAAACCGAAATCCGCCAAATCGCGGAAGGGCGGCGGCAAGCGAGGCTAGACGGATCGGTCGTCCGGCATGCGTTTCGCGCTTTGAGTTTCGTCAAGGTGAGATGACGCTACAATATGTACAGATCACCGAAACGAGGCGCGTGCCGATCGAGAGGCCTGTGCTGAAGCTGATCGTGACGGCCTTGCTCTTTACCGCCGCCGTCGCGGTTGCTGTGCCGTCCGCGGCCGAAGAGTGTCCTTATACGCCTGCGCGCGATAGCGCTGAGCGAAAGGCAATCCTGGACGCGGTCCGCAAGCCAGTGAGCAAGGAGCTCGGTCAGCGCGTTATCTTCGTGGTCTCGAACCATAATGTGTGCGGACGCTGGGCGTTCCTCGAAGCGGACCCGCTGCGGCCCGATGGCCGGCCCGTAGACTGGTCGATTGGCGAGCATGCGGACGCTGTCGCCGACGACATGTGCGGCGGGTATGTCCACGCGCTCCTCGTCAGACAAGACGGCCGCTGGCAAGTGCGCCAGCAGGTGATCTGCGCGACCGACGTTCCGTGGGTGTCCTGGCCGGAGTATTTTGGGGCGCCCGCGGCGCTCTTCCCACGGCTCGGTTGAGGTCGGCCTAGCGCGGGGTCGGCATTAGCGGCTTCTCGCGCCGGCAATAGGCTATTGAGTTGTATTTGCCGCAGACAGCCTTTGCCTTCCAGCCGTCGAAGTCCTTGTCGTCGATGGGCTCATCGCAGGTCGCCGATACCGGATTGTCCGGCGCGCGCTTGAGCCAGCAATACTTCCAGGTCTTGCGGTCTTTGTCCTCGCCGATATAGACGCGGCAATAACCGTCCTCCGGAACCTGAAGCTCAATGGTGTGCCGCCAAACGAGGCCGGACTCTGTCTCGATTTCGGCGATGCTGCAGCCATTGACGCCGTCCCGTTTCTGCATGGGCTGCGCGAGAGCGGCGCCGCTCACCAAAACAAGCGCGAGGAGGATGGCGATGCGCTCCTTGCGGGCAAAGGCAAAAGGCATTGAGCAGTTCTCCAGTCACGCGACTATTTCCGATCAGGCCCCAAGGTGTGCCGGAAATCGGTCCGTATCAAGCCCATGACGGGGGCACTGGCAAATGTCCCGGCATATGGCAGTTTGCCTCTATGGCGCCGTGGGTTAGCATCGCCCGAAACGTGTGGCAGGGCGGAGCGAGGGGTTTTCAATGCGCGGGTTTAGCATCGTGGCGTTCCGGGGTTTGAGCGGTGCCATTTTGATTCCCGCACTCCTCCTCGCGGCCTGCTCCGACCGCAGCAAGACATCCGATGCCGAAGACGCCCCGCTCCCTGGCGTCGTTGTTGAGGCGGTGACGTCCAAAGATGTGACGGATCAGACCGACTTCGTCGGCCGTACCGAGGCCTCCCAGCGCGTCGATATCCGCGCGCGCGTGGACGGCACGCTCCTGAAGCGGCCGTTTGAGGAAGGCCAAGAGGTGAAAAAGGGCGCCGTCCTCTTCGAGATCGATCCGGCCGAGTTCGAGGCGAACCTACTGTCCGCCGAGGCGCAGCGCGCAAAGGCCCAAGCCAGCTACAACGAGAACGAGCGCAACCTCGAGCGCTATACGACCCTGGTCGAGAAAGACAGCCCAGCGGTCAGCGAGTCGCAATTCGACATCACGAAATCCAAGGCCGAGCAGTCTAAGGCCGAGGTGAGTTCGGGGCAGGCGGAAGTCGAGCGCGCCAAGCTCGATTTGTCCTATGCCACAATCACCTCGCCCATCGCTGGGCGCACCGGAATTTCGGGTGTCGATGTGGGCAATCTCATCGGGCCGGACAGCGGGGTCCTGGTAACGGTTCTCGAACTCGACCCAATCGACGTGATTTTCTCGGTCGGTGAGCGCGACTATCTCGATTATGCGGAAGCGAGGAAGGCAGGCAACGCGAAGAGCTTCACGCCGCAAATCCGCCTCGCCAACAACCGGCTCTACGAATTTCCGGGTGAGGTCGACGTTGTCGACAACAAGGTCGACCCGGCAACCGGTACGATCAATGTTCGGATTAAATTTCCCAATCCCGACCGCATGCTCGTCCCCGGCCAGTATGTCAGCGTGTTGCTCGCGCGTACGACGCCGGAGAAGCGCATTGTTATCCCGCAGTCGGCCGTGCAGGAAAACCAGGCCGGCCCGTTCGTGCTCATTGTTGACGGCGAGGGCCGCGTCGAAGCGCGCCCGATCAAGACGGGCAATCGGATAGAGACCGGCGTGGTGGTGCTTGACGGCCTTCAAGAAGGCGAGACTTTGGTTGTCGAGGGCATCCAGAAGGTCCGCCCCGGCGCCGAGGTGAGCGTGTCGTACCGCACGCAGGCGGAAAAACCGGAAATGATCGACCAGGAACCCTCGCCCGAAACTGAATCCGGCGCACCGGACCCGACGCCCGATCCGGAGCCACAAGCCGATCCCGAGCCGGAACCGGCCCCGCAAGGCACGCCCTAGGCCATGCTCAGCGCTTTCTTCATCGACCGTCCAAAGTTCGCGTTCGTCATCGCGATCGTCACAGTTATTGCCGGCCTTCTGGCGCTCGCCGTACTCCCAATCGCCGAATATCCGGAATTGACGCCGCCTCAGGTCGAGGTGTCGGCGAAATATCCCGGCGCCGATGCGAGCGTCGTTGCGGAATCCGTGGCGGCGGTAATCGAGGCCGAGGTCAACGGCGTGGAGGGCATGACATATATGTCCTCCAAGAGTGCCAATGACGGCAGCTACAAATTGACCGTGACCTTCTCGATCGAGACCAACGGCGATACGGCACAGGTCAACGTGCAAAACCGCGTCTCGCAGGCAACGCCGAAGCTGCCGGAGGAGGTGAAACGTCAAGGCATCACCACAGAGAAGACCTCCACCAGCATGTTGATGGTGATCTCCGTCTACTCGCCGGGGGAAACCTACGACAGCATCTTCCTGTCCAACTATTCGAGCATCAATCTGCTCGACACGCTGTCGCGGGTGAAAGGCGTTTCGAAGGTCTCAAACTTGGGCGCGCGCGACTACAGCATGCGCATGTGGCTTGAGCCCGACCGTCTGACGGCTTTGGGGCTAACGGCGAACGATGTCATCGCCGCGATCCGCGACCAGAACATCCAGGCGGCGCCTGGCGCGATCGGCCAGGAGCCCGCGCCGTCTTCGCAGCAATTCCAGTACACCTTGACGGCGCAAGGACGGCTCGAAGACGTCGAGCAGTTCGAGAACATTATCCTCGTTGCGAACTCCGACGGATCCGTCGTCAGGCTGCGGGATGTGGCACGGGTCGAGCTCGGCGCGGAGAATTACGGCTGGTTCGGACAGCTCAATGGAAAGCCCGCGGCGCTTCTGGCCGTCTATCAACTCCCCGACGCGAACGCACTCGACGTGGCGAAGGCAATTCGCGCCGAAATGGACCGGCTGGCGCAGCGTTTCCCAGACGATCTGCAGTATCAGGTCACGTACGACACCACGCTTTATGTGGAGACCTCGATCAAAGAAGTGGTCGTTACGCTACTCCAAGCGCTCGCGCTCGTGGTGCTCGTCGTCTTCATCTTCTTGCAGGATTGGCGTTCGACGCTGATCCCCGCCATCGCCATTCCCGTTTCGCTGATCGGGACGTTCGCGGCGCTGCTGGCGCTTGGTTTCACCATCAACACGATCAGCCTGTTCGGACTGATCCTCGCCATCGGTGTGGTGGTCGACGACGCCATTGTCGTTGTCGAGAATGTGCAACGCCACATGGCAGACGGCATGAACCCGCCGGACGCTACGCGCAAGGCCATGGAAGAGGTTACCGCGCCGGTTATAGCCACCACACTCGTGTTGCTCGCGGTGTTCGTACCGGCCGCGTTCACGCCTGGGCTCACCGGCCGGCTGTTCGAGCAATTCGCGGCGACAATTTCTGTTGCGGTTGCCTTGTCGTCGATCAATGCACTGACCTTGAGCCCGGCCTTGTGCGCGACGCTTCTCAAGCCTCCAAAACCGGCGCGTGGTGGGCCGCTCGCCTGGTTCGAGCGGGGGATCGATAGGACCCGCAAAGGCTACAATGTGTTGGTTCGCGCGCTGATCCGCCGGACTGTGATCGCCCTGGCGCTGGTTGCAGTCGTGTTCGGGGGCACTGCGTGGTTTGGCGCCACGACGCCCACCGGCTTTATTCCGCCGGAGGATCGCGGCTCGATCTTCATCGACATGCGTCTTCCGGACGGTGCCGCCTTGCCGCGAACGACGGCGGTGTTGAGGGAAGTCGAAAACATCCTCGAGAACACGCCCGGCGTTGCAAACGTGATCGCCGTTGGCGGCTACTCGATCCTGCAAGGGACGGTCATCCCGAACGCGGCCTTTATCATCGCCGTTTTGGAGCCCTGGGATGAGCGCGATACGCCTGAGCTAGGCTTGCGCGCAATCATGCAAAATATTGCGCCGAGATTCGCCGCGATTCCACAGGCGGTCATTATTCCGTTCACGCCGCCGCCCATTCCAGGACTTGGCACCACGGGTGGCTTCGAGTTCGTCCTGCAAGATACCGAGAGCCGATCGCCGCAATCGTTGGCGTCGGTGCTCAACGGCTTCATCTATGTGGCGAACGGCGAGCCCCAGGTCACCAGCGTATTCAGCACGTTCGGAGCGAACTCGCCGCAGCTCTTCATCGACGTCAATCGTCAGCTGGCGAAGACGAAAGGCATCAGCATCGAAGACATCTTCACGGTGCTCAATGCCAAT
>NZ_JBFFQD010000083.1:0-4263 GCF_041573655.1 Methyloceanibacter sp.
ATCAACACGATCCGCACGCTCTCCATCGACGCCATTCAGAAGGCCAATTCAGGTCATCCCGGCACGGCCATGGACGCCGCGCCGACCGCCTACACGCTGTGGCAGCAATTCCTCCGCTACGACCCGAAGGCGCCGCACTGGATCAACCGAGACCGGTTCGTGCTTTCGGCGGGCCACGCCTCGATGCTGCTCTACAGCCTCATCTACCTCGCAGGTATCGAAGCGGCTGAAGGCTCCTACCAAAAAAAGGGCGGCGAGGCGGTAAGTCTCAAGGACATCGAGGGTTTCCGCGAGGACGGCAGCCGCTGCCCCGGGCATCCCGAGTATGGCTGGACCACGGGCGTTGAATCCACAACTGGGCCGCTCGGCCAAGGCATCGCGACCAGCGTCGGCATGGCGATTGCCGGCAAGTGGCTCGCCGAGACCTACAACAAGCCGGACTTCGATCTCTTCGATTTCAATGTCTATGCGCTCCACGGCGAAGGCTGCCTGATGGAAGGCGTCGGCAGCGAGGCCGCCTCGCTTGCCGGCCATCTGAAGCTGTCGAACCTGTGCTGGATTTTTGACAACAACAACGTGACTATCGACGGCCACACCGACATCACCTTCACCGAGGACGTGGCCAAGCGCTTCGACGCCTATGGCTGGAACGTCGTCCGCGTGTCGAACGCCAACGATCTCGACGAGTTGGCAGCCGCATACAAAGACTTTCTCGCCACCGACGACAAGCCGACGATGATCATCGTGCACAGCCATATCGGCTACGGCTCGCCCGACAAGCACGACACGCCCGCCGCACATGGCTCCCCGCTTGGGCCCGACGAGGTGCGCCGCACCAAGGAGTTCCTGGGCTTCGATCCCGATAAGTTTTTCGTGGTGCCGGATGGTGTGCGTCAGCACTTCACCACGCATATGGGTCAGCGCGGCGCCACTGCCCGCGCCAAATGGGAAGCCCTGTTCGCCGACTACGCCAAGAAGCATCCGGACGAGGCCAAACAGATCGAGCAGATCCGCGATCGCGAACTGCCCGACGATTGGGATGCAGACCTTCCGGAATTTGCGCTCGACCCCAAGGGGATCGCCACGCGCGAAGCCTCCGGCAAGACGCTGAACGCCATCGCGGCGAAGGTGCCGTGGGTCGTTGGTGGCGCCGCGGACGTGGCCGGCAGTACCAAGGTGCTTTTGACCTACCCGGACGCAAACGAGTTCCAGCCTTACGGCGAACTCGGCGACTATAGCGGCCACAATCTGCGCTACGGCATCCGCGAACACGCCATGTGTGCGCTCGTCAACGGCGCGGTGCTGACAGGCATGCGCGCCTACGACTCCTGCTACCTGATCTTCACGGACTATGCGCGCGGCGCAATCCGGCTGGCCTCGCTTATGGATCTGCCGGTACTGCACATTTGGACGCACGATTCCATCAGCTTAGGCCAGGACGGCCCGACCCATCAGCCTGTCGAGCAGATCGTATCGTTGCGTGCGATCCCCGGTCTCATGGTCGTGCGTCCGGCGGACGCCAACGAGACGGTGGAAGCCTATCGCCTCGCCATGCCGCATAAGAGCCGGCCCGTGGCGCTGATCCTGACGCGCCAAGCGGTCCCCACGTTCGACCGCTCGAAACTTGCGCCGGCTTCCGGTCTCGCCAAAGGCGCTTATGTGCTCGCCGACGCGGACGACGGCAAGCCCGATGTCATTCTCATCGGCACGGGCAGCGAGGTGTCGCTGTGCCTTGCCGCGCGCGATCTGCTCGCCAAGGACAAGATCAAGGCGCGAGTCGTTTCAATGCCTTGCCGCGAACTGTTCGAGTGTCAAACCCAAGCCTATCGCGACTCCGTGCTGCCGCCACAGATCACCGCGCGCGTCACGGTGGAAGAAGCCTCCCCGATCGGCTGGGACCGCTATGCGGGGCCGAAGGGCATCGTGCTTGGCATGGACACGTTCGGCCTGTCGGCGCCGCTGAAAGTCGTCTCGGAGCATTTCGGGTTCACACCGGAGCGGGTCGCCGCGGCGGCCAAAAAGGTTTTGGACAGTTAGACGTTCCCGCGCTCCGGGACCCCGGAGCGTTCTTGGATTTGCGAAACGAGGAGAGAAGCGATGCAACTCGGCATGATCGGCCTCGGTCGGATGGGCGCCAACATGGTGGTGCGGGCGATGAAGGCCGGCCACGACTGTCACGTCTACGACACGCACGCCGATGCGGTGAAGGCGCTCAAGGACAAGGGCGCGAAGGGCAGCACCGACCTCGGCGAATTCGTCAAGGGTTTGGATAAGCCGCGCGCGGTTTGGATGATGGTGCCCGCCGCCGTAGTCGATGCGGTGATTGTGGAACTCGCACCGCTGCTGGACGCCGACGACATTATTATCGATGGCGGCAACTCCTACTATCACGACGACCTGCGCCGCGCTAAAGCCCTGAAAGAAAAGAACATCCACTATGTGGATGTCGGCGTCAGCGGCGGCGTCTGGGGCCTCGAACGCGGCTACTGCATGATGATCGGCGGCGAAGACAAGGTGGTGGCGCATCTCGATCCGGTCTTCCGCACACTGGCGCCGGGCGTCGATGAAGCCCCGCGCACGCCGGGCGCGAAGGGCGAAGCATCGCCGGCGGAGAACGGTTACCTCCATTGCGGGCCGAACGGCGCCGGGCACTTCGTCAAAATGGTCCACAACGGCATCGAGTACGGCGTCATGGCCGCTTACGCCGAAGGCCTGAACATCTTGAAGCACGGCAACGCCGGCAAGGTGAAGCGCGACACGGACGCGGAGACCACACCCTTACGCAACCCCGAGTACTATCAATATGACATCAACCTGCCGGAAGTCGCCGAGGTGTGGCGGCGCGGCAGCGTGATCGGCTCTTGGCTGCTCGACCTCACTGCGGCGGCGCTGCGTCACAGTCCCGACTTAGCCGAGTTCGAAGGCCGCGTATCGGATTCCGGCGAAGGCCGCTGGACCCTGCAAGCGGCGATCGACGAAGGCGTGCCGGCTCCGGTTATCTCTTCGGCACTGTTCACGCGCTTCGCCTCCCGCGGCAATGCGGAGTTCGCCGACAAGCTGATGTCGGCCATGCGGTTCGAGTTCGGCGGTCATCACGAGAAGAAAGCGTAATGGCGAACGGCGTAGACGCTCCAGAGCATTCCGACGCGCTCGTCTTCTTCGGCGCCACCGGAGATCTCGCGTACAAGCAGATCTTCCCCGCGCTCTACGGGCTCATTCGCGACGAAGGCTTGTCCTTGCCCATCATCGGCGTCGCGAAGGCGGGCTGGGGGCTGGATCAGCTGAAAGGCCGCGCGGCGGACAGCGTCAAAGCCCATGGCGGCGACATCAAGTCCGAGGCCTTTAAAAAGCTCTTGAGCCTGTTGCGCTACGTGGATGGCGATTACAACGACCCCAAGGTGTTCAAGCAGCTGCGCAAAGAGCTGGGCGACGCCAAGGCTCCCCTGCACTATCTCGCCATTCCGCCCGCGCTGTTCTCCGTGGTCGCCTCGCAGCTTGCCAAGTCAGGCTGCGCAGACAATGCGCGCCTCGTGGTCGAAAAGCCGTTCGGCCGCGACCGCCGGTCGGCCAACGACCTCAGCCGCATCCTCGATCAGTATTTCTCCGAGCGGAACATCTTCCGCATCGACCACTATCTGGGCAAAGAACCGGTGCAGAACATTCTCTACACTCGCTTCGCCAATTCGATTTACGAGCCGGTCTGGAACCGCCACTTCGTGCGCAGCATCCAGATCACCATGGCCGAGAATTTCGGCGTGCAGGACCGCGGTGCGTTCTACGACAGCGCCGGCGCAATCCGTGACGTTTTGCAAAATCACATGCTGCAGATTCTCGCATCCCTGACCATGGACCCGCCAACGGGCCAAGCCCACGAAGCGATCCGCGATCGCAAAGCAAGCCTGCTGAAGGCCGTGCGGACTTTGGACTCCGACGACATCGTGCGCGGCCAGTATACCGGCTACGAGAAAGTGCCGGGCGTGAAGCCCGGCTCGACGGTCGAAACCTTCGCCGCCGCGAAGCTGTGCATCGACAGCTGGCGCTGGGAAGGCGTGCCTATCTTCATCCGGACCGGCAAGTGTCTGCCTGTCAGCATCGCCGAGGCCGTGGTGCAGTTCAAAAAGCCGCCGCGCGAGACCTTCGGCGAGATCGACTCGCTCGGCTGCGGGCATATGCGCTTTCGCATCCAGCCCGACGTGACCATCGCCTTCGGCACTCGCGTCAAGGTTCCGGGCGAACGCATGATCGGCGAGGACGTCGAGTTGA
>NZ_JBFFQD010000084.1:0-3896 GCF_041573655.1 Methyloceanibacter sp.
CATTCTGCTTGGCGCCTTTCTCTTGGCGGGGCCTCAGCGTATCGGCCTCGTCGCCAAGTGGTCAAACACTTCGGCGGCGTGGATCCGTGCCAAAACAGCATTGTTGGTGAGTTAAGCGACGCCGTGAGACTCCGCTCCGGCAAGAACGACGCCCGTAATGTCGGCCTTGGTCGCTAAACGGGCCACATACTGAGCCGTCGCACGACGGATGACGCTCTCGCGGAGGTAGTCCGAGATTAGGTCGGTGACCATCTCGAACGGCAATTCTCTTCCGGCGATCCGGCGATCAAGACGGATAATATGAAGCCCATAACGCGTCTTTACTGGTTTTGAGGTGAGCGCTCCGGGAGCAAGTTCGGCGAGCGCCTCCTCAAACTCTCGCGTGGTCTGACCTTTTGTGATCTGGCCCAGATTGCCGCCCTGCGCGGCGGACGGACAGACGGAGTGGACCTTCGCCAAGTCCGCAAATCGTTCCGGCTGTCTCTTGAGCGCCTCAATGACTGAAGCAGCGGCCCGTTCGGCCTTTGCGTATTCCCCCGCGTGATCTTGGCGGGCCGTAAATAAGATGTGGGCCGCCTCGTAAATCGGCTCCGACCGGAAGCGCTGTCTATTTTGTTCGTAGAAGCGTCGGCACGTCGCTTCGTCCGGCTCCGGTGTCGCAACCTCCTGCTCGATCAAGCCTCTGATCAGCGCTTCCTCCTCCGTTTCGCGCCGGCCGCTCTCGTCGCTGAGTGGGGCGGGCTCGATGCTGAGGTGGTGCGCCTCCTGAAGCAAGAGCTCGCGGACCACCAGCGCACGGGCCGCGGCCTGCCAGGCTGCGATTGGTTTGGACGCTGGATGGTGCTGCACCTCGCCCGCGATTGCGTCGTGGGGAATGTCCACCCCGTTGACACGCACCGGAATGCGCTCAGGAAGCTCCACGGTTTGGGTGAGACAAGTCATGCCGTTTACTCGGCCGGCATAGGACGGCCGCCGCCGGGCCTTCGCGGCAGTCCTTGCTGTTCGCCGTAGGGACCAACTTGCTGCCGGGTGCGCACCACCTGATAGCCGCGTCGCCCCAGATACCAGACTGGGGCGCTCCAGATATGGACGAGGCGCGTGAATGGAAAGACGAGGAAGAGCGTCATGCCGAGGAACAGGTGCAGCTTGAAGATCGGATTCGCGTCGGCAACCAGCGCTGCCACGCCCGGCTGCAGCGTCATGATGCCTTGGGCCCAATTCATGAACTTCAGCATCACCCCGCCGTCTAAATGTTCAAGCGAGAGAGGGATGGTGGCGAGCCCCAAGGTAAGCTGCACATAGAGCAGCAGAAGCACGAAGATATCGCCGAATGATGAGTTGTTGCGGATGCGTGCATCGAACAGGCGTCGATGCACCAAAAGCGTCAGCCCGATGAAACAGGCAATGCCGGCGATGCCGCCGACAACAATTGCCATGATCTGCTTGAATCCGTGCGAGATACCTAAGGCATCGAACACGGCGATGGGCGTCAACAAGCCAACGAAATGGCCAATGAAGATGATGATAATGCCAACGTGGAAGAGATTTGAGCCCCACGAGAGCTGCTTGCGCCGCAAGAGCTGACTGGATCCCGACCGCCATGTGTATTGCTCTCGGTTGAAGCGCATAAGGCTGCCGATAAGAAACACCGCGATGCACAGATACGGGTACCAGCCAAAGAGAAACTGATTGATGGCGGCGTTCATGGCGCCTCTCCTTTTGTAGGCACGTCGGCAACCGGGCGTCTCCCGGCGCGGATCTGCGCCACGAGCCGGTCCTTGCAGCCCGGCGCCGCGTCCGGCCCGAAGCTCACCGCTTCTTCTTCCCACTGCGCATCAAGCGCCGCGAAATCGTTCGGATCGGCGTCGTAACCTTCGGGGACGATCTCCACGGACGCGGCATCTTCTGCAGGCTCTGCAATCGCCTCGAGCGCACGAAACACCGCCTCATAGGGCGCACCGCGCTTGTGCAGGCGTTCGGCCAACGCGGTGAGAATATGTGTTGTCTGGCTCAGCGTCTGAAGCGCTTCAGGCAACGGGCGTACCGACAGAAACTCAAGAAACGCGGGCAGATAGTCCGGAAGTTCGCTGGAGCTGAGATGAAGTCCATTTTGCTCGTACAGGGATTTGAGGTCGATCATGGCCTGACCGCGGTCGCGGCTTTCGCCATGAACATGCTCAAACAGATGCAACGATAAAGACCGCGTTCGATCGAACAATTCGACATAACGCTCTTGCAGATCATAGAGGTCGCTTGCCGCTATTTCCTCGACCAGCGCATCGAGCAAGGGCCGGGTTTCTGGAGGTAGGAGACTCTCCTCGTCAAGCGCGCGCCGAAACGCCGGTGCTGCGCTCATCAGCGCGTCGTCCGGATAGCTGAGCAATGCGGACAGGACCTTGAAGGTTGCCGTCATCACGCGACCTCCAGCGGGGTCTTGTGCTTCTTCGGTGCGCCAAACATATTTGGCTCTGCCGCACTGTCCGAGCAGCCGTTGCCGAAGGAGAAGCCGCAGCCGCCGCGGATGTCGTAGGCATCCTCGGTGAGTTCGCGATGGGCTGTCGGAATGACAAACCGGTTCTCGTAATTGGCGATGGCCATGACTTCGTACATGTGATCCATCTCTTCGGCGCTGAGGCCGACGCTTTCGGGGATGCTTGCATCGACCACACCGTCCACCGTCTTGGCCCGCATATAGGCGCGCATGGCAAGCATGCGCTCCAACGCCAGAGCCACGGGTTCTTCCTGACCGGCGGTGAGAAGATTTGCGAGATATTTGAGTGGGATGCGCAAGCTGCGCACATCCGGCATTTCGCCGTCGTGCCCGATCTTTCCGGCCTCCACCGCCGTATTGATCGGAGAAAGCGGCGGCACATACCAGACCATCGGCAGGGTGCGGTACTCCGGGTGCAGCGGGAAGGCGATCTTCCAGTCCATCGCCATCTTCCACACCGGCGAGTGCGTCGCGGCCTCAAGCCAGTTATGAGGCACACCGTCGGCGCGCGCCTGCGCAATCACGTCCGGATCGTTGGGGTCAAGGAAGATCGAGAGCTGCGCCTCATAGAGATCCTGCTCGTCGGCGGCGCTGGCAGCGTCCTCAATGCGGTCGGCGTCGTAAAGAACGACACCGAGATAACGGATGCGTCCGACGCACGTCTCCGAGCAGACCGTGGTCAGCCCAGCTTCGATGCGCGGGAAGCAGAAGATGCACTTCTCTGATTTTCCGCTCGACCAGTTGTAATAGATCTTCTTGTATGGGCAGCCCGAGACGCACATGCGCCAGCCCCGGCATTTGTCCTGATCGATCAGGACGATTCCGTCTTCTTCCCGCTTATAGATCGCGCCGGAGGGACAAGAGGCCACGCAAGTCGGGTTGAGGCAGTGCTCACACAGCCGCGGCAGATACATCATGAAGGTGTTTTCGAACTGGCCGTAGATTTCCTTCTGCACGCCATCGAAGTTTACGTCGGCCGAGCGCTGGACGAACTCGCCACCAAGAATCTCTTCCCAGTTCGGGCCCCACTTGATCTTCTCAATGCGCTCGCCGCTGACCAGAGATCGCGGCCGTGCCGTCGGCATGGTCTGCAGCTCCGGCGCCTTTTGCAGGTGCTCGTAATCGAAAGTGAATGGCTCGTAATAGTCGTCGATCTCGGGCAGGTCCGGATTGGCGAAGATGTTCGCCAGCACGCGCCATTTTGAGCCAATCCGAGGCTCAATCTCGCCGTTGCGCTTGCGACGCCAGCCGCCGTTCCAGCGCTCCTGGTTTTCCCACTCCTTCGGATAGCCGATGCCGGGCTTCGTTTCGACGTTGTTGAACCAGGCGTATTCCATGCCTTCGCGACTGGTCCACACATTCTTGCAAGTGACCGAGCAGGTATGACAGCCGATGCACTTGTCCA
>NZ_JBFFQD010000085.1:0-3824 GCF_041573655.1 Methyloceanibacter sp.
CGATCATCTGCCTTCTTGAAAACCCGCTAAATGAAGATGCGTGTCGATGGAACAGAAAGCAGACAGCGTATCCGCGCGGGACATACGAGGAAGAGCAACGGGTCAAGGTAGTAGACCTGAACAACGTCATTTGCCCATCAGGTACGTGTCGCGCGATTCTCGACGGTCGGGTCGTAATGAGGGATAGCCATCACCTGACTGCATCGTTCGCAGCAACTCTTGCATCTGATTTTGAACCACTTTTCCGCCTCGGTCCCTAAAGCCGGACAGCCCTAGGCTGAAGTCTAGCTCTCGTAGGACGTCACCTTTGGGTCAAAAGCTGACCTAGAGTTGAGGTTGGGCGATGTCGGCTTCTAACCCAAAGCGAAAATTGCATGCGCCTAGGTCAAAAGAGTTTGGCTCCGTCGAAGTTCGCTGAGTACTCCTTCTGCGTATGGAGAAGCAGTCGGCTTTGCGATCAGGGCGTCTCCGCCAGACGCCCATAGACATCGTCCATGCGCACGATGTCGTCCTCGCCCAGGTAGCAGCCGGACTGGACCTCGATGATACTCAAGGGAACCTTCCCAGGGTTCTCCAGGCGGTGGGGCGTGCCGATCGGGATGTAGGTCGACTCGTTCTCGCTGAGCAGCATTTCCTTGTTGCCGAGTACGACGCGCGCAGTGCCCTTCACAACGACCCAGTGCTCGGCCCGGTGATGATGCATTTGCAGCGATAGCGATGCGCCGGGCTTCACCATCAGATGCTTGACCTGATAGCGGTCGCCCGCCTCGATGGACTCGTAATAACCCCAGGGCCGGTGGACGCGCGAGTGCGTCTCATGCTCGCTGCGGCCAAGCTCCTTGAGCCTGGTCACGACATCGCGAATGTCCTGGACCCGCGCCTTGTCCGCGATGAGCACCGCGTCCCCAGTATCGACGACGATGAGGTCCTTGACGCCAAGGGTTGTGACGAGGCGGCCATTGCCGCGGATGTAGGTCTCCTCGGTATCGAGCGCGACGACGTCGCCGCTGATGACGTTGCCGGCCTCGTCCTTCTCGCCGAGATCCCAGAGCGCGCCCCAGGAGCCGACATCACTCCAACCGATATCGACGGGGATAACCACGGCCTTCGAGGTGTGCTCCATCACGGCGGTATCGATGGGTGCCGACGGACACGCCTCAAAGGCAGGCTCATCGAGACGCAAGAAGTCCATGTCGCGGTTGCTTCCGGCGACGGCGCTCGTGCACTGAGCCGCAATGTCGGGGCAATGCACCTTCATCTCTTCCGTCAGTGTGTCGGCGCGGGCCATGAAGATGCCGCTGTTCCAGTCGTAGGAGCCGTCTGCAAGAAACGCATCCGCGCGCGCAAGGTCGGGCTTCTCGCAAAACTGCGCGACGGTGAAAGCGTCATCGCCGAGTGCGGTGCCTCGCTTGATGTAGCCATAGCCTGTCTCTGGGGATCGCGGCGTGATGCCGAACGTGACGATGTGGCCGCGCGCAGCCAATTCCGCGCCCTGCCGGACCGCCTGCTTGAAGCCCTCGGCGTCGGGAATGTGATGATCGGCGGGGAGTAGAACGAGAATGCTCTCCGGATCGAGATCGCCGACGATCTTCGCAGCCACGGCCGCGGCCGCCGCCGTGTTGCGGCCCACAGGTTCCAGCACAAGTGCGGTGGCCGTGATGCCGAGCTCTTGCAGCTGGGCGGCGATCATGAAGCGGTGATCGGAGTTGGCGATCACCAGCGGTGGCGCGACGTCGTCCAAGCCGGCAAGCCGATTAGCCGTCTCTTGGAGCAGCGAGCTGCCCGACAGAAGCGGCATCAGCTGTTTGGGCATCTGCGCGCGGGAAACAGGCCAAAGTCGGGAGCCCGTCCCCCCGGAAAGCAGTACTGGATAAATGCGGCCCATGACGCGAACACACCACTGTTGATCTGACGGTGCCATGTCCGGTCCACCACGGAACTGGCCTCCCGTCAACCTACGCATGGAGCGTGCCAACTTCTGAAAGATTAATACCGCCCGCAGGCCCCGGGATCAGTGGGGTTTTACGTTCAGCCTGGGTTCAGGTGCCGAACCCCATGCTGGCCACCATGATCGCCGTTCCGCCTGAAAAGGATCGAATGGCGCTTCTGCCGAGGAAAGGAGGTGACTTGGTTAATTCAGCGCCGGCAGGCGCGAGATTCGGAGGTTCCGATGCGTTTTCTACGCGTCTTGAGGCGTATGTGGTTGGCGGGTGTGGTTGCGCTGCTCGCCTTCACGGCAGGGTTTTCCCTTCCTGGGACAGCCAGGGCCGGCGGCCCGGCGGTCGGCTATGACGACTTCGCCATCGAGCAGTTCTATGACGAGCTCGCGCCTCACGGGGAGTGGGTCTACCACCCCGTACATGGTTATGTATGGCTCCCGCGCGCCGTGGGGCCGGATTGGCGTCCGTTCACGGTCGGGAATTGGATCTACACCAACGAATACGGCTGGTACTGGGACTCCTACGAGCCCTTCGCCTGGGCCGTGTATCACTTTGGCCGTTGGGGCTTCGACCCCGCCTATAACTGGTACTGGGTCCCGGGCGATACCTGGTCGCCGGCTTGGGTCCAGTGGCGTTACGGTGACGAATATGTGGGCTGGGCGCCCGAGCCGCGGCGCGCCTACGGTGGAGGCGCCTACGGCGCGCCGGTCCACTACTCACCGGTTCCGCCCGAGCGGTCTTGGGTCTTCGTCCGGCCGCGCTATCTGACATCGCCGGTCGTTCGTTCTTACGCGGTGCCGCGAACCAGCATCTCGATAGCGCTGAGCTTTTCGAAGCATGTGTACCGCCCTGAGTATCGCGGCGGCCACGTCTACAATTACGGCATGCCCCGCAAGCGCTGGTCGAGGCTTACGCGACAGCGCATCGAGCCGCGTAAGATCCATCGCGGCCGGTCCAAGGCACGTCCGCGTGCAGGCCGCGGCCGTTCATCCGGGGATCTCTATGTGTATGCGCCGCGCGTCAAGAAAGGTGCACGGCCGAAGCGGCCCCCGAGAAATGTCAACCAGGCGCGAACGCGCGCGAACGCGAACACCGGAAGGATTCAAACGAATCCCGCACGCGCCAGGGGCGCTCGGCCCAATCCGAATAAGCCGCGCGCTTTGGGGAGTCCCGCCGCGGGCAAACCAAACATTGCAGGTCCGCGTCCGCGAGCGAGGGCGCCTCAGGCGAGGCCGGGAGGGAAGAGGCCGCACAACGCAAACGCGCCGATGCCAAGGCCCAACAAGCGGGCCACTGCGAAACCGGGAGGCCCTAAGACTGGCAATGGCGCCAAGGCCAAGCGGGGGCCGAAGAAGCCGTCGAACGCGAATGCCTCGAAGCGTAAGCCCAATGCGAAGGCGGCGAACGTGAAGCCTCGGCCGAAGAACGGCAATGGCGCCAAGGCCAGGTCGGGCCAGAACAAGTCCGGGCCGAAGAAGCCTTTGAACGCGAATGCCTCGAAGCATAAGCCCAATGCGAAGGCGGCGAACGTGCAGCCTGGGCGCAAGAACGGCAACGGTCCCAAGGCCAAGTCCGGACAGAAGAAGCCCGGGGCGAAGGCCCCGGCATCTAAGCCTAAGCCAAAGCCTGCCAGCGCGAAACCGAAGCCCAAGCCAAAGGCCGCCAGCGCGAAGCCCAAGCCCAAGGCCGCCAGCGCGAAGCCGAAGCCTAAGCCCAAGGCTGCCGCGAAGCCGAAGTCTAAGCCGAAGCCCAAGGCTGCCGCGAAGCCAAAGCCGAAGGCCGCCGCGAAGCCGAGGCCGAAACCCAAGCCGAAAGCCGCCAGCGCAAAGCCTAGGCCGAAACCCAAGCCGAAAGCCGGCGGCGGCAAGCGAGGCTAGACGGATC
>NZ_JBFFQD010000086.1:0-3731 GCF_041573655.1 Methyloceanibacter sp.
CGCAGCCCCCGGGCAGCCTTTGCCTTGGGCCACGGACCAGGCCGAGCAATGGGGCGATGAGCGGCGTCAGCAGATGCCAGATCAGGCTTATGGCCGCCCGGTGCCGCCTGCAAACCCTTACGGTCAGCAGGGCGGTCCGCCGCCAGGTCAACGGCCTTACGGACCGCCGCCGGGTCAGCCTTACGGTCAGCAGGGTGGGCCACCGCCCGGTGGTGCTTATGGCCCGGACGGGTCCTACGATGCTTACGCGCCGCCGCGCGATCCTTACGCCGCCCAGCGCGATCCCTACACGCAAGGCGATCCATATTCGGGGCAAGCCGATCCTTACGGCGCGCCGCCGCCGCAGCAATGGGGCGGCCAACCCGGCGCTCCACCCGGCGAGCAATGGGTGCAAGTCGTCGGCTCCGGCACCGGCATGCGGGCCACGGCATCGATCGACGCGCCGATCCTGTTCGCCTTTCCTTACGGCCGCCAATTGAAGGTCGTGACGCGCAATGACGAATGGGTCGAGGTGACCGATCCGAACAGCTCGGCCAAGGGCTGGATGCCGGCGCATGCTTTGGCGCCGTCGGCCGGCCCCAACGCGGGCTACGACTACAGCCAACAGCAGGCTTACGAGGAACAGCAGCCCAGGCGCCGCGGCTTGTTCCGCCGTGGCGGTTTCGAGGACATGATCAACCGCGCCTTCGGGAACTGATCGCTCCGGCGTTTCACGTCACGCTGACTTTCGCTTCTTGGACGATTTTCGTGACGGTTTCTTTTGGGCGCAGGCAATGCGGTGGGCCTCGCGTGCCCACTCGGCAAGTTCGTCCGGCTCCTCCAGCAGACGTGGCGGGACTTCCCAATAGGACATGGCGATGGGCTTGCCCCCTTTGGCCGTGTAGGTGAAAGGCTCCATGCCTTCGTCGGCGAAGGCGTGCGACGACGTCTCGTCGGCCTTCAAGTAGAGCGTGTCATCGGCAAGGATCGCGAACATCACACCGTCCGCATAGATGCCGGCGCCGCCGAACATGTTGCGGATGTTCACCGGTCCGAAGCCGGCCAATTGATCGGCGACGAATGCCTTGAAGCCCTCTGACGGCGGCATTACGTCCGAGGCTTACGCAGGCGGCGCGGCGCTCTCTTGGTGGCGCTTCTCGGCCTCGACGGTCTCTGCCGTGCTGTCTTGACCATTGCCGGCGTGGGCCGCCTTGCCGTTGCCGTTCATCTTTACCTGGAGCGCGGGCTGGCCCGCGCCATTGCCTTTGGGTTTGCCGCCGGCGACGCGCAGCTCACGTTCCACGGCGACACGCGCCGCCTCGTTCTGGGTGTAGAGTTCCATATGCTCGGCGTCTTCGTCGGCGACGGGGGTCAGCGCGTTGTCCATATGGAACTTGGCTGTCGGATCGGACTCCACCTTGTTCATGAGGCGGGTCAAATGCCGCCACCGCCTGCCAGCCATATACAGCTTGCGGGCAACGTCCGCAGCGTATTTTGAATAGAAAACGATGGGGTTTTCGAGCGGCAGACCCGAGCGCCGGTCACGCCGGTATTTCATCCGGAAGATTCCCCATTGCAGGGGATGCACGCCCTCGGTCGGCACAGCGCCCGAGAACCAGAACAGCACGACCCGAAGAGACTTGAGGTTGATGCCCGTCGCATAGGCGCGCCGGATGATCGTCTCCAAGTGCTCGTCGGTATAGTAGAAGTCCCAAGCGGTGCGGTAGGCCTCTTGCCACTCTTCCTTGCTCATTTTCGCGTGAGCCGTACAGACGTGCTCCACGTCGTACTTGTTCATGTCGGGGTCCATCGGAACCCCTTTCTCATAGAGGATCTTGTGGTCCTCGGATCCCGGTAGCGGCGTGAGAATGAAAAACTCCAGAACATCGAGCGGCAGCTCGTGCTTGATGATCTCAAGGTCCTGGCGAATGGACTCGGGCGTGTCGTTGGGGAAGCCGAGAATGTAGCCCGCATAGGTCATGATGCCGACCCGCTTCCATTCGAGAAGCATCTTGCGGTACTCGGTGATCTTATTCTGACGCTTCTTGGCCGCGATCAGGTTGGCCGGGTTGATGTTCTCAAGCCCGATGAACACGCGCGTGACGCCGGCCCGCTTCGACTTGTCCATGAAGTTCGGGATTTTGTGGCAAAGCGTGTCAACCTGGATGCAGAAGCGGATGTCCATGCCATCCTCTTCGCGCAGCTTGATGATGCGGTCGTAGATCGCTTCCCAATCTTTGTTGCGGGCGAAGTTGTCGTCGGTGATGAAGAACCGGTTCACGCCCTGCTCGTAGTTCATGCGCAGGATTTGCTCGACGCTGTCGGGCGTGCGGTACCGCGACTTCCGGCCTTGCACGTTGATGATGGTGCAGAACGAGCACTGGAAGGGACAGCCGCGGCCCGCGTCGAAGCTCGTCGTGTTGCCGATGGTGCGCCTGACGAATTCGACCGGCAGGAACGGCGGCGATGGGATCTCGCCGATATCCGGCAGATTCGGCATGTGATTGTATAGCGGCTTCATCTCACCGCGCGCGGTATCGAGGATCAGCTCATCGAGGCCCTCTTCGGCCTCGCCCGCATAAATGCTGATGCCGAGCGCCTGCGCTTCCTTGATGTCGTCGGGAAGCTCCGGAAGCATCGACAAGCAGCCCGAAACATGGAACCCGCCGATTGCGACTTGCACGCCGGCCGCGCGCAGAGGTCGGGCGATGTCCACGGCACGGGGAAATTCGTTCGACTGCGCGCCGACAATCCCAACCAGCCCCAGGCCGCCGTTTTCGGCGATGCGGCGGACGATGTCTTTCGTCTTCACGCGGGTGTTGGTCTCGTCCATGGCGTGGACGTCGATGGGAAGGTCGGGGCCCAGCAGCTGCCGTTCGGCGGCGCCTTGCGCGAGGCTGTATACCGCGGCAAGCGAATTTGACGGCATGGTCGAGCGCATCCATTGCACGACATAGCCGTCGCCATCGTAGTGCGACGGCTTGATCAGAATGAGCTGAAAGCGCCGTTTCGTCGCGTGTGCTGTACTGAGCATCCCTCAATCCCGTGAAGAGGCGTCTCCCGCGCGGGAAGCGGGACTTTAGTGCCGCTCTGAAAATGGACGCGCCGCGCCCCTACCCCCTGCCGGCGGGCGCTTACGGAACGATTTTTCCGCACGCCATAAGACTTTGGCCCACTGAACCATAGAATGGGTCAACGGTCCAACGGATTAGGATTGAACGGGCTTTGAGGCGGGAATTTGGCCAGAATCCTGGAGTCTGGTGAAATCCGCGATGTCCTTGGCCAGGAAGTAGTTCAGCATGGTCCGGATCACGGCGATCACGGCCAATTTCCAGATGTCCTCCCAGGTCGGGGCGACGGCCGTATGGACGATGTCGGCGGCGAGCGCGAATTCAAGCGCCAGCAGGATCCAGGTGGCAAATTTCAGCCAAATCTCGCGGCCCCGGAGCTCGTCCGCGTTGCCTGAGAAGATCGCGCCGATGACGGCGATGATCGCCTGGAAGGCGCCGAGCGCGACGACGATGACGGCGCCCACCTCGATGGAAAGCGCGATGTAGTTCGCGATTGTGCTGAAGCTCTCCTCGATCGGAATGGCGCCGTCCTCCCCTTTAAGGCGTGGGGAAGTTAAGCCGATTCGCCCCTTTGCCTCACCCTCTCGGGCTAGAGCTCGCCGGTCAGGAACTGGCCGCGGCCCAAGCCAAATGACCAGTCCTCGTCCGAATTCTCGACGATGGAGACCACGACGTCCGACG
>NZ_JBFFQD010000087.1:0-3722 GCF_041573655.1 Methyloceanibacter sp.
CCGAGCGCCGCGGCGAGCCGCGCGGCCCGCACGCCGCCCGATCCGGCGCCAATAACGAAGAGGTCGTAATCGTACTCAGACACGGATCGCCTCATGCTCCCGGATGGTGGATCGCTTGGACCCCATCGGCACCGCCAATGATCGCGATGTCGGCCAGCCCCAAGAACAAGCCATGTTCGACGACGCCGGGAACCCGCTTCATTGCGAAGGCCAATACTTCGGGCTCGGGAATCTTGTGGAAGGCGCAATCGACGATGAGGTTTCCTTGATCGGTGACATACGGCGCATCGCCCTGCCCCGGCCGAAGCCGGATCTCGCCCTCGCAGCCGGCCTCGGCCGCCAAAGCCTCGATCAGCCGCATGGTTGCCCGCAAACCGAACCGCACCACTTCGATAGGCAGCGGGTGCGACCCGAGCGTCTTCGAAACCTTGCTGTCGTCGGCAATCACCACCATACGATCCGACGCCGTCGCCACGATCTTCTCGCGCAGAAGCGCGCCCCCTCCGCCTTTGATCAGACGGAGTTGGTCGTCGATCTCGTCGGCGCCATCGACGGTGAGGTCGAGCTGCGGGGTCTCGTCGAGAGACGACAGCGGAATGCCAAGCTTTTCGGCGTGCGCGTGCGTGGCCTCGGACGTGGGCACGCAGATGACCTCAAGGCCGTTGCGCACAAGCCCGCCGACCGCCTCAACGAAGTGGTAGGCGGTCGAGCCCGTGCCCAACCCGAGCCGCATGCCAGGCTTGACCAATTCGATGGCGGCCTTCGCCGCATTGGCTTTGAATTCGTCGACCTTCGCCGCGCTGTCCGCCATTAGCCTTCGAGCCCTCCCATCATGACGTATTTCAGCTCCAAAAATTCTTCGATGCCATGATGGGAGCCTTCGCGGCCTTGGCCCGACTCCTTCACGCCGCCGAACGGCGCCAGCTCCGATGAGATGATGCCTTCGTTGACGCCGATCATGCCATATTCGAGCGCCTCGGCCACCCGCCAAGCGCGTGAAAGGTTGCGCGTGAAGAAATACGCAGCAAGCCCGTACGGCGTCCCGTTGGCCAACGCGATGGCGTCATCTTCGTCTTTGAATCGGAATAGCGGGGCGACAGGGCCGAACGTCTCTTCTTGGGCGATTTGCATCTCAGGGGTCACCTCGGCCAGCACCGTCGGCTCATAGAACGTCCGCCCCAAAACGTGCCGCTTGCCGCCCATGAGCACTTTGGCGCCTTTGGCTACAGCATCCGCCACATGCGCTTCGACCTTCGCGACCGCCGCATCGTTGATGAGCGGGCCTTGCGTAACGCCGTCCTCATGGCCGGCACCCAGTTTGAGATTTGTGGCCGCCGCCGCCAGTGCCTCGGCGAAGCGGTCGTAGATGCCGTCTTGCACCAAGATGCGGTTGGCGCACACGCACGTTTGACCCGAGTTTCGGTATTTGGACGCCAAAGCGCCCTCGACGGCCGCGTCCACATCAGCGTCGTCGAACGCGATGAAGGGCGCATTGCCACCGAGCTCGAGCGAAAGTTTCTTCACGGTATCCGCCGACTGCCGCATCAGGAGCTTCCCCACCTCGGTCGATCCGGTGAACGTGATCAGCCGTACTAGGGGGTTCGCCGTCATCTCCCCGCCAATTGTTTCCGCATCGCCGGTCACGACATTGAACACGCCGGGCGGAATTCCTGCGCGTTCGGCGAGCCCGGCAAGCGCAAGTGCGCTGAGCGGCGTCTCCGGCGCCGGCTTCAACACCACCGTGCACCCCGCCGCGAGCGCCGGCGAAACCTTGCGCGTGACCATGGCGTACGGAAAATTCCAAGGTGTAATCGCCGCCACGACACCAACCGGCTGCCGCAGCACGAGCATGCGGCCGCTTTTCTTTGGCGTTGGAATGATCTCGCCAAGGATGCGTTTCGCCTCCTCCGAATAGAGCTCGGTGAAGGACGCGCCGTAGTCCACTTCGGACCGCGCTTCGGCGAGCGGCTTTCCCTGCTCCGCGGTCATGAGCTGCGCCAGCTCTTCCCTGTGATCGCGCTGAAGCTCGTACCAGCGCCGCAAGATGGCGCCGCGTTCCTTGGCCAACATGCCGCTCCAAGCGGGAAACGCCGCATGCGCCGCCTCGATGCCTGCACGCGTTTCCGCTTGGCCCAGAGATGGGACCTGGCCTACGCAATCGCCGGTCGCGGGATTGATCACCTCGTGCGCGGGCGTGCCGACCCAATTCCCGTCGATCAGGCAACGCTCCTTGAGGATGTCGAACGTTCTCTGCTGCATGGCCCGCTCTCTACGCCGCCACCAGTCAAGCCGCAAGAGGTTGCCAGGCCGCGGGCCCCATGGGACAGAGGCGCATGCTGAACGGGGCCACCATCGTCTTCGACATCGACGGCACGCTGATCGATACCGCGCCCGATCTCACCAACGCGCTGAATCATGCCCTTATGGCACGTGGCCGTGAGCCCCTACCTGCCGCTAGCGTGCGGGCGGCCGTCGGCCGTGGCGCCCGGGTCATGATCGAACGGGCCCTCGCCTTCACCGCGGCGGAAGAGGACGTCGAGGCCATGCTGGCGGATTTTCTCGTCCACTACGAGGCCAACATCGCCGCGGAGAGCCGCCCTTTTCCAGGCGCCATCGCAGTCCTGGAACGGCTTACCGCGGCCGGTGCCAAGCTCGCCGTCTGCACCAACAAGCGCGAACACCTGACCCGCCTACTCCTGCAAGCCTTGGAAATCGAATACTTTTTCGGGGGCATCGCCGGGCGCGACACGTTCGAGGTATCAAAGCCCGATCCAGGCCATCTGTTGGGCGCCATCGCGCTGACCGACGGCGATCCGTCCCGCGCCGTCATGATCGGCGACAGTGCGGTGGACATCCAGGCGGCGCGCGGCGCATCCGTCCCCTCGATCCTCGTGGACTTCGGCTATTGCCCCCCACCGCCCGAGGGGCCCCAGCCTGACGCGGTCATCGGGCATTTCGACGCGCTGGAGGAAAACGCCCTAGAGCTGCTGACCCCCTTGACAGACAAGGCCAGCACACCGTCCTATTCGGGCCGTTGATCGGCGCGTGCCACACTCGCGCCAGACCTCGCCTTCAGTTTCGGCGTCGTAAGCCTTGCGCCAAGGAGAGACAGGAATGCGTACACGCATCGTGACCAGCGCCTGCCTGATACTGCTCATGAGCGGCGGCGCCCTTGCCGACGACGAGCAAGCCTGCATGGACCAGCTCGCGAAAGCCGAGGCCCTGGTCGACGAGCGGTTCGAAGCCAAAGCTCTCAGCGAGGGCGACGTCGAGGACGTCAACATGCTGCTGGACGAGGCCGACGCAGCGTGTACCGAGGGGGAATATAAGAAGGCGAAGAAGTCCATCGCCAAGGTCAAGAAATTGGTCGCCTCGTCGGCGAAGCCGGCTGCGGAAGCTCCAGCGGCTCAGCCGGCTCCGGCGGCTCAGTAGCCAAGTTCTCAAATCAGGCAGCGTCTCAAGGCGCGGCTGCCTTGACTTCCCTCTGCTGCCTTGACTTCCCTCTGCTGCCTTGACTTCCCTTAGGGCCAATCGCTAAATCCCACGCTCCAGCCGCGCCGCAAGACCTTCGGGCCAAGGCTGCGCGAGGAATTCACGCGACAACGGGCGGTTAGCTCAGCTGGTAGAGCACTGTGTTCACATCGCAGGGGTCACTGGTTCAAGTCCAGTACCGCCCACCATTCAAGCTCTTAAAATAGAACAAAAAAATAGCTCAGCAAGCG
>NZ_JBFFQD010000088.1:0-3570 GCF_041573655.1 Methyloceanibacter sp.
GCGCCATAGGCCAAGGGCCTAGCACGAAATCGTCAGTCAGCGGTATTCGATGAACGCGTCCTGACGGAGATCGCGCAAGAGGCGCTCGGCGTGGATCATCATCTCCTCGTTCAACAGTTTGCGTTGCGTCTGCTCGCGAACTTGCGTCGTCGAACTCGCCGACCCTTTCCCGCAAACGGCATAGAGTTCGACAGCGGAGCGCGACAGTGTCGGCGGCGTCATCTGGCCAGTCTTGGCATGTTGGACCAGCAGACGCGCCGGTTGCGGCAATGACGTGGCCTGTGCGCCTTGGAGGGTCTTGACGGTGGCTCCGCTGACGCCCTTGGCAAGGTCGGGGACGGAGGCGCAGCTGCTGAACCGTGCGCGCATGCCCTCGGCCGCCGCGATTTTCGCCGCGACGGTGCGTTGGTCGGCGCCGCTCGGAAGGGCGAACCTAATTTGGCGAATTTGCGCTGGCGTCCCGCCCGCCTCGCCGGATTCCTGGAGTGCGCGATCCACGTCGACGTCGCCAACGTTCACTTGGTGGCGGAACTTGCGCCGGACGACGCCCTGCCAGACGATCTGAGCGCGAATGCGGTCCTTGAGCGTTTTGACGTTGACGCCGGCCTTCCCGAGGGCCGTGGTCAGACCGGCGACGTCGAGATTGTTCTTCGACGCCATGTCGGACAGGATCTTGGTGACGTCCTCCTCGTCGGGCGTGATGCCAAGAGTACGTCCGGCTTGAATCTGCAGGTGCTCGTCGATGATGGAGTCCGTGGCTTTCTTCTTCAGTTCGGGGCTCGGCTGCGTCTGTGTCGTGATGGCAAGGAACCGCTCGCGCTGGGCGATGTCGTAGTCCGAGATCGGGTCGTCGTTCACAAGCACCTTGATTGAGACCTCTTGCGCGATGGCCAAGCCGGCGAGCGCGCAAGTGATCGTCGCCGCGACCACCAGCGACGGTATGAGCCACGCGGACCGCGTGTCTGCGTTAGTTGCCGTCAACATCGCTAAACCCGCCGAACGCTGAGGTGTTTGTGGAGTAGGTGCCGAGATACTTCAGCGCGAAGTTGACTAGGAAGCGCTGATCGGGCTCGATGTCCTGATCGCTGATGTTGGAACGCTGGTAGGTCACATCGAGGCGGAAGCAGTCGTCCTGATAGCGTACACCGAGGCCGTCGGAGATCGTCTGGTTGGCCTGAAGATCGTAGCGAAGATTGCCGAGTAGCCACCATTCGTTCGTGATGGCGAGCGCACCGCCTCCAAGGATCTCCTCACGATCGTTGTTGCTGACGATAGCGGCCGGTACAATCGGAATGTCCGCCGGAACGTCCTCCGGAATTCTCGCATAGTTCACTTGCGCTTTTACCGGTCCGTAGTTCAATCGAGACCCGAGGTCGGTCCGCTCCATATCGAAGTTATTTTCGTTGAAGCGTGACTGAGCCGAGAAGCTAAGATAGCTCGATGTTTGAAGGTAGAGGCCTGTCACGTAGTCGGAGCGGTGGCTCGCAAGCCCGCTGGTCTGATAGAACGCCGTATCGAACTCGTTCTCGCCGCCGAGTTGATAGCTTTGACCGAACACGGCGCGGCCATAAGCGCCCGACGGTAGTTGCGCGGTATAGCGGAGGCCGACATTGGCGCGCGTACCGGTTTCGATGCGGTCGTAGCCGGAGAATTTGTCGATGTCGAACAGGATCGTATCGTCGAACACGAGGCTCAACGCATCCTCGTTCGGAATTTCCTGCTGGTCGCCGACAGACGAGGGCCGCGCGATAACCTGACCGATCGGCTCCACGGTGTGCGTCATCAGGCCGGTCGAGGCGATGAACGGATAGCGATATTCGAGACCGCCGACAGCGTTGCCACGCCAAATCGTGTTGTCCGCGTCGGGGTTGGCAATGACGACATCCTCGGTGCCGCCAAGCTCGAGCAGACCCGGATTTTCGAGACTATAGACGTCGCCGCGCAAGCGGCCGAATGGCGTGAACACTTGACCGATGCCGTCGATTAACTGCCTTCGCCACTGCGCCTGGACGATGAAGCGATTTGAGTCCGTCCCGTCTGCGCTGGAGAACACCATCGTGTTGGAGTTGAAGCTAAGCTCGCCGCCGACAATTGGCGCATCGACAATGTAGTCGTAGTCGATGATCGGGTAGACGACCGACTCGGAAAACTCCTCGTCGGTGAACAGCAGGCTTTCGGTGTTGTAGAACCGGGTTGAGAAATAATTCCGGTCATGCAGGCCTTCGAGGTAGAGCTGCGAGACGCGGTCCGTCTTGAGGCGGGAGTCGAGATTGTAGAAGCGACGGAACGTCTCGTCGGTCTCAAGCAGAACATCCCAGCCCCAGGAGTAGTAGGGATCGAGCGCGAAGCGGCCTTTGGTCTTGATGCTGCCGCGGAAGTCTTGGTCGGTCACACGCTCCACCGTGCCGTCTGGACTGAGGAAGCTATTGCTATTGTTCCACACCCCGGCAAGCTCAACTTCGTAGCCGCCGGCGGAGGTACGATGACGCCAGTCGCCTAACAGGAGCGTTCCGGCTTTCTCCGTCCACATTGGTGCGAAGGTGAAGTCGAAATTCTCGGATAGCGCGAAGTAGTAGGGTACTTGGACCGTACTGCCGAGTTCGCTGGAGTGACTGTAGCTCGGCATCAGGAAGCCGGATTTGCGCTTCACCGTCGGGTCCGCGGTCTGGAAGTAGGGCATCCAAATCACGGGCACGCCGAAGAGATCAAACCTCGCGTCGTTAAAGGCCATCTTGGCTTGATCGCGCTTGTGCGTGATCTTGCCGGCGCGAATACGCCATGTTGGCGGCTTACTCGGATCTTCCTTGCAGAGCTTACACGGGGTGAACCAGCCCTTGCGGAACACGGTCACGTTGCCGGCCTCGCGGGAGGCCGATTCCGCGACGATACGCGTTTCGTCCTTCGTAACGAGCTTGAGCGCGTCGACAAAGCCGTCGCGGAAGTCGTCCGTCAGGGTGAGCTGGTCGGAGGTGATGACCGCGCCGTCGGGGTCCTTCATGCGGACATTGCCCTCGGCGGCCAACGTGTTGGCGTTGCGATTGTAGACAATCTTGTCGGCGAGCAGCGTGTAGTTGCCGTAGTAGATCTCGACGTTGCCCTTGGCGGTAATGCGGGCGTTGTCGTTGTCGTAGATCATCTCGTCGGCCTGGAGCAGCATGGGCTCCGTTGCGTCCACAGTGGGCGGCTTGATGATCTGCTCAAGGTTGGTCTGTGCTTGGGCGAACGCCGCATCGAGCGGCATCAAAACCGCAGCCAAAACGGCGCCAAACGCGACGGCGGACAAGCCGAGACAGGCCGCGAACGAGCACCCATTAGACGCGCCGAAGCCGGGCGGTGCCCGGCGCGTCAAAAGGTGATATGTCGCCCAGCGCTTCATCACCCGTCCTCTTTGTACAAGAGCACAGTGAGCGCGAGCGACGCCGCGACGATCACCGGAATCCACGCTGCCGCCGCCGCGGAAGTGAGCCCCGACATGGCAAAGTTTCGCGATATCTCGGAGAACACAAAGAAGCCGAAGCCTGCGGCCAGTCCGAAGATGGCGTTGATCTGAACGTTGCCGAAGCGGAAGCC
>NZ_JBFFQD010000089.1:0-3472 GCF_041573655.1 Methyloceanibacter sp.
CCCGCGTCATGCAGGTGATGCTGGACGAGGTCGTCCCGAGGCTTGCCAAGGGGCGCCCCATCATCTCGCGCAGCGTTCGGATCGATGCACCCGAGGGCGATATCGCCCCTCCGCTGGGCGCCCTCCAGGCGGCACATCCGGAGGTTCAGATGGGTTCCTACCCATTTTTTGAAAAAAATCGGCTTGGAACCCACGTAGTGATTCGCGCCGCAGATGAGGCCAGCCTTGATTCGGCCCTGTCCGCGCTATGGACCGTGATCGCCGAAGAGGGTTTCGAGGCGGTGCCGGCCGACGATGAGCCCGGCGCAAGCTGACGGCACGCGACGCCACGCTTCGGTCTCGTGCATGGCTGCATTTTTGTCTCCGCGTCGCTCTGCGTATCTCAAACTCCGCAGTTCGAAGTCCGCATCTGGCGTTCACGCATGGTCGAAACCGTTAGCGCATCGTGCGCGCGGTTCGCTCGAGCGACGTTGCGTGCAATCGATGCATCAACGATGCAATTGTCCACAACGCCGTCGCGACATGCGGCAATGGCACAACAGCATTGGATGTTTTGAGACCTGCTTGCACAGCGCGCGGCATGTTTGTTCTGTCGCGCGCAAGGTTGATGCACGGCGCGGCATGTCCACTCTGTTGCGCTGACAGTGTGGCGCAAGGCGCGGTGCGTCAGGTTGCGTGATGCAATTGCAGAATTAAACGAGCGCTCATTGCAGAGAGGTCAGCGCTTCGAGGTGCACCTGGGTTTGGCGGTTGGCATGAACGCAGGTTGCCTTGCGATCCGGTTCCGCGGATTGCCTGTTGCTTCGCGTCGTAGATGCGGCGATCAGGCAACAAAAAGCCCCGGAGTTGGCCCCAGGGCAGCGCATTCTAACGTATTGATAAAAAAGAAAAAAGGCGCGGGAGTTGCCCCCCGCGCCCTTTGTAAAAACTAGCGATTGCGAGCGACTCTACGCTTCGCAGTCTTGCGCTTTGCGGCGCCGGTCTTGCGAACGGTCCGCTTCTTGGCGGCTGCCGTCTTACGGCGAGCAGTGGTCTTCCGCGCCGTTTTCCGGCGAACGGTCTTCCGCGCCGTTTTCCGGCGAACGGTCTTCCGCGCCGTTTTCCGGCGAACGGTCTTCCGCGCCGTTTTCCGGCGAACGGCCTTCCGCGCCGTTTTCCGGCGAACGGCCTTCCGCGCCGTTTTCCGGCGAACGGCCTTCCGCGCCGTTTTCCGGCGAACGGCCTTCCGTGCGACCTTGCGGCGAGCCGTTGTCTTACGCGCGACCTTGCGGCGAGCCGTCGTCTTACGTGCAGTCGTCCGGCGTTTGGCGGCGGTCTTACGCGCCGTCGTCTTCCTGGCGACTTTCCGCTTCGCGGTCTTGCGCTTGGCGGGCTTCTTCTTCGCTGCTGCCATCTTACGATCCCCTCCTATCGGGTTTCTGGCTGAATCAAGACTCTCTAACTACAACCGCTCGTCGACCCGCACGTGTCGCACTTGAGACACGTGCCGTTGCGGACGAGGGTAAAGTTACCGCATTCTCCACACGCTTCCCCTTCATAACCCTTAACGCGGGCTTCGGCGACCAGAACTGACGAGCCGCGCTCGGCGAGTGATTCGACGGCGAGAGCAACATGCTCGACCGTCTCCGATGAAGAGGGGTCGTTAGGTGCGACGGCAAGGCTTGCGGTGTCCGGGAGTGCGTCATCGTCGGCATCTGCCTGATACGCACGCGCTTGGGCACCGCTGCCTTGCGCATTACTCGGCGTGAGGAACGCACGCTCACCGAGGCGACCACGAGTGAAGCCTGGTGAGACGAGGGCCTCCGGGAGACGCGAGCCTTCGCCTGCATCGCCGGAACCGAGGGTTGTGCTGCCGATCTCACTTGGATCGACATGGGCGAGCTCGTACCTGCCAAGATAAGAAACTGCGAGCTCTCTGAACAAATAGTCGAGGATCGAGGTGGCGTTCTTGATGGCTTCGTTCCCGCGCACGGGACCAGCTGGCTCGAAGCGCGTAAAGGTGAAGGCATCGACGAACTCTTCCAGCGGCACGCCGTACTGCAAGCCGACGGACACCGCGATCGCAAAGTTGTTCATGAGCGAGCGGAAAGCAGCGCCTTCCTTGTGCATATCGATAAAGATCTCGCCCAACCGACCATCGGCATACTCGCCAGTTCTTAAATAGACCTTATGACCGCCGACCACGGCTTTTTGGGTATATCCCTTGCGCCGGTGGGGCAGGCGCTCCCGATCTGCGGCCTCGCGGGCCCGTTCGACGATCCGCTCCACGATGCGTTCGGTGACCACGGCGGCGCGCTGCACGGCCGGCTGATCGGAGGCGACCGCCGTCAGCAGCTCGTCTTGCTCGTCTTCGTCGTCGGCCAGGAGTTGCGCGTTGAGCGGTTGGGACAGCTTGGAGCCGTCGCGATAGAGCGCGTTCGCCTTCAGGGCCAAGCGCCAGGACAGGAGATAAGCCTCCTTGCAGTCCTCGACGCTCGCATCGGTCGGCATGTTGATGGTCTTGGAGATGGCGCCCGAGATGAAGGGCTGTGCCGCCGCCATCATGCGGATGTGGCTTTCCACCGACAAGAAGCGGGTGCCCTTGCGGCCGCAGGGGCTCGCGCAGTCGAACACCGGCAAGTGCTCCGCGTTGAGCCCCGGCGCGCCTTCGAGCGTCATGGCCCCGCAGGCATACTCGTTGGCGGCATCGATATCGGCCTTCGAGAAGCCGATTTCCGCCAGAAGATCGAAATCGGCTTGGTCCAGCCGGTCCGCGGCAAGGCCGAGGTCCTCGGTGCAGAACGCCTCGCCAAGGGTCCATTTGTTGAAGACGAACTTGATGTCGAAGGCCGAGGCGACCGCCTCTTCGATCGTTTTGATCTTCTCCGGCGAGAAGCCCTTTTCGGCAAGCGTCTCGTGATTGACGCCCGGCGCGCCGGCAAGCGTGCCGCGCCCGACCGCATAGTCGATGATCTCCTTGATATCGTCTTCGCCGTAGCCGAGGCCGCTCAAGGCCTCCGGCACCATGCGGTTGATGATCTTGAAGTAGCCGCCGCCGGCGAGCTTCTTGAACTTCACCAAGGCGAAGTCCGGCTCGATGCCGGTGGTGTCGCAGTCCATCACCAGGCCGATCGTGCCGGTCGGCGCGATCACCGTGGCTTGCGCGTTGCGATAGCCGTAGTCGCGGCCGAGCTCGAGCGCCTGATCCCAGGCGCGCAGGGCGTGGGCCAAGAGCCGCGGGTCGGGGCAGGCCGCATGGTCGAGCGGCACCGGGGGGGTCGAGAGGGCTTCATAGCCGTCCCTTTCGCCACGCGAGGCCCGCGCATGATTGCGGATGACCTTCAGCATCTGCTCGCGGTTATCTTCGTAGCCGAGGAAGGGACCGAGTTCGCGGGCCATTTCCGCGCTGGTGGCATAAGAGACGCCGGTCATGATCGCGGTCAGCGCACCGCCCAGCGCCCGGCCTTCGTCGGAGTCGTAAGGAATGCCGGAG
>NZ_JBFFQD010000090.1:0-3448 GCF_041573655.1 Methyloceanibacter sp.
CGCGGTGCTTGCCGCCGTGGTGGTCGCCGGCATCGTCCTCTTCGACGACCGCGGAGGCGCGCCCGACCCCAACGCACCCAAGATGGATCCCGAAATGGCCGCGCTGATGGAGGCGGGGCCGCTGGAGGATATCGTCCTCGGCAATGCAGATGCGCCCTTCGTCATCGTCGAATACGCCTCGATGACCTGCCCGCACTGCGCGAACTTCTATACGGAGGTGTTCCCGCAGGTGAAGGAGAAGTACATCGACACGGGCAAGGCCCGCTTCATCTTCCGCGAGTTCCCGCTAGACGGGCTTGCCGTCGCCGCCTCCATGCTGGTGCGCTGCTCCGGCAACGACCGCTTCTATCCGATGCTCGACGGCCTGTTCGAAACCCAGGAGACCTGGGCGGCGCCCGGCGAGGACGGCAAGGAAAAGCTGCTGATGATCGCCAAGCAGGCCGGGTTCTCGCAGGAAGCCTTCGACAAGTGCCTGGCCGACAAGGAGCTTTTCGACAAGATCGTCGCCGTGCGCAAGAAGGCGCACGAAGAATATGGCGTCGACGCCACGCCGAGCTTCTTCGTCAACGGCAAGCGGCTGAAGGGCATCGGGATCGATAAGTTCGAGGCCGCGATCGAGGGGACCGGCAAGCCGGATACCCCGCCCAGCGGCTAGACTCACGGTGATCGATGGGACGGGTTAGAGGAGCCGCGCTGGTTGTCATCGCCGCGCTCGGCCTTTCGGGGTGCGGCGGCGGCGCGGGCACGCCTACGGAAGCGGCCGTCCCCCTCAAAGAAGAGATGGTGCAGCCGGGACCGCTCGGGGACCGCGTGTACGGCAACAAGAATGCGCCCGTGACTATCATCGAATATGTGTCCCTCACCTGCCCGTATTGCCGGCAATACCACGCCAAGGTGTTCCCGAAGGTGAAGCGGCAATACATCGATACGGGCAAGGTGCGCTATATCATCCGCGAGTTCCCCATCGGCCGGACTGCGGGCAACGCGGCGATCGTCACGGCTTGCGTGTCCAAAAGCAAATATTTGCCCTTGGTAGAGGCTTTCCTCTCCCGGCAGCGCGAATGGGTCAGCCAGGAGGTGCGCCCCAACGCCATCTATTCAGTGGCCAAATCCAGCGGTATGAGCCGCGCAGAATTTGACAAATGCCTATCGAATCAATCCATTATCGATGGCCTGACGGTGGTGAAGGAGCGGGGGCGCAAATACGGCGTGATCGGCACGCCGAGCTTCTTCATCAATGGCCAAAAACTCCAAGGCACCGTCACATTCGACGAAATCAAGGCACTGATTCGACCACAGGCATCTTGACCGCCGCCGTTGCGAATCACGCCCAACCACTGCCAAGTTCACTAGTAAGAGTACGCGTTCATCCACGCGCCACTCATAAATCCATTTAAGGATCGTTAGCCGTGCAGATCACCCGACTCCGCTTACTCGGATTCAAGTCGTTCGTGGAGCCGACCGAGCTCCTGGTCGAGACCGGCCTCACCGGGGTCGTCGGCCCGAATGGCTGCGGCAAGTCCAACCTGCTCGAGGCGCTCCGCTGGGCCATGGGCGAGACCTCTTATAAGAGCATGCGCGGCTCGGCAATGGACGATGTGATCTTCGCCGGCTCCCAGGACCGGCCCGCGCGCAACACCGCCGAGGTGACGCTGTTCCTCGACAACAGCAAGCGGCTGGCGCCTGCCGAGTTCAACGACTCGGACTTGCTTGAGGTGACGCGGCGCATCGAGCGCGAGGCGGGGTCCGCTTACAAGATCAACGGCAAGGACGTGCGCGCCCGGGACATCCGGCTGCTGTTCGAGGACGCCGCGACAGGCGCCCGCTCGCCGGCACTGGTGCAGCAGGGCCGCATCGGCGAGATCGTCAATGCCGCGCCGCAAGAACGCCGCCGCGTGCTGGAAGACGCCGCCGGCATTGCCGGCCTGCACAGCCGCCGCCACGAAGCAGAATTGCGCCTCAAGGCGGCCGAGACCAACCTCGGGCGGCTCGCCGACCTCATCGGCCAGATCAAGTCGCAACTCAACGCCATGCGCCGCCAGGCGCGCCAAGCCAAACGCTACCGGCAAATCTCCGACAAGATCCACGAGATGGAGGCCTTGCAGTACCACTTGCAATGGACGGCCGCTTGCGGGCAGGTCGAAGCCGACGAGGCGGCCTTCCAAGAGTCGCTGTCCGCGGTCGCCGAAGAGACCAAGGCGGAAGGCGAGGCCTTAAGGCGCCAAGCCGAGGCGGCCGAGAAGCTTCAGCCTCTGCGCGATGCGGAAGCCGAGCGCGCGGCGGTGTTGCACCGTTTGAGCGTGGAACGGGACGCGCTGGAGCGCGAAGAGGCCCGCGCCAAGGCTCGCCAGGCGGAATTGGAGACGCGGCTGGCGCAAGCCTCCCGCGACCTCGCCCGCGAGGAAGAACACATCGCCGAGGCCGAAAGCATGTTGCGCGGACTGGGTGAGGAAAGCCGCAAGCTCGTAGCGTCGAGCGAACGCGACGAGGAGGAGCCGCAGCTCCGCGCCGCCGCCGCCAAGGCTGTCGAGGCGCGTATCGCCGCGGAGGATGCGCTGCGCCAGGCCACCACCGAGCTCGCTGAGGCAAAAGCCGAACGCGGCCGCTTGGAAGGCGAGAAGACCACGACCGCCGCGCGGATCGCGCAGCTCGAATCCCAAGCGGGCGACGTCGAACAGGAACTCGCCAAGCTGGAAGCGGAGACCGGCGGCAGCGCCCAATTCGCCGAACTGCGCGCGGACGCCGACCGGCTCACCGCTGCCTTGCAGGAGACTGAGACAGCACTCGCCAAAGCCGAGGCGGACGAGGAGCAGGCCCGCGCCGAGGAAGCACGCTTACGTTCGGACGCAGCCGCGGCCAAGCTCTCCCGCCAGGAGATCGAGACCGAGTTCGCCACGCTGACCAAGCTGCTCGCGCCGGCCCACGATTGGACGCCGATCGTCGAAGAGGTGAGTGTCGAGGGCGGATACGAGCAAGCTCTTGGCGCCGCGCTCGGCGATGATCTCGACGCTGCATCCGAGGACACCGCGCCCGCCCATTGGCGCAAAACCACCGGCGATGCCGGGGATCACCCTCTTCCGGACGGCGCGGTCCCGCTCAGCCAGTTCGTGAAAGCGCCGGAAGCGCTTGCCCGCCGCTTGGCGCAGATTGGCGTGGTGGAGACCGCCCAAGGCCGGGACCTGCAAACGGCGCTCAAGCCAGGGCAGCGGCTCGTGTCCCGGGACGGCGATCTGTGGCGCTGGGACGGTTACAGCGTTACGGCGGGGACGGAGACCGCCGCGGGCGCCCGCCTGATGGAGCGCAGCCGGCTGGCGGCCTTGAAAGACAAGACGGCCGAGGCTGGAGAAGCACAATCCTCCGCCGAGGCAGCGCACACCGCCGCCACCGAGCGCGCGGCCGAAGCGACCCAGAAGACCAAGGACCTCCGCCTGAAGGCCAAGGAGACGCA
>NZ_JBFFQD010000091.1:0-3281 GCF_041573655.1 Methyloceanibacter sp.
AAGACCGGAACGTTGACTCTTGGGAAGCCGCAACTCTTTGATGTAGAAGGCATTTCGGAGGATGTTTTAGCGTCCGCGGCGCAGCTTGCCGCCAGCAGCAATCACCCCTATTCGAAGGCGATCGTAGCCGCGGCGGAGCAGCGTTTGAGAAAAGTCGTGCCGGCGACCGGCGTCGAGGAGACGGCCGGCGAGGGGCTGTTGCGCCACACGTCGCACGGCGAAGAGCGGTTGGGCTCTGCCGCGTGGTGCGGTGCTGCGACCGAGATATCGGAGGGAGACGGCGCGGAGGTTTGGTATCGGCGCAGCGGGGAGGCACCAGTACGGTTCCGCTTTGCCGATGCCATGCGAGTGGACGCCAAGGAGACGGTCGCAGGCTTGCAGGCGCGCGGCTTCGCAGTGGCGTTGTTGTCGGGCGATCGCACGGGCGTTGTCGCGCGCACTGCCCGTGCGGCAGGAATCGATGTGTGGGAAGCGGAGATGAAGCCCGCCGACAAGATCGCGTGGCTCGATGCGCGGTTGCGTGACGGGCACAAAGTGCTCATGGCCGGCGACGGCCTTAACGATGCGCCGGCGCTTGCCGCGGCCCATGCCTCTATCTCGCCGGCGAGTGCCGCCGATATCAGCCAACGCGCCGCCGACTTCGTGTTCCAAGGCGCGAAGCTGGAGCCGGTTGCCGAGGCAATTCACACAGGCCGCCGCGCGCACCGCATGGCGTTTCAGAACTTCGGCGTTGCGGCGGTCTACAATGTGATCTGCGTGCCGCTGGCCATGGCGGGCTTCGTCACGCCGCTGATCGCCGCGATCGTGATGTCCACCTCTTCGATCCTGGTCACACTCAACGCGGCGCGTCTTGCCGGAGGAGGCCGGTCATGACGGCGCTGGCTTGGCTTATCCCCGCTGCGCTGATCCTCGGCGCGCTTGGCCTCGGGGCCTTCTTGTGGGCGCTGAAGACCGGCCAGTTCGAGGACATGGACGGCGCCGCCTATCGTGCGCTGGAGGACGACCCTCCGGAAGATGAGAGCAAGTGATGCGCGGCCTGAAGGACATCGACTATGTTCTTCATAAGCTTGCCTGGATGCGCGCCGAGAAAATCTGGCCCAACGGCCTGCGTTATCTCTGGACAGACGCCTTTGGCGTCGTCCTTCTCGCCTCGCTCTACGAGTCCACCAAAGAACAGAAATACCTCGACGAAGCCTTCTGGGTTGTGTCGGAGGTGAAGCGCGTGCTGGGGCGGAAACGCGGCATTCGCATTGGCGAGGAGTCTGACCGCGACGGCCAGTATTTCCACTACCTCGCCATATGGCTTTATGCGCTTCATGTGCTGTCGCGCTTCGACCCTAAGTATAAGGCGGAAGGTGTGGCACTCGCGCGCGACATCCACGAGCCCTTCGTGATCCCGGGTCGGGGCGTCATCTGGAAGATGCAGGAGGATCTGAGCGGGCCTTATCCCGGTTATGGCTTTGGTGCGCTCGATGCCTTCGACGGCTATGTGTCCTACCGGCTGCTCGACGAAGAGGCGCTTGCGCCGGAAATCGCCGAGATGCGAGAGCTCGTCAATACGATCGTGGGCGAGCTGACGATCACGCAAGACCTCGGGCTCGGCATGATGTTGTGGATGACCCAATTCTTCGCGGAAGAGGACTGGGCCGTGATCCAGCGCAAGCGCTCGCTTGCCATGCTGGGCCGGATGTGGATGGAGGAGGGGTACTTCGCCCGCGAGCCCTACCTGCCCCATGTGCGGATTGCCTTCGCCAATTACGGCGTTTCGGTGGGCTTGCAAGCGGTCGATGCCATGCCAGAGCATGTCGCGGCGCTCAACGCCTATTTCGACGCCTATCGTTCAGGTGATGAGTATGACCGTGCGGCCATCACCCATGTCATGGCCTGCAATTCGCATTTCCCGGGGCTGCTGTTAGCCTGAGGCCAGGCGTCGCTGGTCGTCGGAGAGATCGTTCGGGTCGTGCTCGGCGGCGCCGCTCGCGGGCTCCAGTGCTGTGCCGATGGCATCGTCCACGTTCGACATCCAGACGAATTTGACGAGATCGCGTGCGGCTTCCGGCACGTCCTCAAAGTCCTTCTTGTTGCGCTCGGGCAGCATGACCGTGTCGATGCCGGCACGGACCGCGGCCAGCACCTTGTTCTTCACCCCGCCGATGGGCAGCACGAGGCCGCGTAAGGAGATCTCGCCGGTCATGGCGACGTCGTTGCGCACCGTGCGGCCAGTCAGCAGAGAGGTGATGGCGATGAACATGGCGACGCCCGCGGAGGGGCCGTCCTTGGGAATGGCGCCGGCCGGCACATGCAAATGAATGTCGGACTTTACGAACACGCTTTGGTCGATGCCAAGCTTGCCGGCGCGCGCCTTCACCAGGCTGAGCGCGGCTTGTGCGCTCTCCTTCATCACGTCGCCAAGTTGGCCGGTGAGGATCAGCTTGCCGTTGCCGGGCACACGGGCGCATTCGACGAATAGGATATCGCCGCCCGTCGGCGTCCAGGCAAGCCCAGTGGCAACGCCGGGAACGCTGGTGCGCATGGCGACTTCGCCCTCGAACTTGTGCGCGCCCAGGATCTCGTGGAGGTCCTTCTCCTCAATGCGCCTGTGCGTCTCTTTGCCTTCAGCTACCTGCATGGCGACGCGCTGGCAGATGGCGCCGATCTCGCGCTCCAAATTGCGGACGCCGGCCTCACGCGTATAGCCGCTGATGATCGCGCGGATCGCCTCCTCGGTGATCTCGCACTGCTCGGGCGTCAGGCCGGAATCCTCCAGCTGACGTTTGACAAGGTATCGCTTGGCGATTTCAACCTTTTCGTCCTCGGTATAACCGGGGATCTCGATAACCTCCATGCGGTCGCGTAACGGTCCCGGAATCTGGTCCAGCACATTCGCCGTGCCAATGAACATCACCTTGGAGAGATCGAACGGCACGCCAAGATAGTTGTCGCGGAAGGTGGAATTCTGCGCAGGGTCGAGCACCTCCAGCAGCGCGGCGGAGGGGTCTCCCTGGAAGCTCGCGCTGAGCTTGTCCATCTCGTCGAGCATGAACACAGGGTTCCGCGTCTCGGCTTTGCGCAGGGCCTGGATGATGTTTCCTGGCAGTGCGCCGATGTAAGTCCGTCTGTGGCCTCGGACTTCCGCCTCATCATGCACGCCGCCTAGGCTGATGCGGCCGAACTTGCGGCCCATGGCACGGGCGATGGACTGGCCGAGCGAGGTCTTGCCGACGCCGGGCGGACCGACGAAGCACAGGATCGGGCTCTTGCCGTTAGGGTTGAGCTTGCGC
>NZ_JBFFQD010000092.1:0-2926 GCF_041573655.1 Methyloceanibacter sp.
ACGACGAAAGTTTGACGTTGCATGGCGAGCCAAGGCAGCCATGGCAGGCGATGCAGCGTGCGTTGAAGATGGGCTGGATCTCGGCGGTGTAGTCGGGCGCTGCCGACCTTGCGGCCGGCTCCTCCGCTGGTCCAGTTGTGGTGGATGCCGCGAGCAAGGCTGAGGCGATGAGCATAGCGCGCGCCGCACCGCGTGCCCTGAAGCGTAGCCGATGTTCTGGTTCGGGGGAGGGTGCGTTCATCCGGGCACTAGGTACTGGGTGCCGCAGCCGACTCTTTCGCATCTGTGCCTTCCTCGGTATCGCAGCGCTGCTCGACAGGCCTGCCGTCGCGGCCGAGATTGCTGGCGCTGTTGACGAGGGCTAGGTGCGAGAAAGCTTGTGGGAAGTTGCCGCAAAGGCGCTTGGCAGTGGTGTCGTACTCCTCGCTCAAGAGTCCGACGTCGTTGCGTAAAGCCAGGAGCCGCTCGAACAGCTCAACCGCATCCTTCTGGCGGCCCATCATGAGATAGGCATCCACCAGCCAGAAGCTGCAGGCGAGGAACATGCCTTCTCCCGGGGGAAGGCCGTCATTGGCTTTCGATGTGTCGTAGCGTTGGACCAGGCCGTCCTTCATCAGCGTCTTCTCGACCTGTGCCACCGTTCCAATGACGCGGGGGTCGGTGGCTGGCAGGAAGCCGACGGCCGGAATCAGCAGCAGACTCGCATCGACCTCTTTGGAGCCGTAGGAGCGCATAAAACTCTTGAGGTCCTTGTCGTAGCCCATATCGCAGACTTGTTTATGAATGGCGTCCCGCGTTTTTCGCCAGCGGGCAATCGGGCCCCTCAGCTTGAAGCGTTCGGCGCTACTGATGGAGCGGTCGAAGGCGACCCAAGCCATGACCTTGGAGTAGACGAACTGCTCCGGGCCGCTGCGCACCTCCCAGATGCCGTCGTCCGGCTGATGCCACATCTCTTCGAGTTGCTCGACGATGGCGAGCTGAAGCTCCCAGCCGGATTGTTCCGGTGCGAGGCCGCCTTTACGGGCCTGATGCAGCGCGTCGAGCAGCTCGCCATAGACATCGAGTTGGACCTGGTCATGCGCCGCATTGCCGACGCGCACGGGCGTCGAGTTCTCGTAGCCCTTGAGCCAGGGCAATTCGATCTCGTAGAGCCTGCGCTCGCCCGCGATGCCGTACATAATCTGCATCTGCTTCGGGCTGCCTGCGACCGCGCGCAGCAGCCACTCGCGCCAGGCGCGCGCCTCCTCGTAGTAGCCGGTGTTCATGAGCGCGAGCAGGGTCAGCGTCGCATCGCGTACCCAGCAATAGCGATAGTCCCAGTTGCGCGGTCCGCCGAACTGTTCGGGCAGCGATGTCGTCACCGCGGCGACCACGCCTCCTGTCGGGGCGTAGGTCATCGCTTTCAGCGTAATCAGCGAGCGCTTAACGATGTCCGCGTATGGACCCTCTGCATTGCATTGAGATGTCCACCCTCGCCAATATTGTTCCGTTTTCACGAGCAGGCCCTGAGGGTCGGCCTCGGGCGGCTCAGGGATGTAGGACTCCGTGTAGGTGAGCGCGAAGGTTTCCCGCTTGCCAGGCTCCACGGTGAACTTGCCTACGGTCCGGAAGTCCTCGCCGCGCAGTTTGACGGAAGACTGGAGCACGACCCTGTTGGGGCCTGCGACCGCGCGCAAGCGTCCGTCCCGTAGCATGGTGACCCAGGGAACCTGTTCGCCGTAGCCGAAGCGCACCACGAATTCGGTTTCGAATTCGACCTTACCCTCTTCACACTCGACGAAGCGGATGATGTGCGGATGCGGCTCAACCGGATACATAAAGTCGGTGAGCGTGGCGGTTCCGGTCTTGGTCTCGAAGCGTGTTTCCAGGATCAACGTGTCGGGCCGGTAGCGGCGCGTGATCTTCGCGTTCGGGTCGGTTGCCGCAATCCGCCAATGGCCGTTTTCCTCAGTCCCGAGGATTGCCGCGAAGCAAGCTTCGGAGTCGAAGCGCGGCAAACAGAGCCAATCGATTGACCCGTTGCGACCGACCAGTGCCGCGGTCTCGCAGTCGCCAATCAGGGCATAGTCTTCAATGGGGAGCGTCATGGCGGTGCGCGGCTAGAGGCCGGGGCTGCTTTGCATCAGGCCGCCGTCGGCCATGATGGTGGTGGCCGTGAGGTAGCTGGCGCCATCGCCGGCAAGGAAGGCGACCACGCTGGCGATCTCCTGAGGCTTCGCCATGCGGCCGAGCGGGATGGCGGCGTCCAGCTTCTTGAGCTTGGCCGGATCGTCCATGGTGCTGGTGTTGATCGGCGTCTCTACCGCGCCGGGCCCGACACCGACACACAAGATGTCATGGGGCGCGAGCTCGACGCCCGCGGTCCGGGTCAGCATCCGCATGCCGCCTTTGGATAGGCAATACGCCGTATTGCCGGGCATCGGCCAATCCTCGTGCACCGAGGTGACATTGATGATGCGGCCGCCGCCGCCTTGCTTCAGCATTTGCTTGGCGGCGAGCTGGGTACCGAAGAACGCGCTCTTGAGGTTGATGTTCAGAACGGCGTCGTATTGATCCTCGGTTGTGTCGAGGACCGAGGTGCGAGTCTCGATCCCCGCATTGTTGACCAGGACGTCCAAGCGCCCGAACTTGCCGACAGCCGCGCCGACCAGCTTTTCGAGATCGCCGATCTTGCTGACATCGGCGTCGACGCCGATGCACTTGTCGCCAAGCGCTGCAACCTTGCGCTCCAGCTCTTCGGTCGCCTCGGGGTGAGCCACATAATCGATGACGATGCTGGCGCCACGCCGGGCCAGCTCAAGAACAATCGCCTGGCCAATGCCTGTGTTGCCACCAGTAACGATCGCGACCTTGTTCTTTAAGGGCATAGATGATGCTCCATGGAGTGGATGACTTTCATACTCCACTAACGCTGAAAAGCGTAACG
>NZ_JBFFQD010000093.1:0-2828 GCF_041573655.1 Methyloceanibacter sp.
GCGACGGGAAACACGGCCTTGCGGACGCGAGCGGTCATTCACTCCTCGTTAGGCTTAACGATCGGTTAGCGGCGGGTTCCATCTCCTCCGAGGACTTAGAAGTCCCTCAACCTCTTTGCGATAGCAAGAGTGAATTGCGGTTTTGGCAACTGGGGATCATACACAATGAGCGTCCTTGTGACCGGCGGGGCTGGCTATATCGGCAGCCATATGGTGCTGCAGCTTCTTGACGCCGGCGAGGAGGTGTTCGTTCTCGATAATCTATCCACCGGTTTCCGTTGGGCCGTTCCGAACAGCGCCCAGTTCCTCGAAGGCGACGTGGGCGACCTCGACCTCGTGAACGGGCTATTCAAGGAGCACAAGATCGAGTCCGTTGTTCACTTTGCGGGGTCGATCGTCGTGCCGGAATCGGTAGCAGACCCGCTGGGCTACTATCTCAACAACACCTGCAAGACACGGAACCTGCTCTCGTGCGTAGTCAAGGCCAAGATTCCGAACTTTGTTTTCTCGTCGACTGCGGCGGTTTACGGCATTCCAAAGATCAATCCTGTCGGCGAGGACACCGAGTTGCAGCCGATCTCACCTTACGGAAACTCGAAGCTCATGACGGAGACGATGCTGAGCGATACGGCCAAGGCCCATCCGCTCCACTTCGTGGCGCTGCGCTACTTCAACGTTGCCGGCGCCGATCCGAAGGGCCGCAGCGGCCAATCCTCAGCTTGCGCCACGCATCTGATCAAAGTGGCCTCGGAAGCCGCGCTCGGTTTGCGGCCGCGCCTCGAAGTCTTCGGCACGGATTATGAGACGCCGGATGGCACATGCGTTCGCGACTACATCCACGTGACCGATCTCGTGCGCGCGCATGTCGATGCGTTGCGCTATTTGAGGGATGGCGGCGAGAGCGTCGTCCTGAACTGCGGTTATGGCGAAGGATACTCCGTGCTTGACGTGATCGAGGCGGTGAAGCGCGCCTCGCAGAGCGACTTCCCGGTGCATCTCACGGAACGCCGGGAGGGCGATCCGCCCGAGCTCGTGGCTGGCGCCGGGCGCATCCGTGAGGTTTTGGGCTGGGAGCCGCAGCTCAACGATCTCGATCGCATCGTCGGGGACGCGCTATCTTGGGAAAAGCGTCTCAAGCAGGTCCGCGTCGCTCAATAACCCAAGAACTAAGATGGCATGGCCTCAAGCAACCTCACGGCCGATTCCTGAGCCGCCTATTGCTTGCCCCTCGCGCCGGCGCGATCGTATCTCCCATCGACCCCGTGATGACGTTTGAAGATTTGATGCGGGATCTGGAGGAAAGCCGCCAAGACCGGTGATCTATCTCGATACCTCGGTTGCCTTAGCGCAGCTCTTGGCCGAAGACCGCGCGCGCCCTCCAAGCCTTTGGCGTGAGCCGTTGATTGCGAGCCGGCTGCTCGAATACGAAATCTGGACTAGGCTGAACGCGCAGCGGCTGGAGCGGTCTCATAGCGACGACGCCCGCGCCCTCATTCAGCGCGTGGCGCTGATCGAGCTGGCAGCGCCAGTTTTGGCGCGGGCCCTTGAACCCTTCCCTATTCCGGTGCGCACACTCGATGCGCGGCGTGGTCAGACGGTTGAGCTCGCGAGCTATGATGACCACCTCCTCGCCGCAGCAAAGGCGCTCGGTGTTCCAATTGCCGCGCTTTGAACCGAAATAGCAAAGCGCCCACCAATTGAGAGACCGCGCCAAGAAAGGGGGGTGCGGCACTAGAGCTGCCGGAAGCCTGGAGAGTGGGCGCGAGCCACCAAGCAAGCTAGACTCAGGCAAGCGCAAGGGCTAACAACGCGTGGCTCGTGCCTGAGAGCCGGCCTGGAAGCGGCCGCACCTCAGGTGGGAAGACCTCAGTTTGCTGTCATTTGGGGACTAAAAATGAAACTGCCGGCCCTTGCCGACATTCGGATTGGTGTCGTTGGTCTTGGTTATGTGGGGCTGCCGCTCGCCGTCTATCTTTCACAACATTTTCCGGTGGTTGGCTTCGACATCGACGCCGATCGCGTCGACGAGCTTTCCCGCGGCATCGATCGCACCCACGAGGTGACCGACGAGGAATTCGCCGCCGTGAAAGAGCTCAGCTATGCGGCCGATATCGAAGGTTTGCGCGACTGCAATTTCTACATCGTCACCGTGCCGACCCCGGTCGACAACGCCAAGCGGCCTGATCTCTCGGCCCTCGTGAATTCGAGCCGCGCCTTAGGTACCGTGATCTCCCCAGGTGACATCGTGGTCTACGAGTCGACCGTGTTTCCAGGCGCCACCGAGGAGGTCTGCGTGCCGGAGCTGGAACAGGTCTCCGGTCTCAAATTCAATCAGGACTTCTTCGCCGGCTATTCGCCCGAGCGCATCAATCCCGGCGATCTGACCCACCGCGTACCGGATATCATCAAGGTCACGTCGGGCTCCACGCCCGAGGTCGGCGATCTCGTCAACGCGGTCTACGCCAAGGTCATCACCGCCGGCACCCATCGCGCCAGCTCGATCCGTGTCGCCGAGGCCGCCAAGGTCATCGAGAACATTCAGCGTGACGTGAATATTGCCCTTATCAATGAACTCGCCATGCTGTTCAAGCAGATGGGCCTGGAGACCCTCGAAGTGCTCGAGGCCGCCGGCACCAAGTGGAACTTCCAGCCCTTCCGTCCCGGCCTTGTCGGCGGACACTGCATCGGCGTCGACCCTTACTACCTGACCTACAAGGCAGAGCAGATCGGCTTCCACCCGCAGATGATCCTGGCTGGACGCCGCATCAATGACGGCATGGCTGCCTTCGTCGCCAACGACATCATCAAGGCCATGCTCAGGCGCAAGC
>NZ_JBFFQD010000094.1:0-2735 GCF_041573655.1 Methyloceanibacter sp.
AAAGTTACTTTTGTGCTCTGTCACGGGCCACCGACCGGAAGCGAATCCAAGTCAATCCTCGCCAAGCTTAGTGGACAAATGGCGGGGCGCGCAATCGGCGATGCTTCGGCCCGCAAAAACTTGGAATCGCTCCAATTATTGCCGGTTGATGACGACCACGCCCGCCAGGATGTCGTGCAGGCAGCGCTTGCGCGGGTCAAAAAAGGCCCACAGCAGGATGGGGAAGAAGATCACCAGCGAGAACCAGAACAGCAGCGCATGGAAGGCTGCGATCAGAGGCGAGACCTTGCCGCCGAACCACATGGGCACGGTAAGCCCCATCATGCGCTGGCCGATCGTGGACGAATGCTGTCCGCCGATGGTGACGGCGTTATAGCCGAGGCCCACGAGCGGGAAGACCAGTCCGAAAAGCAGCCAGGCAAGGCCCAGCGTCAGCACGCCGAGGACCGAGACCGCGACCACGGCAACGACCCACAGCAGAGCAATGATGATGGCGTCGATGATGAACGCCACGGAGCGTTTGCGGATGACCGCGTCGAACAGCTGAGGCTGCGTTGCCGAATCGTAGGCATGGCGCTGTGCTGCTAAGCCGGCTGGGGTCTGGGCAGAGGAAGGGCGGGGGCCAGTCATGAAATCTCCGAATCGGGGCTGTGTGCGTGTCGTAAATATGGGGATTTGAATGGCTCCAAACAACCGCAAGTCTTTGCCAACATGCTGCTCGCGCATGGAACGGGCGCGCAGCTTGCCGAGTTTATGACGACAGTTTAGGACTCACTGTGGATGCCACGAACGAACGGGGAGCCGCACGATGCGGAATAAGATCCTGGCGCTTGCGACCGCCGGGCTTGCGATAGCGGGCGTGCTCGCCGCGAGCGGCGAGGCGATTGCCTGCGTGGGAAACAAGGTGATCTTCGAAGATAGTTTCGAGGACGATGCAGGCGGCTGGTCCCACAAGGCCGGCACCGAAATGAAGGACGGCGCCTTCGTCATCAAGCTGCCAGCCGACGACATGCAGTCGAACCTCAACGTCACCTTCTCGGTGAAGGATGCCGATATCTGCACCGAAGCGGTTTGGCCGACAGGCGGCGAGCAGGCTGTGCTGGGCGCGGGGCTGTTGTTCTGGGGCGAGAGCAACCGCACCTACTATCAATTCGGCATTCTCAACAACGGCCGGTTCTGGATCGCCCGCAAGCAGGACGGTGCCTGGCTCGGCACCATCGCCGCCAATATCGATTCCCCTGCGATCAAGAAAGCGCCGGGCTCATCCAACACGCTGCGCGTCGACGCCAAAGGCAACGCGCTGACCTTCTACATCAACGGCACCAAGGTGCGCGAGGTGAGGGGCCAAGCACCGTCGTCGGCGTGGCGCTTTGGCGTCTCGGGTGACAATTTCGACAAGGAAAAGGAAGCGATCGTCCAGTTCACCAATATGAAGGTGACGGACTAGCTCTCGTCTTTCAGGCGACGTGCCACTTCGGGCGCGAAGTAGCTGAAGATGGCATCCGCGCCGGCGCGCTTAAAAGCAATCAAGCTTTCGACGATGACGCGATCGCGGTCCAGCCAGCCGCGCTCGGCAGCTGCCGCCAGCATCGCGTACTCCCCGGACGTCTGATAGACGAAAGTGGGCAGCTTGAAGGTCTCCTTCACCCGCCACACGATGTCGAGATAAGCGATGCCCGGCTTTACCATGACCATGTCGGTGCCTTCGGAGATGTCGAGCTTGACCTCGCGCAACGCCTCGTCGCCGTTGGCCGGGTTCATCTGATAGGTGCTCTTGTCGCCGCGCAGTCGCGCGCCCGAACCCACCGCGTCGCGGAACGGTCCGTAGAACGCGGAAGCGTATTTCGCCGCGTAGCTCAGGATTTGGGTGCTTGCAAAACCGTTGGCCTCGAGCGCGGCACGAATGGCGCCTATGCGGCCATCCATCATGTCGGAGGGGGCGACGATATCGCAGCCGGCTTCCGCCTGAACCAGCGCCTGGGTGATCAGCGCGGCATTGGTGCGGTCGTTGTCGATCTCGCCGCCTTCGGTGAGAAGTCCGTCGTGGCCGTGGCTCGTGTAGGGATCGAGGGCCACGTCGCAAATGATGCCGATCTCAGGGACGGCGTCCTTGATGGCGCGCACCGCGCGGCACACGAGATTGCCCGGATTGAAGGCCTGGCTCGCGGCTTCGTCGCGCAACGACGGATCGGTGTGAGGAAAGATCGCGATCGCAGGCAGTCCGGCGGCGGCGGCGTCCTCCGCGGCATTGACGGCGAGGTCGATGGACAGGCGCGCCACGCCGGGCATGGAGTCGATTTCCGTGCGCTCGCGTGTCCCCTCGGTGACGAAGATCGGCCAGATTAGGTCGTCGACGGTAAGGGTCGTCTCTCGCACGAGACGGCGGGACCAGTCGGACCTGCGGTTACGCCTAAGGCGCGTCGCCGGATAGCCGGGCTGGAGCGCGGGCGCCGGTGTCGTCCCGCTGCGCTTGGCGCGCTCGGTCCGCAAGGAAACTGTTTTGTCTTTGGACGGTGAGACCACGTGTCGTCTACTCATAAACTTCCGCCGAAGGGACCGATCTTATCACTGCCCGCAACGGGCTACCAGAAGCACTTGCCAACATGGTTTTCCGGGCTTTCCCGGCCCTTTCCGGTGTCATTCGCAAATCGTCACGTAGCGACGTATTTTCATGTCGACATGAAAATGGTTCGCATGGGCCGCATTGGCGTTGGGTCCGAGGACGGTGTTGAACG
>NZ_JBFFQD010000095.1:0-2715 GCF_041573655.1 Methyloceanibacter sp.
CTTCGTAAGGATGCTGGACGTTGTCGCAAGGCGCCGCGACGTTCCACGGCTTCTTCTCTTCCGCCGCGTCGTCGTCTGTCTTGGTGTCGTCGGTAGTTTCCTCAGCCGCGGCGTCTTCTGTCGCAGCGTCTTCGGTCGCAGCCTCTCCGGCCGGTGCGTCTTGTCCGAGAACAGACGGCGGCGTGAAGACCAGCGCGGCAAGCGCTATGGCAACGGCGCAGCCGAGCGCGCGCAGGCTTCCAATGGAATGGAGCAGGATTTGATGAGACATAGCAAAGGCGCAGACAATTTCCCCGTAGGCCGCCGATCCTATTCATGGAAAGGCCGGTTGTCTCGCCTTCTTGCTCGCTTGTCGCAAACTTCTTGCCAATCCGTTCGAAAATGGGACAATTTTGGAGGCGCGCCGCGAGCCCTTCGACTAGACGAATGTCACGGAGCCAGTCTTAAGGTCGTAGATGCCGCCCTTGATCTGCAGCTTACCGGAATTGACGGCCTTCCCAATGATCTCCGACTTCGTCTTCAGCCGCTTCATGCCGAGGCGCACATTCTCCTCGATGCTTGCTGCGAGAAAATCGCCAGGGTGCTTGCCATGGGCGGTTATGATCGCCGGCTCGATCGCCTTGACGAGTTCCGGCAGATGACCGGGCAGCTCTTTTCGTGACGTGGAGGCCCCAAGCGCCGCCGCGACCGCGCCGCAGCCAGTGTGACCGAGCACAAGGATTAGCGGAACGCCGAGATTGGCCACGGCGAACTCGAAGCTCGCCAGGCCATAATTGCTGACGACGTTACCGGCATCGCGCGATACGAAAAGATCACCAGGGCCCTGATCGAAAATAATCTCCGGGGGGACGCGGCTGTCTGCACAGGACAAGATGCCAGCGATGGGATGCTGTACTTTCGTGCGCGCGGCGCGGCCGGGCGAGAAATCCGTCGCCTTTGGCTCGTTCGCCACATAGCGGGCGTTGCCAGCCTTCAGCCTTCCGAGGGCTTCCGATGGCGGAATGGTGTTCGGCGCCGGCGCTTTGTCATCGGCGGCGTTAGCGACTACGGGCCGCATCGTGCTTGCGGCAAACAAGGCCCCGACGCCGGCCATCAGCCCGCGGCGTGACAGACTTGGTGTCTTGTGGTCTCCGGACATGCTTTGTGCCCTCCCGGCAGAGTGATACCCCTCCGCCAAGCCTCCCCCGAGGCACAGGTGCGGTCAAGCCTGCGTCAGGCGTCTTTCGGCTTGGAGAGGATCATACGGTAGCAATCGAGATTGCGCGCCATAAACTCGTAAGCCGCACCCCAAAGATAGAGACGGAAGCGGCGGTATTCGAAATCACCGAACGTCTTCAGCACGTAGTCCTTTTTGGACTCCAAGTTCTCGGCCCACTGCTTGAAGGTGAGGAAGTAGCTCCAGCGGTCTGAGTGGATTTCCTCCGCCTCAAACTCGGTCTTGTTCATCTTGTTGAGAAAGTCGTCGAGCACGAGGAAGGAGTGGTTGCCCGCATAAATATAGCGGACCATGAAGGTCGACAGCTCATACTTCGTCCGCGCCGCGCTGCCGTCGAGGAACACGAGGCCGCCGGGCTTCAAGAGCCGGAAGAATTTCTTCAGCACCTTTTCGTAGTTCGGCAGATGCTCGATGACGCCCATTATAACGATGGCGTCGAACGGCTCGTTTGGTTCGTAATCATAGAAGTCGGTGAGCAGGATCTCGAACTGGTCGCCGAAATTGGCGAGCTTGTCGCGCAAGAAGTTCTGCGAGACTTCCGAGTTTGTGATGCCGGTATATTTGATGCCGGATTGCAGGGCGTGGCTGGGGAAGGCACCCCAGCCCGGTCCAATTTCCAGCACGCGCTTGCCGGGGGCCAGTTCGCACTTCTCGATGGCCCAGTCGAACTTCCGCTCCAGCGCCTTCGACAGCGGCTCGTCGTCGCTTTCGTAGATGCCTTGGCTGTAGGCCGGGAACACGGGGTCGAGGAAGCTTAAGAACAGCTTCGGGTCGAGATTGTAGTGCGAAGCGATCGCCTGCTTGTTGGTGTAGACCTGCCCGAACAGCGCGGGCTGGATGAAGCGCCACGCGGCGACCAGCGGGTGACTGTCGTCGAGCGAGGCCCGCAGCGCAAAAGGCTTCAGCATGTCGCCTTCGATGTCGATGTCGCCCTGCAAATAGGCTTCTGCGATATCGCCCTCGTCCAAGGTCCGCAAGGCTTTGATCGCCCGCTCGTTGTGGAGATCGACGTAAAACTCGGGCTGGCCCGCGCCCACGGTGCGCTTGGCGCCATCGGGGAGTTCGATGGAGAAAGGAGTCGCAATCCCGCTGACACGGTCGATGAAGGCGTCGAGCCTGCTAGCGGCTGATGGCATCCGAACCGTTCCCCGACTCATAAGACCCGCGTTGGTGGCCCGCGCAGGCAGGCAGCCTCTTGCTCTGTCCGATTGTGCCCTAGAAGCGGGCGTCATGAAAAGCCCGGCCCAGCTCAATTTCAAAAGGCGGACACCGCCGCTTCTCGGGCTATGATCCGCCGCGCGCAAGTATTAGAGGGTTTCCCAAATGTCAATCCTCTCGTCCTGGCTGCGGCTCGCCGCCGACCGCGTTCGCGGGCGCCCCGCGCCAAGCGTCTGCGGCCGTTAGTCTTCTCGCGTTAGTGGGTGATGCGGATCGTCGTGTTGCTGTTGCCGTATTTCTGCACCAGCGAGAACAGCCGCGCCGCGTTTGAGGGATGCAGC
>NZ_JBFFQD010000096.1:0-2680 GCF_041573655.1 Methyloceanibacter sp.
CAAATACTCCGACATCATCGCCGAGCATTTCGATACCGATCACACCAAGATCATGATCCCCACGGCGGAGATGTTGCAGGCACTCCCCGAGACGATCACCGCCATGTCGGAGCCCATGGTCTCCTACGACAATGTCGGCTTCTATCTGTTGTCCCGCGAAGTCGCCAAGCACGTGAAGGTCGTGCAAAGCGGCCAAGGCGCCGATGAGGTGTTCGCCGGTTATCACTGGTATCCGAAGCTGGAGAGCTCCAATGACATCGTTGGAGACTACAGGGCGCTGTTTTTCGATCGCGACCACGCCAAGCGCAACCGGCACTTGAGCGACGCCTGGATGACACAAGACGACGAGCCCGCGCGGTTCGTCGAGGCGCATATCAACCGGGCTGGCGCGGAAACGCCACTCGACCGCGCGCTGCGCATCGACACGACCGTCATGCTGGTTGACGATCCGGTCAAGCGCGTCGACAACATGACGATGGCGTGGGGGTTGGAGGCGCGTGTTCCGTTCCTCGACCACGAACTCGTCGAGCTCGCCGTACGTGTGCCGCCCGAATTGAAACTGAAGCACGACGGCAAGGGCGTTCTCAAGGACGTGGCGCGCGACGTCATTCCCTCCAAGGTGATCGACCGGCCGAAGGGCTATTTTCCCGTGCCGGCTCTCAAATACATTGACGGCCCGGTGCTCGAGATGACGAAGGACGCACTGACGTCGCAGGCCGCGCGGGACCGCGCACTGTTCCGCACCGAATATCTCGGAGACCTGTTCGATGACCCGAAGGGGCACATCACGCCATTGCAGGGATCGGAACTATGGCAGTGCGCGTTACTGGAACTGTGGCTTCAGGCTCACAATATCTAGAGCGTAGCGATGAGCATGCAAAAACACAGCAGCGATGACGCCGTACGAAGTGCAGGCGCGCGCATGGAGCCCCCAAAAACCAACGGCGCTGTTCTCAGCAACGTCGCGCTCGACTGCGGCTGGGGTCGCCTTCTGTTTGGCCAGACCTTCACCGAAGCGTCCGAGCTCGCCTCCTGCATCCGCGCCGAGGGCCCAGGGCGGCGCGACATTGCATTCTATATTCAGGACCCTCACGTAGTGCTGGCCGCCGCACCCCAGGAATTGTTCCTGGACCCCTCGCACACCTACCGGCTCGACCTGAAGAAATATGATCCGGCGAAGGCCCCATCGCGCGGTTTCTACATCCGCCGCCTCAGCTCCATCCACGACGCCGATGAGGTGAACCGCATCTATTCATCGCGCGGCATGGTCACCGTTCCACCGGACTTCTTCTGGGCCAAGCGCGACAGCCGGGCCATCACCTATTTCGTCGCCGAGGACGAGGCCACCGGCGCGATCCTCGGCACGGTTACCGGCGTCGATCACTTGGCGGCCTTTAAAGACACAGAGCACGGCTCCTCGCTGTGGTGTCTTGCAGTCGACTCCCAGGCCACGCAGCCGGGCATCGGCGAGGCACTCGTGCGCCGGCTTGCGGAGCATTTCAAGGAGCGCGGCTCGGCCTATATGGACCTGTCGGTGATGCACGACAACAAACAGGCCATCGCCCTCTACGAGAAGATCGGCTTTACACGGTGGGCGACGTTCACCGTGAAGCGCAAGAACGTCATCAACGAGCGCCTTTTCACCGAGACACCGTATGACGACGACGCGCTCAACCCTTACGCTCGCATCATCACGGATGAGGCGCGCCGCCGCGGCATCGGCGTGGACATTATCGATGCCGAGGGCGGTTTCTTCCGGCTTACCTATGGCGGCCGCTCCGTTGTTTGCCGCGAGAGTCTCACCACGCTCACCACCGCGATTGCCATGAGCATTTGTGACGACAAACGCGTGACGCGCCGCATTGTCGAGATAGGTGGTGTGCGCGTTCCAGCACAGGTCTCGGCCGACGACGACGCCCGCGCGCGTGCCTTCGTGGAGAGCCAAGACGCCGTGGTGGTGAAGCCGGCGCGTGGCGAGCAAGGCAAGGGTGTCGCGGTCGGCCTGAGGGGCTGGAAGGAAGCCAAGACAGCAATCGACGTGGCGCGAAAGATCTGCAACGAGGTCGTGGTCGAGGAGTGCGTCGAGGGCATGGACCTTCGAATCATCGTCATCGACTACCGCGTGGTCGCCGCGGCTGTCCGCAAGCCCGCCTCCGTGATCGGCAACGGCAAGGCGACGGTGCGCGAGCTCGTCGAGCGCCAGTCACGCCGGCGGTCCGCTGCGACAGGTGGAGAATCGGCGATTCCACTCGATGCGGAGACGGAGCGGTGCCTGGCCGTGGCCGGCTATGCGCTCGACGACGTACCGGCGCCCGACGAGACCATCACGGTGCGGAAGACCGCCAATCTTCATACCGGTGGGACGATCCACGACGTCACCGGTATCCTGCACCCGGCCCTGATTGACGCCGCGGTGAAGGCTGCCCGCGCCATCGACATTCCCGTCACGGGAATCGATTTCATCGTACGGACACCCACGGAGCCCAATTACTGGTTTATCGAGGCCAATGAGCGGCCGGGGCTGGCCAATCACGAGCCGCAGCCCACCGCCGGACGCTTCATAGATCTTCTGTTCCCGCAGTCCGTGCCAACGACGGTGCGCAAAGCGCTTCAAATCTAGCCGTCTCCGTACTACCCATAATCGTCAACAAGGGGCGCGCCGGCGCGACAACGCTCCGCA
>NZ_JBFFQD010000097.1:0-2639 GCF_041573655.1 Methyloceanibacter sp.
CTTGATCTGACCGTGAAGCAGAACCTCCGCTATTTCGCCTCGCTACGCGGGCTGAAGCGCAAGGAGGCCGACGAGCGGATGGACAAGGCGCTCACGGCGCTCGACATGAAGGAGCGCATCGGGGAGAGGGTCCGCTCGCTCAATGGCGGCCATCGGCGCCGTGTAGAGATCGCACGGGCCTTGCTGCACAGCCCCAAGCTCCTTCTCCTGGATGAGCCAACCATCGGTCTCGACGATCCGACCCGGGCGGCCATCGTGCGGCATATCCACAACTTGGCGCGGTCCGACAATATCGGCGTGCTGTGGGCGACCCACCTGTTCGACGAGATCGAGCCGGACGACGATCTGGTTGTGCTGAGCAATGGCCGCGTGGTGGCGCAAGGCGAGGCCAAGGCCGTGGTGGCGGATACCGGAGCCAAGGATCTCGGCGATGCGTTCAGGCTGCTGATCGGCAGCACTGCCGGGGAGGACGTGGCCGCATGACGTTCCTGCACTACGCGCGCGCCTTCCGCGGCATTGTCTGGCGGGAGCTCTTACGGTTCCTGCAGCAGCGCGAGCGTTTCTTCGCGGCGCTGGTGCGTCCGTTGATTTGGCTGATCATCTTCGCGGCGGGCTTCCGGGCGGCACTCGGGATCTCGATCATCCCGCCTTACGAGACCTACATCACCTACGACGTCTATATCACGCCGGGTCTGCTCGCCATGATCCAGCTGTTCAACGGCATGCAGAGCTCGCTTTCCATGGTCTATGACCGTGAGATGGGCTCCATGCGCGTGCTGCTGACGACACCTTTGCCGCGCTGGTTCCTGCTTATGGCGCGGCTGTTCGCCGGGGTGCTCGTTTCGCTGTTCCAGGTCTACACGTTCCTGCTCGTGGCCTATCTGTGTGGCGTGGAACTGCCCCTGTGGGGCTATCTCGTGGCGCTCCCGGCGTTGATCCTCACGGGCATGATGTTCGGGGCGCTCGGCATGTTGCTGTCCTCGACGATCAAGCAGCTGGAGAACTTTGCCGGCATCATGAACTTCGTCATCTTCCCGATGTTCTTCGCCTCCTCGGCGCTGTACCCGTTGTGGAAGATGCGGGAGGGCAGCCTCACCCTCTATTATTTCTGCCTCTATAACCCCTTCACCTGGGCGGTGGAACTCATCCGGTTCTCCTTCTATCTGAAGATGAACTGGGAGGCGCTGGCCGTGGTTGCCGGCTGCACCGTGGTCTTCTTGGCGCTGTCGGTATGGGCCTACGATCCTTCGCGCGGCATTCAGCAGCGGAAGGTCGGCGCCGCTCCGGCCGCTGGCTAGGCGAGGCCTTCCTACTTTTCTGAGAAATTTGCCGGGTGGCGCTTGAGGAAATCGGCGTGAATTTCGTCGACGATCTTGGGCGTCCGTTTGTCCTGCGGCACGTCGATGGTCTCGACCGCGAGGACGTGGGTGGGGCGCGGCGCGAGCAGGACAAGCTGATCGGCGAGCTGGATGGCCTCACGGGCGTTGTGGGTGACGAGAAGAGCCGTCGTGGGCCGTTCCGACCACACCTCCAACAGCAGGCACCGCAGGCGGTCGGCCGTCTTTTCGTCGAGTGACACAAACGGCTCGTCGAGGAGAAGAAGGTCGGGCTGTGTGGAGAAGGCGCGGGCTAGGCCTACGCGCCGGGCCAGCCCAAGCGAAAGCTCTCCCGGATAGCGCTGCATCATGTCAGCAATGCCAACCGCATGTGCCAAGCGATCGAGATTGTCTTGCGAGAACCCCGGCGCGGCCACAAGTTCAATATTCTGCCGCACCGTTCGCCACGGCAGCAGCCGCGGTTCTTGGAACATGAAGCCAAGCCGGGCATCCCGGGGGATCTCGATCTCGCCGCTATAGTGGTCGTCGAGATGGGCCACGATCCTCAGCAGCGTGGTCTTGCCACAGCCCGACGGCCCCATGAGCACGGTCATGCTCTCAGGCCTGAGGTCGAGCGAAAAGTCGCGGATGGCTGTCAGCCTCGTGCCGTCAGCCCCGATATGCGTCTTGTCCTCGATGCGGATTCTAAACTGGCTTGTTGCGCCAGCGGGTAGAGTATCTTTCAAGGGGCTGCACCAGTAGGTATTCGATCGCGAGCATGACCGCCACGAAGGCTAGCGTATAGCCGAGAATGGCGGTCACGTTAAAGAGTTGGAAGTTGAGGTGAAGCTCGAAGCCCACGCCGTTCGGCCGGCCGAGCAATTCGACCACGAGCACGATCTTCCAAATCAAGGACAGCCCCGTGCGCGAGGCGGTTGCAAAATAGGGCTGCAGCTGGGGCAACGTCACATTGCGGAACTTGCTCCAGGGCGACATGTGATAGGCGCGGGCCATCTCGTCCAGGCCGGGATCGAGCGCCTTGGCGCCCTCGCGTAAGGTCACGATCACATTGGGAATCTTGTTCAGCGCGACAGCGCCGATGGCCGCCGCTTCGTTCAGCCCGAACCACACATAGGCCAGGATGATGATCACCAGCGCCGGAAGGTTGAGGAAGACGATCAGCCAGGGGTCCAGCACGCGATTGACGGCCGGTATCTGGCCCATGAGGAGCCCGAGGGCGCTGCCGATCACCATGGCGATCACGAACGCAGCCACCACGCGCCACAGCGTGATGCCAAGCTCGAACAGCAAGTCGCCGTGGAC
>NZ_JBFFQD010000098.1:0-2619 GCF_041573655.1 Methyloceanibacter sp.
ACGACGATCATACAGGGTGTTTTCACGCTAGTCGGGATCGATTACTTGCGCGGTCATCTCGATCGCCACCCGGCACGTACGGAGCTGCGGGCGACACTTGAACTGGGCGTGTTCGTGATGTGGCTTTTTCTCGCGACCGTGACCGAGGTATGGGCTTGGGCGCTTCTCTATGTGGGGCTGGGTGCGATCGAGACCTTGGAGACGGCGGTCTACTTCTCGACCGTGACGTTCACCACGCTCGGCTTCGGCGACATCACGCTCGACGAGGACTGGCGGCTTCTGTCCTCGTTCGAGGCCGCGAATGGCCTTTTGATGTTCGGCTGGTCCACGGCCCTCGTCTTTGCCGCGGTGCAATGGGTCTACGACAGCCTCAAGCACGGCGATGACGGCTAGAAGAAGCGTTCGCGGACGTAAATAGTGTCGCCGGGCTGGACGGGTGCTGCTGGAGTCTGGCACGGGCATCTGCTTCTTCGACGCCATTCGGCGAACAAACAAAAATGCCCGTGTCGTCTATTTCCGCCGCGATCGTCTCGATACGATCGGCGCATCGAACTACCTGGTCAAGCTGGAGCAGCACCTTTCCCGCGCGTGCGATCTCGTACTTGTGAATTCACCGCGCATGGCGGAGCATCTGCCCGCCGGCGGCAAGCTCGCCTTCGCGCCGCAAGCGATCGACAAGCCGGCCTTCGACGGGTGCACCGTCTCGCCATACCCGCGTAGCAGCCGCAACGCCGTCGCAGTGGGAAACATGCTGTTCGACAGCGTGGCCATATCGGCCATGGCGCGCCACAGCCCCGAGGTCATGTTCCACCTGTTCGGAAACGGCATGTCTGGGGACTACCCGTCCAACGTAAAGGTCTATGGCGAGCGGCCTTTCGCAGACATTATTCCCTACATCAAGTTCGCGGATTTCGGGATCGCGCCCTATCCCATGACGGAACGGGAGCTTTATCTCGCCCAGTCCAGTCTGAAGCTGCTCCAGTATTCCTATTGCTTATTGCCCATCGTGGCCCCTGATCTCCTGGCTGGCGCTCGGGACAATGTCATTCCTTACGACCAAGCGGGTGAGGGCGACTGGAAGGGCGTCGTCGAACGTGCGCTCATCGCGGCTCGAGATCCGGCGTGGCGCGACGGCATCCTGTCGTGGGACGAGTCCGCCGCGCGGATCGAAGCGGAACTTCCGCGCCCGGCGGCGAGCTCTGCCGGTTCTCCTGCGGCGCGATCCCTCCCGGGCGCCGCGGGGTGGAAGGCTCAGAGCCAGTCCATCGGCTCCTGAGTCACTTCATGACATGAAATGGTGGGCTGCGCGGTGTAGGATCGCCGACCAGACAACTGGACCGGCAGCCAATGCCGGCACGCTGCGAGCCACAAATGGCTGGGTTTTGCGTTCACACGCGTCCGAGGGAGGACGCTTCTGGGGGAGGGCAACGGCGTGGACGAAGTAGAGAGGATCATCTCGCGACTTAACGGGATCGACCCCGCGCGTCCCTATTTTGATCCGCTTGCCGCGGAAGAGGCGCTGCGGCAGCATGGCCGGCTCATCGGCTTTCGGGACATGTCCTTTACCTGGGCCATGGGACCGCAGCAGGCCAATAGCGAATTGGCGGGCATCGATTTTGAAAGTCCCGATGCCAGCCGCTGGCATATGACGATGCAGGCGTTGCGCGATCAGGCGGAGGTCGAGCTTCAGCGCGACAAGGCGATGTGGTCGGCCTATCTGAAGGCGCGCGAAGAAGCCGAGACGCGGCTCGCCGACGCACTCCATCTGGAGGCGTTCCGCATCACACTGATCAATCTCGTGTCTGGCGAGGCCGGTGAGGTAAGCAACAGCGTGGCATGTCTTGCATCGACCGCGATGCGCGAAGCGATCGCCGGAAACAGCGTCGAGAACGAGAGCCTCCAGCACTTGAACGACGTCTATATGCCCTTCGTGGACGCCCTGTTGGCAGGGCTCGGCTCGTTTTGGATTGTCGACGAACGGTTCGTTTGCCTGCCGTTGCCGCGGCTTGCGCTGGAGGAGGGGCAATTGGTGAGCGACGGGCGCCCCGCCGCTGTTTGGCCCAATGGTGAGGCCTACGCCAATGGAGACGAAGGGCTCATTCCTGTTCTACAATCCGCGGAGTGGTGAGTTGCGGCGCCACATGGCGCGCAACTCCTCTGCGGCTTAGTGATGGGAGGCAGACATGCGCGAACATCATAATGCGATCGGTTTGGCGGCGGGCCTTATTGGCGTGCTGCTCATCAGCGTGACGGCACCCGCGCTCGCGGCCAAGATCAAATGCCAGGGCATCTTTCAAGTCATGAAGCACGGTCTTCTCTCGACGCCTTATTGTCAGGATCAAGAGATCGCGCGCGTGGCGCGGAGCTATGGCTGGAAGGTGACTGTGGCGCAGGTGCGCAACGACCCGTTGAAGAAGGTCTACATTTGCCAGGCCCTCGGCAACGATAACCGGCTCAAGGGCGCGTGTGGTGCTTATTCGTCCAGGCGGTACCGGTAGGCTGCAGCGAACATCAACCAATCTGCTTCTAAGCGGTCTTGGCTGCCTCGGCCGCTTTGGGCAGGGCGTGGGCTTCCTTCCCGTCCTCAAGATAGAAACTGCGGACGGTACGCAGGCCTTC
>NZ_JBFFQD010000099.1:0-2544 GCF_041573655.1 Methyloceanibacter sp.
ATCTTCGTGGCGCTGAAGTAGACGCTTGGGCCCGATGCGCAAGCGCTTCCTCCAGATTGGCCTCGTGCTTTTGACGGCCGTGGCTGCCTCCGGTGTAGCCCGCGCCGATGCTTGCCGCGATGCACGGTACGAGCGCGCACGTTACATCGTCTGCACTTTCGATCCTGCCAAGGACGAGTTGCGGCTCTACTGGCGTGGGCAAGACGGGCGCGCATTCCGCACCTTCGATGCGCTCTCAAGTGAGCTCGAAGAGCAGGGGCAGTCGTTACAGTTCGCCATGAACGGCGGCATGTACGAGGACGATTTCAGTCCCGTGGGGCTCTATGTCGAGAACGGCAGGCGGCTTGCGAAAATCAACCGCAAGACTGTCAAAGGCAGGCCGAGCCAAGTGCCGAACTTCTACAAGAAGCCGAACGGCGTATTCTATTTCGGCCGCGACGGCGCGGGCGTGCTTCCCACGGAACGCTACGTCGAGACGCGTCCCACGGCGCAGTTTGCCACCCAGTCGGGCCCGATGCTCGTGATCGACGGGACCATCCATCCGGCGTTCCTCGTCAAGTCGAAGGACTTCAAGCCGCGCAACGGTGTCGGCGTCTCGCCCGACGGCAAGGCTCATTTCGTCATGACCCGCGGGCGGGTGAGCTTCTATGAGTTCGCGCAATTTTTCCGCGATGGGCTCGGCACGCAGAACGCGCTGTTTCTAGATGGCGGCTCCGCGCCCGGCATCTATGCGCCCGGCCTTCGCCGTAACGATGCGCCCTCTCACGGTGGCTATGGGCCGATCATCGCGGTCGTGGAGTAGACCGGGCAGGGCGCCTAGGTGCCGACGGTGAACGGCCCGTCTGCCTTCAACGTGTCGACCAAACCGGCCGTATCGAGCGCTGCGACCAACGTCTTGAACTGTCCGGCGGCGACCGCCGTGTCGACGATATCCTTCTCGGCGGCGCGTGCCACCGCGCCGCTCAGGAACAGAGCCATGAGGACCGCCGAGGCGGCCACAAATCTAATAAATCTCGACATACTTCCTTGCTCCTTTTTCACGCATTTCACTAACGGAGCCCACTTGGGGCGTGGGACCCGCTGCTTCGAGAACCCCCGGAGCGGGGGGAGCTCCGGGGGCCTCGTTCCGCGCCAAGGGTGGGGGCCTGCTGGTTGGGCGCGGGATAGGTTAACGATCCAACGATGAATGTGAAATAAGCGATTTACAAGCACTAAAATCGCTCATATCATTCACCTGAATTTGGATCAGTTCCCTGGAGACGGCTGTTTTGTCTGAAAAACGCAGGATTCGGCCATACGCGGCTCACCACGCAGAGAGCCACTGGCACCGAAGTGCAGCCCTTCTATTACCTGCGCCCGCTTCTGAAGAACATGGAGCTCGATGCCGACGCCTGCGCCGCGCACATGTTGAAGCTCGCAAAGGAGCCCGAGGCGATCGAGCGCGCTCGGGTGCGTATGCAGGAGTTCGGCGACAACCAGACCGGCGCCTACTATCCCACCGGCAACGAGCGCGCGAGCAATATCGCGCGCAAGGCCCTGGAGCACTGAGATGAGCGATATGATGGTTTCGGCCGGAGAGGCGGCGCGACGGCTCGGTGTAGCGCCAGCGACGATCCAGCGATGGGCAGATAGCGGTGTCTTGCATGCGGAGCGGACACCGGGCGGTCACCGCCGCATCTATGTCACCGAACTCCGACGCCTCATCGCCGCCAACCGCCCCGCCCGGCTTAGCGGTCCCCTGGCGCGCTGGTTCGATGTGCTGATGAGCGGAGATGCAGTGCGCGTGAAGGTCGCCCTCATTGCCTCAAGTCAGGAGACGGGAAGCTGGGCCGATACGGCCGACGAAGTCGCCTCCGCTGTCGCCGAGATCGGCCGGCAGTGGGAGGCCGGTGTGTGTCAGATCTTCGAGGAGCACGCGGCCACCGAAGCGCTACGTCGTGCAGTGGCGGCGTGCCTCAGCGAGATACATACCCCTGACGATGCGCCGTGCACGGCACTGTTCACCATCGAAGGCGAACGGCACACACTAGGTTTGGCGCTCGCCGAGCTTGTGTTGGCCGAACGGGGCTGGCGTTCCATCTGGATCGGCGAAGGACTGCCGGTTGGCGAACTCGGCGACCTTGCAAGCAAGCTCAAGCCGAATATGTTCTTGGTGACTGCCTCGGCCGCGAGCTCGCCTGTATCGGTTGCTCTCTATCAGAAGCCGCTATCCGAGTTGGCCGACAAGGCTGGTATCAAGCTGGTCCTTGCCGGCGGCGGCGCATGGAAAGAGCACTCGCATGCGACCCGGGTGTTTGCTTTCAAGGATCTCCGAGAGGTGCTGGCGTGAGGCTGCCCCACCTGATCGGCTTGGGCACCGCCACGGCACTCGGCTTTCTTACCTCGCTCGGTTTCGCGTATGCGCAAATCGGCGCCGAGGAATCGTGCACCGACGATGCCATGATCGTGTTCGATGCCTCGGGCTCCATGTCCGGCAATGTGATGCTCGGAATGGCCACTGCGATTACGCGGATCGACGAAGTACGCAGTGCGCTCGGCAAGGTC
>NZ_JBFFQD010000100.1:0-1976 GCF_041573655.1 Methyloceanibacter sp.
CGTCACGATCGGCCGGAACAACAGGCCGAAATCCTCCGGCTCTGTCGCGGGCGCCCAGCTGCCATCCGCCTGAAGTCGTTTGGCGGGTTCGGGAAACGCCGGGGTCGTGACCGGACCCCAGGGCTTGACGAGCGCGGCGTTGGCGAGAATGCCCACCAGCTCGTGGACCCTGAGGTAGCGGTTCTTGTCGCTCAAGGGGTCGATGGCCGGGTGGATGATTGTGGAGCGTCCGGCGAGGCAGCTCGGAATGTATTCCGGTGCGGTGAATACGGCGTGATCGTAAGGCTCCGCGTAAGGATCGAGAAAGTCCCAGGCGGCACGGGTCTGCGGCGTCTCACGGTCGAGGCCGATATGGCAGCGCCAGATCGCCGCGAGATCCAGCCTTTCGCGAAGAAGCGCGCCGGCGCCCATGGGCTGGGGATCGTGAATGACCAGCACATCGCCCGGCGACAGGAATGCCTCGATCGCGTCGGCATTCTCTTCGCTTACCCGGTCATAGAGTGCGCGGTCGTCCGGCCCGAGATTTGGGTCGCCCATGCCATGGATGAGATTGTGCAATTGCTTGGTCAGCCGGAAGAAGTCGTGTTCCTGCGTCTCCATCACCAGCCAGTGTGCGTCGACGCCGAGTTCGCGCAGCAAGGCCAGCAGCGCCGGCAACATCTCTGCGACACCGCCGCCCTGCGCGGTGCTGTTCACCATCACCAAGCGGCGGCCTTCCAGTCCGGTCAAGCGGCTCTCGGCCTCTTGGCGAAGACTGCGCACCGTGCCGTTCAGATCAGCGATGCTCTCGTAATCGGCAAGGGTGGCTGAGTGCCGTGGTTCGACGACATGCACCATGAGATCACTCTATCTCATCAGGTCTTAGTGAATTGCCAAAAACTGGAGACGAAGTGAAGCGGTTGCCGCGATCGACAGTCTTGAGGCGGAAAAGCGCTAGTTCAGCTTGGATTTCAGGGTATCGATGCCCTGCGTGATCAGCGTGTCGGCCGTCTCGGCCGTCAGCTTGCCCGCGATCACCGACTGCGCAGCAGCCACGGCGGCGTCGGCCGCGGCGGCGCGTACGTCGCGCAGGGCCTCCGTCTCGGCGCGGGCGATCTTGTCCTCGGCCTGCTTCATGCGCCGCTCAAACTGCTCCTTCATGGCGCGGGAGGTCTCGGCGGCCATGGCCTTGGCCTCTTTGCCCGCGAGCGCCACGATGTCGTCGGCTTCCTTGGCCGCGTCACCCTGCTTGCGGCGGTAGTCGGCGAGCACCTTCTCCGCCTCTTCGCGCAAGGATTGGGCTTCGTTGAGCTCCCTGGCGATGGCATCCGCGCGGGCGTCAAGCGCCGTGGCGATCTTCTTGTGCACGCCGAAATAGAACACGAGCGCAAGGAACAAGAAGAAGGAGACGGCAACCCAGAATTCCGGTGTGGCGAAGATATCCATGACGTCAAGCCTTCCGCGCCGCAGTCACGGCCTTCTCGATGTCGCCTTTAGCCGGCGCCGTGCCCGTCAGTTGCCGCACGATGTCGGCAGCAACATCCGTGGCGACCGTGTTCACCTCTTTCATCGCCGAAGCCTTGGCTTCTTCGATGCGCGCCTCGGCCTCAGCGCTTCGGGCGGCGAGCTTCTTTTCGAGCTTGGCCCGCTCAGCGTCGGTTTCCGCTTTCAGCTTGGCGCGGCCTTCCTCGACGATGCCATGCGCTTTTTGCTTGGCTTCGGCCAACGCCTGCTCGTAAGCGGCGATGGCGTCCTCGGTCTCGCGCCGGAGCTTGTCGGCGGCTTCCAAGTCGTCCTTGATGTGTGCCGCGCGCTTATCGATCACGTTGCCGATGCGCGGCAACGCTACCCACACCATCAGCAGGTAAAGAACGCCGAAGGTGAGGGCGAGCCAGATGAGCTGAGGTGCCCAATCGAGCGGATCGAGTTGCGGCATCGTCGTGTCCTTAAGTTAAAGAGCCAAAGGGCTCGAACTAGAACACAAACAGAATGATCAG
>NZ_JBFFQD010000101.1:0-1643 GCF_041573655.1 Methyloceanibacter sp.
AGCGAGCCTTTGGTCACTGCGACACGCAGTGCTTCGGCATTGTCGATAATCTTGCGCACCAGCGGTGCGACTTGGGCATTGATACTCGGCAGTCTCATCTCTTGTTTTGTGCTTTTTTTGTTCTTGTTCTTGCTCAACTCAGCCTCCCCCTCAACGCTCAGTGTGTGTTTTGTATCTTGGCCAGTATGCTGGCTTGCCGCGTCTCGGCGAGGTTTCTTGCCTCCGCCTCGTCCCCGGCGCGCGCCAAGACAGTGCATATCGGGCGCTGTTTGTCGATCCGCTCGCCGGGCTTTGGCCGGTCGGCGGTCCAAGCGGGCCACGCCATATCGCGCGGCATGACAAGCGTTTCCGGCGCGAAGACGATCGCCGACGCCGCTGCCCCCTCAATTGCAGGTTGATTTTCGGGAAGCGCGCGATTGGCCAGCGCATCGAGGTGAAGAGCGAGCGGCGGCTGATTGGCGCAGGCGTAGATATCGAGCGTTGCGCCGGGGCGCGGGTTGATTTCCAGCAGGTAGATTTCGGTTTCCGTCAGCACGAAGTCGGCGGAGGCGAGTCCTTTGAGGTCAAAAACCTTTGCCGCTGCAAGCGTGGCGCGCTCCATCTCGGCGGCAGTGCTGCTGGGCACCGTCGCCGGACACACCGCCCCGCCATAGCGCCAAGGCTTTGCGGGAGCGGGCGCCGTCCATTGCTCGCTGAGGCCAAGGACGCGCGCGTCTTGTCCGTTGGCGACAAAGAGGGCCGAGACCGTACGCCCGCTCACCAACTCTTGGTGGTAAACGTCGCTTGCGTCGGCATCCCGGACAATATGGCTGCCGCCGGCGCCGCCACGGCGTTTGGCGACCCAGCCGGTGCGGTTTGCGGGGCGCTCCGTCTGCGTCGCAGGATGAGCGATGCCGAGCGCATCGAGTGCTGCGAAGAACGTCTCCGGCGCTTTGATTCGTGTGACGGTGCGCGCGTCATTGCCGAGCAGCGGCCAACGCTCGTTGATATATGTCAGAAGATGTGCGCGGTCTTCGAAGCCCGCGCCATAGATCAGTCCGCACACGGGCGAGGGGGCATTGTGCGTTAGTTCCGCCAGCGCTGGTTCCAGGTGATCCCATTGGAAGCCGTCTGCGATCGGCCCTGGCATCTTGCGGCACGCATGTGCCAGCTCTTGCGTATCCAGGTCCGCGAAGAAATCGGCGACCAGCGGCGTATAGCCGGCGTCCCGCGCGGCGAGTGCCAGCGCGCGGCCCGAGACCGCGGCAATCAGGAGGGATTCGCCTCTAGGAGACGAGATCTTGTGCGAGCCGATAGGCGGCACGGAAATCGAGATAGACGGGTTTGTCGGCCTCGATCATCTTCTTGAAGAGACCGGCTTCGGTTTTGTATTTAACGTCGCCGATGGCGAGCGCGCCGATACCGACCGCGCCCGTTCCGTCGATGGGCGTGCCCTTGTCCTTCATGCCGACGCCTTCGATGCCGAGTGGCGGCACCGCGTTCACGTCGGCGACCACCTTCATGTCCTTGGCCGGTTTGATTTGCGCCAGGCTGAGGATCTGCCGGCCTGCGGGCCCTGCGGAGAAAATGACATCGGCGCTCTCCGCAAGCTCGGATTTCTGCTCCTCGGTGGTGCCGTCGGCATAGCCGAGATTGGCCTCGAA